>NZ_CP048115.1:3239315-3887178 GCF_010093045.1 Mucilaginibacter sp. 14171R-50 | reverse complement strand
ACATACAGCAGCTTTGGGAAAAAACCTACCCGGAATATGCCTATAACGGTTATTTCCTGGATGAAAACATAGCGCAGTTTTACAGGCAGGAAAACCAACTGGCTTTGGTTTACAAAATATTTGCGGCTATAGCCATATTTATTTCATGCCTCGGCTTATATGGGCTGGTATCCTTTATGGCAGTGCAACGCACCAAAGAAGTAGGTGTACGCAAAGTATTGGGGGCTTCGGTATTCAATATTGTGTTCCTGTTCTCCAAAGAATTTATGATACTAATTTCTGTAGCATTCTTAATAGCTATGCCATTGGCGTGGTATATCATGTCGGGCTGGTTACAAAACTTTGCATACCGCATACCGCTTACCGTCGGTGTATTTGTGCTGGCTATTGTTTCGTCAATAGCTATAGCATGGTTAACGGTTGGTTACAAAGCATTAAGGGCAGCTATGGTAAACCCGGTTAAAAGCCTGCGAAGCGAATAATGGTGAGTTGTGAGGGGTGAACGGTGAGTAGTGAACAGCAGAAGTGATAGCCTGAATTAGGGTTTATGATTTAGCGTTTAGAATTTAGGGTTTAGCGTATAGGATTTCGAATTTTCACAATTATGATCAAAAATTATTTTAAGACCGCCTGGCGCAGTTTGCTTCGTAACAAAAGCTATACTATTATAAACATTACAGGCCTGGCCATTGGCATAGCTGCCTGTTTGCTTATATTTTTAGTGATACATTTTGAAACCGGCTTTGATACCTATCACACTAAAAAGGATCGTATTTACCGGGTGTTGAATAAGCGCACATCGTCCGAAGGTGTTAAGTTTAGGTCTGGTTTGCCTTTCCCCATAGAAAAGGACCTGCGGATCGATTTTCCACAATTGCCACTGGTAACATCGGTTATTAATGATGACGGCAAGCAACTAAGTGTTAAAGATGCCGCCGGGCAAATAAAAAGGTTTAAAGAGGACGATCTTTATATTACCGACGCCGAATTTTTTAACGTGTTTGATTTTACCTGGGTTACCGGAAACAAAAAAACAGCGTTAACCGAGCCCAACACTGTTGTGCTTACCCAACGCATGGCCAGGAAATTTTTTGGTAATTGGGAAAACGCAATGGGTAAAACCATCACTTATGAAAATAAGACAGACCTTAAAGTTACTGGGATACTGCGGGACCTGCCAGTAAATACCGATTTGCCTGTTAATATAGCTATATCGTACGCAACCATAAAACAAACCGACTATAAGAATAACCTGGAGGATTGGGGTAGTAATTTTGGATCGCACAATTGTTTTGTTGTACTGCCCGCTAACGTTAGCGAAGCGCAGTTTAACAAACAACTGGTGCCGTTTATAAAAAAACACCGCCCTGACGAAGCAAAACGCGAAGCGTTTTTATTACAGCCTTTAACCGAGATGCATTTTGATACCCGTACAGGGCTATTCAACGGCCAGGTATTTAGCAAGGATATGATCAGGACATTAAGCCTTATCGGGGTGTTTTTACTGGTGATAGCCTGCGTTAACTTTATTAACCTGGCCACAGCCCAGGCCGTTAACCGTTCGAAAGAAGTAGGTATAAGGAAAGTGTTAGGAAGCAAGCGTAGACAGCTCATATTACAATTTTTAAGCGAAACTTTCATTATCACCTTGTTTTCTGTTTTGCTTGCCATAGCGTTGAGCGAAGCTGCTTTGCCTGCTTTAAACCGCCTGCTGGAGATCAAATTGGCCGCCGGCTTTATTAATGATGGGGTTATAATTGCATTTTTAGGAGCGGTACTCATAGTGGTTACTTTATTATCAGGCGTGTACCCGTCAATGGTACTATCGGGCTTTAACCCCATAACCGCCTTAAAAAATAAAATAACCGGGGTTAGGAGCAATGGCATTACTCTTAGGCGCGCGCTTGTGGTAGTGCAGTTTGGCATAGCACAGGTGCTTGTAATAGCTACTTTAGTCGTCATTAGCCAGTTAAACCATTTTAAAAACTCGCCGTTGGGCTTCGATAAAGACGCAGTAGTAACAGTAAGCCTGCCCGGCGACAGCGTTAGCCGCCTGAGAATGGCCGCCTTGCGGAACGAGATACTGCAACAGCCAAATGTTAAAAGCTTTAGCTATAGCTTTACCAGCCCGTCTGATAACACCAATTGGGGCACGCCTATCACTTACGACAATGCCGCCACAGAAACCGAATTTAGGGTAAATTTAAAATGGGCCGATGCCGATTATTTTAAGCTTTACAACCTGAAGTTTGTTGCCGGCGGCCCATACAGCCAAAGCGATACGGTAAACGCCTATGTAGTTAACGAGACTCTTCTAAAGAACCTTGGCGTAACCAACCCTAAAGATGCTATTGGCAAAACCATAAACATTTGGGGAGATAAAAATCTAACCCAAAAAATTGTTGGCGTTGTAAAAGATTTCAACGTAACATCATTACGCGAACAGATACCACCGGTAGTTATGGGGGCCTGGACAGGCCAGTACGGCATAGCAAACATTAAGCTTTCGCCAATAAATATGCAGCCCACACTCGCCATCATAGAAAAGCTGTGGACAAAAACATTCCCCGAAAATATCTACGAACACAAATTTCTGGATCAGAAAATAGAGAATTTTTACAGAAAGGAAAGTCAGCTGTCACAGCTCTACAAGATTTTTGCGGGGATAGCCATTTTTATATCCTGCCTGGGCTTGTATGGCATGGTATCGTTTATGGCGGTACAACGCACAAAAGAGGTAGGCATCCGTAAAACGTTGGGTGCATCGGTAGCAAATATCGTATACCTGTTCTCCAAGGAGTTTACCATACTCATTTTAATATCATTCGTTATTTCGGCGCCCGTTGCATGGTATTTTATGCAGCAATGGCTGCAAGGCTTTACGTATCGAATACATCCGGGGGTAGGGATATTTGCTATGTCTATCGCCTTATCTATAGTTATAGCATGGGTAACAGTGGGGTACAAGGCTATAAAGGCAGCGCTTGTGAACCCTGTAAAAAGTTTAAAAAGCGAATGAGTTGGTGAATGGTGAGTAGAGAGAGGTGAACTGTTAGCATTTAGAGTTTAGAATTTAGGGTTTAGCATTTAGCATTTACCAATAGAGTTTAGAATTTAGTGTTTAGCATTTAGCATTTAGCATTTAGCATTTAGCATTTAGCGTTTAGAATTTAAACCATCATGATAAAAAATTATTTCAAGATCGCCTGGCGCAACCTTTGGAAAAACAAGGTTTCATCAACTATTAACATTGTTGGCCTTGCCATTGGAATGGCCGCGTGCATAGTTATCCTGTTGTTTGTATCGTACGAGAGAAGTTTCGACAACTTTCACGGCGATAACATCGTCAGGTTAAACGAGGTGCAGAAGTTTCCGGGGATGGCGGCATCGCAAAAGGTAGGCTTATCTATGTTCCCGATGGCACCCGCGCTTAAGGCAGAATTCCCTGAAGTAAAGAGCTACACGCGCGTAAAATGGGACCGCAAGTACCAGATGACCAATGGCGAAACAAGGGTGTTTTTGCCACAGGTTTTTGCGGTCGACTCGGCCTTTCTGGATATCTTCAATTTTAAGGTTATAAAGGGTAACGCAAAAGATGCTATTGAAAAACCCAACAGTATAGCCCTTACACAGGAAACCGCCGAAAAGTTATTCGGAAAGGAAGACCCGATAGGTAAAGTTATAAACCACTACGGTGGCGATACAGTAAAATTTACGGTAACTGCCGTTATGGAAAACTGCCCCAAAAACTCGCAGTTGCAGTTTGATGCTTTGTATTCGTTGCCAGGCATTCAACAAAAATGGATGGATAGATGGGGCGGCAACTGGCTAAACACCTATCTTAAAGTTACACCCGGCACTGATCTGAGGGCCTTTGAAGCAAAAATGCCTGCCTTCTTAAAAAAACACATGGACGGCGAGGGCTGGAAATATTACGAGTTGTTTTACCTGCCGTTGAAAGATGTACATTCTAAAGCTGCGGATATAGGACTGGATTACCTGAACTTTCAAAAATTCGATCAAAAATCAACCAACCTATTTGCCATTATAGCCTTCATTGTGCTCATTATAGCATGTATCAACTTCATGAACCTATCTACCGCCCGTTCGGCAGATAGGGCTAAAGAAGTAGGTATCCGTAAATCAATAGGCGCCCACCGGTTGCAGCTGGCGCTGCAATTTTTAAGCGAAACCATATTACTCTCGTTACTGGCATTGGTGCTTGCGATTATTTTGGTAGAACTGGCTCTGCCGTATGTAAACCACCTGAGCCTGCGGGATATAACGCTGCCGGTATTCAGCAAACCTTCGTTCCTGCTGGTAATTTTGCTGAGCACTATAATGGTTGGCATTATCTCGGGCATTTACCCGGCATTGTTCCTTTCGTCTTTTCAACCTGTAAAGGTTTTAAAGGGATCGGTAAATACCGGCAAAAATAAGGGCACGCTGCGCAATGTGCTGGTTATCGGCCAGTTTACAAGCGCCGTGTTTTTGATGATCGCTACGGCTTTTGTGGTAAAACAGTTAAGATTTATGCAGCAAAAAGATCCTGGTTTTACCCGCGAGCAGGTGGTTACTATCCCGCTCGACAGGATCTCGGGGCAAAAGTACCAGGTGTTTAAACAGGCGCTGTTAAGCAATACCCTGGTTACGGGCGTCACCGCATCTCAGGATCAGTTGGGCAGCCACTTAGACCAATCGGGCGTTACTTTTAAGTATAACAATTCGCCTGCGCGGGAAATGGCTGCTACACAGCTTGTAGTTGATGATGATTACCTGAAAGTGTACAATATTAAAATGGCGTTAGGGAAGAATTTCTCTCCCGAAAAGTCAGCAAACGGCCGCGAGTATATTATAAACGAAGCGATGGCCAAAGAGCTTTTGAAAGATCATCCAAAGGCTAAAGAAGAATCGTTGATAGGCCAGCGTTTCGGCTACGATTCGCTTGGGGTTATAACCGGTATAGCCAAAAATTTCAACTTTAACTCGATGCACTATAAGGTTGAAAACCTGTTTATTGTAAACCAGGATGAATGGGGCTTCAGCACGGTTTCGGTAAAAATAAAGCCGGGGAAATCAAAAGAAGCTGTAGCTTATATAAAATCTACCTGGGAGAGCCTGATACCCGGTTATCCGTTTGAATACCAATTTTTAGACGACCACTTTGCAGAGGTTTACCGTGCAGACGACCAGGTGAGCAAAATAGTGGGCATACTTGCCGGTCTGGCCATCCTGATATCGTGCCTTGGCTTGTTCGGGCTTGCATCATTCTCTGCCGAAAAACGGATTAAAGAGATAGGCGTACGCAAAGTTTTAGGGGCATCGGTACAAAACATTGTGATGTTGCTGTCGGGTCATTTTATAAAACTCGTGCTAATATCAAACCTGATAGCCTGGCCGCTGGCATGGTACGTAATGAACCGCTGGTTGCAGGATTTTGCCTATCGTATTAATGTAACCTGGGGAACGTTTGTATTTGTTGCGTTGGTATCGGTATTCATCGCTTTGGTAACCATTAGTTTTCAATCCATCAAAGCTGCGATTGCAAACCCCGTAAAAAGCTTACGAAGCGAATAAAAAACCAGTAAATAAGTTCAATTTTTTCAAGAATTTTTATGTTAAAAAACCACTTTAAGATCGCGCTGAGAAACCTTTGGAGGCACCGCGTATTTTCGTTTATAAATATTACGGGCTTATCCATAGGGATAACTGCATGTTTTTTTATATTCATGTATGTGGCTTTTGAACTCAGTTACGACCGGTTCCATACCAAAGCCGACCGTATTTACCGCCTGGTTACCGATATTAAAACACCTTCCGAAACCATCGTTACCGATGTTACCTCGTGGGCGTTTGCTCCCAATATCAAAACGGATTTCCCTGAAGTAGAGTCATTTGTGAGGGTTAGCGGAGGTAGTTTCCTGGTAAGAAAAGGCAATGTAAAATTCCAGGAAGAGAAGACGTTATTTGCTGACTCGGGCTTTTTTAAGATGTTTGATTTCAAGCTCATTAAGGGGAACCCGCAAACCGCATTGTCTGCGCAGGCAAGTATAGTATTTACCGAAACCGCGGCTAAAAAGTATTTCGGCACATCTGACCCTGTTGGCCAAACGGTATTATTAACCGGGGATGCCATTCCGGCCCTGGTGACAGGCGTAATGAAGGATATTCCGGAAAATTCGCAGATAAAGGCCGATATGCTAATATCAATGTCGACCCTTACCCAGCGGTTTAACAAAGGTATAGAAGAGCAATGGGGCAATTATGGCGCCACAACATATTTACTATTAAAGCCCGGTGTAAATGCCCAAGTGCTGCAATCTAAATTTCCGGCGTTTGTAGAGAAACGTAATGGCGAGCAAAGCCGCAAACAGCAAATGTTTGCCACCTTATCGCTCGAGCCTTTAACAGAGGTTTACCTGCACTCTAAAAGAGGCGGGCAGGATGTAGGCAGCATCAGCAACGTTTACATATTTAGTATTGTAGCTGTTTTTATATTGTTGATTGCTTGTATCAACTTTATTAATTTAACCACGGCACGTTCGGTAGAAAGGGCCAAAGAAGTAGGTATTCGCAAGGTAATAGGGGCAGCTAAAGGCGAACTCTCAAGGCAATTTATAGGCGAATCGGTAGTGTTGTGCCTTATAGCCTTTGTTATTACTGTTATATTATCCGTGGTATTGTTACCGCTGTTTAACCAGTTGTCGGGCAAAACCATAAGCGCCGGTGTGTTTTCAAACTGGTATTACCTGTTTATCCTTTTTGGCGTATCTGTTGGTATTGGCCTGCTGGCAGGTATATACCCGGCCACGGTGCTCTCGTCTTTTAAGCCCGTTTTGGTTTTAAAAGGCCGGTTTTCTGCCGGTACTAAAGGTAATTTTTTAAGAAAAAGCCTGGTCGTAGCGCAGTTTACGATATCAATAGCTTTAATAATCGGCACCATCATCGTTTACAACCAGATGGATTTTATGCGTAACCGCGACCTGGGTTTCTCAAAAGACCAAATGATAGTGATGGACAGCAACGGCGACAGAGGTAAAGAGGCTTTTCAGCAATCCATCAGATCAATACCCGGGGTTAAATCTGTGGCGCTTTCATCAAGCGTACCGGGTGGTGGCAATGCGGGCGCTTACTCAGAAATTGAGAATAATAAAGGCGACCTGCAAATAGCCAATCTTGACCTTTACTTTGTAGATTTTGATTACCTGAACCAGTTTAAAATAAAAATGGTAGCAGGCAGGCCGTTCTCAAGGGATTTTATGAACACCGATACCTCACAGGCAATGATATTGAATGAAGAAGCTGTAAAGCTATTTGGCTATACATCGCCCCAGCAGGCCATTGGGCGCCGGTTTAAACAATGGGGCCGCGACGGTAAGATCGTGGGGGTAATGAAGGATTTCCACTTCCGGTCGTTACAGGAGAAAATAAAGCCTTTAAGCATGCGGGTTGAGCTGCGCAATCTTGATCTGGTATCGGTAAAGGTAGAAGCAAAGAATCTGCAGGCAACCCTGGCAGCTATTGAGAGCAAATGGAAAGAAACAATACCTAACAGGCCCTTCAGCTACTACTTCCTGGATGAATTCTTCGACAGGCAATATCGTGCTGAACAACGCTTTGGCAAATTGTTTTTCAATTTTTCCATACTGGCCATCGCAATCTCATGTTTGGGGTTATTGGGCCTTGCATCATATAGTACATACCAGCGTACACGCGAAATCGGCATACGTAAGGTGTTAGGGGCAACCACCCCGGGCATTGTAAACATGCTCTCTAAAGATTTTATGCGACTGGTTATTATCTCGTTTTTGATAGCAACCCCTTTAGCCTGGTACTTTATGCATAAATGGCTGCAGGATTTTGCTTACCGCATTGATATACAGTGGTGGGTGTTTGCCTTATCGGGTGTATTAGCCATGATAGTAGCGCTTACTACAATAAGCTTTCAGGCAATTAGGGCGGCGATAGCCAACCCGGTGAAAAGTTTGAGGAGCGAGTGATAGGGATTGGTTAATCAGAGAAGAGATCATTAACGCGGCGAGATGTAACCTGCTTTATTTAACTGTTGTCAAAAAATTAAGGCGTAAAATTTAAGATTAGAAATTAAGTTTATCAATCATGATCAAAAATTATTTTAAAATAGGGTGGCGTAACATGATGAAGAACAAGTTCTTCTCGTTCATCAACATATTTGGTTTATCGGTAGGGCTGGCATGTTGTATGCTGATAGCACTGTATCTTAAATACGAAACCAGTTACGATACCCAACATACAAATGGGCCCAATATTTACCAGGTGGTAACCGCTTTTGTGCAAAATGGCAACAAGCGCATGAAAATGCCAAACACACCTGCGCCCATGGCTGGCGCCTTAAAGCAGGAGTACCCCGAAGTGCTGGAATCTGCGCGCTTGCTAAAGCTTTTTATTGACGACAAAACCATTTTGCAGTACAACCCTGCAAGCGGCGAGCGTAAATCTTTGCTCGAACAAAATGGTTTCCTTGCCGATCAGTCGTTTTTCAAAATATTCACTTATAACTTTATTGAGGGCAGCCCTGCTAACGCCTTGGCCAACCCGCGTACTATTGTGCTCTCAAAAACACTTGCCCGGAAACTTTTTGCTGATCAACCTGCGCTTGGCAAAGTTATCCATGTTAACAGCAACACTAACGGCGAACAGGATTATACCATAACCGGTGTGTTCGACGAGGGTAAGGTTCCCTCGCACATAAACGCCAATTTCTTCCTGTCGATATATGGTGGTGCTATGGAAGGATTTATAAAACGGAATGGGAATGATTTTGCCAGCAACAATATGTTTTATACATACCTGTTGCTAAGGCCGGGCACGGATGCTGCCAGCCTTGAGGCCAAACTGCCAGCCTTTATTGATAAGTACGCGGGCAAAGATCTAAAGGCTATGGGCTTTCAAAAGGTACAATCATTAATCTCTTTGCATGATATACACCTGAGCAGCGAGGTTGAAAGTAACGTAACCCCGCCTGCAAGCAAAACCTATTTGTACGTGCTGTTTTCAATAGCCGTGTTCACACTTATCATCGCTTGTATTAACTTCATGAACCTTTCTACCGCCCGCTCATCGAAACGATCATCAGAGGTGGGGGTACGGAAGGTTTTGGGTGCCGAAAAATCTACGCTGATCCGTCAGTTCCTGGGCGAATCAGTTTTAATGACCCTGATAGCGTTTATATTTGCCATTGCTATTACCTTAGCATTGCTGCCTTTCTTTAACAATTTAGCTGATAAGCAAATTACATTATCTTTTAGTAAAGACAGCATACTGTTTCTGGAATTTCTATTGATGGCGCTTATTACAGGAGTGCTTGCGGGAAGTTACCCTGCATTTTACCTGTCGTCGTTTAACCCTGTAAAGGTGTTAAAAGGCAAGCTAACCAACTCGCTTGCCGTTGTGGCTGTGCGAAAAGGGCTGGTTGTTTTTCAGTTTATTATTTCGGTGGTGCTTATTGTGGCATCGGTTGTTATTGCAAGGCAAATGAGTTACATGCGCAGTGCAGACCTTGGCTTCGCAAAAGACCAGCAAATAGTGTTGCCTTTACGCACTTCAGCCGCTAAAGCTGCATACACCGCCCTTAAGGCCGACTTACAGCAAAACACCCAGGTAGCATCTATCGGTGCATCGGCGTACTACCCGGGTGTTTTTAATCCAAGTGATAACCTTTTATACCCCGAGGGAAAAACCAATGCCGAAGGAAGGCGCACACGTTTAAATTATGTAGATAATAACTTTTTACAAACGCTGGATATCAAACCGGTTGCAGGGCGACTTTTCTCGGCGGAATTTGGTTCGGATACTACTAATAGCATCATTATAAACGAAAAGGCCGCTAAAGAATTTGGCTTTACAAATGTTAACGATGCGGTTAATAAAAAGGTGATGAACAATTTTCAGGGTAACACAACCGCGTTTACTATTGTGGGCGTGGTTAAAGATTTTCATTACGAAGACCTGCACCTGCCTGTAACGCCTTATGGCTTTTTCCTGAATACCGGCGGCTATAATTATATGGTGATACATGCCAAGCCAGGTAACATGAGCAACATGTTAAAAACCATTGAAGCGAGCTGGAAAAAATATGATCCTAATGATCCGTTTGATTATACCTTTCTTGATGACGACTTTCAAAAAAATTATCAGGCCGATACCAGATTGGCGGGTATAGTAGGCTATTTTACTGTTGTGGCTATCCTGATATCGTGCCTTGGGCTGTTTGGTTTGGCTGCCTTTAGTGCCGAGCAGCGTACCAAAGAAATTGGCGTGCGCAAGGTATTAGGCGCAAGCGTAAAAACAATCGTTTCTTTATTATCGGTTGATTTTTTAAAGCTGATAATTGTTTCCGTTATTATCGCATCCCCAATTGCATGGTGGATAATGAACAAATGGCTTCAGGAATTTGCCTACCGTAAAGATATCGACTGGACGATATTTGCATATACTGCAACTATCGCTATCATAATCGGTCTTATTACAATAGGGTCGCAAGCGCTAAAAGCTGCTCTGGCAAACCCGGTAAAAAGCTTACGCAGCGAATAGTTTATAACGAATATTGAGTTAACCGGTTTAATCAGTTTAGATTTAGAGTTTTAGAATTTCCATATCATGATAAAGAATTATTTAAAAACCGCATGGCGTAACCTGTTGCAAAACAAAACCACATCGCTCATCAGCATGGCGGGGCTGGCAGTGGGTATCTGTTGTTTCCTGTTATTAACTACCTATCTGATCAACGAGTTAAGGTACGATAGGTTCAACGTTAATGCCGATAGGATAGCGCGTGTAGCTTACAGCTATAAATCGCCGGATGATAAAGAGGCACGATACTTAGCTGTTACACAAACGGCGGTTGTACCCGTTTACAAGCAGCAGTTCTCTGAAATAGAGGACGGGGTGCGGGTGTTTAATTTATCAGGACAGGGACCCGTAACGGTGAAGTACGGCGATAAGCTTTTTGCCGAGAAAAATATGCTTTTGGCGGATGAATCGTTCTTTAAGATCTTTACGTTCAAATTTCTGCAAGGCAGTGCGTTTAAAGCACTATCAGACCCATCATCAGTTATTATAACCGAGTCGACAGCGAAAAAATATTTTGGCACTGAAAACCCTATGGGTAAAATACTTAAGGTTGATGACAACAATAACCTTATGGTAACCGGTGTTATACAAGATGTGCCTGCTTATTCGCAGATCAAGTTCGACCTGATGGCAAATTCGGCTCTTGACCCGGGAACAAAAAATTTGAAGTGGAATGCGGCTAGCAATTACTCATATCTACTATTAAAGCCGGGTACCGACCTCAAAGCTTTAGAAAAAAAGATGGACGCATATATTGCGAATATCTTAAAGGAACAAAACAGGCCCGGCGTTACAACTACTTACACTTTAGAACCGCTTACCAGTATACACTTAAAATCTAAAGCGCTTTACAGCTTAGAGGTACCCGGAGACATCAAATACATTTACATTTTAGGCGTTGTGGCAGTAGTGTTGCTGTTATTGGCCTGCGTAAACTTCCTTAACCTGGTAACCGCCCGCTCCGCGGAACGAGGTCGCGAAATCGGGGTACGCAAGGTTATGGGCGCTGTGCGTGGGCAGCTGTTTACCCAGTTTATCATTGAAGCCGGTATAATCACGCTTTTTTCATTAGCCGTGGGTGTGCTGCTCCTTATCGTTTGCCTGCCTGCGTTTAGCGTATTTACCGGCCAGCAATTAAGCATCGACATATGGAATACTTCCTGGCTAATTGGCGCTTTGGTCGTGTTGTTTGTAGCAGTTACTTTTATGGCCGGTACCTATCCGTCGTTATATCTGTCGGCTTTTAAACCTATCGTTACCCTTAAAGGAAATTCGTCTACTCAATCGGGCGGCAACATGCTGCGCAAGTCGTTGGTAGTGTTTCAGTTTGTGGTATCGGTGTTCTTTATCATCAGTACATTAATTGCAAGCAATCAGTTACGGTACATGCAAAATCTAAACACCGGTATAAACCGCGACCAGGTAATGGTACTTGATATAGGCGGAATATCGTTTAATAACATCGAGGCATTTAAGAATGAGCTGAAACAGCAAAGCGGCATTTTGGCTTCTACCGCCAGTTACGATTCGCCTGTGAATGTTCGCGGCGGGTATTCTATTAACAGCGCCGACGGTAAGCCCGCCGATTTTAGTTTATCGGTTACCGCAATACCCATCGAAAGAAATTTTGTAAAAACCTTAGGTATAAAATTGATTGCTGGCAACGACCTTGACCTTGGAGACGAACAGCAGGTGTTAGATAAAAATTACGAAAAGCGCCATTACAGCTTTATTTTAAACGAAACAGCGGTAAAAGCCATGGGCTGGAAACCTGCCGAGGCTGTAGGTAAAAAGATTGGGATGAACGGGCGCATGGGCGAGATAAAAGCCGTAGCGAAGGATTTTAATTTTACATCGCTTCACCAGGAAATAACGCCTATAGCGCTATTTCCGGAGTATGAGTGGTTTGGTAAGCTGCTTATCAAAACATCTGGTAAAAATATGGCCAATACCATTGCTGCCATACAAACCAAATGGAAAAACTTTTACCCTAATAAACCCTTTGAATATCATTTTCTTGACCAGGAGTTTGAAGAGTTATACAAAAGCGATCAGCGTACAGGTTCGATATTAACAGCCTTTACCATTGTTACCATTTTTATATCTTGCCTGGGTTTATTTGGCCTGGCGGTGTTCTCGACCCGCCAGCGTGTAAAAGAAATAGGTATCCGCAAAGTTTTAGGGGCCAGCGTGGCCGGCATAGTTGGCCTCATATCCTTCGATTTTATAAAACTGGTGCTTATAGCCATTGTTATATCATCGCCATTGGCCTGGTACGCTATGCATACCTGGTTACAAGATTTTGCCTTCCGTGTAAACATACAATGGTGGGTGTTTGCGCTTGCGGGCGGCATGGCGGCGCTCATAGCTTTTTTAACAGTAAGCTATCAATCTGTAAAAGCTGCATTATCAAACCCGGTGAAAAGTTTGAGGAGCGAATAGATCAATTAGAGATCAACGATTTGAGATTAGAGGTTAGGCTGAAAAGCCTGACCTCTATTTGTATGTGGGATACCTAATCTCTAATCTCCTGCCACTAACCTTTAAAAGCAACTGTATCATAACCGAACGCACGCTGTACAGAAGCGTACAGTATTAGTTTTTAAGTTGTAATATAATTAGCTGAAAATAAAGTATTTATAACTTTGGTATGTTATTGATACGTCAATACCAAAATCAGTTTAAGAAATTGCAATAAATAACTCAATAATTCATTAAACACAATAATTAAAAAATGTTATCACTCCAGCATATTTCAAAGTATTACCAGGTAGGCGGCAACAAAAACTTCGTTATAAACGACATCAGTCTGGATGTTGACGAAGGCGAGTTTGTATCCATTATGGGCCCTTCGGGTTCTGGCAAGTCAACCTTGCTGAATATAATAGGGATGCTTGACGAGCCAACAGATGGTTATCATTACTTTGTAGATCAGGCGGTGCACCAGCTTAAAGAGCGCCAACGCTCGGCTCTGTATAAACAATACATTGGGTTTGTTTTCCAAGCTTATCATCTGATAGATGAGCTTACAGTTTATGAGAATATCGAAACCCCTTTGATATATCAGGATGTAAAAGGATCGGAGCGTAAAGCTATGGTAGCCGATATGTTGGATCGTTTCAATATCGTTGGTAAAAAGGACCTTTTCCCGGCGCAGCTATCGGGCGGGCAACAGCAGCTTGTAGGTATAGCCCGCGCACTTATTGCCAAACCTAAATTATTATTAGCCGATGAGCCAACAGGTAACCTTAACTCTAAACAGGGTGAGGAAATTATGGAACTATTCAGTAAGCTGAACAAAGAGGATGGCGTTACCATCATCCAGGTAACCCACTCCGAAAAAAACGCCGAATATGGCACGCGTATTATCAACCTGTTGGATGGAAGGGTAGAATCTTCGAAAAAATTCTGAACTATAACACAAAATGCGATACTTTAAATTTTTACTTTTTAGCTTAATTACAATAGCGCCGGCACTGGCACACAGCCAGGCGGTTGATAGCGTACTAACCCTGCAGCAATGCATTGATATCGCTGTAAAAAACAACCTTGATGTAAAGAAAAGTGAACTGCAGCTACAAGTTGCAAAAGTTGATAAGAACCAGGCTAAGGAAAACCTGCTGCCGGCAATTAGCGCGCAGGTTGATCATGGTATTAGTAATGGCCGTAGCCTTAACCAGGTTGATTATACTTATGTTAATGCGTCTACAAAATTTGCGAGTTACAGCGCCAATGCCGACTTAACCTTGTTTAGCGGATTACAAAATTTAAACAGGATAAAACAAACGTCGCTTGCGTACAAGGCAGGAGAGATGGACTTGCAGCAAGCAAAAGATGCGATAACCATTAATACCATAACCGCTTATTTGCAAGTGCTTAATAATACCGAGGCGCTTGCCCAGGTACAAAACCAGGTAGAGGTTTCCAAAAAACAACTTGACAGATTGGACATTTTAGAAAAGCAAGGTGCGAATAAACAACCCAATGACTTTTATGATCTGAAAGGTACATACGCCGATAACCAGGTAACTTACGTAAATGCCAAGGCTGTGCTCCAAACGTCGAAACTAAACTTGTTACAGATACTAAACATACCATACCGACCCGATATTAAATTTGAAAAGTTAACCGGGGCAGAAATATTAAGGCAAAACGGCACATCCGACGAGATTTACCAAACAGCTTTAGCGCAGTTGGCTTACGTAAAAGCAGCAACATTAAGGCGCCAAAGCGCCGAAAAAGGTGTTGCCGCTGCCAAAGGGGCTTTGTATCCAACAATATCATTATTTGGAGGATTAAATACTAATTATTCGAGCGCTGCCAAAATAAATGATGTGGCCATCCCGTACGGCGACCAGTTCAAAAACAACTTTTATAACCAGTTTGGTGTAAGCGTACGGATACCTATCTTAAACTATTTTCAAAATCGCAATAAGGTAACGTTGGCAAAAATTGACTTACAAAACTACAAGTATGTTGAGGAAAATACCAAGATAAAGTTGCGTCAGGACGTTGAGCAGGCTTATTTGAATATGAGTAACGCCCTTGAAAGATACAAGGCGCTGCAAGAACAGGTTAAAGCTTATGCCGAATCGTTCAGGATTGCCGAGATACGCTTTAACGCGGGTGTATTAACTTCTGTTGATTATGTATTGGCCAAAAACTACCTCGACAGGGCCAACCTGAACCTGATCAACGCCCGTTACGACTGTTACATTTACAACAAAATATTAGATTACTACCAGGGGCGCCTATCATTATAACACCTAACTATATATCACGGTTAAAATATCCGGTCTGCTTAACAGTAGCCGGATATTTCATTTTCAAACAAAACGTATATTTATCCTGTTAACTAATAAAATCAACAAAACCATGAAAAAATTAATACTTACCCTTGGGATAGCTTTAGCTGTTACAACAATATCAAACGCGCAAATATTACCAAAAGTGCAGGTTGGTATAAAAGGCGGTGTAAACTTATCAAGCCTGTCAAATTCGGGCAGTACATTCAGCAGCGAGAATCGCGCCGGCTACCTCGGTGGGTTATGGGCAAGGTTTGGTGCGTTAGGCTTTAACTTTCAGCCCGAACTTTATATAACCAGCAAAAATGTAGATATCAATAATAGTAACGGCCCCGCCCGTAATGCAAAATTTACCAGCATTGATGTGCCTTTACTTTTAGGCGGCAAAATTGGCGCATTTGGTTTGGGCGGCAGGTTTTATGCCGGGCCGCTATTGTCGTTCGCTATAAACAAGGATAATAACTTTGGATCCGCTGTTGGCAGCGCCGCCAGGTTTGATTACAAAAGCTCTAACTTTGCTATAACAGCTGGTGCAGGTATTGATATCAGGAAGATATCTATAGACCTGCGTTATGAAGCTGGCTTAACCAAGCAAAATTATTTTGACGGCTCTACTAATTACAAAACCCGTGTAAGCCTATTTAACCTGAGCTTAGGCTACGCGTTTTTATAATATCACTTAAATTAATTTCAAAAAGGCTTGTGCAGGTATTTTGCGCAAGCCTTTCATTGTAGCCGGTTTATATCGATGTTAGAGCGGTGATGCCTACCAGGATCAAAGAGCACACGCAAAACACAAACAAATACATTAATGAAACGCCTATCAGTTTGCTTACCGTGCGCCATCTGCTACGGTTGTAAACGGTTCTGAAAGACCGGTACACGTACCAAAGTATTATGATATAAGCCGCAATTCCAACCCAATCCATCACGGTATCCCAACTGGCAGGTAATATCATGCTAATGATCAATACGACAGTAAGAAACAGGAATAAAAAGCAATGAAGATGGATGGAATAGATCAAATGTTCTACATATAGCTTTCGATTTTTCCAAAAAGCTATTTTCAGTATCAGAGCAAATAACGGCAACAGCAAGAACATCATTTTAGGGATATTGTGTTTAAACCCCTCGATAAAAATTTCAGTCGCATTCTTTCCCTGGTTTTTCCAGTCATAGCCTTTTTTGACAAAATAGCGCTCTATAAAGTTATCTCGTTCGCCTGGTGCAAGCTTACTTTGATTAGCCAGATACTCCTCGTAAGTCTTTTCATTAGCGTTGCTTCCAAATACTGTAAAATTGCCGTCACCGTCTGATTTCTTTTTAACTTTTTTTGCCGCAGTATTATTTGAGCTGTCGTTTTTTGTCGTCAGTTTTTCAGAAATAGCATCCTTTTGCTGCGGGGTCAGGTGCTTGTCATTGTTAATGTCTTTTTTCACCGCCTTTTTTAAACTGTCGGAAAGTACAGACTCGTTTTGTTTACTGTCTCTTACAGTTAAAATGTTATGCTTTTTGTTCTGAAAGAAGAGTAAAAAAAATACCAGACTTATAAAAATGTACATTTTAACGGGATGCAGGTATTGCGCCCTGCGGCCGGCCAGGTATTCGTTAGTGAGTTTGCCGGGTTTAAACAATAATGGATTAAGCGTGTGAAAAAATTGGTCGTCAAAATGAAAGTAATCACTCACCGCATGGGTTATCATATGCCCAAAACTTTCTTTCATTTCCAGGTTTTCTTGCCCGCAGTTATGGCAAAATTTACCTTGTAAGTCAGTACCGCAGTTAAGGCAGTCATTTCCCTGCCGGTAGTGCTTTTTCATCGTCAGGCCTTTTCTATAGCATGTTTAAGGGCCGCATTGTGCTTATATTTAAACACAAACGGAAAAATTATGGCAATAGCTAAAGCATAACCCGCAAAGCTTAGCCAGATGCCATGCCAGTCTTTTTGGCCATTAGCCAGTATAAAATATTTATCAATAAGCCAGCCGCTTATATTGCTGCCGAAGAAGGCGCCAAAACCGTTAACCATCATCATAAACAAGCCTTGCGCACTTCCACGGATCTCGGGCGCAGCCTGTGTTTCTACAAACAACGAACCTGAGATGTTAAAGAAATCGAACGCCATACCGTACACAATGCACGATAGGATGATCATCCATAAACCATCGGCAGGGTTGCCAAACGCAAAAAGGCCGAACCGAAGCACCCAGGCTATCATGCTGAACAGCATAACGTACTTTATACCAAATTTACGCAGAAAGAAGGGTATAGCCAGGATGAATAATGTTTCGGATATCTGCGATATCGACATGATGATTGCAGGCACTTTAACCGCAATAGTATCTTTATAAGCCGCGACATTTTTAAAATCATGCAGGTAGGTATCGCCGTAAGCATTTGTTAGCTGCAATGCAGCGCCCAATAACAACGAGAACGCAAAGAAAATGGCAAACCTTGACGATTTGAACAATGCGAAGGCATTTAAACCAAAGCTGTTTGCAAACGACCTGGTTGCAGCCTTTTTTAACATGGGTAAGCACTTCGGCAATGTAAACGAATAAATACCCAAAGTAGCGGCAACTCCGGCCGCTATGTAAAATTGATTGGCGGAGGTTTCGTTATCTGTTAAACTTACGGCCCATAATGCAGCGATAAAGCCCACCGTGCCCCATGTGCGTATAGGCGGGTAAGCTTTCACCACATCTATCTTTTGGCTTTTCAAGGCCGAGTAAGCTACGGTGATAGATAATGATAGGGTAGGCATATAAAAAGCCATATTTAACAGCATCACCCAAAAAAAAGTTGCCGGGTTGGTTACCATTGGTAGCGCACACAGTGTTGCAGCCCCCAGTAAGTGCATTATTCCATAAAGTTTTTCGGCGTTGATGAACCTGTCTGACAGAATACCGGTAAGGGTTGGCATAAAAATAGAAGCTATGCCCATAGTTGAAAAGATGGCCCCAAACTGCGCGCCCGACCAATTTTTGTTTTGAAACCAGTATGCACCAATGGTTAGCAACCACGCTCCCCATATAAAAAATTGCATAAAATTCATCAGTATTAAGCGTAACTTAATATTCATACAGCACTGGTTTAAACAATTAATAGTTTTGAAAATAAAGGCGGAAAATAGCGAAATTAAGCGATATGAGAAAGCTATAAAAACAACATTTAACAGCGGGGTGTGTGGCAAACGGTTTGATAAATTAATTATCTTCGCGCCAACTTTAATCACAATTTATGAACAAATTTTTTACTTCAGTACTTATTATTCTGGCTGCATCTACGGCAGCGTTCTCTCAATCAAAAGGCAAAACCGAATTAGGTTTAAATGTAGGCTTAAACATAGCCAATGTGTCGGCCAGCGGTGTTAACAATGATGACCCCCGCATTGGCTTTAACCTTGGCGTATCTGCTGATCATTACTTTTCCGAAACATGGAGCTTTAAAGCGAAGGTAAGCTACGATCAAAAAGGGTGGAACAATGGTTACCTTAACAATTTTACAACAAATTACCAGGTTAACTACATCACCATCCCGGTAATGGCTAACTGGCACTTTGGCGGTACCAAAAACTGGTATTTAAACTTTGGCCCGTATGTTGGCATTCTGCTTAACGCAACAGAAACCGCGGATGGTACAGATTTGAAACCTATTTTCAACTCAACCGATTTTGGTGCCGACCTGGGTATTGGTGTTAAGTTCCCGCTTGCAGAGAAAGCTAAATTGTTTATCGAGCTTAATGGCCAGGCAGGGATTAACGATATTGCGAAAAATAACACAGGCTCTACGCTAAGGAATAGCGTATCGGCTATCAATATTGGTGTTAACTTTTAAACTGATATATCAAACAAAAAGAGCGGGTAAATTACCCGCTCTTTTTGTTTGAACCTTTTACGATGATTTACGCTTATTTAGCTCATCGCGTATCTTAGCTGCCTTTTCATAAGCCTCTTCGGCAAGTGCTTGCTGCAGGCGGGTTTTTAGTTCATCGTCGCTTAACGACGTATAAGTGCCTGTTGCTGAAGTATGGGTTTTTTCTTCCGGAGTTTCATTTATGTTCTCCAGGTAAACAAAATCGTTACCTTCGATAACTATACCTGCTGTTGAAAGAATAAATTCATAAGTATAAATAGGACATTCAAACCTTACCGATATCGCAATGGCATCGGATGTACGGGCGTCTATCTCTATCATTTTTTTTCCGTCGCTGCAAATAAGCTTTGAATAAAAGATACCATCAACCAGGTTATAAATTATAATTTCCTGAACGGTGATATTGAACGCCTGGCCAAGGCTCTTGAACAGATCGTGCGTTAATGGCCGGCTGGGTGTCATCTTTTCTATCTCTATAGCAATAGCTTGCGCCTCAAAGCTGCCAATAATGATTGGCAGCCTGCGGCGGCCGCTTACTTCGCCCAGAACCAAAGCATAAGCGCCTGACTGTGTTTGACTGTAAGATAACCCTACAATATCCAGCTTGATCTTTTTCATGTCGTTACCCATCACAGCGATTTCTTTTTAAGCTGATGCTTTATATTCCTTAACAGCGGCAATTAATTTTGGTAATACCTCAAAGGCGTCGCCAACAATGCCATAATCAGCTACCTTAAAGAACGGCGCTTCGGCATCTTTGTTGATAACAACGATAACTTTTGACGAACTTATACCTGCAAGATGTTGTATAGCGCCCGAAATACCTATTGCAATATACAAATT
Source organism: Mucilaginibacter sp. 14171R-50 (assembly GCF_010093045.1). Lineage (NCBI taxonomy): Bacteria > Pseudomonadati > Bacteroidota > Sphingobacteriia > Sphingobacteriales > Sphingobacteriaceae > Mucilaginibacter > Mucilaginibacter sp. 14171R-50. Next base: position 3,867,043 of record NZ_CP048115.1, on the reverse strand, counting down.
CGGGCTAACCGCGATACCCGTTTGCCCAACGTGCTCTTCGTGCGGGCGCCAGCCGGCGTCTGATACAGGTTTAGAGCAGGCGGTAGCAGCTCCCAACAGGTTGGCCAACTCTTCTATCATACCCCAATTTTCGGGGCCTTTCATGCCACGGCCGGCCGATACCACTATCTCTGCATCAGGCAGCGACACCTTATCTGTCGACCGAACGATGTCTTTGATCATTTCCTTAAAGTCGGATGCCTTTGCTTCTGCATTGAAAACTTCCACCGGTGCTGCAGAACCGCCTTCAACAACTTTATATGAATTTGGCGTAAGCGCTATAACCTTATTAGCCGATGTTAACTCGACGGTGGCAAACGCCTTGCCCGAGAAGGCCGTTTTTTTAACAGTGAGTTTTCCACCGTTCTGTTCGGGCAGTGCAACTGCGCCATCGGCCACGCCGGCTTGCAGCTTAACGCCCAGGCGAGGAGCCAGGCCACGCCCGCTGAAGGAATTTGATAATACTACAATATCAGCACCATTAGCTTTTGCTGCTTCGGCAATAACCGAAGCATAGGCCTGGTTTATAAAATTCTTTAATTTCTCGTTAGATACGTTTAAAACTTTTTCGGCGCCGTATTTGCCTAAGGCGGCTAATTCCTCGTTAGCAACATCACCAATTGAAATGGCTATAAGGTTGGTGTTATTTTGAGCAGCAATTGCTTTGGCGTATGATACCGCTTCGAAAGTTGATTTCTTGAACTTTCCGGCTGCATTTTCCGCGTATATTAAAACTGACATATTTGAATATTGATCGTTAAAACCTAAATTATATAACCCTTGCTTGTGTGTGCAGCAAGTCAACCAGTTTTGCCGGGTCCTCTGCCGGAACCAAATTAACCTGGCCGCGGGGCGGGGGCGTTTCGTAACTGATGATCTGCGATAGCGTTTGTACCTCAACAGCTTCAACAACAGTTAATGGTTTGGTACGTGCGCTCATTATACCACGCATGTTTGGTATTTTAGGTTCGGCAACGCCTTCGGCGCAACCCGCCACAAAAGGGAAAGGAATTGTAAGTACTTCCTTTCCGCCTTCAATTTCGCGCTCAACGGTTGCTTCGCTGTCGGTTGCGTCCAGCTTTTTGATGATAGATACAGAAGGGATGTCGAGCAATTCGCCCAGCATACCGGCAACTTTGGAGCCATTGTAATCAATAGATTCGCGGCCGGTAAGTATCAGGTCAAAGGGGTTTGCCTTAACATACTCTGCAATTTGATATGCAACGTACCAGGCATCCTGCGGTCTGGCATTTATACGCACCGCGTCAGCAGCGCCAATAGCCAGCGCTTTGCGAATGGTAGCTTCGGTGTTTGCTTCGCCAACATTAATTACGGTTACGCTGCCTTTGCCGCCATCAGTTAATTCAATTGCGCGGGCAAGCGCTATTTCGTCATATGGGTTAAGGATAAACTGGACCCCGTTTGTATTAAATTGGGTGTTGTTATCTGTAAAGGTTATTTTTGTAGTGGTATCCGGAACATTGCTGATACATACCAGTATTTTACTCATTATAATTGGTTTATATATTTACAGGTATTGGTAATTAGGGTGCTGCAAATTTAGTTTAAAAAACAGAGAGTTTAAAATGGAGATAAGCAGATTAGAAAAGCTGTTGGCATTTATACAGAACGAACCCGAAGACGAATTTTTAAAATATGCGCTGGCAACTGAATACCTGCGACTTAACGATACCGGAAAGGCTCTGGGCTATTACGAAGACCTGGTAAACAATCATCCAGATTATACAGGCACTTATTACCACCTGGGTAAATTATATGAAGCCCTTAACCGAAAAGACGATGCCATTAGCACTTACGAGAAAGGGATGGAAATAACAAAAGCCAAACGGGATATGCACGCGTTCTCAGAATTGCAGGCTGTTTACCGTTCGGCTATGGGCTTTGAGGAAGATGATGATGATTATTAAAAAGTCAAGATAAAGGATCAAGAGTCACGGCTATAAGGTCTTCTAAAACGGCGGTTCATCCTCCATATCATCCATTCTTGATGGACGGATGATAAAATTGCTTGGTTTACTATCAAAGTCTGTTGACGGGTTTAAACCTGCAAAAGCGTTACCCGCCGGCGGAAAACTATCCATACCCTGGTCAAGATCGGTGAATTTAACATATTTACCCACAAATTTTAATCGCACACGGCCGGTTTCGCCGTTACGGTGCTTGGCTATGATAACCTCGCCAACGCCTTGCGTAGGGTTGTTATCCTCATCCACATCCAACCCGTAGTATTCGGGACGATAAAGAAAAAGCACCATATCCGCATCCTGCTCAATAGAGCCGGATTCACGCAAGTCTGACAGCATCGGCCTTTTTGAGCCACCCGGCCTGTTCTCTACCGCACGGCTTAACTGCGACAGTGCAATTACCGGCACATTCAGTTCCTTGGCTACGGTTTTGAGCGCACGCGAAATACTACCAATTTCCTGCTCGCGGTTGCCGCCTTTGCCATCGGCCTTACCCTGCATCAGCTGCAGGTAATCGATAATGATCAGTTGGATATCATGCTGCGATTTTAAACGGCGGCATTTGGCACGAAACTCAAATATATTTAGTGAAGGGGTATCATCAATGATCAAAGGCGCTGCCTCCAGGCGACCAATTTTGGAATGGATCTGCTGCCATTCCCATTCTTCCAGTGTACCTTTTCTAATCTTCTCCTGTTCAATTTCGGTTTCGCCCGATATTAGACGGTTAACCAACTGAACAGAAGACATCTCGAGCGAGAACACCACTACGGGCTTGTCAAAATCAACCGCGGCGTTGCGGGCGCAGCTTAATACAAAGGCGGTTTTACCCATTGCCGGGCGGGCAGCTATAATAACCAGGTCAGACCGTTGCCAGCCAGAGGTCATCCTGTCCAGGTCTGTAAAGCCCGATGCAACACCGGTTAAGCCGTCCTTCTTGTCTTTAAGCGCTTCAATATCCTTTAAAGCTTCATGCATCAGGTCGTCCATCTTGCGCGAATCCCGGCGAAGGTTGTTCTGCGCTATCTCAAAAAGGTTCTTCTCAGCTTTGTCCAAAAGGTCTAATACGTCGCTCGTATCTTCGTAAGCGGTGTTGATCACCTCAGTAGATATCCTGATCAGCTCGCGTTGTATAAATTTTTGGATGATGATACGTGAGTGATACTCAATGTTAGCGGCCGATGCTACACGGTTAGTCAACTCGGTAATGTAATACGCGCCGCCTATCATTTCCAGTTCGCCCTGTTGGCGCAGCTGCGCTGTAACAGTTAGGATATCTACCGGCGATGTTTTTTCGAACAGGATGCGGATGGCGTTAAATATTTTCTGGTGATTATCCTTATAAAAAACCTCGGGTTTCAGTACATCAATTACGGATGAAAGGGCATCCTTTTCGAGCATCAGGGCTCCTAAAACAGCCTCTTCAAGGTCAACTGCCTGGGGGGGCAATTTGCCCAAGCCGGCATATGGTGTAGGGTTGGTTATCCTGCTTCTTCTATCGGTTGAATTGGGCTTATAATTAGGAGTATCGTTCTCAAATGTCATGATGAAACAAAAATATATAAAAAATGTTCATAGCTGTTTTTAAATCGCTAACAACAAAGTTTTCCACATAATAAAAACATTATCAGCACTATAAATTTCAACGCTAATAATTAACACTAAATGTTTATAACGTGTTAATAACGGCATAAGTACCTGATTACTATTGATGTTTATAAGTCTCTGTTATTGTTAAGTATTATCAACAATACTGTTAAGCGGGTAAGTCCAATAACCGTTAAATGAGTTAATTTAGGTACTTTTGGCGAAAATAATTTTAATAAAATGGCATATAATTCTAAACCCCCGCCGCGCGAAGGCAACCAGATGGTTTTCGGAATTCGGGCGGTGATTGAGGCGATATTGGCAGGCAAGGAAATTGAAGCTTTGTACCTGCAGCGCGGTCTGGGCGGCGGGTTGCTCAATGAGCTTAAAGAGGTGATGAACGAATACAAGGTAACAGGCCAGCAGGTACCTGTTGAAAAGCTGAATCGCATCACCATGAAAAACCACCAGGGTGTTATCGCCTTTATATCGCCTATTATTTATCAAAAAATAGAGAATATAATACCCGATATATTTGAAAGGGGCGAAGTGCCCCTGATATTGGTGCTGGATAGCATTACCGACGTGCGCAATATGGGCGCTATTGCACGTACGGCCGAGTGCGCTGGCGTACATGCTATAGTTATCCCGGCGAAGGGCTCAGCGCAGATAAACCCGGACGCCATCAAAACATCCGCTGGTGCGCTATACAAGATACCCGTATGCCGCCATGATAACTTTATGCAAACCGTAAAATTTTTGCAGGAATCGGGATTACAACTGGTTTGCTGCACCGAAAAAACAAACGATTATATCTACAAGCCTGATTATACCGCGCCAACAGCAATTGTAATGGGATCAGAAGAAGACGGTATTCGTAACGAGATCATTCGTATAAGCGATCATCTTGCTAAGATACCCATGTTTGGCGAGATCGAATCGCTTAATGTTTCGGTATCTACAGCTGTAATATTGTATGAAGCGATAAGGCAGCGAACCTTAAGCCCCCCAACCCCCTGAAGGGGGAGTTTTTGAAAGCATAAGGCCCGGTTTGATTTCCAAATCGGGCCTGTTTAATATTCTGCGCCCCCTTCAGGGGGTTGGGGGGCTTAAATATATTTTGTCCCGAACTTGTTCTTCACGTCCGCAACTATTTGTTTAACATTTTGCTCCTGGTCGCGCGGACAAATAAGCAGGGTGTTGTTAGATTCTACCACGATGTAATCGTGCAGGCCTTGTAGTATTACCAGCTTTTCGCCGGGTACATTTACCATACAATTGCTGCTGTCATACATAATTACCTTTTCTGATGGTATTACGGCATTGCCTACGTAATCCTTCTCGGCCAGCTGGTATATCGACGCCCAGGTGCCCAGGTCGCTCCAGCCAAACTCAGACGGCAGCACGTAAACATTAGGTGCCTTTTCCATAATACCGTAGTCGATGGATATGTTTATGCAGCGTTGATATACCTTGTGTACAAACTCCTTCTCTTCATCAGTGTTATAAACCGAGCGCGCCTCGGCAAATATCTCATGCATTTCGGGCAGGTGGCTGTTAAACGAATCGACGATGGCTTTCGCCGACCATACAAATATCCCGGCGTTCCATAAGAAATCGCCGCTTTGAATAAAGGTTTTGGCAATATCAACAGTGGGTTTTTCGGTAAAGGTTTTCACCTTATGAAAATCATCGTTCAGTATTTGATCGGTATACTGTATATAGCCGTAACCGGTATCCGGTCTGGAAGGCTTAATGCCCAGGGTTATCAAACAGTCGTTTTGAGATGCGGTTTCTAACGATTTTTGTATCGTATCAATAAATGCAGCCTCGTCAAGTATAAGGTGGTCTGATGGGGCCACAACAATAGCGGCATCAGGGTTCAAGCTTTCTATCTTAAAACAACCGTATGCAACGCATGGCGCCGTATTGCGCATAACCGGCTCGGTTAATATTTGCTGGTCGGCCATGTCCGGTAATTGCTTTTTTACCAGGCTGGTATAGTTTTCGTTAGTAACAACGTAAATGTTTTCTTTTGGGCATACCTTCAAAAAACGCTCGTAAGTGTTTTGTATAAGCGTTTTGCCGGTACCCAGTATATCTATAAATTGCTTTGGGTGCGATGTTCTGCTGATAGGCCAAAAACGACTGCCGATACCGCCAGCCATTATAATGGCATAATAGTTTTTATTCATTGTATAATTGTAGATTTTAATTTGGCAAACCAATGCTAAATATGTGCATTAATTTGTAAATTCATTATGGGATAAAACTAAATATTTCAATACAAATTTTACCATTTGTAAAAGCGATAAATAAACAAATTGTTTTTAATCAAATAATCATTTTAGTATAAAATTTTTAACAAAACCAACCGTTTATTTATAAATTTTTGTTATTTTGAACCATAATTCCAAACGTACAAGTAAATAATGATAGAGACTAAGAAGTCGCTTTTTGATAACCTGCAAAATTTTTTCGGGTTTGATAACTTTAAGGGTGAACAAGAAGCGATCATAACTAATATTTTAGCCGGTAACGACACTTTTGTGATAATGCCTACAGGCGGAGGTAAATCAATGTGTTACCAGTTACCGGCATTAATGAGCGAAGGCACAGCGATTGTGATATCCCCGCTTATTGCTTTAATGAAAAATCAGGTAGACCAGTTAAGGGCTTTTGGCGGCTCAGACAGCATAGCTCATTTTTTAAATTCATCACTCACCAAAGCAGATATATTAAAAGTTAAGGACGATGTATTAAGCGGGAAAACCAAACTGCTATACGTAGCGCCCGAATCATTGACCAAACAGGAAAACGTTGATTTTTTAAGATTGAACCAGGTGTCGTTCGTTGCGGTTGACGAAGCGCATTGTATTTCTGAATGGGGGCATGATTTTAGGCCCGAATACCGCAAAATACGCCAGGTAATAAGTAACATAGGCGATGATATACCCATTATAGCCCTTACCGCTACCGCTACGCCGAAGGTACAGCAGGATATTCAAAAGAACCTGCAAATGAACAATGCCACTGTTTTTAAATCGTCGTTTAACCGCAGTAACCTTTTTTATGAGGTTAGGGCCAAACGTAACGCTATAAAGGAGATTGTTAAGTTTGTTAAGCAAAACCAGGGCAAATCGGGCATTATATACTGCCTTAGCCGTAAAAAGGTTGAAGAAGTTGCAGAAGCACTTAATCTTAACGGTGTAAAGGCTTTGCCTTACCATGCCGGTTTAGACCCGAAAGTGCGCGCCGATACACAGGACAAATTCCTGATGGAAGATGTTGATGTAATTGTAGCTACTATAGCTTTTGGTATGGGTATAGACAAACCCGATGTGAGGTATGTTATACACCACGATATGCCGAAAAGCATGGAGGGCTATTACCAGGAAACCGGGCGCGCCGGCCGTGACGGGGGCGAAGGGGTTTGCGTTGCGTTTTACTCGGGTAAGGATATTGATAAGCTGCAGAAGTTTATGAAGGATAAACCTGTAGCCGAGCGCGAGATAGGTACACAGATATTGAAGGAGGTTATTGACTACGCCGAATCGTCTGTTTGCCGTCGTAAACAATTATTGCATTACTTTGGCGAGAACTTTAACGAAGCAGGCTGCAATAATATGTGCGATAATTGCTGCGGCCCTAAAGTGCATTTTGATGGCGAAGAACACCTGCACAGGGTGCTAAGCCTGATCAGGCTGATAGGCGAAAAGTTTGATGATTGCCACATCATCAATATACTAATGGGTAAGGATGATACGCAGGTAAAAAATTATAAACACGACAAACTGGATTATTTTGGGTCGGGTATTGAGCAGGGTGAAAACCTTTGGAACTCCCTGATGCGCCAGGCATTGCTAAATAATTTCCTTTATAAAGATATTGACCAATACGGTGTATTGCACTTAACAAAAACTGGCAACGCATTTATTGACAATCCTTACAGTATCCGTTTTCTGCTAAACCGGGAAATGGGACCAACTGATGATGACGATACTGACGAAGGGCCAAAACAAGGTGGAGGGGCTTTAGATACCCAATTGCTGCAAATGCTTAAGGACCTGCGTAAAAAACTGGCGAAACAAAAAGGGCTGCCTCCGTTTGTCATTTTCCAGGATCCATCGTTAGAGGAAATGTGCACCCACTACCCGGTAAATACCGAGGAACTGAAACAAATATCAGGCGTAGGGGCGGGTAAAGCGTTGAAATTCGGTGCTCCGTTTGTAGATCTGATCAGCAAATATGTTGAGGACAATGATATTGACCGCCCGGTAGATATGGTCATAAAAAGCGCCGCAAATAAATCGGCATTAAAAGTATTCATTATTCAGAACATCGACAGGCATTTAAACCTTGATGATATAGCTGCTTCAAAAGGGCTTACGTACGAAGATATCCTGAAAGAAGTGGAAACTATAGTTAACTCGGGCACCAAGCTAAACCTTAACTATTATATCGATGAAATGATTGATGAGGATAAGCAGGAAGAGGTTTACGATTACTTTAAATCGGCTGAAGTTGATTCTATCGATACCGCTTTAGCCGAACTTGGCTCAGACGACTATACCCGTGAGGAAGTTCAGTTAATGCGCATTAAATTCTTGTCAGAAGTGGGTAACTAATTATATCTACCCATATTAGGATAATAAAAGAGCCCCGAATTCGGGGCTCTTTTATTATCCTGGTTTTATTATTTAAGTTGCTAAAGTTGGTAACCTTACAACTGTGATTTAATTGTACAACGATACCGGTAAATAACAAGTGTTGCTACATCGCCTGGTGTTCATTACCCGGAGATGGCCTCTCTTCTATGGGTTCTATATGAGATTGATAACGGGATGACTGGTCATCAGCAACTGTATCTTCTGATGAGGTACGCTCAACTACCGTTTCTTCAATTACTATAGCAACAGGTTCTTCATATGCCGGTGACGAAGCGCCGCCATCAATGTCCATATATTGTTTAAAGTTGCGTACATCATTATCAACCATGTTTTTAAATACAGGGTTTAATATATGTGCGATACTGCCTCCAAAGCCACCTGCCGGCGGTCGGTAAGAGATAACGATGTCTATTAAAGTGCCTTCGCCATCCGGGCTGTCCTGGAAACGTACCTTACCTGCATTATCAATCAGAGAGCCGGGCAGCGAGCTCCAACCTATAGCATAACCCGGCTCATCATTTACAATTTCGGCATCCCAGCTCACTTTAGCAACGCCTGTGGGCAGCTTTAACACCCAGTGCGACCGCTTGTCGTCTATCTGCTCAACACTTTCCAGATGTTTCATAAATAACGGCAGGTTGTCCAGTTTACGCCAAAAATCGTACACCTCTTGTCGTGGTTTGTTAATGAGGTACGACGAACGGATATTAACGTTAACAGGCTCAGTAGTGTTGCGGCCCATACGCGAGTAGAGTTCGCAATGGCCGGTAACCCCCCGGGTGAGCAGGTAGCCGCCCGCACCTATTTTAATGATGCTGGAGAACGGGCTTTTAAATAGGCCTTTAAAGCCCGATAGTGCAAGCTTTACACCACCTGCAATTGACAGGGTGCGTTCTGTTTGCGATAAATTGGTGCTTAATGAGCTGTTACGCGCCTCTGAGGCAGAAGTAGCACGCCATCTATTTTCTAATGTTGATGTTGTCATAATATAATTATTATATACCTGTTAAACACGCTAATAAACAGCAGGTTTTCTTTTATTGAAATTAATTTAGCCGCCGCCAATATTAATATTTGGGTTTAACAATTGTAATAGTACATTTGCCATGCTTTAGGTTTCTGCCGGGAGAACGTTCCCGGGAGAATTAAAAGGGAATACGGTGTAAATCCGCAACTGTCCCGCAGCTGTAAGCTCTGTTAACCAATGCCCATCAAAAATGTCACTGTCCGTTAGTTGCGGGTGGGAAGGCAGGCAAAGGGGAGTAAGTCAGAATACCTGCCTCAGCATTATATTATTCACAGCTTTCGGGGATTGAAGCTTGAGTGTGGATGCTTTTTTATACCGGCGTTTTCCATTCTGTGTAGTTCCTGTATGCTGTAAGTTTTTTTGCTTGCAACATGAAAAAAAAATTATCGTGCATTTTTACGTATAAACGCGTTAAATACGTGTGCTTTGTATGGATACTTCTTTTTCCAACTATTAAGGTATTTGCACAGCAAGACACAAGCAAAAAACTAAAAGAGGTCCTGATATCATCTGCAAAGGCACCCTATATCCAAACCATAACCCCATCACAACAGGTTGCGGCGGCCGATTTTACCCGGTATAGCGCTGCCAGCGTTGCGGACGCGATACGAAATTTTGCGGGAGTAAATATCAAAGACTACGGCGGCATTGGTGGTTTAAAAACGGTATCTGTACGCGGCCTGGGTGCTAATCATGTGGCGGTATTATATGATGGTGTGCAGATCAACGATGCCGAGAACGGGCAGGTTGACCTGGGAAGGCTCAATCTTAACAATATACAGCACATAGCCTTATACAACGGGCAGCCTCCCAATATCCTGCAGCCTGCACGGTCATTTGCATCCGCCAGTATCCTTTCCATAACAACTATTAAGCCCCGGTTAAATACTGATAAACCATATCTTATAACCGCAGGAGTTAAAACCGGTTCGTTCGGTTTGTTTAATACTTATGTGCAATGGCAGCAGCGTTTAAGCAATAGCTGGTCGTTCATCATAAATGGCTATTTGCAAAAGGCTAATGGCCGCTATACTTACATCAACGACGACGGACTGGCTAAAAGCAAACAAACACGGTTAGGTTCGGCCATTAATGCGCAACAGGTTGATGGCGCGCTTTATTGGACAAAAAACGACAGCAGTAAGTTTAACTTTCATGCTAACTATTATAATTCGGGTAGGGGGCTTCCCGGCCCTGTTATTATCAACAAACCACCGCCTGCAGGCCAGCGCTTATGGAACAAAGACCTGTTTTTGCAAGCCGGTTACGAACATGTGTTTAGCCACGGTATCCATTTGCTGGTTAACAGCAAGTTTTCTCAAAATTACCTGCATTATTTTAACCCCCAGTTTCCGAGTTCTGCCGGTTTTCTGGATCAGCAGTTTAAGCAGCATGAATACTACCAGTCGGCGGCGTTGTCCTATCACCTTCTACCAAATTGGGAAGTTTCATACGCAACAGATATCTCTGTAAATAACATGAGCGCTAATTTGCCTGGGTTTCGCTATCCAACACGGTTTGCGTTGTTAAATGTGTTGGCAAGCACACTGGTGCTCGGAAAAACCACCTTGCAGGCAAGCCTGCTTAATACAGATATCTCGGAGTCGGTTGCTACGGGTACTACCATTCCGCATCGCAATATATTTTCGCCAACGATAATGGCTACCATAAAACCGTTTGATGACCAGGGCTTCCAGGTAAGGGGCTTTTATAAGTATATTTTCCGGGCGCCAACTTTCAACGAATTGTATTATAATTTCATTACTAATACTAAACTTAAACCAGAGTTTACCAATCAGTATAACCTTGGCTTCACCTATAGCAGAAACCTTAACGGCTTTTTTCAATACATCAGTCTTACTACGGATGCTTACTATAACAACGTAAAAGACAAGATCGTATATACACCTAATTTATACAATGGTTCAGTAGAAAATTTTGGTAAAGTTGACATTAAAGGGCTGGATGCCGGCTTAAAGACACAGGCTGGGTTAGGGGCGGGGTATAACATTGTGCTATCAGCTAACTACTCCCATCAGCAGGCACAAAACCTAACCGACCCAACATCCTCTATCTACCTTAATCAGTTGCCTTACGTCCCAAAAAACACCTTTGCATTTAATATCGGCGTAACCACAGGGCCGATGGGGGTTTATTATAATCAACAACAACTTTCCTCACGATACTACAACAATAATAATAATGACGACGATCGCCTGCCAAAATATACGGTAAGTGATGCAGCGTTGGTTTATAAAGGCGCTTGCAAAGGTCTGCCTTTGGTGGTATCCGCGGAGGTTAATAACCTGTTTAACAAAGGCTATATGGTGGTGCAAAGTTATCCCATGCCCGGCCGCTCTGTACGAATCACATTTCAAATAACTATATAACATCATCAAATGAAACACTTTAAACCAAAGTACCTGTTTATTTCGCTTGCTTTTGCCACTTTACTTACATCGTGCAGTAAAGAAAAGGTACAACCTACCCCTGATAAGCCCGATGCCGAAAGGGCCGGGCTGTATATTTTAAACCAGGGCGGCATTGGCCACAATAACAGTACGCTTTCGTATTATGATTACACCGCTAAAAAGCTTACACCGGACATTTTTGCCGCCATCAATACCGAAAAATTAGGCGATACCGGTAATGACCTGGGGATCTATGGCTCAAAAATGTTCATTGTGGTAAACAATTCAGACCTGGTGGATGTAGCCGAAGCAAAAACGGTTAAGCTGATCAAAAAGATCAGTATTACACAACCACGCAGTATCGTTTTTTACAAAAGCAATGCCTTTGTAACATCTTACAATGGTACAGTATCAGTGATCGATACTGCCTCGCTTGCTATAGTTAAAAGCATAAAAGTTGGCCGAAATCCCGAGCAAATGGCTGTATCAAATGGTAAATTATATGTAGCCAATTCGGGGGGCTTAGATTATCCCGACCTGGATAAAACAGTGTCGGTAATTGACCTTGCCACCTTAAGCGAAACCAAAAAGATAACGGTAACGGTTAACCCAATCACCATCGCTGCGGATACTTACGGCAACGTTTATGTGCTATCTGCAGGTAACTATAACGATGTATCGGCCGGTATCACTATTATAAATACAACTACTGATGCGGTTACGTCGCAAAGTGACCTAACCCTTGGATATAACCTGCCCATTGCTGCCAACGGCGATTATGTTTATTTTCCCACAGCTGATAATAAGATAGCAATGTATAACGCCAAAACCCAGCAGCCCGAGCGTGCAAACTTTATAACCGGCGATGTAACTATTACTTCCCCATATGCTATTACGATCGACAGCATTACCGGCGAAGTGTTTATTGCCGACGCCAAAGATTATTCGTCAAACGGATCTGTAACGGCGTTTGACAAGACCGGCAAAAAAGAATACACCATGGAAACCGGCGTAAGCCCGGGTAAAATAGTTTTGGTTAATAAATAGCATTTTAAATTGCAGTGTATTATCAATAAATTTGAACTTTAATTAAAACCATGTCATTACACAAGATCAACACCCGCAATAGCGTACTTATACTAATAATACTTGCTGCAACTGCAATGCGCCTTGTAAACACACAGGTGCCCCTGCTTAGTAATTTTACACCGGTGGGTGCCATAGCACTGTTTGCAGGTGCCTATTTTAATGATACGTGGAAGGCTTACCTTATACCGATGCTATCACTTTTTGTGAGCGATATTTTTGTGAATTATATTTACACGTACAAGTTGATTGTGTTTACCGGCAGCTCGTTATGGGTGTACGGTTGCTTTATGCTAATGGTATTGGTTGGCACTTTTATAAAAAAGGTGAATATAGTAAGCGTTGCAACAGCATCGGTAGTGTCGGTAATGATACACTGGCTAATTATGGATCTTCCATTTTTATACGGAACTTTTTATCCGCATACGCTTGCAGGCTATGGCCAATCGTTAACCGCAGCTATTTACCCGTTTGAAACAAACATGCTTATAGCCGATGCCTTATACGGCGCCATCCTGTTTGGCGGATTTGAACTGGCTAAAAGAAAGTATACTTCGCTGCAAACACAAAGGCAACTGGCTTTATAAATTAAATAAAATACAAAAAAAAGCGGTTAGCCATAGTTAACCGCTTTTTTTTGTGAGGCGAAAATGCGATGCTTTGCCTCAGATCTTAAAATTATGAAAAAAATAGTAGTGCTTACCGGCGCGGGAATAAGCGCTGAAAGCGGCCTAAAAACCTTCAGGGATACCGACGGCTTGTGGGAAGGATATAATATAGAAGATGTAGCCACACCCGAAGCCTGGGAGCGCAACCCCGAAATGGTGCAGGATTTTTATAATCAGCGCCGCAAATCGGTACTAGAGGCTAAGCCTAATGCCGCTCATTACGCGCTGACTAAACTTGAAGATAAATACGAGGTGACTATCATCACCCAAAACATCGACGACCTGCACGAGCGGGCTGGCTCAACCAATGTAGTACACCTGCATGGCATCATCACTCGGTCGCAGTCGAGCGTAAAGGCGAGCCTTACTTACCCCATTAATGGCTGGGAGATAAAAATGGGCGAGAAGTGCGAATTGGGATCGCAGCTGCGCGCACATGTGGTATGGTTTGGCGAAGCGGTACCCATGATAGAAACCGCGGCGCAAATTTGCAGCCAGGCCGACCTGTTTATTTTGATCGGTACTTCGCTGGCCGTTTATCCTGCCGCCGGGTTGATCAATTACGTGCCCCGGGAGGTAAAAAAATACATCATTGACCCAAACATACCTACTGCAAGTAACAGAAGCATCATTGAAATGCCTTATAAAGCTACAATAGGGGTACCTAAGCTGGTAGATGAGCTACTGGCTCAATAATCTGCAAATTGCTCGTCGGGATAACACCATAGCCAGCGCTCGCCGGGCTGAGCCGACGCTATTACCGGGTGATGCGCAGCGTGGTAATGTTTGGTCATGTGCTGTTCATCAGATTGGTCGCAGCACAAAGTGACCCTACAAGTTTGACAGGTGCGCAAATGGAACCATTTGGTGCCTTGTTTTATGCATTCTTCGCAAACGTGGTTGTCGCTCAGTTTAACTTCTTTAATGGCTTGCAGGTGCTCGCAAAATCCTGAATCTAAATCTGGCATATGTGTTTTTGTGTAAAGGTAATGAAGTCGGTGAAGAATACCATGTATTCCTAAAACATCTTAACAGTTCTGATATTAGTCATAAAAATTGCTAATAATATTAGTATTTTTGAAACGGTATGAATGTAGACAGGATAACAGGGAAGTTGAATATTTTGGCTGATGCAGCTAAGTATGACGTATCGTGCGCCAGCAGCGGAAGTAAGCGGAAGAACGAGAACAAAGGCCTTGGCAATGCCAGCAACGGCATATGCCATTCCTACACGGAGGATGGCAGGTGCGTGTCGTTATTAAAGATACTGTTAACTAACCATTGCATATTTGATTGCGCTTATTGTGTATCGCGCAAAAGCAATGATATTCAACGTGCAGCTTTTACAGTGCAGGAGGTGGTAGACCTTACCATTAACTTTTACCGTCGTAATTATATTGAAGGTTTGTTCCTCAGCTCGGGTATTTTCAAGGATGCTGATTTTACCATGGAGCGGCTTGTACGGGTGGCCAAAAAATTACGTACCGAGCATAATTTTAACGGCTATATTCACCTCAAATCTATCCCGGGTGCCAGCGACGAACTGATGAATGAAGCGGGCTTGTATGCCGACCGATTGAGCGTTAACCTGGAAATGCCCACCGAGGCCGGGTTGAAATTATTAGCGCCTGATAAAAATCAGGCGGATATGATCAAGCCTATGGGATATCTTAAAAGTGCCATTATCCAGCGCACTGAAGAAAAAAAGCTCTTCAAAAAAGCACCCATATTTGCGCCGGCAGGCCAAAGCACGCAGGTTATTATTGGCGCAACCCCCGAGAACGACAGCCAGGTGCTACAATCGGCTAACTATTTTTATAAGAACTTTAACTTAAAGCGGGTTTATTATTCGGGATATGTACCAGTGCTGGCCGATAGCCGCCTGCCTGCCTTAAACACCACCGTGCCAATGGTGCGCGAGAACCGCCTGTACCAGGCGGATTGGCTGATGCGCTTTTACGGTTTTAAGGTGAACGAGATTGTGAACGACAGCCAGCCGCACCTTGATCTGGATATCGACCCTAAATTAAGCTGGGCTATACGAAATATGCAGGTATTCCCGATTGATATTAATAAGGCCGACCTGCAAATGATCTTGCGCATACCCGGCATAGGCTTGCAATCGGCACAAAAGATTGTGGCTGCCCGCAGGTTTGGCAGGCTTAATTGGGACCAGCTAAAAAAAATAGGTGTGGCCCTTAACCGGGCAAAATTTTTTATCACTTGCAACAGCAGCCAATTTGAACGGCGCGACCTTACAGGTAGTAGCATTAAGCAGTTTATACTGGCGACATCGCAAAGCAAATTTTTAAAGAATACCCAGGTACAATTAAACTTGTTTTAACCATGACCACACTTATTTACGATGGCACTTTTGAAGGGCTTCTTACCGTTGTATTCGAAATTTACGATCGCCGGCTCGACCGCGTAAACCTGCAACGCAATCAACCGGATACTGCTGCCTTTTTTGAAAATAAGTTACAGGTAACAACAGATGAGATACGCGCTAACCGCGTTTTAAAAGGCCTGACACAAAGGATATCAGCAATGGGCATACAAAGGCTGTACGCCGCTCATTTAGCCGAAATGGAAGGGGAGGATAATAATCTGGTGGGATACATCAGGTATGCTTTTGATGCGGCGCAAAACATTGAAGAGGACTATGGCAACCGGTTTGTGCTGCGCGTATCAGAAATGGTACGCATGGTTAGGCGCGAAAAACACAGGATGGAAGCCTTTGTGCGCTTTCAGAAATTAAAGGACGATATTTTTTACGCCGCAGTTGAACCGGATTTTAATGTGTTGCCTTTGCTTATTCGCCATTTTAAAAGCCGCTACGCTGATCAAAAATGGATAATATATGATCTGAGGCGTAAATACGGCATCTATTACGACCTGCACGATACCCAATATATTTCGCTTGACTTTGCAAACATTGGCAAACCCGCCAATATTATAGCCGCATTTACGGAGGAGGAGACCATTTATCAGCACTTGTGGAAGAACTATTTTACCAGCGTAAACATTCCGTCACGAAAAAACACCAGGCTTCATGTGCGCCATATCCCTAAAAGATACTGGAAACATCTAACAGAAAAAATTTGAAATCTGGTTGATGCGCGCGTTTTATATGTGGCAGTATGTGTACCTGTTTTTAGTTTATTGTTAGTAACCGCGTTGTTTATAAACCCGGTCAAAAAGTTTGAAGCGCTTATATATCACGGCTTGTGTAATGTGGATAACCAGCTGTTTTATGTTAATAACATGTTAAAAAGAAAATAAAAAAAGGCCTTGACAAATGATGCTTTATGTTCCTATATTGTAATCATCAAGAACGACGTACTTTGACAGCCTTACAGGAATACAGAAACTTAATCGGGTGGACCCTCGGGCGAACTAAAGATAAGGGAAGTGCCTGAATCATGTAAAAGATCAAATTGCGAAAGCAGGTTTGTCTGGCAGATGATTAATGAGGTATTATGGGTTTTGCAAGATTCTACGGAGGGCGGCAAACAAAATAATGACCTTGAAGCAATCGGCGTAGCGTAACAAAGAGACATCGGCATTCAACGGAATAAAGAAGTATCAGCGTTGCACGAATAACAACGGAGTCGACTTCCCCTCGGGAGAAGTGACAACATCAATATTCGCAGAAGCAATGACCCATCCGCACTCGCAAGAGGAACGAAGGACACATGCGGAACGAATTTGGAAGCGTCACCATCCGCAAGGAGACAGACAAAGTTTGCATACGTGTCAACAATTGAAACATCGGCATTCACAGCGAATAAAGAGACATCGGCGTTCGCATTATACAAAGAGGAGATCAGGTCGGTTAATTTACACAAAACTTGATGCTTCATGATAGCCACGGCTATTCATGGGGTCGGGAAAAACGGAGGTCATTTCGAAAGAAGAGGCTTCCGTTTTCCTATTTTAAGGCATTTTCAATTAAGTTATGGCCCGCCTTCGAAATTCAACGGGCAGTGTTTTAGATCTGTAAAGCCCCTGCGTATTTATAAATATTGGTAACTACGCCAGATGATCCGACTGTACTGTTTATAAGCTCAAGTTTCCATGCTTCGGCGCTGTCTGTAAAAAAGCGTTTGCCGCTCCCCAGTAAAACCGGGTAAACAAATAATACCACCTCATCAACCATCCCGTGCGCAAACAATAACGATGTAACCGTCACACTTCCCCAAACAATAAGGTCGGGGCCGTCCTGTGCCTTTAAAGCGCGCAGGCCTTCAACAATATCTGCACCCAGGTCTTCAACCGGGCCCCATTCAAGGCTTTCGGGCCTATGGGTCGCAACGTATTTTTTCGCGGCGTTAAAACCGTCGGCAATTGCACCGCTTTGGGCGTTTGGCCAGTATCCTGCAAAAACATCATAAGTACGGCGGCCAAGCAGCAGGTCGTAATTGTGCCCATGGGCGGCAACAATGCCTTCTCCGGTTTGCTTATCGGCATATTGCATAGACCATCCGCTATGCGCAAAATCACTATCATCCTCGCGGCCTCCCGGCGATTGTACTACGCCATCTAATGAAATATGTGCCAGTACCTTTATTTTTCTCATCTTTTTTAAATTAGTTGATCATACTGCAAATTTAAAGCGGACAACGACACCTAATGAGGTGCAAACACGCCAATATAGGGGTATTTCGCGACTATCAGCCTACCGGTAAGGGTATAAGTGCTTTCGCTAACTATTAAAACATTTTCAACAACTGCAACCGCTCCCCAATCAAAATGCCTAATTTAGCATTAATGAACAACGACGCTACACACAAGCCCGACGGGAAGAAGAAAATATTTGTACTGGATACCTCGGTTATACTATATGACCACAACGCCTTTGAAAATTTTCATGAACATGACGTTGCCATACCCATACAGGTATTGGAAGAGCTTGACAACATGAAAAGCGGTAACGATACGCGTAATTTTGAGGCTCGCAGTTTTATCAGGCTGATGGACGATATGTCGCGCAGCAGGTTGATCAATCAATGGGTACCGCTAAACGGTAAAGGTAAGGGCTCTTTTAAAGTGATAATGGATGCCACCAACACCGGTGCGGATGCCGAAGTGGTTTTTGGATCAGATAAGATAGACCACCGCATCTTAAATGCTGCTTTGGGACTTCAGTTTGAAAACCCCGGCAAAAAAGTGATACTGGTATCTAAAGATATTTGCCTGCGTTTAAAGGCCAAGGCGTTAAATTTGTATGCCGAGGATTATGAAACCGGTAAGGTGAAAAATCTTGAGGAGCTTTACACAGGCAAAACTACATTGAATAATGTAACCGAAAAGCTTTTGAGCAAGCTAACAAAAAACCTTAGCATACCTGCTGATAATTTTAATATCCCCCTTGAGGCAGGCAACCAGTTTTATATTTTAAACGGTAAGCATGGCTCCGCATCCGGATTTTATAATTCGCAGAGCAAACAGGTAGAAACGGTGACCGAACAGCCTGTACTGAATATCTACCCCCGCAATATGGAACAGGGCTTTGCCATACACGCGCTGCTGCACCCCGATATTAAACTGGTAACTATACAAGGTAATGCCGGTACCGGTAAAACGCTGCTTGCATTGGCCAGCGCTTTAGAGCAGCGCAAGCACTATCGCCAGATATTTGTAACACGCCCCATAATACCGCTTAGTAATAAGGATATTGGCTTTTTGCCGGGTGATGTTAAATCAAAAATAGACCCATACATGGCCCCCATATGGGATAACCTGAAGTTTATTAAAGATCAGTTTGCCGAGGATGAGAAGATGCAGGCCAAACTTGATGAACTGGTGGCAAACGACAAGATATCAATAACGCCGCTGGCTTTTATACGCGGCCGTACCTTAAGCAAAATATTTTTTATTGTAGACGAGGCCCAAAACCTTACACCCCATGAGGTAAAAACCATTATATCGCGGGCCGGGGAAAACAGTAAATTTGTATTTACCGGTGATATTTACCAGATAGATACGCCATACCTCGATGCTGAAAGCAATGGCCTGTCGTATCTTATTGATAAGGCCAAAGGGCATCCGCTTTACGCCCATATCACCCTGCAAAAGGGTGAAAGGAGCGAACTGGCCAATTTAGCCACGGAACTGTTGTAAAATTTGTCATCCTGAGTGGGAGCTAAGGAACTACCCGGCGATAGATGCTCCACGATGTTCGGCCTGACAAGATGTTAACCTGTTACGTCCTTGGTCGTTTAGGGTTAAACGCAACCAGGTAATTCAATTCATCAGCAATAATGCTTTGGGCATCCGGCGCGTCTTTAACGGCGAGTGATTGCTTAAGCGCCGTCCTAACGGAGTTTAATACCTGCAGTAATATTTCGGGTACAATTTTGGTTACATTAGTAGGGAAGTAGTTCTTTTGTATACTTATCCTTTCGGCATTGTTTGCCATGCTAAACTCCCAGTTATCATCGGCTTTAAAACCATGCTCTTTAGCAAGGTTAGCAAGATCGTACAAGTATAATTTAGTTTGGATCTCTATCATTTGTTCGCTCATGATTCTTATTTTTTGCTTGACAGATCGGAAGAAGTCGAACCTTTTCCTGATTGATATGCTGATTGCTTTTTGGTCCCGTTTACTGCGGGGGCTTTTTTGGTTTCTTTAACCGTTTTTCTGTCTTTGCTCATGGTGTTTATTTTAAATGTATTATAATAGAATTATCGCCGGCAATCATCAGCTTAGCTGTTGCGCCGTATTACTGATTGGCAATGCCTGTATTGAAATTGCTTGTGTTGAGAAGGAATTTCTTAAAGCTAACCTTTATTTTTTAAATAGCGGCAGGTTTTTGCATTTTAAATAAGCTTTTAAAGCGGTAGCGTAAGATATACTTTGATGCTGATTTACAGCCCACTGCCCGTTTAGTTAAATTAATTTAACGCAAAGCCGTATAAAATGACTATATTGTACACCTACAAAGCATCCGCTTTTAAAGCGGATGCTTTTTTTATTCACTAATTCCCGATAATATATGGCTAAATCACAAGCAACATTTATGAAGAAACAGCTTGAAAAAAACAAGCAAAAGAAAAAAGAAGAGAAGGCATTGCGCAAACAAGAACGCCAGGAAAACTCGGCCGGCGGCGGCCTGGAAGATATGATGGCTTATGTAAATGAATTTGGCGAAATAGTTTCAACCCCGCCAACCCCTAAAAAAGATACTTCCGAAGATTAATTTGTTAAAGCGCGGTAAATAGCCTCGCCCCATTTTTTACCCAGATAACCTGCCCCTGATTTATTGGGGTGCAGGTAAAAAGTCCCTTGCTTACCCTGCTCAGGCTGTAAGGTAAATTGATAGTTTTTCCTGAAGTCAACAAACCCGTTAGTGTAACCTGTATATACATGGTTGGGATTGGTAACAGAATAACCCTTAACTAAAGCGGCAATTTGCGGGAAATAGCTTTGCAGCCTGTTAAGCCCTTCTTGCAGGTACATGGCACCATTATAAGTATTGGGGCTGTAATAAATTGGAGTGTTAAGAACTATCTTGCTGTTGGGGTAGCGTTTTAACAAGCTATCGGCAATAGTTTTAAGGTTGGCAGCGTATTGTACCGGCGATACCGGCGCCCCGTGGGTACCTTGCATGGCACTGTCGTTAGTCCCGAGCATTATTGAAAATATCAGTTGCGCTGCTGTATCTCTGTAAAATACATCGGCAGCCTTAATGGTATTATCAAAATCCTGCTCCCCGGGCAAAAAATCAAGCGTAGTGTGTCCGCTCACACCCTGGTTGCTTTGTGTTACCATAATGCCCTTTTTTTTCACCAGGTAATCCAAAGCATATACAGAGGGCTGCAGTTCGGCGGTGTTTGAGCCAAAGGTTATGCTATCGCCAATAAATACGATGTTTGCCTTGTGGGGTGGCAAAAGTTTAAACGCACAAAGTAAAAAAGCCCCAATTAAAAATACGCTTTTTAAAATACTGCCTGACTTCATATGCATTTGTTGGTGTGATGTTTATTTATTCGCTTTTATAAAGCGCGCCGGCTTTCTCTGCCGACAGTTTTATACCTTTTATCATGGCCGAGCTAAAGCCGTTGTGTTCCATTTCGTTGAGGCCCGCAATAGTACAGCCTTTAGGCGATGTCACCTTATCAATTTCCTGCTCGGGATGCGATGCCAGCTGCAATAGCAGGTCCGCGGCTCCTTTGGCCGTTTGGGCCGCCATTTTGAGGGCGTCGTGCGCGTGGAAGCCTATTTCGGTGCCGCCTTGTGAAGCCGCGCGGATAGATCTCAGAAAAAATGCGATACCACATGCGCACAATGCCGTTGCTGATGTCATCAATTCTTCGTTTATCTGGATGCTTACGCCTACTGTATCAAATAACGACAAAACCAGGCTGATGTTGGCCGATGACGCATTATCGGTAGCAACACACGTCATGCTGTGGCCAATAGCTATGGCCGTGTTCGGCATGGCGCGGATCACCTGCACATCTAAACCGAGCTGGCTGCGAATGTCATGGCAACTCACACCCGATACCACCGATATCAGCAAATGCTTACTTTGGCTGGCGGCAGGCTTTATCTCATCAAGCAATTTGTTTAATTGCTGGGGCAAAATTGCCAATACCACGATATCCGCTTTAGTAACCGCCTCGGCGTTATTGGCCGTAACATTATAACCCTCGGCTGCCAGGCCGGCCAGTGCCGCCACGTTACGGCGGGTAAGGGTAATTTGCTGCGGGGTAAAAATACCTGCCTTAACTAATCCTTTTGCCAATGCGAGGCCAATATTACCACTGCCCAAAATGGCTATATGTTGCTGTGTTTCCATTATTCTTACTTACTTACTTAAGCGGGTACCAAAGCCCGCTTTATTTTTTAATTGTCCTAAATCATCCGAATGGCCGATTATAACTGCCTTAACGCCGCAGCTAATGGCTGTAAAAGCATTATCCATTTTTGGGAGCATACCGCTGTGAATGATTTGTTCTGTCTTTAGTTTTTCGTAGCGTTCAGGGTCTATGTCCCTTATCAGCGAATCCTCATCGTTAATATCCTGTAATACACCTTTTTTTTCGAAGCAATAAACGAGCGTGGTTTCATATGATCCGGACATAGCCACCGCCAGCGCAGAGGCTATGGTATCGGCATTGGTGTTTAACAGCTGGCCTTCACCATCGTGTGTCAGCGCGCAAAATACGGGGATAAAGCCGCCTTCAAGCAGCTTTGCAATGCTGTCGGCTTTAACCGAACGCTCAAACAGGTCGCCTGCAAAGCCGTAATCGATAGTTTTAACCGGGCGTTTTTTGGCGCGTATCAGATCGCCGTCTGCACCGGTAAGGCCAATGGCATTACTTCCATAACGCTGCAATTGGGCTACAATGTTTTTATTGATCAATCCGCCGTAAACCATAGTGACAATACGCAGGGTGTCAATATCGGTTATACGCCTGCCATCAATCAGCTTTGCTTCGATACCCATACTTTCAGATACCTGAGTAGCCACCTTTCCGCCCCCATGCACCAATATCTTGTAACCCTCAAGCGCCGTAAAATCCTTCAGGAAACGGTGCAGGTTCTCGGAGTTATCAATAACGTTACCGCCTATTTTAATGATGTGCAGGGCTTGCATATTAAATTATATATAAGTTCGATGGCAATTATAGTTATTTTTATTGATGAAGTGGATTTTAACCACCGGTGCAGAGTTTTTTTTCGTTGCCGAATGTATCCACCCGCTTAGCATTAATACAAAAATATTCATTGGCAAAACACATAATACATTATCCTGTTAAAGGGATAACATCAGCGGTTGTTTACACCTTAACTCGCAGCCGGTTATATATCATATGGATGCAAAAAGGAACGCGCGGCCCCGCGTAGTTATTATTGGCGGTGGCTTTGGCGGGGTACAACTGGCAAAAAAATTAAGAAACGCACCGGTAGAGGTCTTACTGTTGGATAAACATAATTATCACACTTTTCAGCCGCTGCTGTACCAGGTAGCCACCGGTGCCATAGAAGGCGACTCGATAGGTTTCCCCATCAGAAGGATATTCAGCAGGCAAAAGAATTTTACTTTTCATCTGGCCGAGGTACAAAATATCAATACCGAAAGCGATACGATTACGGCCAATATAGGCGAAATAAGTTACGATTACCTGGTGATAGCCACGGGTGCCAACACCAATTTTTTCGGGAATAAGGAACTGGAACGCAATACCATGCCCATGAAAAATATTGCCGAAGCGCTGAACATCCGCAGCTTGTTATTACAGAACCTGGAAAAAGCCTTGGTAACGGCTGATAAAGCCGAACGCGACGCATTGCTCACATTTGTGATAGTGGGCGGAGGGCCAACAGGAGTTGAACTGGCAGGCGCCATATCCGAACTACGTCGATTTATTTTATGCAGAGATTACCCCGGGCTTTGCGATGCCGATATGAAAGTGTTTTTGGTGGAAGGCAAATCCGAACTATTGGCGGCTATGTCGCCGCAGGCGTCAGCGAAGGCCAAAAAGTTTTTAACCGATATGGACATCACTATTTACAACAGCGTGCACGTTGAAAGCTACAACGGCACCATACTGAAAATAGATGATGGTACCACTATCAACACCCGCAACGTATTTTGGGCGGCGGGCGTTAGGGGCGAAGTACCCGATGGGATGCCGGACGCGGCGGTAATGAAAGGCAGGAGGATTTTAACCGACGAAATAAACCGAGTAAGGGGATTTACAAACGTGTTTGCTATAGGTGATGTATCGGCCGTTATTACCGAAGCCAACCCGCTGGGCTTCCCTGGTGTGGCGCAGGTGGCCTTGCAGCAGGGCAGGCATTTGGCAAAAAACCTTACCAGCCTGATACATGGTAAGCCCACCAAACCCTTTGAGTATAAAGATCTGGGTACTATGGCCACCCTTGGCCGTAATATGGCTGTGGCCGATTTGCACAAATTACGTTTCCAGGGTTTCTTTGCATGGTTGTTGTGGATGTTCGTGCATTTAATATCATTGGCGGGGTTTAGTAATAAGGCTATCGTGTTTTTTAACTGGGCCGTTAATTATTTTACCCGAAACAGCGATAACCGCCTTATTATACATTATTTTAGAACAGATACAATGATGACCGATCCGGTAGCGAGGTAGCTGACGGTGAAGTTAAATTATTAGCAGAAAAAATGCACTTATTTTTAATTATCGCGCTTCTTGTAATTGTTAGCGCGCTTTATTCATATATAAATGCCCGCTGGTTAAAGCTGCCCGGAACCATCGGCATTATGACGTTGGCTATTCTTGGTTCTGTGGTCACCATTGTGGTCGATAAGGTAGATCCTAACAGCGCCAAATATCTTACCATCCTGGCTACAAATATCAATTTTTCTACCATGGTGCTCAATATTATGTTGGGCTTCCTGCTCTTTGCCAGCGCTTTTAACCTTAACACCAGGCGTTTAAAAAAAGAGATGCGTCCGGTGTTCTTGTTGAGTACCCTTGGCGTTATCCTATCTACCATCGTATTTGGTAGTTTACTTTACTGGGTTACCGGCTTGCTGGATATAAAAATACCGTATATCTATTGCCTTTTGTTCGGCGCCCTTATCTCGCCGACCGACCCCGTGGCCGTCAGCGCTATTGTGACCGGATCTAAGCTACCTAACAGCCTTGAAACCATCATTTCAGGCGAATCGCTATTCAATGACGGCATTGGCCTGGTACTTTTTATTAGTTTGCTGGAGATAACCCAATCGGGCACCGATAGTATCGATTTTTCGAAAGCGATAGTATTATTTATACAGGAGGTTTTCGGCGGAATTGCCTTGGGGGCTATAACCGGCTTTTTGGCCCACCGGCTAATGAAATCGATAAACGATTTTCAGACCATTGTGCTGGTGTCTCTTGCTCTGGTAATGACCAACTCGCTCATAGCCACTTACCTGCACCTCTCTATCCCGCTTTCGGTTGTTACAGCGGGGTTGTTCGCAGGTGGCCGCTCCATCAATGTAGATAATAACGACCACTCGCACCAGGCACTTGAAAAGTTCTGGACGCTGATTGATGAAATGCTGAATACGATGCTTTTTGTGATGATAGGCCTGCAGATGATCAACTTCCCATTTTTGCAGCACTATTGGCTTTCGGGAGCGATTGGTATTGTAGTGATACTGGTGGCCCGATGGAGCAGTATTATGCTGCCGCTTACCTTTTTGCGCCGAACCCTTAATGTAAATTACGGCAGTATTAATATACTTACCTGGGCCGGGCTGCGCGGAGGTATATCCATAGCGTTGGCGCTATCGCTTCCCGCCTCAAACTACCGGCATTTTATACTGGCCGGCACTTATTTTATCGTTATATTCTCTATCATAGTGCAGGGGCTTACGTTAAATAAAGTAATAAACGCTACTTATAAAAGCCACGCTAAAGACTAAGCCTTTGCCCCTTGCATAAACACCGCTATATCAGTTTCGCTTTTGTTGGGCGATACGCTTAAACTGTTTATAATATTTTGGCGCTCTGTTTCGGTACGGTTCTGGCTCAACTTCTTTTTACCTTGCAGGTCTTCAACAACTATCTCAAAAGCCGTAATGCCATTCATCATTTTCAACTTATAATCTTCGGGCAATTTGTCCCATTGCGCACGGTAACCGGCCTCGTAGAAGCCTATCATCTTTTCGAGTAATTGCGCCACCTGTGCCTCATTATCTATCAGGGTTGCCTTGCCATAAGCATGCACCGCCAGGTAATTCCAGGTTGGTACGCTCAGTTCCTTTTCGTAGTTAGATGGCGAAATGTACGCATGGGGCTCTGTGAATATTACCAACGATTTTTCATTAAAAACCGCCCGCGACTGTGGGTTAGCCCTGGCGAAATGTGAAACCAAAACCACATTTTCTCCCCGCTGCTCTACCAAAAACGGCAAGTGAGTGGCCTCGGGTATACCGTTCATCATCGTAACTATCGTAGCAAAGCTATATTGCTGCATAAAGCTAATAGCTTCTTGTTGATCAGATAGGTGAAAATGCTTTGGTACGTACATGTTATTATTCAAATTAAGTGTTGTAATGATTAACATGATGTGGAAACAGCATTTGGTACCGTGATGAATCTATTCCTATAATATAGATCTCAAAATCGTTACCATCCATGCCAGAGATACTGCACGACAACCCATGAATAAGTTCAAAATCTTTGTTCTTCACCTTCAATAGCGGAATATTGTTCGTACTTATAACTTTATTCTCTATATCTTCTGAAAATGGTAAATTATTGACAACACAATATTCTCTTAAAAAGTCGTAACCAAATTGACTATTATTAAACGTGATATCTCCGAAAACAACCCCCATAGGTACGTCGGCCCTTTCAAGCTTTGTAGTCCCGATGTGAAGTCCGTCAAGTAAAATATCGTATTCCATCGTTAAAGTGAGCAATTACATCGTTTCCAACATCTGCTTCAACACAGCCTGCGCCGCCCAAACACGATTACCTGCTTCATGTATCACAACAGACTTTGGCCCATCCAATATTTCGGAAGATAGTTCCAGGTCGCGCCTTACAGGTAAGCAGTGCATTATTTTGGCATTAGAGGCTATCTCGTCCAGTTTGGCGTTGCTTAGCATCCAGTCCGCATTGCCGCCGGTTACGGCACCATAAGGCTCGTAAGCCGACCAGTTTTTTACGTAGATAAAATCCGCGTCCTGTATCGCCTCACCCTGGTTATGGGTGATGGTTGCGCCATTGGTAAAATCCGTACAAAGCTCGTATCCCGCCGGGTGGGCGATGGTAAAATCCACATCAGCCTTGCACATCCATTCTGCAAAAGAGTTTGGTACAGCCTGCGGCAGGGCCTTTATATGCGGCGCCCAGGTTAATACTACCTTGGGGCGTGTTTTTGTTTTTAGTTCTTCGATAGTTATCAGGTCGGCCAGGCTTTGCAGCGGGTGACGGGTAGCCGATTCCAGGCTTACCACGGGCACTTGGCAAAACGCTACAAACTTGTTAAAAATAGTTTCGCTATAGTCTTCTTCACGGTCTTTTAACCCTGGGAACGAGCGTACACCGATGATATCCGAATACTCGCCCATAACCCCGGCTGCCTCGCGGATATGCTCAACAGTGGTGCCGTTCATGATCACGTTATCGCGCAGTTCAAGCGCCCAGCCTTCTTTGTCTATATTCAACACAATTACATTCATGCCCAGGTTCATGGCAGCCTTTTGGGTGCTCATGCGGGTACGCAGGCTTGGGTTCAGGAAAACAAGGCTCAAGGTTTTATTCTTACCTAAATGCTGGTGCGCATATGGGTTTTGTTTCAATTGCAATGCCTCGGCAACCAGCGCCGTAACATCTTTAACATCATTTACCGAAGAGAATAGTTTCATTATTTACCTGTTTAGCCTCTCTCTAGGTCCCTCACCAAAGGAGGGACTTAAAAAGCAATATTTGTGATTAAGAATTTTTTAATGTTGTTGTAAATGCTTCCAGAAACCTGTCGGCATGTGCCTTAGTTAAATTCAGCGCAGGCAGCAGCCTTACTACGTTTGGCTTTGCTTCGCCGGTAAAGATATGGTGCTTAAACAGCAGGTCTTTTTTTACATTACCCAATTCTTCGGGCAGATCGATACCTATTATCAGGCCTTTACCGCGTACCTCTTTAACTTTATCAAATTTTTTCAATTCTTCTATCAGGTAGCCGCCCACTTCGGCAGCATTTTGCATCAGGTTATCACGCTCAATTACTTCCAGTACGGCTAAGCCAGCGGCGCACGCCAGGTGATTGCCGCCAAACGTGGTGCCCAGCATACCATAAGCAGGTTGTATTTTTGGCGAAATGCTTATCCCCCCGATAGGGAAGCCGTTGCCCATACCTTTTGCCATAGTATAAATATCGGCATTTAAGCCGGCGTGGTCTGCCGCGTAAAACCTGCCTGTACGCGCATAACCGCACTGCACCTCATCGGCAATAAAAACAGCATTGTTTTGATCGCAAAGCGAGCGTATTTTTTGTAAAAAGCTTAATTCTGCGACCTGTATGCCGCCAACGCCCTGTATGCTTTCAATGATCACCGACGATACTTCATTATCCTTAAACGCCTGCTCAAGGGCTGCTTCGTCATTCCAGGGCAGGAATATTACATTATCCGTTTCATTGACCGGGGCAACAATTTTGGGATTATCGGTAACAGCAACGGCTAATGAGGTGCGCCCATGAAAGGCTTTCTTAAAGGCGATGATCTTTTTTCTGCCATTGTAAAACGATGCCAGCTTCAGTGCGTTCTCGTTGGCTTCGGCACCTGAGTTGCACAGGAACAGCTGATAATCTTCCTTCCCGGATACATGACCCAGTTTTTCTGCCAGTTGTTTCTGTAAAGGAATCTCGACAGAGTTAGAGTAAAAACCTATCTGGTGAAGTTGGTCTTCTATACGTTTTACGTAATGCGGGTGGGTATGGCCGATTGATATAACGGCGTGCCCGCCATAAAGGTCAAGGTACTCGGTACCCTTATCGTCATAAACTAGGCTGCCTGCGCCCTTAACTATATTGATTGGATTGATTGGATATACGTCGAATAATTTCATTTTGTGTTAAGCTTAAGGCTGAAAGCTAAAAGGCCAAAGCTTTACTTTCAGCGGGTTGTTATAGAACATTAAAGCTTTTCGCTTTAGACTTTTTGCTTGGGGCTTTCGGCTTAAAAACCGGTCGCCTTAAGTCGTAATCCTGCGCGTTCGTCCAGTCCGAACATGAGGTTCATGTTCTGCACTGCCTGTCCGCTCGCGCCTTTAAGTAAATTATCCATTATGCTGATAATAAATATCTTATTGTCGTATTTCTTAACCTGTAAAAAACATTTATTGGTATTTACAATTTGTTTTAGGTCGATATCTTTACTGGTTACATGCGTAAACGGATGGCCGGCATAATAGTCATGGTAAAGCTTTAGTGCCTCTGCTTCGCTTAATTCACTTTCAGTGTACATAGAAGCGATGATACCACGGGTGAAGCCTCCGCGGTAAGGCACAAAGTTAATAGCCCCCCAACCCCCTGAAGGGGGTGTAAAAGCGCTTGCAGCCTGGTTAAGTGACTGGCCTATTTCATTTAGGTGCTGGTGGTTAAAAGCTTTGTAAACAGACAGGTTATCGTTACGCCAGGTAAAATGCGAGGTAGGCGAAAGGCTTTGGCCTGCGCCGGTAGAGCCGGTTGTAGCCGTTATATGTATTTCGTTATTTAATAATCCTTTGCTTGCCAGGGGCAATAATCCAAGTTGCAAACAGGTAGCAAAACACCCCGGATTAGCTATGTTATCAGCAGCTTTTATGGCTTCGCGGTTTAACTCCGGAAGGCCGTAAATAAAGTTTTTTTTGCCTAATTTCGAATTTTGACTTAACCTGAAATCCTGGCTCAGGTCAATTACTTTAATACGATCGGGGATATCATTAGCCTCTAAGAATTTTCGGGCATCACCATGGCCAACGCACAGGAACAACACATCAATGTTGAAAGCTAACTCGGCAGCAAATTGAAGGTCGGTATCGCCAAACAAGTCGGTATGCACGTCGTAAACGTGGTTTCCGGCGTTGCTTTTGCTATGCACGAATACGATCTCTACATCAGGGTGATTGATCAGTATCCGCAGCATTTCGCCGCCGGTATAGCCCGCGCCGCCAACTATGCCCGCTTTAACCCCCCGACCCCCTGAAGGGAGAGTGGAAGTAATATCTTTATTTAAATTTTGTTCTGCCATTTTGTAAACTTTAGTTCCCCCTTTAGGGGGGTAGGGGGCTATAGATTTACCCGATCATTTTTTGTAGATGGTGATGAATATAAAATAAATTCCAGGTCGCTGCTTTCTTTATTGCTGATAAAATGCTGCTGCCCGGGCTTAATTTCAATGCCTTGCTCAGGCTTTAAAACACTGGTAACGCCATCAATTGTAAAAGTGGCCCGGCCTTTTAATATAAAGAAAAATTGTGAAGCCTTTTCGTGATAGTGTAAAGCCTCCGCAGTATCGGGCGGCATCAGTTCCTGCTTGATAGATAATGCATCGGTGTCAACATAATTCCAGCCGTAGCAATCATCGCCCCACTTGTAGGTGCTTAAGCATTCGCTTCGCGAAAAAATGGTAGCCCCCCCGCCCCCTGAAGGGGGAGTTGAAGCTCCGGGAAGGGTATCATTATTTTCCATTTCGTATGCTTATTCAGCACCCCCTTTAGGGGGCTGGGGGGTATTTACTTTATGATAGATCATTACCTGGTTGCCAAATATTTTTGAGAAACCTTTTACATCTTCGCCGCTCCACGAGTTATTCATTTCGCCGTAGCTGCCAAACTTGTTGCTCATCAGGTCGTGCGCTGATTCGATACCAACTACCTGGAAACGGTATGGATGTAGTTCGACAAACACCTTACCGCTTACGTTTTTCTGCGTATCCGTTAAAAAGGCTTCAATATTACGCATAATAGGGTCATGAAACTGCCCCTCGTGCAGCCAGTTGCCGTAAAAAGCGGATAGCTGATCTTTCCAGGAAAGCTGCCATTTGGTTAACACGTGTTTCTCTAGCGTATGGTGTGCTTTAATAATTACCATTGGAGCAGCCGCCTCAAAACCAACACGGCCTTTAATACCGATGATGGTATCGCCTACGTGGATATCCCGGCCAATGCCGTAGGGCTGCGCAATAGCCTGTAATTCCTGTATAGCTTTGGTTGGGTGGTCGTATTTTTCGTTATCTATACCAACCAGTTCGCCCTGCTCAAAAACCAGTTCAAGACTTTTGGCTCGCGATTCTGTGACTTGCGTCGGCCATGCTTCTTCAGGCAGGCCCAGGTTTGAGGTAAGTGTTTCTTTGCCACCAACAGAAGTGCCCCAGATACCTTTGTTGATAGAGTACTTTGCTTTCTCAAAGTTCATTTCAACACCGTGCTTTTTAAGGTACTCAATTTCTTCTTCGCGACTAAGTTTTAAATCGCGGATAGGGGTAATGATCTGTACATCGGGCACCAGGATGTTAAATATCATATCAAAACGTACCTGGTCGTTACCGGCGCCTGTGCTGCCATGGGCAACAAATTCGGCACCAATCTCTTTGGCGTAGTTGGCAATGGCAGTGGCCTGACTAACCCGTTCGGCGCTTACCGAAAGGGGGTAGGTGTTGTTTTTTAATACATTGCCATATATTAAAAAGCGTACGCAGGTATCGTAAAAGTTTTTAGTCTCGTCTACCACGTGGTGCGATGTTACACCCATCTGGTAAGCGCGTTCTTCAACACCCTTAAGCTCTTCATCACTAAAACCGCCTGTATTTACAATTACCGAGTGAACCTCGTAACCCAGGTCGCGTGTTAAATAAATGCAGCAAAACGAGGTGTCTAATCCACCGCTGTATGCCAGTACTACTTTTTTCTTCATTTTTTTAAGCTGAAAGCAAAAAGCTAAAAGACCAAAGCCTTTATTTCCTTAATGCTTTAATTAAGCCAATTAACATGGCTTTTACTTCGTTAATTTGTTGATTTATATTCTCGTATATCGTTTCGTTAATATAGCCTAAATCCTTGCTAAGTATGCAAGCATATTCTAATTCATGTCCCGAACCTAAAGCCATATCCAAAAAATGAGCAAAATCTTTTTCGGTAAATCGGCCACTTCCCTCTACAATGTTCATGGGAATTGAATATGCAGCGCGCTTAGTTTGACTAAACAGATCGAATTGTTCGCTTTTAGGGAAACACGGAAGTATATTTCTATACACAAACAGGGTAAGCTCATGTGATTTTTTCCAGACTTCTAGTTTTTTGTAATCTCTCATACTACCACGTAAAAGCTTTCTGCTTTAGTCTTTCCGCTTTCAGCTCAAATTTCTCCAACCGCTTTTTAAACGCTGCTTCAATACGCTCAAGCAATGTAGCCTTGTGCGTTATCTTCTTCATTTTCTCCTCGTATTGTTTTTGAATAGCTTCCGGGTCGAAAAGCATGGCGGTGCACATGCAGTTCTTGCGGTCTTTGCTCATCAAAATATCGTAATTAACGCAACTGCGGCAGCCTTTCCAAAACTCCTCGTCCTGTGTAAGTTCTGAATAGGTGACTGGTTCGTAACCTATCTCAGAATTTATTTTCATCACGGCCAAGCCGGTAGTTAAGCCAAAAAGTTTTGCTTTTGGATATTTACTGCGCGATAATTCAAATATTTTGTGCTTAATAGCTTTGGCCAAACCTGCTTTACGATAGTTAGGGTTTACAATAAGGCCTGAGTTTGCAACAAAATCGCCGTGGCTCCAGGTCTCAATGTAGCAAAAGCCCGCCCAGGTGCCATCTTTATGCAGCGCTATAACTGCTTTTCCTTCCAGCATTTTGTTGGCTACATACTCGGGCGACCGCTGCGCAATACCCGTACCACGCGCCTTTGCCGACTCCGCCATTTCGTCGCATATTATAGGGGCAAAGTCTGCGTGTTGTGCAGTTGCTACGGTTATGTCAAAATCTTGTATGGTCATTATAGTAGAAAAATTACCGTTAAATTATTGGCGTTGTATAGCCATAATTATTAGAGGGACATTGTTTAAAGAAGTTTAAAAGAAACCCCTTCATTCGGGTGGAGATCAAAACCTAATTCAAACCCGTGGGATGAACACCCTTCGTCGGCTGGGAGGGAACAACAAAACAAAAGAAACTAAAGCAGCGGCAACCGGCGCAAAAAAAGCGCTGATTTCCGTTCTGTTTATGTTTTGTTTAATCATTTTCAATAAAGTATATGTACTTTTTAATTTTGTGCAAATTATTGCATTAAATTTTATTTATGCAAGAAAAAACTGTTATAATTTCCGTGCATACCTAAAACATTACAATCCGGAAATATTAGCATAACAGGTGTCAAAACCCAGATTGACAATTAAAGCGGTAAATTATTTGATTTTGTTAATTTTCCCTGCATAAAGCGCCGCAAGTTTACCATATCTGCAATAAAATTACGTTATTTAACATTTGCCGGTTATTTGCACATTCCAATGCCATCCGTTACCTTTAAAGGCCCTATATCTCAAAACCGATAAGCCTTAAATGAAACCGCACTACCCAATTTTAGACGGATTACGCGGCACCGCCGCCTTGTTAGTAGTAATATTCCATTTGTTCGAAGCCTACTTTCCGGATCTATCTAAACACCCCATGCACCACGGGTACCTGGCGGTAGATTTCTTTTACATGCTTTCGGGTTTTGTGGTGGGTTATGCCTACGACGATCGCTGGGCAAAGGGGATGACCATTAAACAGTTCCTGAAGATCCGCCTGGTTCGCCTGCACCCCCTCGTTATTTTGGGCACTATTATAGGCGCCGTTGCTTTTTGGTTCGACCCGTTTAAGGATAACCTGCAGTTTGATGTTTGGAAACTGGTAATTGCCATGTTGATAGGCTTTACCATGTTACCCACGCCAATTGATGTACGCGGCTGGAGCGAAACCCACCCGTTGGACGGGCCTTGCTGGAGTTTGCTGCAGGAATATATTGCGAATATCATATACGCCTTATTCGGCCGCAGCATGACTAAAAAGGTATTGTGGGTAGTTGTTATCTTAAGTGGCATTGTATTAACCATAGTAGCTGTTGACCACGGCGACCTGGGTACCGGCTGGGGTTTTGCCAAAATAAAATCAGCTTTTATAGCCAACTGGTTTTACGGGCCTGGGGCAGAAGGCTATCCAAATATCTGGGTAGCGCCGGTGCGCATGATGTTCCCGTTCTTTGCGGGGCTGCTACTGTTCCGTACGGGTAAGCTTATACGCATCCCAATGGCGTATACCGTATGCTCGCTTTTATTGGTAGCGCTGTTCTTTTTCCCCTGGTACAACTGGAACGGCTTTTACGAGGCCGGTATCATCATCCTGGTATTCCCGCTATTGATAGCAGCAGGCGCGGGAGGGCAGATCAGCGGGCGCTGGGCTAAACTTTGTAAGTTTTCCGGTGACATATCATACCCGATATACATTACCCATTACCCGTTCATTTATGTTTATACCTTCTGGATCATTAAACAGAAACCTGCGCCATCAACCATTATAGCCGTAGCTTGCGGTTTATTTATCTTTTTTATACTGCTGGCTTACGCGGCACTTAAATTATATGACGAACCAGTAAGGGAAAGGCTAAAAAAACGTTTTTTGAGCAGGGTTGTCAGATCGTAACCTATGCAATAAAATCCCAAATCGAACGTCCGATATTAGAGTTTATTGAACCAGCCCTTACGCCAAAATATGAACACCTGTATGGCGCCTATCAAAAACATCCCTATAAGGGCGTAAACATAGCCGTGCTGTATGTACAACTCGGGCATATTATCTTTTATCACATGTCCATGGGTATCTTCGCGACTAAAGTTCATACCATAAACACCTGCAATAAAGGTTAGCGGTATAAATATTACTGATATAATGGTTAACACCTTCATGATCTCGTTCATGCGGTTGCTCACCATACTAAGGTACAGGTCAATAATACTGCTGGTAACTTCCTTATAACTCTCAACCATGTCCATGGCCTGTATGCAATGGTCATAGGCATCGCGCAGGTATAGTTTGGTTTCTTTGGTGATCTCGGGGCTTTCGCTGCGTATCATGTCGTTTATCTTGTCACGTTCGGGCCAGCAGGCGCGGCGTATAATAATAAGCGTACGCTTCAGCTGCTGCGCATCAAACATGATGCTTTTATCGGCACTTTGGTATAATTTATCTTCGGTTTGATCTATCATATCGCCAATTTGCGATAGGATAACAAAATAATTATCCAGGATGGTATCTGTTAAGGCGTAAAAAATATACCCGGGCCCGCCCGTGCGGATAGTGCCTTTGCCGGCCTTTAAACGCGTGGTTACCACTTCAAAGTAATCCAGGTGGCTTTCTTCAAAGCTTATTACTATATTATCTTTAACAATGCCGCTAAACTGGCAGTTTACCAGCTCATTATCCTTATTAAAATAAATAATGCGGCTGGTGCCAAACACGTACCCATCGTACTCATCAAACTTAGGGCGCTGGTGGGTGTTCACAATATCTTCTAAAACCAGCTGATTTATGCCCAGCAATGTGCCAATGTCTTCCATCAGCCTGGCATCGCCCAGGCCGTTAATTTTTATCCAGTGGGTGTGGCCGCTGCATTTTGCTATTTGTTGCGTAATGGTTTTTATATCGCTGCCCTTACTTATCTGCAGGTCGTCCTCATTAAAAGAGTACATGGCTATCTGCGGCGGCAGGGCATCGTCAGGTATAATGATGCTGCCCGGGCGTGCGCCAACATTTACATTTCGTTTACGGTTTTTATAGCGTACGCGCCTGGTGTAGCTTGCCATTACAAATAGTTTAAAGCCTGCGGGCCCTGGTTAAATAAAAGGTCGATGATGCTCAGGTTTTTCAGAAACCCATGTCGCTCTTCAAAAACCTGAAAGTAAGCCTTTTGTTCAATATCCAACTCATTTTTACCGTTTAAAATGGCACGCAGGTCCGTAAGGTTAGGATAGGCGGGTTCATAACTCTCCGTGAACTTTATTTCCAGTTTTATTTTTAATAACCGCAGCAATAACTCAAGCAATTCGCGGTTATAATCTATCAAAAAAGTAGTTTGTTTTTCGTAGAACGGTGCAAAATCATCTTCGTAATATTCAAAATAAGCCGACCTGCGGTAACAGGCCTGCAGGCTCATCCAATGCGCGCGCTGCCACCTAAAATCGTAGCTTATCTTTACGTCCTTTATTTTTGTGTGATTCTTCGAACCTTTAACAACGGGCACGGTAAGCGCCTGCCGCCCATCCGGCGAGTATATAATTGCCCGGTTACGGTAAGTTTGTTTTGGAAAATGCTCTTCCCGTTCAAACACAACATCCGGTGTAAAAGCGGTCAGCTTTGTAAAATAATCAACCGGGGGCAGGTAAAACATAGGTAAAACAGCACCGTTCTCAATCATATATATTTTTTATGTTTGTGGCAAAATTGGTAAAAATGTTAAGAAAAGCGGCTTTAAATGCGGGTATATTTTTTTTGTACCTGGTATCGTTACTGCCGTTTTGGTTTTTATACGTTGTTGCCGATGTTATCTTCCTGGTATTGTATTACATAATAGGTTATCGCAGGCAGGTGGTAAAGGTAAACCTGGCAAATTCTTTCCCGGAAAGGAGCGAAGCGGAGCGGCTTAAAATAGAGCGCAGATATTATCGTTATATGGCCGACCTGATAGTAGAGACCATTAAAATGATAACCGTTTCAGAGCGGTCGTTACGTAAGCGGATGAAACCCACCAATCCCGAGCTTGTTGAGCATTATTTTAAGCGACATAAAAGCATTATAGCCGCGGCGGGGCACTACTGCAACTGGGAGATGGCGGCGCTTGCCTTTGGCTTGTTAACTACCGAAAAACGCATTATTGTTTACAAACCTTTAAAAAACGAGGTGTTCGACGCCATGTTTAACAGGGTGAGGGCACGTTTTGGTGCCATGCTGGTTGCCATGCGACAAACCCTGCGCACCATGGTAGCTTTGAAAAACCAGCTCACCTTTAGCGTACTGGTAAGCGACCAAACGCCCAACATGCACGAAATAAATTATTTTACGCGGTTTTTAAACCAACCGACCGCTGTATTTTTGGGAATAGAAAAGCTGGCCAAACTGATTGATGCCGCCGTTATATTTTACAGGATCGATAGGGTAAGCCGGGGATATTATACCTATACCCTGGTGCCATTGATAGACGAGCCCAAACAAGCTGCAGAGCACGAAATAACCGAGGCCCATGTACGGTACCTTGAAAAACTGATACAGGAAAAACCGCAATATTGGCTGTGGAGCCACAGGAGGTGGAAATATATGCCGGAGGATTTGAACAAATGATGAATATGCCCAAAGTGGCCATAGTGATACTAAACTGGAATGGCGTAAAATACCTTCGCGATTTTTTGCCCTCGGTATTAGCTACTGCTTACCCCAATCTGGATATTGTGGTTGGTGACAACGGTTCGACAGACGATTCACTCGAGTTTCTGCGTGGAAGGTATCCCGCGGTACGCATTATCGAAAACAAACAAAACTACGGCTTTACAGGTGGTTACAACCGTGTGCTGGCGCAGGTTGATGCCGACTACTATATTTTGCTAAACTCGGACGTTGAGGTTGAACCTAACTGGATACAGCCCGTTATTGAGCTAATGGAGAGCGATGAAAAGATAGCCGCTGCCGCGCCTAAAATAAGGTCGTTCCATCAAAAGAACTTTTTTGAGCACGCGGGCGCTGCCGGTGGCTTTATTGATAAATTTGGATACCCGTTTTGCCGGGGCCGGATATTTTACGAAATAGAGGAAGATAAAGGCCAGTACGAGCAGCCCGGCGAGATCTTTTGGGCATCGGGTGCGGCAATGTTCATCAAAAAACGTTGTTGGGACCAGGCTGGTGGTTTTGATGAAACCTTTTTTGCGCATATGGAAGAGATAGACCTTTGCTGGCGCTTAAAAAATATGGGCTATAAAGTAATGTACTGCCCGCAATCGCAGGTATACCATGTGGGCGGCGGCACGCTTAACACCGAAAACCCGTTTAAAACTTACCTCAACTTTCGTAACAACCTGCTGCTGTTAAAAAATAACCTTCCGTTCTGGAGGGCGCTTTGGATTATTGGCCTGCGCTTTTGGATGGATCTGCTTGCGCTTATCCGCTTCCTGATGGAAGGGAAACGTAAAGATGCATGGGCCATAAGCCGTGCGCACCAAAACTTTGTAAGAAAGCTATTTAGCAAAGTGAAAGGTAAAAGGCCGAATGTGAAAAGCGGCAGAGTGCCGCTTACAGGTACTTATTCGCGCAGTTTGGTATGGGATTTTTTTGTTGGCAAAAAAACCAAATTTACCGATCTGAAAAAAGAGCAGCTGCATTAGCGGGCAAAATTTAGCAATCCCGTATAACACGCACTTGTATTTGATCAGTAAGTAGCAGTTGATACAAGGCGGGCAGTAGAAAAGCTGTTAAACGCACGATTAAAAAAAGCTTTTATCCTGTTAATAAAACCATTAGCCGGCTTAACTGATTTTGGTTGCGAGATTTCGGAGGGGTCGTTATTATCTGTCATGAACGTATCGTTTTCCATCTCCTCTAAAACGAATTGGCGCACTGATGGGTCACGGTTAATAATCTCATCCATTTCGGTAAGGTCTCTCAGGGTTGCTTCACCATCCCTCCGTTTTTTCCAAAGCACTTCAAACCGTTCCTGTGAAATGGTACGCCTGATGATATATGGGTTGTGTTTATTCATAAACTTGTTGTTGTATGAATTTACCTCAAACAAAATGCCATGGTTATAAACAATTGTTTGTCAGATATTTAAATAATGTCGCTTAAATAAACCCCGCGCGATTTTATTACAGTAAGTGTTCGGTTATGTGCAGTATGATGGAAAACTAATCACGGCGTAAATAATGGCTCTTGCCGATTATCCCAAAAACAAACTATCAATATATCATGGTCATTAACCCTATATAGCATTGAGCAGTTTTTATGGAGATTGCACCTTCTGATATCATTTGTTTCGTCTATTACTTGATATAGGTATGGTGAAGATGAAATTATGTTGAGGCTTTCTATGATCCTGGATTCTAATTTGGCCACAAATCTATCGCCCATCTACCTTTTAATTGAGATACGAGCGCTTCATATGTGTCTTCAGCTTCGGGCGTAAACCTTATTTCAAGGTTCATTTTTTTGAAAAATGCTTAGCGGCAAAGTTCTCTATCGATATTGTTTGCCCTTCATCATATTGTTTCATGCTTTTGGCTATACTACTGCTAATATGCGCGGGAAGCGGGGTAGGCTGATGTTCGAACGGCACCTTTAAGGCCTTTAAGACAGCTTTGACCGCCTTCATCTGATCCGAATTTTCCGGATGTATAAGGATGCTTTCCATACTCAAATATACAAATCGTCCGGATTATAAACTACATAAAAACTAAGCCTCAATGTATCACTCTTAACACCCTGTTCCAGCGTACCTTGTTAAACGCGGTTTGGGTACTATCAAGGCTCATCCAGGTGATCATGGCTTTACCAACAATATGATCTTCGGGTACAAAACCCCAAAAGCGTGAGTCTTCGGAGTTATGGCGGTTATCGCCCATCATCCAGTAGTAGTTCATTTTAAAAGTGTAGCTATCTGCTTTCTTACCGTTTATCATTACGGCGGTACCATCTCGTGTTACTTTATTGTGCTCGTATTTTTCTATCGAGCGGCCATAAAGTGCCATGGTCGAATCGTTAAGCGGGATGGTAGTGCCCCTTTTTGGTATAAGCAGCGGGCCAAAGTTATCTTCGTTCCATTTAAATTTTTCGTTATGCGGAAATATCTGCGGACTGTATTCTCCTTTAGGTTCAATAACCTCTTTTACCGATATGATGTTTGAAAAGCCTTTAAACTCATTGAAGCTGTCCGGCGGGATGATCATTTCATAAGTTGTGGGGCTGTATTGGTAACGTACATCTATCTTCAGGTTTTGTATCATTTGCGGATTGAGGTCGGTGCCGGTAGTGGTTACGATATACGATTTTTGACTTTTAGGTGCATTCGGAACTATTTTACCGTTGGCATAAACCTGGGCATCAACAATGGTGATAACGTCCCCCGGGGTTCCTACGCAGCGCTTGATGAAGTGGGCGCGCATATCAACCGGGCGCTCAACAGTTTCGTTAGGATAGTTAAATACAACCGCATCGCCTTTTTTTACTTCGCCTAAACCTGGTAAACGGAAGTAAGGCAATTGGACCCCTTCAAAATAGGTTTTAACTTTTCCGCCCAATATGGTCGCTTCCAGGAAAGGGATTGAAACAGGTGTCATGGGCATGCGTGCACCGTATGCCATTTTACTTACAAACAGGTAATCGCCGGTAAGCAGGCTACCCTCCATAGATGCTGAAGGTATCGCGTAAGCCGAAAACAGCAACCCCCTGATAATGGTAGACGCGATCAGCGCGAAAAGTATGGCATCAACCCACTCGCGGGTTTTGCTTTTCTTAGGTTTGTTGGCTGCTTGCTTCCTGCGCGAGAAAAATTTCCAGTTCATGTAATTGGGATTTATTAGTACAACGATGCGTTGATATTAGACCCTGTTGTTGCTGATTTGTTACAGGCAATTATTTGGCTCGAAATTTTACCATTTAACCCGGGTATTCTCCTTGCCCGTTACTGAAAAGGTTTGTCCGATATCGAACAAAAAATCAACATATAAATTTTATAAGTACCTGTTTATCAATAATTTAATATTGGTACGCCTCTTGCAAACTCCCTGTAAACATTATCATAATAAAAATGGACACGGTAATTGAACAGGAAGTAACCGCACGCAAGAAAAAGAAGGCTATTGTTATCATAAGCATTACAGTATTAGCGCTTGTTGCAGGTATTTGGCTTTTGCGCACTACACTAAGATCGACAATAAGCAAGTCTGAAATAAACACAGCCGTGGTGGAAAAAGGCAGCGTTGAAAACACCCTTAATGCCACCGGCGAAGTACTGCCCGAGTTTGAGGAGATATTAACCAGCCCTATAAACGCATCCATAAAAAAAGTACTAATGGATGCCGGCAACAAGGTAAAGGCCGGGCAATCTATCCTCACGCTTGATAAATCGGCCTCGCAAACCGAGTTTGAGAAACTGAACTTTCAACTGCAAAGCAAACGTAACGAGATAAGCAAACTTAAGCTTGACCTGAATAAAAGCTTCTATG
Source organism: Mucilaginibacter sp. 14171R-50 (assembly GCF_010093045.1). Lineage (NCBI taxonomy): Bacteria > Pseudomonadati > Bacteroidota > Sphingobacteriia > Sphingobacteriales > Sphingobacteriaceae > Mucilaginibacter > Mucilaginibacter sp. 14171R-50. The sequence goes on along the minus strand of NZ_CP048115.1, from coordinate 3,825,862 downwards.
ATATCCGCTCTAATAATGATATCAAGCAACTGCGCATCAGCAACCTGGCCGATGCGGTTGAAAATGCCAAGCGCCTTTTTAAAGCAGGCGGCGGCACCCGCGAAGGTATTGAGCAGGCCGAGCTGAACCTGAAAGTGGCCCAATTGGAAAAGAAACAGCTGGAGAACGAAATAAAAAGCAAGCAGCAAACCATGCAGATCGAAATAAAGGAAGCGGAAATAGCCCTTGCCATTCAAGAGAGCGAACTGCACGAGCTGCAACGCAAGCTTAACCTGGCCAATATTATTGCTACCCGCACCGGGGTTGTTACCTGGGTAAATAAAAATATAGGCGCTACTATAGCCCCGGGCGAATCGCTGGCACGCATTGCAGATCTGAGCAGCTTTAAGGTGAACGGCAACATATCCGACAACTACATGGATCAGCTGCGTAACGGTATGCCTGTAGTTATCCGCATAAACGAAACACAGTTAAAAGGGCATGTAGCTAATGTATATCCATCGGTGCAAAATGGTATTGTAAGCTTTGATGTACAGCTTGACGAGCGCAACAGCAAACAGCTGCGCCCAAATATGAAAGTGGATGTGTTCCTGGTTACGGATATGCATACAAACACCATGCGTGTGGCAAATGGACCGGCATTTAAAGGCCCCGAGGTGCAGGACATATTTGTGATAAACGGCAACAAGGCTATCAAACGAAGGGTACATATCGGCCTTAGCAATTTTGATTTCGTAGAGATAAAGGACGGCGTAAAACCCGGCGATGTGGTGATAACATCAGACATGAGCAGTTTTAAAAACTCAAGCGAGCTCACTATCAACAACTAATAGAATGAAATACTTATACCTCATCATATTTACATTTTTCAGTACTACGGCTTTTTGCAGCAGCGGTGCTGATACCCTGCGGCTAAGCCTGCAGCAGGTGGTAGAACTGGCTAAAAAGAATTCGATAGCGGCCAAGCAGGCCATTACCGTGCGCGAAACCAAGTACTGGCAGTGGCGTACCTTTAGGTCGAACTATCAGCCACAGCTATCGCTTTCGGGCACTTTACCGGGCTACAGTAAAACTTATACCCAGGTACTGCAGCCAAACGGAAGCATTCTGTTCCAGCCCATACATAACGATAACTCATCCTTACAGCTTGATTTTAGCCAAACCATCACGGCTACCGGCGGTACCGTTTACGGCACCACCCAAATGCAGCGCTTTTACGATTTCGACAGGGATAACGTGTTGTACAACGGTGTACCTTATGCCATAGGGTATAGCCAGCCGCTGTTTCAGTTTAACTCATTAAAATGGGATAAGAAGATAGAGCCCCTTAAGTATAACGAAAGTAAGCAGGCATATATCGAATCGCAGGAGCAGATAGCCTACACCGTTAGCGGGTACTTTTTTGACCTGCTGCTGGCCCAGGTTAACCTGCAGATAGCCGAAACCAACTACACCAACACCCAAAAGATATTGAAGATAGCCAAACTGAAGTTTGACCTGGGCAAGGTATCAAAGAACGAGATACTGCAACTGCAGCTGGAGCAGCTTAACGCTCAAAAAGCAGTTGGTACCGCCAAGCGCGATATGGAAATTGCCACCTTAAACCTGCGCAGCTACACAGGGGTAGAGGGCGACGATAAGATAGCGCTCGAAATACCGGGCTCGTCTATTAACATGAATGTATCGGCAGATAAGGTTTTAACAGAAGCCTTTGCTAACCGGTCGGATGCTATAGCCTTTGTGCGCCGGCTGGCCGAGGCAAAACGCGATGTGGCCAAAGCCAAAGGGCAAAGCGGGCTGGTTGCAACACTTACAGCAAACCTGGGCTTTTCAAACAGCGCTCAAAATGTATTTGATGTTTATAAATCGCCCCAAAACCAGCAGCTGCTCGAGCTTAAGTTCTCGATACCGGTGATGGACTGGGGGCGCTCAAAATCCAGGGTAAAGACAGCACAGGCCAACGAGCAGTTTACCGAATATGCTGTTGAACAGGATAAACAGACCTTTAAGCAACAGATAGTAACGCAGGTAACACTGTTTAATATGATGAAGGATCAGCTGGTGTTTACCGCCCAGGCAGATAGCATTGCCTCAGAAAAATACCAGATAGCCCGCGAAAGATATGTTTTGGGCGACCTGAGCATAACCGACCTGAGCATAGCCTTTGAAGAGAATGACCGCGCTAAACGCGACTATGTGGCCGCCCTGCGCGACTTCTGGGGCGCTTACTACCAGTTGCGTTATCTATCCCTTTACGACTTTGAAAAAAATCAGAAAATAACCTATAAATAAAATCATAATTATAACTTAACTCACATGATAAAACTACAAAACATTCAAAAAGTATATCGTACAGATACTATTGAAACACTGGCCCTTAACGGCATAAACCTTGAGGTTGCCAAAGGCGAATTTTTATCTATAATGGGCCCTTCGGGCTGCGGCAAAAGTACTTTGCTGAACATTATGGGCTTATTGGATATGCCCTCAAAAGGCAGCATTAACATAGCCGACCAAACCACTAATAATCTTAAGGACAAGCAGCTGGCTAAGTTTCGCAACCAAAAGCTGGGCTTTATATTCCAGAGCTACCACCTGATAGGCGACCTGCAAGTGATAGATAACGTAGAACTGCCTTTATTATATCGCGATACCACGGCTAAAGAGCGCAGGCAACTGGCTACCGAAGCGTTGGAAAAAGTAGGGCTAAGTAACCGATTAAAGCATTTCCCCAAACAGTTATCGGGCGGGCAGCGCCAGCGTGTGGCCATTGCCCGTGCCATTGTAGGCCGCCCGGAAATTATACTGGCCGATGAGCCTACCGGTAACCTGGATAGCGCAATGGGTAACGAGATAATGGATATCCTGTTACAGCTTAACCGTAACGAGGGCACCACCATAGTAATGGTTACCCACGACGAAAACATGGCCCAGAAAACCCACCGTTTGGTAAGGTTGTTCGATGGTTCGCAGGTTCAATAATTCATCAGCCTAAACAAAAAAGATCATGTTAAAAAATTACTTTAAAATAGCCATTGCGGTATTGATGCGCAGAAAGTTCTTTACTTTTCTGAGCCTGTTCGGCATTAGCTTTACCATAACCATTTTGATGGTTATGACCGCCTTTATTGATAAGGTGGTAAACGATAATTACCCCGATAAAAAACGCGACCGCTCGCTGTATATCAGCAGGATGGAGTTACGCGGAAAAGAATCAATGAACTCGAGCGGGTTAAGCTATTATTACATCGACCATTACATTAGTAAAATGAAAACACCTGTAAAGGTGGCTATTTCATCGGGGTTTGGTTCTACCAATACTTACGTCAATAACCGTAAGATCGTAATCAACTATAAATATGCTAACGCTGCTTTTTGGGAAGTGCTCGATTTTGATTTCATAGAGGGTAAGCCCTTCAGCAAACAGCAGGAAGATAATGCCGAACGCGTTACTGTTATATCTGAGGATATGAAGAAGGAGTATTTCGGCGACGATGATACCCCTGCGGTTGGCAAATATATCGAAGCCGATGATATCAAATACCGGGTATGCGGCGTGGTAAAAAGCCTGCCAATAACATCGTATCTGCTATATGCAGATATATTCCTGCCTATCACCACATCTAAGACCAGGCTTGATGCCGATAAAGGATATATGGGCAATTACAACGCCATAGTGCTGGCTAAAACCAGCGCGGATGTGCCTAAAATGAAAAAGGAATACGACGGAATAGTAGCTAAGCTACCTATACCGGGTAAAGAGTGGGACCATCTTTACAGCCATGCCGATTCATACATAGAAGGTTATGTGCGCACCGGCAACGAAACACGGTCCGGAATGGTTTATGCCATAACAGCTATAACCCTGTTCGCGCTGTTCATTATGCTGCTGCCCACCTTAAACCTGGTAAATGTAAATATTACCCGGATCATGGAACGTTCGTCAGAAATAGGGGTGCGTAAGGCCTTTGGGGCATCATCCAAAACACTGGTATATCAGTTTCTGGTCGAAAACCTCATCCTGACGTTCTTAGGCGGCACAATAGGCGTGGTATTATCCTTAGTGGTAATGTACTTTATTAACCAGGCCAGGCTTATAGCTAACCTTAACCTGGGTTTAAACTTTACGGTGCTGGGCTACACCATACTTACCTGTATCATTTTTGGTTTGCTGTCTGGCGTTTATCCCGCCTGGCGTATGTCAAAACTAAATGTAGTAACGGCTTTAAAGGCCTAATAAAATTATCAACCTTAAATAAACAATATTATGTTCAAGCATTTATTTAAAATGATATGGAATAAAAAAAAGCAAAACTCGCTGCTTATTGTAGAGATCCTGCTATCGTTCCTTGTCATATTTGCGGTGTTCAGCTTTGCGCTTAACTCGTATAATAACTACGCTAAGCCAATGGGTTTTAACTATAACCATGTTTGGGCTATTAGCTACAACCACACGCTGGAAACCAACAACCCCGATTCGGTAACTTTGGTATATCAAAACCTGCTGCGCGATATAAAATCGATGCCGCTGGTGGTTGATGCCGGTTACGCCAGTTCAAATATTCCGTTCTCCAATAACCACATGAGCACCGGCTTAACCAGCAATGGCATTGAGGTACATAACGTTAACAATTTTTTTATGGACGAAAATTACCTGGATGTAATGGGCGCTAAAATGCTTGCAGGCCGTTGGTATAACAAAGCTGATAGGGCATCCACCACGAAGATACTGGTCATCAATAAAATGCTCAAAGAAAAGGTTTTTGGCAAAGCCGAGGCTGTTGGCAAAACGTTTGGCGATAAAGCCGAAGACAAAAGAAAGATCATCGGCGTGATAGACGATATTAAAACCGACGGCGATTACCAGTCGCCAACTTATGGCCTTTATAATTTGCAGGATACAGCCGCGTACAAGTGGATGGGTAAGATACTGGTAAAGGTTGCCCCGCAGGCTGATGCGGCGTTTGAAGGAAAACTGTATAAGTTGATGGCCGGAAGGCTTAAAAAATCTAACATCGAGATAGAGCACCTGGATAATAAACTGGTAGCCTACAACAAGTTTACGCTGGTGCCGCTTATCATACTCTCAATCGTAGCAGCATTTCTTATCATCAATGTTGCCCTGGGTATTTTTGGGGTGTTATGGTATAATATTAATAAACGCCGCGGCGAGATCGGGCTGCGCAGGGCTGTTGGTGCGCCCGGCAGTTCGGTTTCGGCCCAGCTGGTGAGCGAGGCTATTATACTGGCTACCTTATCGCTTATCATCGGGGCTTTTTTCGCGATACAGTTCCCGTTGCTGAATGTATTTGACTTGCCTGCAGGCGTTTACCTGGTGGCAATGCTTTTAGCTGTAATATTTATTTACCTGCTGGTTTTAATATGTTCGTTATACCCAGGCAAACAGGCATCGGCAATTTTACCGGCAGTTGCTTTACATGAAGAATAATATTTTAGATTTGACCATATGATCCTGGTTATTGATGATGACATTGCTGTACGCACCTCGCTGCTGCTGCTGCTGAAAAGCCATAAGTATGAGGTAGCTGGCGCCGAAACCCCTGCCGAAGCGCTTCGGCAGGTCAAGGAAAACAAGCCCGGGCTCATCATCCTCGACCTTAATTTTTCGATCAGTACATCCGGCGAGGAGGGTATGGCTTTGCTGGCGCAGATCAAAAAGATAGAACCGGCAATACCCGTTATATTAATTACCGGCTGGGGCAGCATAGCCCTGGCCGTACAGGGCATGAAGTTAGGCGCCAACGATTTTATAAATAAGCCCTGGGATAACGGCCACCTGCTGCAATCGGTAAAAACGCTGATAGACTTGCAGGATAAGACCGCCGTGAACCGCACCCGCAAACAGCTGGATAAAGAATATAACTTTCAGCATATTATTGGCGAAGACCCGCGGATGCTGCAGATATTGGAAACTATTGGCCGTGTTGCCGGTACCGACGCCTCCATATTGATAATGGGCGAAAGCGGTACGGGTAAGGAGCTGATAGCCGAAGCGGTGCACCAAAACAGCCTGCGCGCCAATAAGCCTTTTATAAAGGTTAACCTGGGCGGTATTTCCACCTCACTTTTCGAGAGCGAAATGTTTGGCCATATACGCGGCGCCTTTACCGACGCGCGCTTTGACAGGGTTGGCCGTTTTGAACTGGCTAACAAGGGCACCATTTTTTTAGACGAAATAGGCGATCTGGATGCGGGCAGCCAGGTAAAATTACTGCGCGTATTGCAGGATAGGACATACGAGGTATTGGGCAGCAGCCGCACCAAAACAGTTGATGTAAGGGTGGTTTGCGCCACCAATAAAAACCTGAATCAAATGGTGAGCAGCGGCGGTTTCCGCGAGGACCTGCTGTACCGCATAAACCTGATCACTATTACGCTGCCATCGCTGCGCGAACGGCCGGGAGATATACCGCTGCTGGTTAACTTTTTTATTAACAATCTTAAACAGATATACAACCGCCCTGCGCTAACGGTATCAAAAAGCGCCATGAAGTGGCTGCAGCATCTGCCTTTGCCCGGTAACATACGCCAGTTGAAGAACCTGGTAGAACGTTCCATATTGGTAAGTAAGGCCAACGAACTGGATATTGATGATTTTAGATCGCAACTGGAACAAGCGCCCGCCAAAAAAGGCGATGCAAGGGTGCCGGCAGTAGGTACCATTACGTTAGAAGAAATGGAAATTGAGATGATAAAAAAAGCTATGCTTTATCACAAAAACAAGGTGGCTAAAGCTGCTACAGCCCTCGGCCTTACCCGCAGCGCGTTGTACCGCCGGTTAGATAAGTTTGAGATACCTTACGATGAAGCTGAGGACTAAGTACATCCTGTTTGTTACCATATTACACCTGCTAACGCTGGGGCTTACCTTTTACATTTTTGATAAGGACAGGGTTTTCTTTATCATATCCGAGGTATTTATAATTGTATCGTTAGTAATAGCCATTAATTTATATGGACAGCTGATACGCCCTATAAAAATGCTGTTGCAGGGCATAGAGGCACTGAAGGACCGCGATTTTAATGTAAAATTTTTACCTACGGGCAAGCACGAGGTAGACCAGCTGATAAACGTATATAACCAAATGATAGACGAATTAAGAACCGAGCGCACACAACAGGAAGAACAGCACTTTTTTCTGGAGAAGCTTATCTATACGTCGCCCACCGGTATCATCATTCTGGATCACGACGAGCGTATACAACAGTTAAACCCAAAGGCGCTGGCAATATTAGGGCTTGATGAAAAAGAGCTTATAGGCAATAACATCAATGAGCTGCAGCACCCTCTGTTTAAACAGGCAAAGCTGCTTAAAGCCGGCGAAACCATAACTGTAAAGCTAAGCGGCGTAACCACTTATAAGCTTCAAAAATCGCACTTTATAGACAGGGGCTTTCAGCGGAATTTTATAATGATGGAAGAACTTACCGCCGAAATACTGGCGGCAGAGAAGAATACTTATGGCAAGGTGATACGCATGATGGCGCATGAGGTAAACAACACCATTGGCCCGGTTAATTCCATTATCCAGTCGGCATTAAAAAGCGGTGAATTATGGCAGCACGAACCCGACAGCCAGCTGAACAACGCTTTGCAGGTTGCTTTTGACAGAAACCAGAACCTTAACCACTTTATGCGAAACTTCGCCGACCTGGTGAAGCTGCCGGATGCCAATAAAAAACAAACCGACCTGAACCACCTGCTAAACTCGGTTATAGAGCTGATGCAGATAAAGGCGCATGAACGGCAGATATCGCTGGTATACCATCCCACTGAACAACCGGTCATAATTATGGCCGATGTGCAGCAGATGGAACAGGCGCTGATCAATATCGTAAAAAACGCCATCGAAGCTATTGAAGCTGATGGCGTGGTAACTTTTACGGTTGATGCCCGCGGCCGCAAATTAACCATAACCGATACAGGGAAGGGCATCAGCAACGAACAAAGCAAGCAGCTTTTTACGCCATTTTACAGCACCAAAAGAGACGGGCAGGGCATAGGGCTAACCTTGGTGCGCGAGATAATGCTTAATCACGGCTTCGAATTTTCGCTAAAGACCATAGCTGAAGGCCACACTGATTTTACCATACATTTTTAAAGCATTGCAAGCATAACCGCGCTCATGGCTATCATTAAAGCGTCTTCAATAATGGAAACGGTGCTCATAGGAAGGTTAAAAACCGCGCCCAGGCAGGCACATTTTATCTTGCGTTTGTTTAGTACGCTTTGCAGCACACCAATTGTACTTACGCTCATTACCACAAGCGTTACAATGTTGGTAATAAATGGGTTAAAGTTTATAGCGTAGGCTATACCCAATGCCAGTTCGATAAATACATAGATGTAGCCCCATGCCCTTATCTTTTTTGCTAAAAGGTCATACATGGCATAACTATCCGCGAAACCGGCTATATCAAGCATTTTAAAGAACGAGAACACCAGGAAGAAACCGCTCATAAATATGCGCATGCCTGCCATCCAGCCAAGGCCGAAAGTAGCTGAAACCAACACCGAAAGCAGCGATACATAGCCGAATATGAGCAGCACCGGCTTATAAGTTTCCCAAAACGAACGCTTGTCCTCATCATCCAAACTAAATGATGGTACAGGGGCAGGGTGCTGCGCTTCCGTTAGGGTATATTTAGGGTATGGTGCCAATGCCGCTTGCAGGGTTTGCGTGTCTACATGGCGGCTCATGCTAATGTCGGCTTTGCCTTCGGCCAGGTTGATATTCACCCCGGTTACTTCCGGAACGCCTGATAACAATGATTGTACTTTTGCCTGGCAACCTGTGCAGGTCATGCCGGTTATATTATACGTATGTGTCATGATTTTTAAATTTATAACACAAAGGTACCAACAGGGCCGCGCGGAGACGTTACATAATTACTGGAAAGACTTATAACATTTACAGGTCTTCGATGTTGCGGCGCTTATTTTCTTTTAAAGCTCGGTAAAACGTAGGCGTAAGGCCGGTTTGTTTTTTAAATTGAGAAGAGAGATAAGCCACGCTGCTATAACCAAGCTGGTTTGCAATTTGCGATAAGGTGAGTTCGTCGTACATCATCAGCTCTTTAACCTTCTCAATTTTTTGGGCGATAAAGTATTTCTCGATAGTGGTACCTTCCACTTCCGAGAACAGGTTGCTGAGGTATCCGTAATCGTAGTTTAACTGCGTGGAGAGGTATTCAGACAAATTCAGGTTCAAAAATTCGTCAGTATGGTGGATCAGGGTAACTATCGCGTTTTTTATTTGCTCTATGATCCGGCTTTTGCGATCGTCTATGATCTCGAAACCCAGTAACTTCAGGTTATCATTCAAACCCGTTACAGCTGTTTTATCCGGCTCGTCGCTCAGGTCTACTTCGCCCAATTCTACCGATGTAGGGTGCAGACCGGCTTTTTCAAGTTCGGCCTTTACAACCATTTTGCAACGGCTGCACACCATATTTTTGATGTAGAGTTTCACCGCGCTAATGTAGTTATTTAGCAATTGCCCCCTAATGCGGTATGGTAATTTGACAATTACTTGCTTAAATTTACTGACCAGTTAAAACAAATCATGACAAATAAACCGTTATCCGCGCAGCAACTAAGCGATTATCACCGCGATGGCTACCTCATAGTGAAGGACTTTTGTTCGGCTGCCGAGGTCGAAAAGCTATACAGCACCGCGCTAAATGACGATGCCATGCGCAAGAACGCGCTCGACCTGAATGACCAGAGCGGCAAAAAAACACGCTTATCGCTATGGTTTACACCGGGTAATGATGTGTTTGGCTATTTAACCCGAAGCCAAAAGATGATAACACCCGTTAACCAGCTGCTGGATGGCGATGCACCGGTTTGCCATTTCCATTCAAAGCTGATGCAGAAGGAGCCGAGGGTAGGCGGGGCCTGGGAGTGGCACCAGGATTATGGCTACTGGTACAAGAACCAGTTTATGTTTCCGGACCAGTTGATGAGCGTCATGGTAGCGCTTACCAACGCAAATAAAGAGAATGGCTGCCTGCAGGTAATAAAAGGGTCGCACAAGTTAGGGCGGGTAAACCACGGTTTTGCCGGTGAGCAGGTAGGGGCCGATATGGTAATGGTAAACAACGCCCTGCAAACTATGCCACTGGTGTATTGCGAACTGCAACCCGGCGATGCCCTGCTGTTCCATAGCAACCTGTTGCACCGGTCAGAAGCTAACTTATCTGACGGGCCTCGCTGGTCTGTTATATCGTGCTACTCGCGGCAGTCGAACATTGCTTACAATGAAACCTCCACCTCGTGGAAAACACCCGTAGAAATTGTACCCGACGAAGCCATTTTGGAATGGGATGCCGGCTCACTTTCTAACAACGATTTCCTGGCAAAAGAGAATGACCCGGCGCTTAAAGAAACAGGCTGGGAAAAGTAAAATTTCGCCAGAAAAACCCGGAAAAAAGTCAAGTTTTTTTAAGTTTTTTTGCTACTTTATTATATCTCAGCGAAGCGTTTATCCAGTAATCAAAGTCTTCACTTTTTCGCAAAAATTCTTCCTCAACATACACGTAACCTTTCATAGTCCGGGCGCCCATCTTCATGGTGCTTGCGCCTGGTTTTTCTAAGGCTGTTTCAAATTCATCCGGGCCTACCCGGCACAGCAGGTTGGCGTTGCGTACGCAGATGCACATCTTATCATCAACCATAAAACACAAGCCGCCAAACATGTGCTTTTCAGTTAAGTCGCCGGCATCTATTAAGGCCTCGCGAACCCGGTTTGCTTGCTTTTCATCGTAGCCCATATTATTCTACCGTTATCTCATCTGCAAAGATATATGATGCGCTGCCTTTGCTTTCGTGCCATTCAGGTAAAGCTCCGTACTGCTTGGCTATCAGTTTTATATACCTTGTTTTTTTGTTTATCTGCGCGGTAAATTCCTGGGTTTGTACGGTAAGGTCTTTTACATCCACCTTTGTGTTTACCGTTGCGGCCAGCTTGTAATTTTTACCATCGTCAGACAGCCAGTACTCCACCTTAGGCGGAAAAACTATCCACGACCGTGCATCCTGTAAGGTACCAATACTCACTTGTTTAACAGGTTTCACCTGCCCCATATCTATTACCGCTTCCAAGTCTTTATTCTGGTAGCCCTGCCAGTTGCCTAAGCGCCAGTTAGCGGTGCCGTGTATGCCGTTTATCAGGGTCTCATCCCCTTGTGCTGAATAGTTCGGCAGGTACTTATTGATCAGCGTAAGCTTGATGTCGCCGCGTATTTTGGTGAACTCGGCCTTGTCTACAAAACTGCTTTTGCCGTCTTTAACAGCTATCGCCTTAACGTTAGTATTAACCATTATGGCTATAGGTTTAGTGTACGGGGTTGAGTTTTCGGTCGGGGTGGTACCATCCAGCGTGTAATAGATCTTAGCGAGGCTGTCCGCGCAGGCTATTTCAACTGTAATAGACTGCTTAAATGTTTTAGTACCCGATATGATATATGGGTTAGGCACGATCAGATCATCCGTTATCTTCGAGGTCGGTTTCTCCAGTTCCTGCATAAACAGTTTATTGGCAAGCCTGCCTGTAAATACCTCAAAATCACCGCCTTTTTCAACATCTTCGTAGTTGATGTACAACTTGTTGTACGGCTTTTTATTAAGGTTCATGCCTTGCACATAAAAATTACCGCGACCAACCGTAGCACCCGGATTGCTGATGGTAAATTTCTTACCATTCTCCAGATTGATAACCATTTTCTCGAACTGCGGTGTACCTATCTGGTATTGCTGCTGCCCGGGGGCAATATTATATATCCCCAGCGAACTCATTACATACCAGGCCGACATTTGTCCGCAATCCTCATTGCCGGATAATCCGTCGGGTTTGGCGCTGTACTGTTCGCGCAATATCTTGTTTACATAATACTGCGTTTTATCCGGGGCATCGGTAAAATTGTAGAGGTAGGCTATATGGTGACTTGGCTCGTTGCCATGCGCGTACTGGCCCACCAAACCGGTAACATCGTCCTGCTGGCGACCGCTTAACGGCGCGTTAGTGCTGAACAGTTCGTCCAGTTTAGTTTCAAAACCGGCCTTACCGCCCAGGCTTTTTATCAGCCCCTCAACATCCTGCGGCACTAAAAAGCTGTATTGCCACGCGTTGCCCTCGGTGTAGTTGTTATTGATCTCGGTAGGTTCAAAAGGAGTATACCAGCCGCCGTTATCCCTGGCCTGCATAAAGCCGTTTTGGTTGTTATGCACGTTTTTCCAGTATTGCGCGCGCTTTATGTATTCGGCGTAATCCTGCGGTTTGTTCAGCATTTTGGCCATTTGGGCTATACACCAGTCGTCAAAAGCATAATCCAGTGTCTTTGAAACAGATTCGTGCTCAACATCGGCGTTTACAGCGCCCGTTTCGCGGTAGTTATCCAGCCCAAACTGGTTGCGGTTTACAGCGGCCTTCATGGCGGTAAAGGCTTCTTCGGCGTTAAAATCGCGTATGCCCTTTGCATACGCATCTACAATAACCGGTATAGAGTGGTTGCCCACCATGCAATAGGTTTCGGTAGTTGCCAATGGCCAGATGGGTAACAGCCCGCCCTGTTCATAAACCGCCAAAAAGGTTTTTATAAAGTCGGAAGTACGTTTACGGTCAATCAGGTTTAGCAGAGGGTTTTCGGCGCGGTAGGTATCCCACAACGAAAATGCTGTATAGTAGTTAAATCCTGTTGCAGTGTGGATCTTTTGATCCAGCCCGCGATACTGCCCATCCACATCATTGTAAATACTTGGCGCAACCATGCAATGGTACAGTGCAGTATAAAACATGATCTGCTTTAACTTACCCACATCAGGCACTTCCATCTGTTTCTTTTTAGGCACAGGGACGCGATAACCGTAAGGATTATATATAGAATTGGCCTGTTTTTGCTGCGCGAGGGGGGGCGCACCCCCTTCAACCTGTATTTTTGAAAGTTCCTCGTTCCAGGCGAATTTTGTTGCCTTTAATATCTTTTTAAAGTCGAAATCGGGCATTTCGGTATCCAGATTTTTCAATGCACCCTCGGCGCTTACTGACGAGATACCAACCTTTGAAATAACCGTACCCGGATCGTCAAAAGTGATGTACATTTTTATATTCTTGCCCTGTAATTTGCTTTGGCCCGGTTGAACCGCATCATTCAGCGCAATGCCGTAGGTTTTAAACGGCTTGGAGAACTTGGCGTAAAAGTACAGGTGCTGGTCTGTAGCCCATGATTTTGAACGACGGAAACCACGTATCTCGTGGTCGTTAACAACCTCTATCCACGAATCGAGCACCTCGTCTCGGTGTTGCAGGTCGATGATGATATTACCTTGCTGGGCGCCGTTATAATCATATTTATGAACACCTACGCGGGTTGTGGCTGTTAGTTCAACATCTATATTGTATTTATCAAGTTTGGTAGCGTAGTAGCCCGGGGAAGCGTCTTCGTTCTTTTTTTTAAAGCCCGAGCGATAGTCAGTGTTTTTTAGTTGTGGTTGGCCGGTGGTCGGCATAAATAATACATCGCACAAGTCGGCTATACCGGTACCGCTTAGATGCGTGTGCGAAAAACCATAAACCAGGCTGTCGGTATAATGGTATCCCGAAACGCCGTCCCAGCCTTCCAAACGGGTATCCGGACTTAACTGTACCATCCCAAAAGGGGCAACCGCCCCGGGATAAGTATGACCGTGCCCACCGGTACCTATAAAAGGGTCGACAAACTGGGTAACATCCTTCTTTTTCTTTTGTGCCGATGCATTAAAAGCCACAAACATGCACAGTACGATAACAACACCACGAACGATCGATCTCATTTACAAAACATTTTTTAGCTAACGCAAAATAGCAAGATTTATTGAGGTTTGAGATGTTGCAGTGGTTGTAAAAGTTCAAGATGTTGTAAATGTTTTACATACATCATTACGAGCAGATAGCGAAGGGTTAAGGCCAGGCCTTTCCGGGTGGAGACGCAAAGTATCGCGTCTCTACCAATGTTGTTATAAAATTTACCTAACCCTCAATCGTAAATTTATCCGCATCCTTTAAAAAAGGCAGCGCGCGGCGGGCTTTTTTAACTTCATCGCCAATGATAGAGAACGTGTACACATCCTCTTCATCACGTTTGTAATAAACTACGTTACCGTTCGGATCGATACAGGTTGAATCGCCGGAATGGTACACCTCGTTGCCATCGTGGCCTACACGGTTTACACCAATTACGTAGGCCTGGTTCTCCACCGCGCGGGCGGGGATGAGGGTACGCCAGTGCAGGGCGCGTTTTTCGGGCCAGTTGGCTACAATCATCAGCAGATCGTAGTCTTCATCAACATTACGCAGCCAAACCGGGAAACGCAGATCGTAACATATCATCGGACATATCTTCCAGCCGTTCAGTTCAACTATTAATTTTTTGCTGCCCGGCGTATAAACGGTATGTTCTTTACCTAAGGCAAAAAGGTGGCGCTTATCGTAGTGCTCGTAAGTACCGTCGGGGCGCACCCAAAGCAAGCGGTTATAAAAATTCCCGTCTTCTTTGATAATCAGGCTGCCTGTAACTACGCAATCAAACTTTTGCGCCGTTTTCTGCATCCATTGCATGGTTTTGCCACCCATAGGTTCGCCCAACGTGTCGGCATTCATGGTAAAGCCGGTATTGAACATTTCAGGCAGGATGATAAGATTTGTCTTTTCGCGTATGTTGGATAATCGCAACGAGATATTTTGCAGGTTTTTATCGATGTTTTCCCAAAACAAATACCCCTGGTACACCGTAATTTTCAGATTATCCATATATAACGTGCGTTTTAACGTGCAGGCAAATAAATTTATACGTAAATATTTCTATAAGGTTAAACCTTTATCAATCTATCAACGGCTTTATCAAGTGTTTCTTGCCTTTTAGCGAAACAAAATCGTAAAACATGCCTGTCGAGCCCTTTTCGGTAAAATGCGGACACCGGTATGGCCGCCACGCCAATCTCTTTTGTTAAACGAATAGCAAAATCGGTATCCTTTTCATCAGTAATGGCGTCATAAGTTACCGATTGGAAGTATGATCCAGAACAAGGCAACAGCTTAAAGCGGCTTTGTTCCAATCCGTTACGAAAATGATCGCGCTTTTGCTGGAAAAAACCCGGCAAGTCAAGATAAGTGTTCTCATCCTTTATATATTCGGCAATGGCATATTGCAACGGCGTGTTTACGCTGAACACCAAGAACTGATGTATTTTTCTAAATTCCTGCATCAGGTAAGCCGGGGCAAGGCAATAACCTACTTTCCAGCCTGTTGCATGAAATGTTTTACCGAACGATGCCACAATAAGGCTTCGTTGCTGCAACTCGGGGTACCGGGCCATACTATGGTGCTCCTGCCCGTCGAACACCAGGTGCTCGTAAACCTCGTCGCTTAAGATCAGTATATCCTGGTTCTTAACCAAAGCGCTTAATTCGTCAATATCCTCGCGGCTTAAAATAGTAGCCGTTGGGTTGTGCGGCGAATTCAGGATGATCATTTTTGTTTTATTGCTCACCAGTCGTTTCACCATGTCCCAGGCAATCCGATAATCGGGCGGCTCAAGCTCAAGGGACTTCACCACGCCACCCATCAATTTAATAGCGGGCGCATAACAATCGTATGCCGGCTCAAACATGATCACCTCATCATTAGGGTGTATTAGCGCGCTAATAGCCGTAAATACGGCCTGGGTACCGCCGGCGGTTATGGTTATCTCGGTATCGGGGTTATATTGCGCACCATAAAGCTTTTCGGTTTTCAGTGCAACCTGTTCGCGCAGGGCCATAACACCGGCCATTGGGGCATACTGGTTATGCCCGTCGTTCATGGCTTTGTGCACCAGTTCTATAAGCTGGGGCGAACACGAATAATCGGGAAAACCCTGTGATAAATTGATAGCGCCAAGCTCGGCAGCCAGGGCCGACATGGTAGTAAATATGTTGGTGCCGGTTTGGGGTAGTTTAGAAATAACGGGTATCATGCAGGGGCTAAATTAACCAAAAAATGGCTGCAAGGACTAATTGTTTATAAAATGAATTAGTTTTTACTTAATTGATTTTACAAAAGGCGTCGGCATTTATTGGGACGCTACCGCTCAATAACCAGGTTATTATCCTTGTTTTATCTTCAGATCTGTCCGGTTTAGCTTAAACTATTCTACCGGTAAAAGGCTGGTGCAGGCGATGGTTTTATGCTTATCCCTGGTTTCGTAATTGTATTCGGTACACAGGGGGCTGTACTCCGTTAAAAGTTTTCGCCATGCAGCAGGTGAAGGCCATATTTATTTAATCTGCTCAAGACGACGTTACTACTTATCGTTTTTCTTTTTTGTGTTGATTACATACCTTAGTAGCATGAAATTTCTGCGTGGCCTGTCCTTATTTGTAGCAGTTGTTGTAATAGCTTCCTGCTCGTCATCCAACAAAAACAATGTACCGGTTGTGGGTTTTATTGATGCTTTTGAGGATGCCACCATATCGCAGGCAAAAAATGGCTTTATTGATGCTTTAAAGCAAAACGGTTTCAGCGAAGACAAAAAGAACGTAAAAATTGAATACCGCAACGCGCAGGGAAGCATACCAACGCTTACCCAGATAGTAAATTATTTTATAGCCGAAAAGGTAGACCTGCTGGCAACATCAACCACGTTATCAACCGTTGCTGCCATACAAAAAACCAAAACCATACCGATCTTCGAGATGGTTTCGCCAACGCCGGAGAGGATGAAGGTGATAGCCGACGGAAAAGCGCCGGCAAACCTGTTCGGCACTATGGAAGAGCTGAATTATATTGATACTTCCTTCGCTATTATTCCAAAACTGCTAAAGCCCAAGGGCAAACAGTTAACTATAGGCATGATCTATAACCAGTCGGAACCGCAATCAACCGATGCCCTGCAACGTATACAAGGGCTTGCAGCTAAGCTTAATGTAAAGATCGTCGCCCTGCCGCTAAATTCATCTGCCGATGCGCTGCTGGTAACGCAATCACTGTTAAATAAGAATATCGACGCGTTTTTTGCTAACCCGGATAACACCGTATTCGCGTCGTTCGAAACCATCCTGAAAAGTTGTAACGAGCATAACGTACCCATATTTACCAGCGAGGCGGGCTTAGTACAGCGTGGCGCGGTAGCTGCTTTTGGCGCCGATATTTACCAATGGGGCTATCAATCGGGCGTACAGGCCGCGCAGTACTTAAAAACACATAGAACTGATGGATTGAAGTTAGAGATGGTCAAAATAAGAAAACGTGTGTATAACCCGGCTGCCGCCAAAAAATATAACATTAATATTCCCGCTGATTTTGAAGCCGTAAAATAATGGATTTTTACTTGACCGCTTTATTACAGGGGATGTGTTTCGCCGGGATCGCGTTCGGTATTTATATCTCCATGAAGATATTTAACATCCCGGATATTACCACCGATGGCAGCTATACACTTGGCGGGGTAGTAACAGGGGCTATGCTTACGCATAACCAACCGGGTTATATTATTTTGCCTGCTGTGCTTTTGGCCGGGGCATTAGCAGGTGCGGCTACAGGCATTATTCATACCAAGCTAAAAATAAACGCCCTGCTTGCCGGTATTTTGGTGATGTATGCGCTTTACTCTGTTAACCTAACCATACTTGGCCGCTCAAATTTACCTTTGCTAAGTCTGCCAACCTTATTTTCGGCGGTAAAGTTGGTTACCGATGTCAATCAAAATTCGCTATTTATTTTAACAGGGTTTGTTTTGATAGTAACCCTGCTGATGGGTTGGCTGTTAAAAACAGATTTTGGCATTGCCATGCGCGCCACAGGCAGCAGCGAACCCATGATACGCGCCCTTGGCGTTAATACCGACCGTATGAAAATTACCGGCCTGGCGCTTGCAAATGCCCTAACAGCATTAAGCGGTTACCTGGTGGTACAATTACAGGGCTTTGCTGATATCAATATGGGTATAGGCATTGTAATATTGGGTTTAGGGTCGGTTATTATTGCCGAAACTGTTATCAACTGGCTGCAAACAACCTCGGTATGGCTTAGCCTTGTATTAGTGATGGCAGGCGCGGTGATATTTCAGTTTGTGCTGGCGTTTACACTTGATATTGGGGTGGATGCCAACCTGCTTAAGTTAGTTACCGCCGTATTTGTGTTGTTGATAGTGGGCTTACCACGTTTAACGGGGAGGCGGGTATGATACAGCTAAGCAACATCCGTAAAACATTTAATACCGGCAAACCTAACCAGGTAACGGCCATTAAAAATATAGACCTAAGTATCAATACAGGCGAATTTGTAGTGATAGTGGGCGCAAATGGTTCGGGCAAAACAACGTTGCTAAACCTTTTAGCAGGTAATATCCTGCCGGATAGCGGAATAATTACCATTGATGGCCACAATGTTACCCGCCTGCCCGAATATAAGCGCAGTAAGTGGATAGCCCGCATTTTTCAAAACCCGTTAACAGGTACTGCCGCCGATCTGAGTATAATTGATAACTTTCGCTTAGCTGCCCTGCGCACGCAGCCAAAACGTTTATCAATAGGTAAAAATGAACAGTTTAAAAACCTGGTACGCGAAAAGATTGCCACACTGGGCATGGGGCTGGAGAACAAGATAGAGCAGCCCATAGGCACCTTATCCGGCGGGCAGCGACAGGCGTTAACTTTACTGATGAGCGTAATGGACACCTGTAAGATACTGCTGCTTGACGAACCCACGGCGGCGCTTGACCCACGGTCGGCCGAAAATGTGCTGCGTATCGCCGATGACCTTATTCGCGAGTATCAGCTTACAGCTATATTGGTTACGCACAATTTAAAGGATGCCGGTAACTATGGTTCGCGCATAATTCAGATGGGCGAGGGGAAGATATTAAAGGATGTAGCGGCTGCCGATAAGAAGAATCTAAAGCAAAATGAGCTTTACGATTGGTTCGGATAAATAAATGGCAAAGAAATTGCATTGCCATTTGTACTATGAAAAACACAACATTCGAAAATATATTTGACGCTTACCAATTAATAAGCGGCGCGAAAATAAAATCTAAAAACTACGACGAAGTTTACGAGTTGGGCCAGTATGATGGCACCAAACGTGGTTATACCCTTTATGCCTTTGAAGATGGCGTACGCTTCGAAGATTTCAGCGTAATCATTTCTGAAAATGAATTGATGAATAATTACCTGATAGAAAAGGGTAAAGGCAACCAGGCTATAGCGGCATAACCGGGATTAATAGATTTATCATCTCGGGTATGAAAGAATTTTGATTATCCAAAAATGTAATTTCATATAATGATTTGTGGACTGCGCGACAAAGCAATGTCATTGTATTTATGCTTAGGCAGATAAGTATGAGCGTTAGTCCGCTCATTGCCGCGGAGGGCTACTTCTTTTGTCTTGATACAAAAGAAGCAAAAGATCAAGTCAGAGCGATGCTTCAGCCCGCCCTGCCGGTTCTTAACGCTTTTTTTCTCGATTGTTTGCTGCGCTCCAATCCATCGAAAAAAGCTAAACCGTCATTCCCGCCATACACCCGGCCCGCTCACTCTGACAGCAAGCCCCCGCGCTCCTAAATGGAGCCTGACAAACGGAACGTCACCAAAAAATGCGGCATTGGCCTGTTCGGGTAGTACAGGCATTGCCTCAGCACACCCTTTAAAAGAACAGGACGCAGCCGCGACTTTTCTTTGGTTACTTTCTTTTGAGAGAAAAGAAAGTAACATACACAGGCTTTACAATTGAAAGGTGCCATTCCTAACGAAGAACTAACTAAGAGACTGTTTTGTAGCATTTGTTTAAATCAGCTGAAAACTCACGGCAGCTCCGGCAACAGCGCAATTGGTCTTGCATTTTGATATCTCCCTCAATATCCGTACTTTCGCGACAAATAATAAATAACGATGCTATTAAATAACGCTATCTGTAATACCCTTAAGCGGCCATTTGGCACGCTGCAGAAGAGCTTTGCATCATGGATCCAACTCTTCTCTTAGTATACCTGCTAACACAGGAAACACAACTTATTTTATTGACATTATACCAAAGGCTAATGCCTATGGGCTACTTATTTGAATTTTATGGACACATATTATACTATTGAAGAGAAATATTTACAGGCTGTGGAAGAACTGTCGTACGGAGAGACACCCAAAGCCTTGAATTTACTTAACGTGTTGATCGCTAATGATCCGTTTTATGCGCGTGCGCATTTCCAGCTCGGTAAAATATATTATTATGACTTAAAGGACTATCAAACCGCGGGTTACCACTTTAAAACCTGCATGGAGATAGATCCTTTATTCTCAGATAATTATTTCGACTACCTGAGCCTGGTTGTATTTTTAAAAATGGATAAACAGGTTAAACATGTTGCTGCAATAGCGTTGAACACGCCGGGTGTTAATTCATCAGCCATATATGAATTGTTGGGCTTATATGCCGAGAAAAACAAAGAATGGGATAAAGCTTTAATAGCATATCACAATGCTTATATGGAGGCAACCACCAAAGAGCAGCTCGAAAGTACCGAAGAAAGCATTGTCCGCGTTAAACTAAAAATGCGGCAAGGTATTGCCTACCAATACACGCTTACCGGATAATAACAAAAGGCCTCAATTTGAGGCCTTTTGTTAATTTGTTACTTATTATAGCTTATCTTATAGATCGTTCCTTTAGAGTCGTCGGTCACATAAATCGAGCCATCCGGCCCCTGGGCTAAACCACATGGGCGGTGCTCTGCGTTACCTTTTGCAGTGTTTTCCGCTGAGCCCGAAAAGTTATCTGCAAATACCTCCCATTTACCATCTGGCTTGCCGTTTTTAAATGGCTGAAAAACCACGTAGTAACCCGCCTGTGGCTCGGGTGCGCGGTTCCACGAACCATGGAAAGCTATAAAAGCGCCGTTTTTATACCTTTCAGGAAATTGGCTGCCGGTATAAAACAACAAGCCGTCTGGCGCAAGGTGAGCAGGATACGCGGCAGCCGGATTTATGTATTTGTTATTCGGATCGCCGTCCTTTTTACCATCGCCGCCATACTCCGGCGCCAATATCTTTTTATTTTGGTTTTGATCATAGTAAATATAAGGCCATCCCGCGTTATCACCTTTGTTAATGGCATACATACATTCGGCAGGTAAATCGGCCGATTGTTTAGTGGTAAACATAGCCGGGAAGATATCGTGCAACGCGTCGCGGCCATGCTGCATTACAAAAAGCTGGTTATTCTGTTTGTTCCAGTCCATTCCAACCACATTACGCAAGCCTGTAGCGTAGCGTACACCATCTTTATAGGTCTGGTTCAATCTATCGGCTTTAAACTGCCATATACCGCCGGCCGAATCAAGTATAGGGCAGCCCGGCTGGCCCATCGAGCCTTTCTCACGGTCTTTAACCTGGCACGAGTTAGAGTAAGCACCTATGTTAACATACAGGTTACCGGCATCGTCGAGCAAGATGGCTTTCGCTTCGTGCTCGCCGCGGTTTAAAAGGCCTTTAACAACGGTTTCGGGTTTAGCGCCTTCAGCAACCTGGTTTTTATCGTTTAATTTATAACGGTATACATCTTCGTTTGATGAGGCGTACAAGTAACCATTTTTTATGTAAATGCCTGTACCTTCAAAGTCGCCGAAGCTTGTTTTTACTTCCGCTTTGCCATTATTTTCATGCAGCATTAAAATTCCCTTACCATTTTTAGGCTTGCCGAGTTTTACAAAAATATCGCCCTGGGGCGATACCGCAATGTGGCGTGTACCGCCAAGGTTTTCAGCAAGTATTGTTGCGCTAAACCCCGAAGGGAGCGTTAAACCGGCTGATGTGGTAGCTGCAGTATCTGCTGCGGATGCAGCACTATCTGATTTCGTTTTCGAGCTATTGTCGTTACAGGCGTAAAACAATACAGTACCAGTCAGCGCGGCTGTAAGTACAAATTTAAATGGTCTGTTTTTCATTAGTATAAGTGTTAACAGTAGGTGTTTAAAGGAACGGGCAATTTGCCCGAATATGGTTATTAACTATTGTAGTATACAACGTATGCGGCAATCTGTTTTGTAGAAATATCGTTACAGCATATCATTAACTCAACATTGTAACCATTCATTTAAGCTTCGTCAATAATATTATAACAGAGCCTGTTAAACTATCGGTTACGCTTGCCGTCATAGAGGTATAAATTTTAAGGATATGAAAAAGTCAGTTTTACTATCAGCAATATTATTTGGGGGCTTATTTTACAACAGCGCCCAGGCACAAATTTCGGTACATATTGGATTGAATATCCCCGTACGCCGGGTGTATGTACCGGCCCCGCCGCCCCAACCCGTTATGGTGTATGATACCGATGAGTTTGACGATAGCGACGATTATTACTACCTGCCCGAAGTAGAGGCGTATTACAGTGTGCCAAGGCATTGCTACTACTACCAGGATGGCGGCAGGTGGATATCTGCAGCCTATTTACCCGGCGCTTACCGTAATTATGATTGGCGTACCGCCCGGCGATATGAAATAAGGGGGCGCAGGCCATACATGCGCCACGAGCAATACCGCAGTAAATGGGGCGGTAACTACGACCGGGGCAATTGGAGCTGGAACCGCAGGGATAATAACAACTACGCAGGCAGAAGATACGATAACAACCGTAATGACTGGAACAGGGATAACAACCGTAACGATTGGAACAGGGATAACAACCGTAACGATTGGAACAGGCATAATGAGCGTAACGACTGGAATAGAAATAACAACCGTAATGACAGGCCGCAAGGCGGATTTAGCCAGCCCAACCGGAATTACGGTGGCCAGGGTGGCTACAGCCAGCCATCGCAACCTGATCGCAATAATGGCGGCGGACGTGGCAGTTGGGGCAGGGATCAGCAACAGCCGGCCAGGAACGGTAACCACGACCGCGACAGGGATAGCCGCGGAGGTAATGATAATTTCAAATTTGCATCAAGCAAAGGCGGTTTTGGCCAGGGCCATCGCCAAACCAGGTTTTAAAATAACCGCCTCAATATATAAAAAAGCCATCCCAGTAACTTGTGGATGGCTTTTTGTTTGTACCCGGCATGTTATCAGTAACTGCTCGCCGTGGTTAACAGTTCAATAGCCTCGGCGCCCAGATCAAGCCGGGCCGCTTTAGCCAGGTCGTTCAATTGCTGTATACCGGTGGCGCTTGCAATAGGGGCAGTTATCCCCGGCCTCGCCATAACCCAGGCCAGCGCAACGCTTGCAGGCGTGGTATTATATTCTTCTGCAATTTTATCCAAAGCGGCTAAAATTTTATAACCACGGCCATTCAGGTATTTTTTTACGCCCGCGCCGCGTTTGCTTTTACTCAGATCATCTTCTGAGCGATACTTTCCTGTAAGGAAACCACTGGCCAGCGAGTAATAGGTGATTACGCCTACGGTGTTTTCCCTGCATAACGATTCGTATTGCCGCTCGTAGTCCTCCCGGTCGTATAAGTTATACTCGGGCTGCAGTGTCTCGTAACGGGCCAAACCGTTATCCTTGCTTACCTGTAAAGCCTCGCGAAACCTGTCTGCGCTGTAATTTGATGCGCCGATAGTTCGTACTTTTCCTTGCTTTATGAGGTTATCAAAGGTCGCCATCGTTTCGGCCAGTGGTGTGCCCGGGTCATCTTCGTGCGATTGATAAAGGTCGATATAATCTGTTTGCAACCGCTTCAATGAATCTTCTACGGCACGGGTAATGTAATTTTTTGACAGGCCTTTTTTCCCATCGCCCATAGGCTTACCCACCTTCGTGGCCAGGATTATTTTATCGCGTTTGCCACCCTGTTTTAGCCAGTTGCCAATGATGGCTTCAGATTCGCCGCCGGTATTCCCCGGCACCCATTTTGAGTAAACGTCTGCCGTATCAACAAAGTCGAACCCGGCATCAACAAAGGCATCAAGCAAAGCGAAAGAAACCTTTTGGTCAGCTGTCCATCCAAATACATTTCCACCGAAACAAAAAGGCGCTACCTGTATGCCCGATCTTCCTAATTCACGCTTTTCCATATCCTTAAGTAATTATAAAGAACCTTTTACCTGCTCCGCCAGTTCGTCTACCCATCCTGAAAAGAATGGTTCCGATCCTCCTATGCGCTCCCAATTGCCATGTTCGTTGCGGGCAATGGTAAGCTGCAGGCTTCCGTCAAGGGCGTTAAATTGGTATATACCATTATTAATTTGTGTAACTATCCCGTTAACAGGAGTGTCAGAACCGGTAAGCACCGCTTCAAATTGTTGTTCCATAATGTAAGTTGTTTATATTTTTAACACTGCTTTACGCTTTGTGTTTGGACAGGTTTTAATTATAGAGCGCCGACTACTTGCGTGAAGGAATTGCAAGGGTACAGCCCCGGCAGCCGCGCTTTTTTATTTAACGTGTAACTGAAACTATTGGTGTTGCCTAACTGTTGATATAATAACCAATTAGTATTAAAATAACTATAATATGAAATATTTCCAGGTGGCACAGGGTGTATGGGGGATGCGCATTTATTTAGTAAACGTTTTTATGATAGCCAACAGGCGTGGCGCTGCCAGGGGATGGGTTTTGGTTGACGCCGGTATTAAGGGCGCTGCCAGCAAGATAATTGCTATGGCCGAAGCCTTGTTTGGGCCGGGTACAAAGCCAGCCGCCATAATACTCACTCACGGCCACCCCGATCATACCGGCGCGCTGCCTGAGTTGTTAAAATATTGGGATGTGCCCGTATATGCCCATCATATGGAATTGCCTTACTTAACAGGCCGTTCATCGTACCCACCGGCCGACCCTGAAGTAGGCGGGGGGCTAATGTCGTTAATGTCGTGGATATGGCGCACAAAACCACTGAATATTAGTCGCAACGTTCGCGAAATTGACCTTTACGACGGCATCCCAGAACTGCCCGAATGGAAGGTGGTACATACACCCGGGCACACGCCGGGGCATATCTCGCTGTTTTTCCCGTTGAACACCACCCTGATAGCCGGCGACGCGTTTACCACTACCGAGGCGGAATCCGCCTTATCGGTACTAACTTATCATAAAAAGGTGAGCGGCCCGCCAAAGTATTTTACCACCGACTGGATAGCGGCGGCAAAATCTGTACGGAAGCTGGCCGCCCTGCAGCCCCGTATCGCGGCAACCGGCCACGGCGGTGTAATGCGTGGTAAGGAACTATCTGCCGGGTTAAACCTCCTGGCTAACCGTTTTGAAAGTATTGCAGTGCCGCAAAGTGGCCGGTACGTTGGGCATGGTGCCGTAGCCGACGAAAATGGCGTGCGTTACATACCACCTTATACGGGTACTTTAAAACGTAACGCGGCCGTTGCTGCCGCGGCTACCATACTTGGTTTTTTACTGGTGCGCAAAGCGGCAAAGGTGTGGGGGTAAGCGTATATTATCCTAACTTTACAGTGTGGAAAATATAGTGCCTGACCCGCAGATATTAATTGATATTGTAAACACCCGCATGCCCTTCGGCAAGTATAAAAATACCCTGCTTTGTGATATGCCTATCAGTTACCTGGAGTGGCTGTACAAAAAGGGCTTCCCGACGGGTAAGCTGGGCATGATGCTGAGCACTGTTTTTGAGATAAAAACCAACGGTGTAGACCAGATACTGCGGCAGATAAAACAGCGGTACGGTGGCAGGACATAGAGATGGTTTACAGCATTTATTCAATTTAGGCCTGTTAAGGCGTCTGGTGAAGGCACGGCTTAAGAAGTGAGGGTTGGAGCATAATTATCTCCATTTAACCATTACTCAATTCCCAAGAGAAGCAACCAAACATTTACTGCTGGTAAACCTCTTTATTAGCCGAAGCTAGCGTGTTTTTTAGTAAACCAATAATGGTCATCAAGCCCACGCCGCCAGGCACAGGGGTTATCCATGAGGCTTTTGGGGCAACGCCTTCAAAATCCACATCTCCGTACAGTTTAAAGCCCGATTTGGTTAGGGTCGAGGTTTCCCGGTTCATGCCCACGTCAACCACTACAACGCCATCCTTAACCATATCAGCGGTAATAAAGTTCTTCTTGCCAATGGCTACAATAAGAATATCCGCGTCAAGCGTGAATTTTTTTATATCCGGTGTGCGGCTGTGGCAAATGGTAACTGTGCAGTTACCCGGGGTTGTGTTACGTGCCATCAGTATACTCATGGGCGAACCCACAATATTGCTGCGACCCACCACTACACAATGCTTTCCTACAGTATCAATACCGTATTCCTTAAACATCAGCGTAATTCCGTAAGGCGTTGCAGGTATAAACGACGGCAGGTTGCGCTGCATACGGCCCAGGTTTACCGGGTGAAAACCATCCACATCCTTTTTGGGATCGATGCGTTCGGTAACTTTCTCAGGATCGATATGTTTGGGCAGTGGTAATTGTACAATAATGCCGTCAATATCCTGGTCTGCATTTAATTCGGCTACTTTAGCAAGTAATTCTTCCTCGGTAACATCATCCTCATAACGCGCCAGCGTTGATTTAAAGCCCACCTTTTCGCAATTCTTCATCTTGCTGGCAACGTAAGTTTCGCTGCCGCCATCGTGGCCAACCAATACGGCGACAAGGTGCGGTTTACGGCCCGTGCGCTCCAGTATTTTAGCTGCTTCATCAGCTATTTCTACCTTTAATTTTTCTGATACGTATTTTCCGTCGAGTAACTGCATATAACCCCCTAACCCCCTGAAAGGGGAACAATAGTTTGTATGTTTATATAATACCCAATCCCGAATGCTTTTCAAAAGCTCCCCTTCAGGGGGCTGGGGGGCTTAATCTAACTTCAATACCGCCATAAACGCCGATTGTGGTATCTCTACATTACCCACCTGGCGCATGCGTTTTTTACCGGCCTTTTGTTTTTCTAACAATTTACGCTTACGCGATATATCGCCACCGTAACATTTTGCGGTAACATCCTTACGCATTGCCTTAACCGTTTCGCGGGCGATGATCTTGGCGCCGATAGATGCTTGTATGATGATCTCGAATTGCTGACGTGGTAAAAGCTCTTTCAATTTTTCGCAGATCTTTTTGCCAAAATCGTAAGAATTACTGCGGTGGATAAGGGATGAAAGTGCATCCACAGGTTCGGCATTTAAGCGTATATCCAGCTTTACCAGGTCGCTCTGGCGATAGCCTATCTGGTGATAATCGAACGAGGCATAACCTTTTGAAATGGTTTTTAGCTTATCATAAAAATCGAATACGATCTCGCCCATCGGCATTTCAAAAACCAGTTCCACGCGGTCGGAGGTAAGGTACGATTGATTGACGATCATACCCCGCTTTTGTATACAAAGTGACATTACCGGGCCTACGAAGTCGGACTTTGTAATAATAGTAGCTTTAATAAAGGGCTCCTCTACAAAATCGATCTTGCTTGGATCGGGCAGGTCCGACGGGTTGTTCACCAGCAGTTCCTTGCCTTTGGTATCGTGTGCTATGTATGATACGTTCGGCACGGTGGTGATCACCGTCATGTTAAACTCGCGCTCCAAACGCTCCTGAATGATCTCCATGTGCAGCATCCCCAGGAAACCGCAACGGAAACCAAAGCCTAACGCTGCAGACGATTCTGGTTCAAATACCAGCGATGCATCGTTCAATTGCAATTTGGCCATGGATTCGCGCAGCTCTTCGTAATCCTCGGTATCAACCGGGTAGATTCCTGCAAACACCATCGGCTTTACCTCTTCAAAACCTTGTATGCCCTGCTCGCAAGGGCGGTCGATAGTGGTAATAGTGTCGCCAACCTTTACTTCACGCGCTTCTTTTATACCAGAAATGATGTAACCCACATCGCCGGTCTTTATAACATCTTTTGGTAGTTGTTTAAGCTTTAGCGTGCCCACTTCATCGGCGATGTATTCCTTTTCGGTAGCTACAAATTTTACCTTGTCGCCTTTTTTGATCTCGCCGTTAACCACTTTAAAATAAGCGATGATGCCGCGGAAAGAATTAAATACCGAGTCGAATATTAATGCCTGCAGCGGTGCGGCGGGATCGCCGACAGGGGCGGGTACACGCTCTACAATGGCGCGCAAAATATCATGCACGCCCATGCCCGTTTTGCCCGATGCAGCTAAAATCTCTTCGCGTTTGCAGCCTATCAGGTCAACAATCTGGTCTTTAACTTCTTCGGGCATGGCCCCGGGCAGGTCCATTTTGTTGAGTACCGGGATAATTTCCAGGTCGTTCTCTAAGGCTAAGTACAGGTTAGATATAGTTTGCGCCTGTATGCCCTGTGCGGCATCCACAATCAGCAATGCGCCCTCGCAGGCTGCTATTGAGCGCGATACCTCGTATGAAAAGTCGACGTGACCGGGGGTGTCTATCAGGTTCAGGATATACTTTTGCCCATCCAACTCATAATCCATTTGTATAGCGTGGCTTTTAATGGTAATGCCGCGCTCGCGCTCCAGGTCCATATCGTCAAGCAATTGCGCCTGACTTTCGCGCTGGGTAATGGTATTGGTATATTCTAATAACCTATCGGCAAGGGTGCTTTTGCCGTGGTCAATGTGTGCTATGATACAAAAATTACGTATGTGCTTCATTCAAGCGCAAAAATAACTTTTTAAGCGGATAAATTGGTATCTACTTATCAATTAGGTATAAGGATACTAAACAAGTTTACTTACGGGGCCGCCTGCACAAAAATCGGCGTTTCGGTAGCTTTAACAGTTACCTTGCCGTTTACTGTGTTCACGTAATTACTGTGCATGGTATCGGCGCCGGGTTTAAGGGTATAAATTGTGGCGTGTTTAGCATTGCCCAGGTCTAAAATATAATCAGCGGTACGCCCTTTCTGGTCGGGCACGGTAAGCACATATATTATATTATTACCCTGTTGATATTTATCTACCAGCGGGTCGGCATTAATGGTGCCTTTATAAATATAATTCCCCATCAACGTTGTTGTTTGCACTATATAATCGGCAGCGGGGCGGCGTTTTGTACCTTCGGCCAGGCCGGATGTGGCATATTGCTCAGGATCATTGGGTGTGGCATCAAACAACTGGTAAAAGAACAATTGTTTGATACCATGGCGGGCATACATTAACGATGAACGCAGAACCCAGTCGGCCTGGGTTACCAATGGGCTTTTATTACCTATTGGTGGCGCGTGCTGATAACTTTGCTGGTTTATATCGTAGCCTGTTTCGGTTACCCAAACCTCTGGTTTGTTCTTTAGTCCGTTTGCCAATCTTACAAAATCATCTGCCACCTTTCCCGAAATGGTAAGCTCGGGCGCAACACCAGTGGATGCGCGCTGATGGGTAAAAATATTGCCG
Source organism: Mucilaginibacter sp. 14171R-50 (assembly GCF_010093045.1). Lineage (NCBI taxonomy): Bacteria > Pseudomonadati > Bacteroidota > Sphingobacteriia > Sphingobacteriales > Sphingobacteriaceae > Mucilaginibacter > Mucilaginibacter sp. 14171R-50. Next base: position 3,796,531 of record NZ_CP048115.1, on the reverse strand, counting down.
TCGTTTGCATAAAGGTGGTAATTGATAACATCAAAACATAGGTTTATGCTACCGTCTGTTTTAAGGCCGCGGTTAACTTTGCACCATTTTATCATCCGCTGCACGTAGCTAACATCAGCGGTAGCCAGCCCGCCCATTACTACGATCATATTCGGGTCAGCTGTTTTTACCCCGGCGTTATTGCCCAGCGTACCTTTATGCCCATCGTAAAAGGCCGACATATTGGCCGCATACTCCTCGGGCGTTTGGGTTGCTTTATCGCCTTTCCACCAGCGGTCAGGCTCGTTGCCGCACTCTATATATTTTATAAGTCCCAGGCCAATTTTAACATTGTTTACAGCGTCGTTGGTCCAACGGGGCCGATTGTCAACCTTTACCAGTGAAGGGTTTATATTGGCATTGGAACCGTACCGTGCAGCAAACTGAAAAGCGGTACGCGCTTGTACACCATACGATGCAGGCAGCAAACGGTTAGCCCTATAATTTATAGGTACATTCTCGTCGTCGCGTTCATCGGCAGGGTAGGTGTTCATCATCCAAACAGGCAGGTTTTTGATGTCAGCCAAAACCATTATGCCCTCCTGCTTGCAGCGACTGTAAATTACATCGTAGTACCAGCTGCCGTTATTGGTGGGGTTATAGGTATAATTACCCGGGGTGTTTTCCAGTTTGTTCCAGTTAAGATAGTGCCTTACAGCGCTGAAACTTTTAATGAGCGCCATGTTGGCCTCATAAATATGGCTTCGGTCGTTGGGAGCGGCCGGGTTTTCCAAAAAATTCCATTCATAGCCGTTCACCCCGAACATGTTTTTAAGGGGAGTTTTGTTGCTATCTATACCGTTGGGCTTTTGCGAATTGATAATTGCGACAGTATCTTTAACCGTTTGTTTATTACTTTGTACATCGCAACGCGAAAATACAAGCATTGCCGCCAATACGGTGCCGAACAATATACGTGTCTTCATTTCACTATCAGCAGTTAAGCTGTTGTTCAAATATATCTGCTTTGTAACTGTAATTATAATAATAGTTTTAAAGGGGATTATTTAAAGCAAACCACTACCTTTAGTACTCTTTTAAATAACCTTATTATGAAAAAATTATCATTTGTAATTGCCTTATTGATCATGGCCGGGAGTTCGGTTTTTGCACAGATCACCAAAGATCAAACCGTTGCCGAGTGGACGCGCGCTAAAGCTTATACCAAAGCCTATCTTGATGCTATGCCTGCCGACGGCTTCAGTTTTAAAGCAACACCCGAAGTGCGCACATTTGCCCAGCAATTTTTGCACTTAGCGGATGCCAACTACTTTTTTATTGCCACCGCGAGCGGAAAAGAGAGCCCAATGGGTAAAGGGGTATCGGTTGAAAAAACGGTAGCGCAAACCAAGGAGGCGACCACAAAAGCTGTAATGGACAGCTATGATTTTGCCATCAGCACCTTACAGGGTATGACTGATGCACAGTTTCAGGAAGAAATTGCCATGGGTACCAGAAAAGCAACCCGCGGGGTATTATTGGCTAAGGCGTTTGAGCACCAAACGCACCACCGCGGGCAGGCAACCATTTACCTGCGCTTAAAAGGCGTAACCCCACCGCCCGAGATGCTTTTCTAAAAAAGAACTTTAAATTGAAAATGCCATCCTGCTTACGTGGATGGCATTTTTTTTAACCGTATTGTTTACCATCCTTCAGCTATTTACTCAAACGATCCTAAGGGGCTTCCTATCTCGAAATATCTATCTTGATCTTGCGGCCTTTTATCTTTTCGTTCTTTACTAACGCGACAGTTCGTTCTATCAGATTTCGCTTTACAGCCGCGTACGATGAATGATCCAGCACTTCGATCAAGCCGAGGTCATCCTTAACCAGCTCACCTTTTTTTAGCAGCAGGCCTACAATATCTACTTTGTTGATCTTATCCTTTTTACCTGCGGCGATGTAAACCGTGGCCCAGGGCGAAAGCGGGGGAAGTGTTGTTTTAACCGGTAAAGCCTCCTCTTCGGGCATTTCATCCAAATAAGCGGGTTTTTCGCCGGGGGCAAGCAATAAATACGAAGTACCGGTAGCATGCATCCGCGCCGTGCGGCCATTACGATGCGTAAATGCCTCGTGGTTATGAGGCAATTGGTAATGTACCACATGCTCAATTTCGGGGATATCCAGCCCGCGTGATGCCAGGTCGGTGGTGATTAACACACGGTGACTGCCATTCCTGAATTTTAACAGCGCCCGCTCGCGGTCGTCCTGCTCCATGCCGCCGTGAAAAATATCGTGCGGCAGGCCCATATCGTAAAGCAAGTCGCTGATGCGGTCAACCGCCTCGCGGTGGTTGCAAAATATCAAAGTTGGTTTATCAGCTATTTTGCATATAAGAGCAAAGAGCGCGTCGAGCCTGTCGGCAGGTTCGCATATCACTACCTTTTGTTTAAGGGTTGAGGTAGTTACTGTATTGCCCAGGTAATTCAGCCTGGACGGGTTATTAACACCGGCGAACGATGGTATCTCGTCCATTGCTGTGGCCGATGTAAGTATGCGTTTTTTTACCATAGGTAACTCGCCGATGATGTATGCCATGTCTGCCTGAAAACCAAACTCTAACGCCTTGTCAAATTCGTCCAGTATCAACGTTGTAATGGCGCCGGTCTCAAAGGTTTGGCGACGGATGTGATGTGCGATCCGGCCCGGTGTACCAACAATCACAGAAGGTGGCTGCGTAAGACTGTTCAACTCTATCTTCAGCGGGTGCCCACCGTAAAAACAACTTATCTTAAAGCCGCTGCCCATTCCGCGAAAAACCTGTTCTATCTGCAAGGCAAGTTCACGCGAAGGAACCATTATCATTACCTGTACAGCTGGAATATCAGCAGTTAGCCGGTTTAGCAACGGCAGTAAAAAGCCCAGCGTTTTACCCGAACCGGTAGGCGCCAGCAACACCACATCGCCTTTTTCGGCAGCCTTAATGGCGGCCTCCTGCATTGGGTTAAGATTATTTATTTTAAGGTTGCGGAGGGCTTGCTGTATCATGCGGTATGGATGAAGAAGAGACAAAGATAGGCTAAAAGGTGGTACTTAATTATCAATAGGACGGGCGGTGTCCCGTTTATGGTATTTACGTGCAAAATACCACGCAGAAAACAAGGTGAGCAATAAGCCGGCTGCCGATAGTGCTACTACACTGTTGCTGAAAAAGGTAACCCAGTTAAGTTTTACGCTAAACACTTCTTTTGAGAACAATACGCCTACACTACCTATATAGCCAAATGAATCGGCAAGGTAAATCAGGAAACCTACATTGCCCGCGTACCTGAATGTAGCGATAAGCCTTTCAAAAAAAACGGCGTTAAAAGGGATATAAACCATGTAAAGGCCCAGGCCTACGGTGGTCATCCACCAGATGGGTGCAAGGCCGCCGTTTATAAATATAAGGGTGGAGGTGCCCGCTATTAAAAAACCCAAGGCTATAAATATATGCGCGGTAATCAACGCCCGGTAGCTGTTCCTGATCATTACCATACTGCCAATAAGCGCCAGTATCACCAGTGTAATAGGTGTTTCTGTTTTAGAAAATATGGCCGGCTGATTAAAAAATCCCATTTCTTTCCACATTTCCGCACCGAAATTATCGCGGATATCTCTAAAAATGGTGGCAAATGTATAGATGACTATGCAAGCCGTTAAACCGGGTAAAAAGGCACGGACGAAGTTTTTCCGTTGTGCCTTGCTCATGGGGGTTCGTTCCATTCGGTGGGCGATGTCGCTCGCGTCCGGATCAGGGATCTTTTCCATCAGGTAAATAAACAACAGGAGGGGCGTCGCAAACACAAGGCCCGTGAAAAAAGGCACCCAAAATTCAGTGATATTAAACGCCAGCATTAGCCAGCCACCAACCGACCGCACAAACCCCGAAGCGAAAATAAAACTTACAGCCAGGGCAGCCCCAATAAAATCAGTACCGCGCCTGCCCTCTATATAAGAAAAAACCACTCCCCAAAGCATTCCAAGCGGAAAGCCATTGATGAATAAAAACACAATATTATAAGGTACCGGCACCCATGCAAAAAATAACCAGCTAAACCAGGCAATGCCCGTAAGCAGCATAATAACTGCGCCACGCCCGCTGCGCTTTAGTTCGGCAATGTACTTTACACCAAAAAATTTGGCCAGCATATAACCCAGCAGCTGGCTGATCACCAACAGGGTTTTGTAACTATAACCGGCCACCGTTATACCATCAAATGTGGCCACTGTAAATGATTTACGAAACCCGAATATCATGGTATAGGCCAAGAATACCGTTATTGCTGCGTATATGCTTACCTGCAATGGCGTGCCGTTGATTTTGGCGGGTTTTAAAAGCATGATTAAGTTTATCGGTTAAAATAAATCATTTTTACTTACCTGAAAACCCTTGGGCATAATTATTTGCTTAATATTTGAATTGTGCGCAGTTTTGCTAAATAATTTTATAAAACAGCATTTTACCCAATTGATGAAAAATATTGTTTATTTAAGTACAGCCGTTAAATTACTGCACGAAAACCAACTGTTTGATATTTTACATAATTCCAGGCAGCATAATGCGGCAGTGGGTATTTCGGGTGTTTTACTGTACGCTGATGGAAATTTCATACAGGTTATTGAGGGGAAGGATAGCGTGATTGACGCGCTGTACGCCAGGATACAGGCCGACCAACGCCATACCAATATTATTAAGCTGATTGATGAGCCCATTGCCGAAAAGAACTTTTCTGAATGGCTTATGGGCTTTGCGGTAACGGATATTACTAAAGCTGAAAAGTTACTCGGATACTTAAAATCCGTTGCCGATCTTGATTTAAACAAGCGTAACAGCAGCGTGGTGGCCGCTATCAAAAACTTTATTGAAAATAACCGGCTTAATGTAGAATAAAGTTGCTTTAACGGTGTGGTTTTTACCTGAGCGCTTATCATATAAAAATGCCTCCCTGACATTCAGGAAGGCATCATACCTATCTTGGTAAAAAAAGACACGATCAACTGTATCTGCACAGTTATTTATTCGCCTCTTTTTAAACCGAACTTCTCTATCTTACTGTATAAGTGGCTTCGCTGGATGTCAATATCGTCGGCGGTTTTAGAAACGTTCCAGTTGTTTTTTTCCAGCTTGAATTTGATGTATTCGCGCTCGGCATAATCTTTATATTCCTGGAAATTGGTAAACTGGTCAAAATCTGTTTGCGGCGCCGCTGCGGTGGCAGTGGCAACTGCAGGTGCAGATGGGTTTGCAAAGGCTTTAACATCGTTATCGGTAATGATCTTATCGCTCAGTATTATTAACCGCTCAACCATATTACGCAGCTCGCGGATATTACCCGTCCACGGCAGTGCCTTAAGCGCCTCAACAGCGGCATCCGATATCTTTTTAGGCGGCATGCCGTATTCGCTGCATATCTCTTCTAAAAAACTTTGCGTCAGCAAGCCAATATCATCGCGGCGCTCTATAAGCGGCGGTACATGTATCAGGATAACGCTCAGACGATGGTATAAGTCCATACGGAAATTACCCGCCTCAATCTCTTTTAGCAAATCTTTATTGGTTGCAGCCACTACCCGTACATCCACGTCAATTTCCTTTTCGCCGCCTACACGGGTGATTTTGCTTTCCTGCAGGGCGCGCAAAACTTTAGCCTGTGCAGACTGGCTCATGTCGCCGATCTCGTCCAGGAAAAGTGTGCCGCCATTGGCACTTTCAAACTTACCGATACGTTGTTTTATGGCAGAGGTGAACGATCCCTTCTCGTGTCCAAAAAGTTCGCTCTCGATCAACTCTGATGGAATCGCCGCGCAGTTAACCTCGATGATTGGGCCGTTTGACCGGTTTGACTTTTCGTGCAGCCAGCGTGCAACAAGCTCTTTACCACTGCCATTGGCCCCGGTTATCAATACCCGGGCATCGGTTGGGCCCACGCGATCGATAGTTTCCTTTATCTTAACAATAGCCTGCGATTCCCCTAATATAGGGCGCACTTTTGAAACTTTGCGCTTCAGTACCTTGGCTTCAACAACCAGGCTTCCCCTGTCAAGGGCGTTACGAACGGTTATCAGCAGGCGGTTTAGATCAGGCGGTTTGGATATAAAATCGAACGCGCCTTTTTTGCTGGCTTCTACAGCGGTTTCAACCGTACCGTGTCCGGAGATCATGATGAACGGCAGGTCGGGTCTTAGGGCAAGGCCTTCGGTAAGCACCTCCATACCATCCATGCGGTTCATTTTAATATCGCATAGTACCAGGTCGTAGTCGTTTTTACCTATAAGTTCAAGGCCATCTACGCCGTTGTCAACATCTTCAACAATGTAATCTTCATACTCTAATATCTCACGCAGGGTATTGCGTATTGCCCGCTCGTCATCAATTATTAAAATTTTTGCCATGTGTTTCTTAAACTGAAAAAAGGGTAGAATGTTTGAGCGGCTAATATATAAAATTGTATAGTATTACGCACACTTTTTTCATTACCACGTCGTAGCGGCGGTAAGAATTAAATATCAAGACCAATAAATAACCGGGCATGCATTATTATCCCTCGCAGATCCCTTCGCACTTTTTCGCGTCTTTGTATTAACAAAAAACCCCCTTTACGGGGGTTTTTACAGCAGCAAATCTGTAAGCCGGGTTCTGTACTCTTGTAAGAGTTTCTATCATTAATCTGGTCCTGCCGTTGCCGGCAGGATCTATCAACCTACCCATTCTGACGATCCCTAAGGACACGGGTGCGAGCAGCACCGCTTTCAGAACCTATTTGGTTTTTCAACTCCTAAGGTTTACCGCAATTCCGGTCGCCCGGAAAAGCCGTGAGCTCTTACCTCACGTTTTCACCCTTACCCATATCCCGATAGCTATCGGGATATGGGCGGTATATTCTCTGTGGCACTGGCTGTCGCCCGCTGCGGGCGCCTTCCTGTTAGGAAGCAGGATGCTCTGCGTTGCCCGGACTTTCCTCTTCAGTTCAAGCCTGAAGCGATAGAACGTTTTGCAGGCATAAAGGTACGTATTTCCCAGCAGTTGACAGATAATAGTTGTAGTAGCTTTGACTATAAATTATCAACTATTTGCATGCTGACAAACCGGCATCGACATCCTCGCCGGTAATAGTACCCATTTTGTTGCCGAACGAGTTACCCATAAAAGTGAGCACTTTGGCGATGTCTATAGATGGCATATCAATATTGGCGGGCATAGCACCTTCATAAGCCCTGCCGTTTACGGTTACAATGGTTTCTTTTATGCCATATTTTACAAAACAACCCAGTTTAGATTTGTTCTTTTTCAGGTAAGCGGTATCAGTAAGGGGCGGTATCAGGTTTGACAGCCCTTCGCCGTTTGCACCATGGCAATTCTGGCATTTTTCTTTATAAATTAAAGCGCCGCCGGTATAGTACCGCTTAAAATCCAGTTCGGCCTCGCTTTGGCACGACGCGGTTATTACTCCAATTATAAGGGATATAAATACAATTACCTTTAATTTCATTATTGGGCTATCTCGGTGTTAACCTCTGCGCGCAACGTCTTGATGTCGGCTATCATCGCGCTTACTTCCTTTTCGCTGGTACCATCGTACATGCCGCGGATACGCTTTTGCTTATCTACAAGTACAAAGTAGCCATCGTGCACAAAAACTTGTTTAGCGTCGGGGCCGGGGCGTTTAACCAGGTAATCCTGCGATATATTGTAGGTTTTATCTTTATCGCCCTGAAGCAGCCACCAGTTGTTGCCGCTGATACCCAATTTATCGGCATATTTTTTCAGAACGGCCACGGTGTCGTGTTTAGGGTCGATGGTGTGCGATATGATCTTAAAGTCAGGCACGTTCTTAAACTCGCTATATACCTTTAGCATGTTGCGATGCATAATAGGGCATATAGAAGGGCAGGTAGTGAAAAAAAAGTCGGCCACGTAAATGTCCCCTTTAAGACTGTTTTGGGTTATGGTATCCCCGTACTGGTTCACAAACTTAAAGTCGGGAATGGTGTGGTATATGGTATCGGTAACCTGTTTGCCATTAACGGTTTTGCTTACTGCATCGCGGTTGCCCAATATTGGCAACTTAGGTTTACCCGCATCGTTAAATTTACAACCGGCTAAGGCAATGGCTACCAATAGCGTCGCAGCTATCTTTTTCATTTGGTTTTATTTTGTTTGATAAACTTACTTGCATTTGCCACAACAATGTTGAAATTACTGTCAATAGCATCAATTTTTTTCTTTTCGGCGGTAAGGTAGGTCATTATCTCGTCATGGCTTTTACCTTTATTTTCCGCGTCGAAACCGTGCATCCAGTTTTCCATACGTGAATCGGCACTATCCAGTTCGGTGATGTGGAGTTTTGCGCTATCGGTTACGTGTGCCGATATATTCGCCTTTATCAAAGTATCAAGCTGCATTTTGTTGATCATGATCAGGTTTTCCTTTTCCATCACCCGGTCGTGCACTTTTATGACTTCGTTAAGCATGTCTGTTTCCTGTTTCTTTTTATCTGTGCAGCTAAACAGCACAAAGCTTACACATAAAGCGACAATAATTTTTTTCATTTTATGATGATGGTGTTTGATTTAAATCACGCGCGTAAAAAATATAATCGGTTACCGGTAATTCGGTGCCGGCCAATTTAAGATATACACCGGCCTGCGCTCTGTGGTGGGTGCCATGGTTTATTAAATGTGCCAATATATCACTCAATTTATCATGGTAGGTTATACCTTTTAAATTTTGATAGGTAACAACGGCATCAAAATCCGGTGGTTGCAATGTTTCCAGATAGCTTATCCACTCCGTATGGTTTTCATCGATGATAACCCCGAGCTCGCTGGCAGTCCAAGCAGGCCACAAGGGCCCTCCGGGAGCAGGCAACCCTTTGCAACGCTTAAGCCAAATTTGCTGCGCCGCAAGCATGTGGGCCATCAGTTGTATGGGCTTGCCGGTTTGGCCGCTTTGCAATATCAGGTGGCTTATTTTGCTGCTGGCAATATGGTCGTAGTTAAGCAGGCGGATAAAATAGCTTTTCATCGACAGTAAAAATACGCATACTGCATTTATTTCATAATACATTTGGCGCTATATAGTACAAATGTGCAGGCGATTGGAAAAATTTACATTGTAAAGGCACAAACTTAAAAACCCGGGCAATGTTAACAATTACATAACCTCGCAATTATTATAACTAAACACACCCGCGCTATATTTGAATAAACATTAACCAAACTCCCATGAATATCATCAAAAAACTGGCCGCCATAATAAGCGACCTGCGCGAATGGATGTTTTTAAAAAGCATGCGTTCGTCTTTTATGCATTAAGTTTTTTATTGTAATGCTTTCTTTATACAATAATAATGCACATTTTGGGCGTTGTATCAGCTCAAAATAATGGACGTAGTTAATCCGGATATAGTACTCAGTAAACAACTTTTTGGCGATGATTTTGCCTGGGGGGTATCCACAGCTGCTTTGCAGATAGAAGGATCGTGCGATGCCGATGGAAAAGGCCCTTCGATATGGGACACTTTTACCCGCAAAAGGGGCCGCGTTTTAAATGGCCATAACCCAACTATCGCCTGCGATTTTTATAATCGATATACCGAGGATATCGACCTGGTTAAAACGCTTAACATCCCTAATTTTCGTTTTTCTATCAGTTGGAGCCGTATTTTGCCAAATGGTACCGGAGAGGTTAACCAGGCAGGGATAGATTATTACAACAACGTAATTAATTATTGCCTTAAGCAGGGTGTTGAACCCTGGATAACCATTTACCATTGGGACCTGCCGCAGGCCCTTGAAGACAAAGGCGGCTGGACAAACCGAGATATTGTAGGGTGGTTTAGCAACTTCGCCGAAATATGCGCAAAAAACTTTGGCGACCGTGTAAAAAACTGGATGGTTATGAACGAACCCGCCGTATTTACCGGCGCCGGTTATTTTTTAGGTATACACGCCCCCGGCAGGCGCGGGTTGCGTAATTTTTTGCCGGCAGTTCATCACGTGGTTTTAAGTATAGCTGCGGGGGCAAGGGTTTTGCGAAAGATATGCCCGGGCGCGCACATTGGTAACACGTTTTCCTGCTCGCATATCGAGCCTTATGCCGATAAACCCCGGCATATCGATGCGGCCAAACGTGCTGATGTTTTAATAAACCGCCTTTTTATAGAGCCAATTTTGGGCCTGGGTTATCCGACAGAAGAAATTTCCGCGTTGAAAGGCATTGATAAATATATACAACCTGGCGATGCCGCCGATATGAGCTTTGATTTTGATTTTATTGGTATACAGAATTACACCCGCGAAATTGTTAAGTATTCCTTTTTTACGCCCTACATAGGCGCCAGCCTGGTAAAGGCCGAAAAGCGCAACGTTGAGCTAACCGATATGAAATGGGAGGTGCACCCGCCCGCAATTTACCACATGCTTAAAAAGTTTGACGCTTATCCGCAGATAAAAAAAATCATTGTAACCGAAAATGGCGCTGCTTTCCCGGATGCTGTTGTGGATGGCAGGGTAGACGACCCTAAGCGGACAAAGTATTTGCAAACTCACTTACAGCAGGTTTTAAAAGCAAAGCAGGAAGGATGTAAGGTATATGGATACTTTGTGTGGACATTGACCGACAACTTTGAGTGGGCCGAAGGCTACCATCCCCGTTTCGGACTTGTACATGTTGATTTTGAAACGCAACGGCGTATTATCAAAGCATCAGGCCGTTGGTTCGCTCAATTGCTGGGGTAGGTTTGCGGGTGCGTTAATTGGCGTAACCCGCAGGCTGATAAAAAAGGTTGTGCCTACATTGGCATCACTCTCAAACCATATTTTCCCGTTGTGTTTTTCCATGATCTGCCGACATATCGAGAGGCCCAGGCCAAATGACTTTTCGCCCGAGGTGCCAGGCCTTTGCGCACTGGTGAACATGTTAAAAACCTGATCTTTAAGTTTATCGGGTATGCCAATACCATTATCTTTAACCGCTATTATAATTTTACCGCTATGCTCTGCAACCTTTACATGGATGGTGCCGCCGGTTGGGCTAAATTTAATGGCATTGCTGATAAGGTTGCTGATAACCCGCCATATTTTCTCCCTGCTTATGTAAAGGTCTTGCTGCTTTTCCATGGTTTCCAGCAAAATGGTTTGTCCTTTTTCTGCAGCTTTAAACCTCAGTAACTCTACACTGTTGCTAACCAGCGAGTTAATCTCTACGTTTTGCAGGTTTAACTCCACCGAGGCCATATTGGTAGCTTCCAGTATCTCGTTTATTAGTTCAAGCGAGTTGATCGATGTTTCTTTGACCAGGTTTATCAATTCTTTTTGTTCTTCGGTGTATTCATCATCGGCCATCATTGATGTTAATGACGCTATGCCTCCGATAGGGTTGCGCAGGTCATGCGCTACCGTGCGTAAAATACGGTCTTTTTCCTGGCTGCTTTTTTCCAGTTCGGCGAGCGCTTTTTCTAAAATAGCATTTTGCTGGTTTATCTGGCCATTAAGTATATGTACAGTTTGAACATCTTTTTTAGAGCGTTTCCAGTTGCGGTACACAAGTAAGATGATCACCAGCGCCATCGCCGCAAAAAATATGGTTACATACAAATAAATAACCTGTAGTTTATTATCGTTACTTAACGCTTCAATTTCGTGCTGTTTTTCATAATTGGCTAATTGCTGGTTCACATCGGTTTCCATCAACAAACTGGCCCTTTGGGCGATCGAGTCTTTTAGCACATTGTACCGCTGGATATGCTGAATAGCATCTTTAAGATTGTTCTTTTTAACGTAGTAATTGCCTAATAAACGATGATAATCGGCCCGGGCATCGGGGTTCTTAACCGAATCTAACTGGTTGTGCAAGTTTTGCAGCAAGTTATAAAGCAGATCGGTTTGGTTGGTGTTAAGGTATAATTGGCCCAGCTTTACCTCTGACAGTTGGGCATCGCGGTTATCATAGCCTTTTTGAAGGTTTATAGCTATGCTTTTTTTAAGCAGGTCAATAGCTTCGTTGTTCAGGCCCTTTTGTACATAAGTTTCGGCTTTGTTACCAAACACTACACCCCGTGCCATATCCAGGTGAAGCTTGCGGTCGGGGAAATATTTAGCGTTGTCGTTGATCAGTTTAAGGGCCTTGTTAAAATAAATAATAGCGCTGTCGTTTTCGTTATTATGTTTATAGCTTAATCCTATATTATCTAAAAGTTCCTGCCTGCGGTAAAAGCTTACAAAATCAGGCTTGCTGCCCGCTTCGGCCCCGGCGGTTTTATAGCTATCTTTAAAGTAATTGGCAGCAAGCTTATAATGGCCTTTTTTGTACATGATCATACCCATACGATAGGTGTAATCGGCAAGGGCGCGCAGGTTTACATAATTTTTACCCGTAAGGTACCCCTGATAATATGACTGATAGGCATCAGTGTATTGCTTTAACTCAAAAAACGCATCGCCGCGGGCAAAGTTGGCTTCAGCATAATTCATCGAGTACTGTTTGGGGTTAACACTCCTGTTAGCCATTGCCAGCATGCTATCGGCATATACCAGACCTTTATTGTAATCGTTTTTTAGTTTTTGGTAATGGATGTAATTAAATGCGTAATATCTAAATCTATCGTTAATGGTGGGGTTTGGTAAACGATGGAATGCCGAATCCATAAAATGCAGGCTGCGGTCCGCGTCATTTTGTGCCCATATTTTATCGGCTTGGGCTTGTATAGCTAAATATTCGTCGGAGTAGTTGCCGTTATCGGTATTCTTTTTTTCGCACGAAAAAAGAATGAACAGAAAAGCATAAAGCCAAAGGTGCCTTGTCAAAGTTTGGGCAAAATGGTCTTTAAAACAAATCAACGCGGTAAGTATTAACAGGTACAACAAATATAATAAGCACGAAGTACTTCTTTGCTACTTACCGTATATTTTTTTTCTGTAAGTGTTACTTAAAAGCATTTTCGCCGGTTACATCCATCCCGGTGATTAACAGGTGAATGTCATGTGTACCCTCATACGTAATTACCGACTCAAGGTTCATCATATGTCGCATTATAGGATATTCGCCGGTGATACCCATTCCGCCCAGCATCTGGCGGGCCTCGCGCGCTATGGTTATGGCTACTTCAACACTGTTGCGTTTTGCCATAGATATTTGCGCCGCTGTAGCCCGGCCTTCATTTTTAAGGGTAGCCAGGCGCCAAACCAACAGCTGTCCCTTTGTTATTTCGGTTATCATTTCAGCAAGTTTTTTTTGTTGAAGCTGAAACCCGCCTATAGGGCGGCCAAACTGCACACGCTCTTTTGAATAACGCAGAGCAGTATCATAGCAATCCATCGCAGCGCCTAACGCCCCCCAGGCTATGCCATAACGCGCCTGGTTAAGGCAACCCAGCGGGCCCTTTAATCCCGATACGTTCGGCAATATATTCTCTTTGGGCACCTTTACGTTATCAAAAACCAATTCGCCGGTTGCCGACGCTCGTAACGACCATTTGTTATGGGTTTCGGGGGTCGAAAAACCTTCCATGCCGCGCTCAACTATCAGCCCGCGTATCTTGCCGCTTGCGTCCTTAGCCCAAACAATGGCAATATCTGCAAAGGGCGAGTTAGAGATCCACATTTTAGCGCCGTTAAGCACGTAGTGGTCGCCGGCATCCTTTATATTGGTAACCATTCCGCCCGGGTTCGAGCCATGATCGGGCTCGGTCAACCCAAAGCAGCCCATTAACTCGCCGACAGCAAGTTTGGGCAGGTATTTATGTTTTTGTTCTTCGCTGCCATAAGCAAAAATAGGGTACATTACCAGCGATCCCTGAACCGAGGCGGTTGAGCGTATACCCGAGTCGCCACGCTCAATTTCCTGCATAATAATGCCATAGGCCATATAATCAAGCCCCGCGCCGCCATACTCCACCGGGATGGTTGGACCAAAAGCGCCTATTTCGGCCAGGCCTTTTAAAAGATGCCTGGGGAACTCGGCCCTTTGGGCATAATCCTCAATAACCGGACTTACTTCTTTCTTTACCCAATCGCGCACGCTGGCACGTATCAGTTTATGTTCTTCGCTTAAAAGTTCGTCTAAAAGGTAGTAATCGGGCGCTTCGTAAAGGTCGGTCTTAGCCATAGCGTTATAAATTGGTTGGCCAAATATAGAGCATTAAATGCCAGTTAAACAAAGCTCAAATCGTTGTTTTTGAATACCGCAAGGCACTTTATGTCAAAAAATAGGTTTAAACGGTTTAAAGCTGATTTTTGTGGTGAAACTTTTTTTAATAAACTTGATTGAGAAAGTAAATAATCCGCTGGTTGATAAAACTCACCCTCAGGAAACATAGTGCGCGACCATCTCTGCTGTAAAGAAGGTGAAAAAATAAAATGGCAGCTTTACCCTCTTTGCGCAGCAGAGAGAGTAGACCAGCGAAGCGTAGTCGGGGTGAGTAAAATAGCCCGTGGTCAATTTTAAACCTTCAAATATTCCCTTACTTTTGAAACATGATAAAAGTAGCGTTAGAGGGTGCCGAATTTTACGCTTACCATGGTTTTTACCGCGAAGAGCAACTGACAGGCACGCGTTTTTTGGTAGATGTGCAGGTTGGCTTTATGGCCGATATTGATGTAGAGCAAGACAACCTGAGCAATACGGTGAATTACGAGGTATTATATGCGATAATTGACCAGGAAATGAAGCAAACCCGCAAAGTTATAGAAACTGTTGCCCAGGCTATACTTAACCGGGTTAAAACGGAGTTTACTTTTATAACAATGGCCGAGGTGACCATAAAAAAGCAGAACCCGCCTTTTAGCGGCCCTATCAAACAATCAGTTATTACGCTCAGCTACCAAAAATAAAGTCATTATGACCTATAATAAAATTACCGGGGATATACTTATACAACTTAAAAACATAGTTGGCGTAGATGCTGTCCTGACATCGCCCGCCGAAATTGAAAATTATAGCCACGACGAAACAGAAGATCTGGTTTACTACCCCGAAGTGGTGGTGAAGCCGCAAACAACGGCGCAGGTTTCGGCACTGATGAAGCTTTGTAACACAAACCTGATCCCGGTTACACCGCGCGGCGCCGGAACGGGTTTGGCCGGGGGCGCTTTACCTATAAATGGAGGCGTGCTGATTTCTACTGAGCGCTTTAACCATATACTGGATATAGACGAGCAAAACCTGCAGGCCACTGTAGAACCGGGCGTGATTACCGAACTATTTATGAACGCCGTTGCTGAAAAAGGCTTGCTTTACCCGGTTGACCCGGCCAGCAAAGGCAGCTGTTATATTGGCGGCAATGTGGCTAATTGCAGCGGCGGGCCGCGCGTTGTAAAATATGGCACGATACGCGAGTATGTGCTGAACCTGGAAGTAGTATTGCCCACGGGCGAGGTGATATGGACAGGAGCCAATACCCTGAAATATGCGTCGGGGTATAATCTAACACAATTGCTGATAGGCAGCGAAGGTACTTTGGGTATCGTTACTAAAATTGTAACCAAGCTGATACCCCGGCCCACTATGGACGCGCTGATGCTGGCGTCATTTCCTACCAACGAGGACGCATGCGCGGCGGTATCGGCCATATTCAGGGCAGGGGTGGTACCATCGGGCCTGGAATTTATGGAGCGTAAGGGTATTGAATGGGTAATAGAGCATGATGGTATTGCTTTCGACCTGAAGGATGGGATAGGAGCGTTTCTACTAATTGAGGCGGATGGCAGCAACCAGGACGTGATATTTGCCGATTGTGAAAAGATAAACCAGGTTTTAGAGCAGCACAATTGCCAGGATGTGCTTTTTGCAGACACATCGGCACAAAAGGAAGAGCTTTGGCGCATCAGGCGCACTATGGCGGTATCGGTAAAGTCGAACTCGATTTACAAGGAGGAAGATACCGTGGTGCCACGCGCTGCATTGCCGCAGCTGATAAAGGGCATCAAAGAAATAGGCAGTAAATACGGTTTTGAATCGGTTTGTTACGGCCATGCTGGCGATGGCAACCTGCATGTAAATATTATTAAAGCCGGCATGAGCGATGATGATTGGAACAATAAGTTAAAAGATGGGATCACCGAAATATTTGAACTTACCGTGGGTTTAGGCGGCACTTTATCCGGCGAGCACGGCATCGGGCTGGTGCAAAAGAATTTTATGCACCTTAAATACACCCCACTGCATTTCGCCATCTGGAGGGGTATTAAACAGGTGTTTGATCCTAACGGGATATTAAACCCGGGAAAGATATTTAATTGAATACATGATCTGCCGGGGCGTGAAGCATCGCTGATAAGTATTTGGCCGACATGACTTTTGCTATTTGATAACAGCGGAGACTAATTCGTATTCAAAATCAATCCCGGCTCGTCATAATTGATCATGTTATTACGGCCTTCCCTGGGAATAGGGATAGATTTGTTATTAGCATAATCATAACTTATGCACACCGTTTTGCAGGTGGTGCAGATCTCGCTGCCTTTATCATTTGTTTTAACTAACAGGTGCATAATATCAAAACTGCTGTTGCCTATGCGGGTTACCCGCACGTAACAAACAAGCGTATCATCAATTGTAACCGGCTTTAAGTAATTTATTTCCGACCGGCCGATAACGATGCCGATATCCTTTAAGTCCCACCTGGCAACATCGCGCCAATAATTAAAGCGGCCTATTTCAAAATAAGTTAAATACACCGCGTTGTTGACATGGCCGCGCGCATCGATATCCGAAAAGCGGATAGCGATATCTGTTTTGTATTTATAATCGGATAGTTTTTCAGCCATTAGCGACAATTTGTCTGTAAGAAAATGATATTGCCGACATTTTGTCTTGCAAAATTAGGATTCGATCTGTTGGTACAACAGTTGACCATCTTTATGCAAATTAACAAAAACAAATTTAAAGGAGATATAAAACCATGACATTAGTAAAATTTAACAACGGCCTTAAAAACAACGCTCATCCTTTTTTTAACGATGTTTTCGATTCGTTACTGAATGATTCGTTCATCGGTGATAAATTGGTTGCCCGTATACCCGCAGTAAACATTGCCGAAAACGATAACGAGTTCTATATTGAGTTGGCTGTACCCAGCTTAAAGAAAGAAGACTTTAAAATAAACCTGGACAAAAATATTTTGACAGTTGCTGCCGAAAAGAAAACAGGCGAAACTGCCGATACAAAAAAATACAGCAAACGCGAGTATAGCTACAATTCGTTCGTAAGATCATTTACCTTACCAGATAGTGTAGACCACTCAAAAATTGAAGCGGATTACACCGATGGTATCTTAACGTTAACTGTAGCAAAACGTGAAGAGGCTAAATTTCAATCAAGAGAAATAGCTGTAAAATAAGTTTATAGCTGAAAGAAAAATAAAAGTGTTTTCATAAGTTGGTTTAGTTAAAAAGGCCGCTTCTGTAATGGAGGCGGCCTTTTGTGTTCTGTAACCTCAGAAAAACAACTAATTATCCAGCAGCCGGCGGTGATAATTCACCTGGCCCAAATGGTAACTTAAATGCATGGCAAGGTGAACAAAGAAGTATTCGTTCGTAACATCTGTTGAAAAATTCCCTGCTGTTGAGATTTCGGACAGTTGTTCTTCAGTTATGGCATTTAAAGTCTTTTCGATCATAACGATCGCCTGGTCTATTTTATTTACCAATTCTGCGCGTGGAATATTTTTAAGCGAAAATTCATCAGGACGGTTCCTTATATAGCCTGATTTGCCAAAATCAGCGCCAAAATAGGTATTAAGGTTGCCAACCAAATGCAAACAAAGGTTGCCCGCCGAATTAAGTATGCCTTTTTCGATATACCAAAGCTTTTCTTCGTTTTGGTAAGCTTGTATCTCAAGTTTTAAAGTTTCAAGATCGCGGATGATAAGTTTTCTAAGCGTATCTGTTATCATATGTGGTTTACACTAATTGCGCATATTAATATACTGTAGTGGCTGGCCAAAGTCCTGGGTACGGCAAAGGCTGATAACCGCCTGCAGGTCGTCTATTTTTTTTGCGGTAACACGCACCTGGTCGTTCATTATAGACGCTTCCACCTTCATGCCGCTATCCTTAATTTTTTTTACCACCTTTTTAGCAGCTTCTTTATCAAGGCCCTCTTTTATTTTAATTTCCTTACGTATCATATTGCCTGATGCATATTCCTCCTTGCCAAAATCAAGGGCCTTGGGGTCAAGGCCTTGCTTTACCATGCGGCTGATAATAGCATCGGTAATAGCTTTAAGCCGCATTTCGTTTTCCGTAACAATGGTAACCTCGTTCGTTTTTTTATCAAGATCGATGGAGCTTTTAGACCCGTTAAAATCGTAACGGTTCAAAATTTCTTTTTTTGCAGTGTTGATAGCATTGTCGAGCGTTTGACCGTCTATCTTGCTTACGATATCAAATGAAGGCATAATGTAGTTTTTGTGGTTAATGCAAAGCTAAGGTAACTTTTGTTACCACGTATACAGCGCAATATTAAATTTAATATTTAAAACATCTTAAAATGGCAATAAGTTAATATTAACTTAACAAATAAATAAGCAGTTTTGCCACTATAGCTATATGGATACTAAAAATATTCCTTTAATAAACAGGGAGATAAGCTGGTTGTACTTTAACGACAGGGTTTTACAGGAAGCCGCCGACCCAACCGTGCCCCTTATTGAAAGAATAAAGTTCATGGCCATATTTTCCTCAAATCTCGACGAATTTTACCGCGTACGTGTAGCTACGCTTAGCCGGCTGGCCAACCTGAACGAAAAAGCCAAAGAAATTTTAGGTTACAACCCTAAAAAGATACTTAGCCAGATAAAAACCATTGTTGTAAAACAGGAAAAGAAGTTTCATAACCTGTACGAGAACATCATTGTTAAGCAACTGGCCGAAGAAAAGATATTCATCCTGAATGATAAGCAGCTTAACGTAACACGGGGCGAGTTTGTTAAAAGTTTCTTCAGGGAGCGGCTGCTATCTACCCTGGTGCCCATTATGCTTGATGACGCACTGCCGCTGCCCGAACTGCGCGACCGGGCTATCTATTTTTTTGTAAAACTTACTAAAAATAAAAAATCACGTTACGCGCTTATCGAGTTTCCCGACAATCTTTCGCGATTTTTGGTTTTGCCCGAAACAAATGACCTGAAATTTATCATCCTGCTTGACGATATCATCAGGTACTGTCTGGAAGATATCTTCTTCATTTTCGATCACGATTCGATAGAGGCTTATTCGCTGCAGCTAACGCGCGACGCCGAACTTGATCTGGATAAAGAGGTGAGCGTAAAGTTTGTTGACGCGCTTGCAAAAAGCCTGCAGAAACGCCGCAAAGGCAAGCCAATGCGTTTATTATATGATAGCGAAATGCCGCTCGAAATGATAAGTTACCTGGTGAAAAAAATGAAGGTATCGCGAGGTAGCTTAATTCCCGGCAACAGGTACCATAACTTTAAAAACTTTATATCGTTCCCTAACGTGGGCCGGCCCGATCTGGAATATAAAAAGAACATGCCATTGCCTGTTGCAGGTCTTTCGTTTGGCAAAAGCTTAATGGGGACTATAGCTAAAAAGGATTTTCTGATCAGTACGCCTTACCAGTCGTTCGATTATATCATTCACTTTTTACGCGAGGCCGCGATAGACCCACGGGTTAAAGAAATAAATATCACGCTTTATCGCCTTGCCGAAAACTCCAAGATCATCCACGCTTTAATAAACGCGGCCAAGAACGGCAAAAAAGTAAACTGCCTGATAGAGCTTCGCGCCAGGTTTGATGAACAGAACAACATTTACTGGAGCAACCGGCTGGAAGAAGAAGGTGTGAAGGTGCTGTACGGTATCGACGGTTATAAAGTGCATTCAAAAATTTGCATGGTAACCCGGATGGAAAAGGGCAAGCCTGTTTATTATTCATGCCTGTCTACCGGTAACTTTAACGAAAAAACGGCAGCCATATACGCCGACCATACCATTCTTACTGCGAATAAAAAAATAGCGGTGGATCTGTTAGCCATATTTAAAGCCCTTAACCGAAATACCCTGCCCAAAGGGCTAAAAACGCTCATTGTATCGCCCATTGATTCGCGCCCCGCCATCTATGAACTGATAGATAACGAAATAAAAACGGCCAGGGCAGGCAAAAAAGCTTACATGATACTTAAGATGAACAGCCTTGCCGACGAACAACTGATAGGCAAACTGTATCAGGCCAGCAACGCGGGCGTAAAAATAAAGCTTATTGTAAGGGGTATGTGCTGCCTTATAGCCGGACAAAAAGGTTTCAGCGAAAATATTGAGGTAATAAGCATTGTAGATAAATACCTGGAGCATGCCCGTGTGCATGTTTTTTGCAACGGCGGCAAAGAGCTTATTTACCTAACCAGTGCCGATTTCATGACCCGTAACATTGATAACCGCGTGGAAGTTGGTTTCCCGGTATTTGATGACGACCTGCGCCGCGAGATAAGGGACATTATTGAGATACAACTGGATGATAACACTAAGGCAAGAGACATTACCGGCAACAGTGTTAACCGTTACCATAAAACCAAATCTGAACTGTTGACACGCGCCCAGATAGATATTTACAACTACTTAAAAAATAAAAACACAAATTGAGATACGCCGCCATTGATGTAGGATCGAACGCTGTAAGGCTGCTGATAGCTGGGATCATCGAAAATAACGATTCGGTATCCTTTAAAAAAATTACGCTGATACGTGTGCCCGTGAGGTTGGGCGACGATGCCTTCCTGCAAAAAAAAATATCAGACAATAAAGCAACCGACCTCATTAAATCCATGCAGGCGTTTCGTAACCTGATGGATGTTTATCGTGTTACCGATTATTTGGCCTGCGCAACATCGGCTATGCGCGAAGCCCTGAACGGGCAGGAGGTAGCCGACAGGATACTGGCCGAAGCAGGCATCGATCTGCAGATAGTGCATGGCGAAAGCGAAGCCAAGATCATTTACGCCAGCCATGCCGAGGTTAACATCGATAAAAGTAAAAACTACCTGTATATTGATGTAGGCGGCGGCAGTACCGAACTTTCCTTGTTCAGCAACGGCGAATTGCTGGCTTCGCAATCGTTCAACCTGGGAACCATCCGCATATTGGATAACCAGGACAAGGACGAAACCTGGAACGAGATGAAGGATTTTTTACGCGAGCATACGCGCGGGCTAAAAACCATTTATGGCATTGGCACCGGCGGCAACATCAATAAACTGTACAAGCTATCGCAGGAAAAAGATAATGTACCCATGAGCTATGTTAAGCTGCGGGCGTTGTATAACTACCTTAATTCTTTTTCGCTTAAAGACCGTATAAACGTGCTGGGATTGAATCAGGATAGGGCCGATGTTATTATACCCGCGTGCGAAATTTATTTAACCGTGCTGAAATGTGCCAATATCAAAAGCATTTATGTGCCAACGGTAGGTATGGTTGATGGAATTATCCAAACTTTGATCGAAAAAAACTACAATACAGCCCGTTAAATATATTTTAACAAATTGTTTAATAATTAATAAACTGTTGTTATATTTGTATTGCCCGCTCAAAGGGCATGTTTTTCATAGGTAGATGTAGGGTCGGGTACAAGTTATTCGACCCTTTTTTGTGCCCCTAACTTTTTATCCCTTACTTTGTTCAACTAAGCATAATGAAAAAGAAAATTGTAGTAGCCGTTACAGGGGCAAGCGGTTCTGTTTACGCCAAATTACTGCTGGATAAGCTGCAGGTTTTGCAAACGCAAATAGCAGAAGTTGCCGTGGTAATGAGCGACAACGCCAAACAGGTATGGGAGTTTGAACTTGAGGATACTACTCATGGCAATTACCCTTTTAAGGTATACGCCAAAAACGATTTTATGGCGCCGTTCGCTTCAGGCTCTGCCCGGTTCGATACCATGGTTGTGGTGCCGTGTTCAATGGGCACGCTGGGCCGCATAGCATCCGGCGTGTCTGACGATCTGATAACCCGCGCGGCCGATGTGATACTTAAAGAACGCCGCAAACTAATTTTGGTAGCCCGCGATACGCCGCTAAACCTGATCCATATTCGCAATATGCAAACCGTTACCGAGGCAGGCGGTATTATTTGCCCCGCCATACCGTCGTACTATAGTAAACCTAAAACCGTAGAAGAACTGGCCATGACGGTAATAAACCGCGTTATAGATCTGATAGGGCTGGAAAATGAGAGTTATCGGTGGGAAGGAATCTGACTTCATCCCGGTATTCGCGATTTAACTCACCAGGTCTTTGCTTCGCTTGACCATACTCTCTCCATAAGCGGAAGAAGGTTGGGAATATCCCTCTTTGCGCCGTAGAAAGGGTCGACCAGCGTAGCGTAGTTGGGCTGAGTAAACTATTCGCCAAGCTCCGACTGGTATTGAAATGCCCGATTTTACATTCCCGTTAACAACCAATCGCCAACCTCCAATCAACTAATCTCTAAAAATCTTATCTTTGCGGCTTGCAAATGAATAAGAAAGTCGCTTTTTATACACTTGGCTGCAAGCTGAATTATTCGGAGACCTCGTCTATCGGGCGGATGTTTAATAACGCCGGTTTTGAAACAGTTGATTTTACCGACACCCCTAACGTATATGTAATAAACACTTGTTCGGTAACCGATAATGCCGATAAAAAGTGCAAGAAGATAGTTAAAGAGGCGCTTAAAATATCACCCGACGCCTTTATTACCATTGTAGGCTGCTACGCGCAGTTAAAACCGAAAGAAATTGCCGAAATACCCGGCGTGGATATGGTTTTGGGCGCTGCCGAAAAATTTCAACTGGTGGATCATATTACCGATCTTACCAAAAAACCGAAGGCTGTTGTTTTGAACCAGCCGGTAACGCATGCCAATCAGTTTGTGCCATCCTATTCTTTTGGTGACCGTACCCGTACCTTCCTGAAAGTACAGGACGGCTGCGATTACTCATGCACCTTTTGTACTATACCGCTTGCCCGTGGCAGCAGCCGCAGCGATACCATCGAAAATGTTATTGCGCAGGCAAAAGAAATAGCTACATCAGGTGTAAAAGAAATTGTGTTGACTGGGGTGAACCTGGGCGACTTCGGTATCCGCGAAGGTAAGCGGGAGGATCGCTTTTTTGATCTTGTTAAAGCTTTGGACGAAGTGGAACGTATCGAACGTATTCGCATATCATCCATAGAGCCAAACCTGCTCAGCGACGATATAATTGCCTTTGTGGCCACCTCAAAACGCTTCGTGCCGCATTTTCACATTCCGTTGCAGTCCGGGTCAAACAAAATACTGGGTTTAATGCGCCGCCGCTACAAGCGCGAACTTTATACCGAGCGCGTTGCCAAAATAAAAGAACTGATGCCGAATTGCTGTATTGGCGTTGATGTAATTGTTGGTTTCCCGGGCGAAACACGCGAGGATTTTATAGATACCTATAACTTTTTGAACGACCTCGATATTTCGTACCTGCACGTGTTCACCTATTCCGAACGCGAAAACACCCCCGCGGCACACATGAGCGGCGTTGTGCCCGGCTCTGCCCGGGCCGACAGAAGTAAAATGCTGCATATACTATCTGACAAGAAACGCCGTGCTTTTTACGAAACGCAACTTGGTAAAACCGATGAGGTGCTTTTTGAGGGCGATATCAAAGACGGCTATATGCACGGCTTTACACGTAACTACGTTAAGGTAAAGGCTAAATTTGATCCCGTATTGGTTAACGAGCTTAAGGCCGTTAATTTAACGGCAATTTCACCGGATGGTGATGTTGAAATAACAGAAAGCGAAGAAATATTAGTGCATTAACTATTATATTCGCAGCACAAACCTGCGGTAAGTCAAAAGCCTTTAGTCGTAAGTCCTAAGAATAATTTACATACTTAGAACTTAATACTTTCGACTTCAGACTAAACGTTATTTAAATAGCATAACACCTATATATGTTCCCAACCCTATCGTCGCTTATAGAATACGTTACCGGCGTTAACATCCCGCTGCCTATACAAACATTTGGTTTTTTTGTGGCTATAGCATTTATGGCTGCCTATTGGGCATTTACGCAGGAATTTAAACGCCGCGAAAAATTAGGGTACATACACCCGTTCGAAAAAACGATAACCGTTGGGGCGCCTATCACCCCGGTAGAAATTGCAAGTAATGCAGTGTTTGGGTTTATAATAGGCTTTAAGCTGGTTGATGCGGCTTTGCATTACAGCGCGTTGATAGATAACCCTCAGGATTTCCTGTTATCTTTAAAAGGTAACTGGGCGGGCGGTATTATAGCGGCCGGGCTGATGGCTTATTGGGCTTATTACGAAAATAAAAAACAGGTGCTGCCAAAGCCCGAAAAACGCCGTGTAACCGTACACACGCATGAGTTGATGGGCAGCATTTTACTATGGGCGGCCATTTGCGGCTTTGCCGGGGCCAAATTGTTTAACGCGCTTGAAAACTGGGGCGAATTTATGCGCGACCCGGTAGGTATGCTGATAGGCTTTAGTGGCTTAACCTTTTACGGCGGATTGATATGCGGGGGCGCGGTAACCTTGTATATAGCCGGTAAGCATAACATTAAACCCTTAAGTATGCTTGATATTGGCGGCCCGGGTATGATGCTGGCCTATGGCGTTGGCCGTATAGGCTGCCAGATGGCTGGAGACGGCGACTGGGGAATACCTAACTTAAACCCTAAGCCAGGCATCATCAGCTGGCTGCCCGACTGGATGTGGAGCTTCAAGTTTCCGCATAACGTGGATATGTCTGATCACGATAATCATATTCCGGGTTGCATCGGCAAATTTTGTAACGAATTAAAGCTACCTGTATACCCTACATCTTTCTACGAATCTGTTGTTTGCATCTTGTTATTTCTGGTACTTTGGCAATTGCGCCATAAGTTTAAGGCGCCAGGCATATTGTTTGGCATTTACATGATCATGGCAGGTGTAGAGCGTTTTTGCATCGAACTGATACGAGTTAATACCAGGTATGTGGTTGGCGGTATATCCTTCACCCAGGCCGAGATGATCTCGGTAATTATGGTTTTAGGCGGCTCGGCACTTATCTACTACAGTGCAAACCGCTATAAACGTACCGGGGCCACCAATTAAGATCAGTTTCGCCTAATTCCAAATCAATACTATGCAGTTAAACACAGTTATTAGTCAGGTAATTGATGTGGCTAAAGAGGCCGGGCAATTTATCAGGCACGAACGTAAAACATTTGACGCGGATAAAATAGAATACAAAGGTCTTAATGACCTGGTATCGTACGTTGATAAAACCGCCGAACAAAAAATTGTAGCAGGATTGGAACTGATACTGCCCGAAGCGGGCTTTATTACCGAAGAAAAAACAAGCACCAAAATTGGCGACCGCTATAATTGGATAATTGACCCGCTGGACGGTACTACCAATTTTATACACGGGCTGCCCGCTTACTCCGTAAGTATCGCTTTGCAGGACAACGATAAACTGGTTTTAGGCGTAGTTTACGAAATAAACCAGGACGAATGCTTTTACGCTCATCGGGATTCGCCGGCGTACCTCAATGCTGCCGAGATAAAGGTAAGTAACAAACCCGCCGTTGCCGACAGCTTGATCGCTACGGGGTTTCCATATTACGATTTTACTTACCAGCAACAATATATCAGTTTATTTACAGAGCTAATGCGTAAATGCCATGGCCTGCGCCGCATAGGGTCGGCCGCGGTTGACCTGGCTTATACGGCCGCCGGTCGTTTCGAGGCTTTTTACGAATACAATTTAAACCCCTGGGATATTGCGGCGGGTATTGTGATAGTACAGCAGGCGGGAGGCGAAATCGTGAATTTTAACGGCGGCCCCGAAGTGTTAAAAACGCGCGAGCTGCTTGCCACCAACGGCAAAATAACAGGTGAGATGCTGGAATGTATCAGCAAGTATTTTAGCGACAACAAGTAGGCGCACGCCCGTTTGTTTTTTTTCCTCAATTATTCTTTCTCACCAATGGGAAAACCCTGAAGATCGCGCCCTGTTAAAACAAAAGAACCGGTATGAATTTATTCAAACCGGTTCTTTGCCGGATCGATGCGATGCTCATCGACCAATCCTTATAAATATAAATTACATTGCTTCAGAAACCACTTCGGTAACTTCGGGCACCATACGTTTAAGTAAATTTTCGATACCCGATTTCAAGGTAATGGTAGATGACGGACAGCCGCTGCACGAGCCGCGAAGCTCAACGGTAACCACCCCTGCATCAAACGAACGGTAGGCGATAGCACCGCCGTCCTGCTCAACGGCCGGGCGTACGTAATCATTTAGTATCTGCTGAATCTTGATCTCGGTGTCAGTTCCTTCAAACGTAACGTCTGTTTCCTGTTCAACTATCTGCACCTTCAGTTCGCTTTCAACGGCCCCTTTAACAAATTCTTTTAGTATAGGCAAAATATCTTCCCATTCGCTGCCTTCGGTTTTGGTAACGGTTACAAAGTTGCTGGCAAAAAATACACCATTAACAAACGAAAACTTGTATAACTCCTTTGCAAAGGGCGAATTTTCGGCGCTCTCCCTGGTAGGATAATCCACGCTGCCGTTTATAAGCAACTTGTTTACAATAAACTTGGTAGTTGCAGGGTTAGGTGTTGCTTCGGTATATACGCTGATATTCATGTGTGTTAATTTTTATAGTTAACAAATGTAAACAGGTTTTTGCTTGTTCAAGCCTGTTCTTCTTAGTTTTACCCCGCACTGACAGAGGTAAGCTAATGTGCAAATATTAGATGTGCAAATTATTTGTACGGTTTCATTTGCACATCTAAATCATATCCCCGTATAATTTTGCGGCGTTATGGCCTTTATCTCATTTTTAACCACGTCACTTACCTCTAAACCGTCAACAAACTCTGCGATTGTTTGGGCATTAACCTGCGTATTGGTTCGGGTAAGCTCTTTTAACGCTTCGTAGGGGTTTGGATATGCTTCTCGGCGAAGGATGGTTTGTATGGCCTCAGCAACAACCGCCCAGTTTGCTTCCAGGCTGGCGTTTATGGCAGCTTCATTCAGCAATAATTTATTTAAGCCCTTAACTGTTGATCTTATGGCGATAAGCGTATGGGCCACCGGTACGCCAATATTGCGTAACACGGTAGAGTCGGTCAAATCTCGCTGTAAACGGGAGATGGGAAGCTTAGCAGCCAAATGTTCAAACAAGGCATTGGCAATACCCAGGTTACCCTCGCTGTTCTCAAAGTCAATGGGGTTTACCTTGTGCGGCATAGCCGACGAGCCTATTTCACCGGCTTTTATCTTTTGTTTAAAAAAGTTCATGGATATGTAGGTCCACATATCGCGGTCAAGATCTATCAGGATATTGTTGATGCGTTTCAACGCATCGCACTGGGCGGCAAAGTTATCATAATGCTCTATCTGGGTAGTAAACTGCGAACGGTGCAGGCCCAAAATGTCGTTTATAAAATGATTGCCAAATGCCTTCCAGTCAATTTCAGGGTATGCAACGTGATGGGCATTAAAGTTACCTGTGGCACCGCCAAACTTAGCCGAGTAAGGCACGGCTTTCAGTAAAGTTAGCTGGTTTTCCAGGCGTTCTACAAACACGCTGATCTCTTTACCTAAACGTGTCGGCGAAGCTGGTTGTCCGTGGGTATGGGCCAGCATAGGCACCGCGTCCCATTCCCTGGCAAAATTCTTTAGCAGATCAACCAATCCGTTAATTTCCGGCAGGTAAACATCATTGATGGCCAGTTTAAATGAATAGGGTATAGCTGTATTATTAATATCCTGAGAGGTTAAGCCAAAGTGGATAAACTCTTTATAGTCCTGGAGGCCGAGGGCATCAAACTGTTTTTTCAGAAAATACTCCACCGCCTTAACATCATGATTAGTGGTTTTTTCGATGTTTTTGATATCGGCAGCATCCGCCTCCGAAAATTTTTTATAGATATCCCGTAACTTTTCTGTTGCATTTTTATCAAAATCACGTAACTGGGGTAGCGGATGATCGCAAAGGGCAATAAAATATTCCACCTCAATAAACACCCTGTATTTGATCAGGGCGTATTCTGAGAAGTAGGCAGCCAGTGCTGAAGTGGTATTACGGTACCTGCCGTCGATAGGGGATATTGCGGAAAGAGAATTTAACTCCATGTTTAAGTTTTTGCAAAGATAATCATTTGCAGGCAGGTAGCTAAGGTTTTGTCCAATTCCACAAGTTTCAAATGTTATGATCGAAAGAAAAAACTTATTTAAAATGGAAACTTTGAAATCTAAAAATGTTTCCTTAGTTTTGACCCATAATGTCAAACGGTCAAATAGAGAGAATTATCCAGGGCGGTGAAGACCTGTTTTTACAGGCAGGTATAAAAAGCGTAACTATGGACGATATAGCCAGGCACCTGGGTATGTCAAAGAAAACCATCTATCATTTTTTTAATGATAAGAACGACCTGGTTATGGCGCTGGTGAAGAAAAAGTTGATTGACGACGAATGTCAGATAAATAGTATCATAGAAAGCTCGGCCAACGTAATTGAAGAGATGATCAACATGATGAAATGCTCGGAAGACATCTTTTCGCGCATAAACCCGATCGTAATACACGATTTGCAGAAGTATCACCCGGAAGCATGGGCGCTGTTTCAAAACTTTAAAGCAGAGGTACTGGTGAAAACGTTGGAAGAGCTATTGACCAAAGGTATACAGCAAGGCTTTATAAGGCCTGATATCGACGTAAGGATATTGGCGAAAATGCGCGTTAACCAGGTAGAAATGGGTTTTAACGCATCAATATTCCCGGTGTCGCAATTTAGTACCTGGCGGGTGCAATATCAATTGCTGGAGCATTTTAACTATGGCATTTGTACCATTAAAGGGCACGAACTATTAGATAAATATAAAAATGTACATGCGCAGCAATTAAATTAATTCATCAGGGGCGCTGCTGACATACGGTTGTCAATCATCCCTGTTTTTTTGCAACACCAAACAAAGCATCTGTCATATATCACTTGTCATAAAAAATGAAACGAATACTCACCCTACTATTATTACTTACAGGAGCCCTTCGAGGGTTTTCGCAAGCGCAGCCACCGGCGACGCAAACCTATAATTTTTCTGTACAGGAAGCCGTAGATTACGCTATTACCCACAAAGATTCGGTTGTAAATGCCGGCCTGGATGTAAAGAGCGCAGACTATCGCGTTAAAGAAATTATCGGTCAGGGTTTTCCGCAGATAGACGGTACGGCGTCTTTTCAGGACTATTTAAAAATACCAACCACGCTGCTGCCCGGTGAATTTTTTGGCGCGCCGGCAGGTACGTTTATTCCCGTAAAGTTCGGCGTAAAGTACCAGTCTAACCTGGGCGTTAATGCCAGCCAGCTGTTGTTCGACCCAAGTTATATTATAGGCTTACAGGGCCGCAAAACGTATAAAGAGCTTTATACTCGTTCGTACATTCGTGCAAAGATCGAGGTAATTGCAAATGTTACTAAGGCTTATTACCAGGTTTTGGTAAGCAACGAACAAATTAAATTGTTAGATGCCAATATCGCCCAGTTAAAACAGCAGTTAGACCAAACCTCCGCACAGAACAAACAGGGTTTTGTAGAGAAAATTGATGTGGACCGGATATCCGTTCAATACAACAACTTAGTTACCACCCG
Source organism: Mucilaginibacter sp. 14171R-50 (assembly GCF_010093045.1). NCBI lineage: Bacteria > Pseudomonadati > Bacteroidota > Sphingobacteriia > Sphingobacteriales > Sphingobacteriaceae > Mucilaginibacter > Mucilaginibacter sp. 14171R-50. The sequence goes on along the minus strand of NZ_CP048115.1, from coordinate 3,766,861 downwards.
CGAAAACACTATCCGTTTGCTTGCGCTGAACTATCAGTTGCTTAAATTTCAGATCGGCATGCCTATACAATATAACTTAACATTAAAAGATGGCCTTTCAGATATTAAGCTTGATGAAAATGCCGGTGAAGTTATAGCCGATACAGCTTTCTATAAAAAACGTATTGAATATGGTTTATTTGAAACCAACCTTAAGTTAAGCCAATTTGACCTTAAGCGGATGAAAGCGCAGTTTTTGCCAACGTTAAAAGCTAATGTAGCTTACACATTCTCTTATCAAAACAACAGCTTTAAGGACCTTTACAGTTCAAGTTTTCCATCAAGCTACATAGGGCTTACGCTAAACGTGCCAATTTTTAGCGGTGGGCAGCGTAGCAACAGGGTTAAACAATCAGAGATTACCGTTCAGAAAAACATCAACAGCTTAAACAGCCTTAAAAACGGGTTAGCCTTGCAGGCCGATCAGGCTAAGATCATTTACTTTAACAGTTTACAATCATTAAATAACCAAAAGCGTAACCAGGAGCTGGCGCAGGAAGTACTGAGGGTATCAAAAATAAAATACCAGCAGGGGGTAGGCTCCAGTATAGAAGTTACCCAGGCCCAAACGGCGCTTGAAAATGCCGACAACTCATATATCCAAAGCTTATACGACGCGTTGGTTAGCAGGGTTGATCTTGATAAGGCATACGGTCGAATTGAATAACATAACTAAACTCACACACATCCATATAAAATGAAAAAATTAATATACATACCGGCATTACTGTTACTGGCAGCATGCTCAAATAAACCTAAAGATAAAAAAGCCGAGCTTGCCGACCTGCAAAAACAGCAATCGGAGATCAATAACAAAATAGCCAAGCTGCAGGCCGAAATTGGTACACCCGAAGTAATTACCGAAGTGAACGTTGCCGAAGTAAAAACCGGCCCGTTTGTAAACTACGTGCAGATACAAGGCAAAATTGACGCGCAGGATAACGTAACAGCGTACCCGCAAACCGGCGGTACCATTACAGCCATTTATGCTAAGGTGGGCCAGCATGTTTCAAAAGGGCAGGTGCTTGCCCAACTGGATAACAGTGTGCTGCGCCAGAACATTGCGCAGGCCGAATCTCAGCTTGCACTTACCCAGCAAATATACAATCGCCAAAAGGCGCTTTGGGACCAGAAAATAGGAACCGAGGTGCAATTTTTACAGGCGCAAACAAATTTCCAGGCAGGTAAAAAGTCGATAGCAGCATTACGCGAGCAGGCCGCTATGTACCGTATAGTTGCGCCTATAAGCGGCTCGGTTGACCAAATGGACCTTAAGCTGGGCCAGGTTGCCAGCCCGGGTGTAACCGGCATTAGGATAGTTGACGCTGATAACCTGAAAGTAAAAGCGGATGTGCCCGAATCATATGCAGGCAGCGTACGCACCGGTAATAATGTGAAGATCGTTATTCCCGATGCGCAGGACTCACTTACTACAAAGGTTACTTTTGCGGCCAAGGCCATTGACCCTACATCGCGCAGTTTTGCGGTAGAAATTAAACTGCCGGCCCGCAAAAACCTGCGCCCTAACATGACAGCAGTTTTAAAGATAGCCGATTATGCCAAAACCAGTACCATTACCGTACCGGTTAAAGCACTTCAGCATTCAGAAGATGGCGACTATGTTTACATAAATGCAAACGGCGTGGCAAAACGTACCGTTGTTAAAGCCGGCTCTACATACGGAGGGCAAACAGAAATATTATCCGGCCTGAAAGCAGGCGACCAGCTGATAACCAATGGCGTTGAAGACATTGAAGACGGCGATAAAATAAAAGTGGCTGCTACAGCTAATTAATCACAAACACCCTGATCTGTTGCGATAATGAAAGATCTAAAAAAAGAATTTGCGCCCTCGAGCTGGGCCATCGATAATAAAACGGCCATATACGTGCTGATGTTTATGATTACCCTGCTGGGTATTTTAAGCTATCGCAATTTGCCAAAAGAGAATTTTCCGGATATTACCATCCCTAAGATTTTTGTTACTACAACCTTTATCGGCCAATCGCCGCAAAACGTTGAGAACCTGGTAACACGGCAGATAGAAAAGCAGTTAAAATCGCTTAAGGGCCTTAAAAAGGTAACCTCTAACTCGGTACAGAACGTATCGATCATAACCGCCGAGTTTAATGTTACCGTAGATATTAAGGATGCCAAGCAGGAGGTTAAGGATGCTGTAGATAAGGCAAAGAAAGACCTTCCGCAAAACGATAACAATTATAAAGAGCCAACCATTTCGGATATCAACGTATCCGACCTGCCTATACTGTACGTTAACCTTTCCGGCGATTACGACCTGAAAAAGTTAAAAGAATATGCCGACCTGCTGAAGGATGAGATAGAAGGATATAAAGAGATATCAAAAGTTGACGAAATAGGGGCGCTTACCCCCGAGATACAGATCAATGTGGATATCAATAAAATGAGCGCGGCACAGCTCACTTTTAACGACATTATACAAAACGTAGGAAGCGAGAACATACTTGCATCGGCCGGTACAATAAAGCTGGACGGTGTAAGGCGCAGCATTGATATAAAAAAGGATTTCAAAAACGCTGAAGAGGTGGCCGCCCTGGTTATCCGTAACCCCAAGGGGCAAGCCGTTTACCTGCGCGATATTGCAGAGATAAAAGATTCGTTTTTAGAGCAGGAAAGTTTTGCGCGCTTAAAAACGCCCGACAACCCTAATTTTAAGAATGTTATAACCCTTGCTATAAGCAAAAGGGCCGGCGAAAATCTTATCGAATCGTCAGATAAAATACGCGCCCTTATCCTTGACAAACAGAAAACCACTTTCCCCAAGGGCCTAACCATTACCGTAACCGGCGACCAGAGCGATAAAACCCGTACCACCTTAAACGACCTGATAAACACTATTGTAATAGGTTTTATACTGGTAACGGTTATCCTGATGTTTTTTATGGGTACCACTAATGCCATATTTGTGGCGCTGTCAGTTCCATTATCATGCTTTATAGCCTTTTTGGTGATGCCGGCCATAGGTTTTACGCTCAACATGATCGTATTGTTCTCGTTCCTGCTGGCGTTGGGTATTGTGGTGGATGATGCTATTGTGGTAATAGAAAACACGCACCGCATATTTGCCAACGGCAAGGTACCTATAAAAGAAGCGGCCAAGATGGCGGCAGGCGAGGTGTTTTTGCCCGTATTTTCGGGTACCATGACAACCCTTGCGCCGTTTATTCCGTTAGCTTTCTGGCACAGTATCATTGGTAAGTTCATGTTCTTTTTACCGATAACGCTCATCATCACACTGCTGGCATCATTGGTTGTAGCTTACATTATGAACCCGGTATTCGCGGTTGATTTTATGAAACCGCACCACGACGGTGAGCACGATAACCCGAAATTTGATAAAGCAACTAAGCGGGCCATGATATGGCTTGCCGGCGCTACCGTTATCGGATATCTGATCAATGTGGGCTTTGGTAATTTCATGGTGCTAATAATGGCCCTATACCTGTTAAACCATTTCTTTTTACTGAGGGTGATAGACAGGTTCCAAAAAAACGCGTGGCCAAGATTTCAGCGCTGGTACGCCAAATGGTTAGAGCGCGCCGTACGTCGCCCGCTTACTGTACTATCAGGTACCGTAGTATTATTTGTGGTTGCGCTTGTGGTAAATCATTTCCTGGGGAAAACCCCCGAGTTCTTTCCATCGGGCGACCCTAACTTTGCCTATGTGTATATAACGATGCCTGTTGGCACAGACCAGGCCACCACCAACGAGGTTACCAAACGAATAGAGCAGCGTGTTGCAAAGGTTGTAGAACCTGATAAGGATATCGTAACCTCTATTATTTCTAACGTAACAAAAAGCGTAACGGATCCGCAGGACGAAGATCAGGGCGATTATCAAAATAAAGGTAAGGTAACCGTGGCCTTTGAAGAATTTGGCAAACGCAAGGGTAAAGACACCAAAGTAATATTGGCCAATATCCGCAAAGCTGTGCAGGGCGTGCCGGGTGTAAAAATAGCCGTTGCGCAGGAAGCCGGCGGGCCGCCCGTGCAAAAGGACATAAGCCTCGAAATCATCGGTGATAACCTGGATTCGCTTGTTACAACAGCTAATCGTTTAAAAACATATTTGGCCAGGCAAAATATAGCGGGTATAGAAAACCTGGTGCCAGATGTGGAAAGTGATAAACCGGATATTGTTTTTGATATAGACCGCGAACGCGCTAACCGCGAAGGTATAACCACCCAGCAGGTAACAACAAACCTGGTTACGGCTATACTGGGTTGGAAAGCTGCCGATTTCAGGAACACGAAGGAGGATAATTACGAGATAAAGGTAAGGGCGCTTGAGCAGCAGCGGTCTAATATTGACGAGATACGCAACATGAAGATGACGTACCGGGACTTAGCTACCGGCGGCGCAATACGACAGGTACCTATATCGGCTTTCAGCGATGTAAGATACTCTACAACCTTTAGTAACATTAAGCATAAACAGCAGCGCAGGGTGCTTACGTTATCATCAAGCGTTATTAAACCGTACAACGCGAATGATGTAAACGCCAACATTTTAAAGGCCCTTGGTAACTTTAAGAAACCGGCGGACATCATCATACGCCAGGGGGGCGGTCAAGAGGACCAAATGGAGGCAGCTATATTCATATTAACTGCGCTTGGTATATCATTTGGCCTCATATTCCTCATCCTGATGATACAGTTCAACTCGATTGGTAAAACGTTTATCATCATCAGCGAGATATTCTTCAGTATCATTGGTGTTTTACTGGGCACCGCCATATTTGGTATGACGACCGCCATTGTAATGACCGGTATAGGTATCATAGCCCTTGCCGGGGTGGTGGTACGTAACGGTATTTTGCTGGTAGAATTTACTGATATGCTGATAGAGCAGGGCGTAAGCCTGCACGACGCGGTGGTTGAAGCCGGCCATACCCGTATGACCCCGGTGTTGTTAACCGCCACAGCAGCCATATTAGGCTTGATACCGCTGGCTGTTGGTTTTAATATCGACTTTGTAGGCCTGTTTACCCACTTTGAGCCGCACATTCACTTCGGCGGCGATAACGTTGCATTCTGGGGGCCGCTGGCATGGACGATGATCTTCGGTCTTGGTTTTGCAACAATCATCACCCTGATACTGGTGCCATGTATGTACATCATCCGTGTAAACATGAAAAACTATTTCTTTGGTAAAAAGGATAAAGCCAATACCGAGAAAGCCAAATTAGAAATAGCCGAAGTTTAACAGCTGATCAACGTTTAAAAAAGAAAGAGCCGCATACTATTTATGCGGCTCTTTTGCATAAAGCATTATTATTTAATACCCTTTTTGAAGCCTTTTAACGATGCTAAAATTTTCTTTACTTTCCGTTCGCGACGGCTGCCTGCGTCCAAAGCGTCGTATACCATGCCTGCTGTAACGGCATAAATGCCGTGGTGCAATATGTCGATGCCTATCTCCTGCGGTTTTTGTTTGTTAATGGGTTTGGCAGCATCGTGTTTAGGCAGCATAACCAAAGCGGCGCCCCAAACAGCACCAAAATGTGCAAGGGTAGCAGGCAAGCCCTTTAAACCGGTTAAGCCTATCAGTCCGCGGGCAATACCCCATGCAGTGCCATAACTCCAATGTATCTCTTGCGATAGCTGTTGCTTTTCTTGCGGCGAGGCGGGTTTTAATCCTGCCGTATCTTCGGCAACTTTCAATGTTGCATCGCTGGGCTCGCGCTTGTTGATCTTCATTTCAATCATTTGCGATAGCGTCATGGCAGCAGTTGCGGCCAGGCCCGCCAGCAGGCCTTTTCCTATTGCGCTACCCAGGGCGCCAAATGTATTGTCTTCGTGTAGTTTCATAATAACATAGTTGGTGTGGGTAACAACAAATTATTTTGACAATTGATTCACCGTAACAGTTCTTTACTACAACCATTAGATTTAGGAATGGTTATTGTTTCTGTTAAACCTTAATGCACACTATTATGGAACTTAAATTAACACCAGCCCTTAAGGCTGCAGGCTTGGGGGCAATTGCCGGTATGCGAACATTTTCTGCACCGGTTGTGGTTAGCCATGTTTATAGCAGGCATCCGTCTAAAAACCTTGACAATTCACCCCTGCACTTTCTTCAAACCATCCGCACGTCAAAAGTATTTAAGGTATTGGCCGCGGCCGAGCTTATAGGTGATAAGCTACCTTTTGCACCAAATCGTACAAACGCAGGCGGATTGATAGGGCGTTTCGTAGCGGGTGCCTTATGCGGTGCGGCCGTATATCAGGCCGGCCATAAAATGCCGGTTATAGGTGGATTGATAGGCGGAACGGCGGCTATTGCTACCGCCTTTGGTTGCATGTTCCTGCGTGTTGGCCTTGGCAAAAAAACACGTTTACCCGATGCCGTCATTGGCGCGTTTGAAGATGCGATCGCTATTACCGCCGGTACAGCTATTGCAAAACAGCTGTAAATTTTCCATTTTAAAATCATCTTTTTAGGCAGCCCGCCGGCAATTGGTTGGAAATTTGATAAGTTTGTTAAAAAAGTCAGGAACTAAAAATGAGTTTAGCAAACGATCAGCAGGATATTAAACGCGAAAAGATATTAGAGGCATCTCACCAGCGCTTTCTTCATTATGGCTATTCAAAAACCACTATGAACGAAATTGCCGGCGACCTGTCTATGTCAAAAGCCTTGCTTTATTATTACTTCCCGGATAAAAGCGAATTGTATATGGCGGTTATGCGTAAGCTGGCCAACGACTATTTAAAACAACTTGAGGACAAATTTGGTCACTTTACCAACCTGCGCGAAGCATTTCTGTTTCAGGTAAACACCCACCACGATTTTATCGTAAATAATTATAATTTTTTTGATTTTTTTCGACTCAATGAGCAAAACCTGCCCGATACGATATGGGAAACAGTGGGGCAGATACGCGATGCCGAGATTAAGCTATTGGCTAATGCTATTCAAGCAGAAATTGACAAGAACAACATACAACCCGTTGCCAGCCCTGTTGAAATTGTCGAGGTATTTTTGGATGCGCTGCATGGCATTAAAGTAGGTGGCTCGTTGCCGCATAAAAAGCTAAATTTCCCTTATAAAGAGCACCTCGACGAGATACATAACAAACGCCTGCTGCTTATTGATATATTTGTTAAGGGGCTAAAATAGCCTGCATCAGGCATTTGTAAGCTTGGTGTTGATCGTGATATTCCCTACAAGGATCTTATGAATAGGGCAAGCGTCGGCGATAGTTATTAAACGTTTAAGCTGCTCGTCCGTTAGTTCACCTTTAAAAGCAAGGTTGCTTTCAATTGATATTCCGTTCTCAGTTCTAAAAAGTTCAAGGTTAACGGCTATCTCGTTAACAATCCACATTTTACGCTCGATATACATGCGAAGCGTAATTACTGTACAGCTTGCCAGGCTTGCCAGCAGCAGGCTATAAGGCGACATACCGGTATCAGCTCCCCCTAGTTCCGCGGGTTCATCTGCAATAATAGTGTGGTTGTTACTGGTTACAATGGTTTGATATTTTGCATGAGCTATGTGCGCGGATGCACCTGCAATAAATTCAGTATCGGGTTCCATAAATGGGTTTGATAAGAAGATCTTAATTGTCCTGGTCTAAATTAAGCAGGGTCCAGTTGGATGTTTTTGCACCTGCACCGCCATTGTATTTTAAGGTAATGGTAAAATTTGTTTTTGATGTTTCACCACTATCAAATTTGGAAGTATAAAATGATTTTATAACATATACCGAATCCGATTTCTTAGCGAACTTGTATTCTGAGTCTGAGAAGTCGACGTTTTTTGAAAGCGTTGTAGGGATAATGAACTGCTTCGCTATTTTATAAGCGTCATCGCTGTCGGGCATCCCGCTGAACATATTAATTGAACCTGATAGGGCAAACCTGCCTATCATGATAGCAAATATCAGCACCAGCAGCGCAAGCAACCAGCCCACTACAGACGCAGATTTTTTTTTAACGACTTTTTCCTTTAAGTAATCTTTAGCCATAAAAAATTAGATTACGATAAAGTTAAAAAAATTAATAAAAATCATAGCATCTGCTCGCGCCAAAAAACTTATGCTCGCCCCGTGAACGCGATGGCAGGGTGGTTTCATAACCGATACTTCCCTCGGTAGTGCCGCTCGTATTGGAGTAATTTAAGCCACCTGCCGGAACATCGTGGCTTACACCGAGGCGTATTTTTTCGCCGCCTTCCTTGTTAATGAATAAATCGAAAATTAACGATACAACCAAAGCGCCCGGCCCGCCCTGGCCGCTGCTGCGATACCAAACACCGGCGTTTATACTACGCCGCTTATATTGCATTCCTGCGCTGATGGATTGCGCCCGCGCTTGCTTATAAAACACCACCGAGGGTATAATATATGATCTATCCTCGTCATCTACATTATCGTCGCGGGTAAGGTTATATTTAAAACTGGCATGCAGGGTTGTACGTATAGGCAATATTGCCGGCGAACCGGTGAACGATTCGTTAGGACGGTTAAGGTGCTGAGCAGCAGCGCCTACATTGAAATTTTTTAGCGTGAGATTAACGCCGGCACCGGAGTCAAAGTAGAATTTGTTGTTGAAATCGGGTTGGTCGGCACCGGAAACCGAACCGGGGATATAACCCAGTCGGGGATCTATCTGATCGCCAAAAACCAGCTTACTATAGTCAACCGACCGGTTAGTAGCGCCTGCCTGTAAACCAAATGACAACACATAATCCTCGGAACCTACACTGTACGAATATATAGCCGCTATGTTATTTTTATTTAGATAAGCTACACCTTCGCTGCTACGGGTAAAAATCAAGCCGACACCGCCGCCAAACTGCGGTACATTATAATCAATAGAAGCCGTAAGGTAGGATAAGCCGCCCGGTATTGCCGTATACTGGTTGCGGTAAATAAGGTTCATACGCAGATCGCCCTCAAACTGGCCGTTTAAAGCCGGGTTAAGGTATACCGGCGAATTGAAAAATTGCGAATATATATGATCCTGGGCTGATGAACGTAAACAACCCAAAATTATCGTAAATAACAGTAAAAAGCGATATTTCTTTAATTCCTTCATCTGCTATCTGATTAAATGCACATAGCCGTTTGGTTTAGGCAGAGAGCCCCCGTATGACATGCCTTTCCACTCGGACCCGTTGATAAAAGTAGCCGACGCTTTCCATATATAAGTGCCCTGTTGCAGCGCAACCCCATTGAATGTGCCGTCCCATCCTTCAATGGGCTCGCCTTTACTGCTCAGGGCGGTTGTTTGCCATATCAGCTGGCCCCAGTTATTGTACACCTGCAGCCGCCACTTGGCTATACCCGATCCTTTAGCCATAAAGGTGCGTATTTCTGTGGTATTGCTCTGAGGTTGAAAAGCATTGGGTATAAACAATTGGCCTGGTGTGCCCGTTATTTTCACCTTTTGCTTAAAGGTACTATCGCAGCCTCTTATATCTGTCACCTTTAAAGTAACTACATACTCTCCGGTATCGGCGTAAGTGTGGCTGGTATTTTGACTATTGGCCGTATTGCCATCGCCAAAGTTCCATTGCCAGCTATCAGGATTTCCGCTGGTTTGATCAATAAACTCGAAATGAAAGTTAGGCAGTTTAACTATGGTGTCGGGCCTTACCGTAAAATATGTTCCGGGTGGCGGTGTAACCGAAATCAAGTCTGTTTTAACAGTTGTATTGGTACAGCCGGTTGCCGGTATGGTTGCTGTTAAGGTAACCGTATAGGGAGTACTACGGCCGGCATATTTATGGGGTGGAGGGTTGTACAGCGCAGATGTAGAACCGTCGCCAAAATCCCACAAATAAGTCATACCAGATGCCTGGGTGGAGGCATCTGGCGGGGTGGTATTTGTAAAGGTAACTGTGCTTTCGCGGCAAGCCGAAGAGTTATTTGCCACGTTAAAATCTGGTAACGGTTTACCATGTACAATATACTGTAATGGTGCTGAAGTTATAAAGCCACAGCTATTACGTACTTCGAGCGAAATATAGTATATACCAGGCGCTGGAAAAACATAATTAAACGCGCCAAGCGCGCCTGCTTTGCTATCACTATACGTCCCATCAGAGTTCGAAATATAATAAGTGTAGATATTTCCGGGGGTTGAGTTATTAAATATTTCCGCCTGGAACGACCCGTCACAGCCCTCAACCGGCCCGGTGGGAAATATTTGGGCGCTAAAGAATTGTTCGTCTATCTTGATAGGGATATGCACGGTTTCGCCATCATTACAAAAACCTTTTACATGCATAAACAATGTGTAATTGCCAGCGTCGGATATCGGCTGAAAGTTTACCGGGTCTTTAGTGGTTGCGGTAATAGTTTCTACCAGGGTGCTATCGGTTTTTGCCGCATTAGTGTACTTATACAAATAATATGTATAGTCGATATTGCTACCGGGCGACTCATTTTTAACATTGAGGGTTACGGGCGTACAGCCGGTTATATTAGGCGGCACAATGCGGGCTACAGGTACTACCGGCCTAATAATGATAGTTTGGGGTACCGATGTTGCCACGCCGCAAGGTGTGGTTATGGTAAGTATTACGTTGTAAATAGCGTCGGTACCATCAGTGTTTGGTGCGAAGGAATGAGTAGGGTTTTCTTCAGCGGAATTTGTGGCGTCTCCAAAATCCCACGAGTAAGTGGTGCCGTCTTTGGGCGCGGATATATTGGTGAACTGTACGCTGGTTGTACCGCAGCCGCTCGCTGCTGTTTTGGTAAAGTTTGCAATAGGTTGCGTTGGTGAAACACTTACGGTAAGCACAAAAACATCGCTAACGCATGTGCCATTTGTAGCGGTAATATTGTAAGTGATTATCGCGCTGTTGTTAGGGTCGTTGTTTACAAGCTGGTCGCCAATGGTTGCGCCGCTACCGGTAGCGCCATACCCGGATATTGACGGCGATGTGTTGGCAGCGTCAACCGTCCAGTTAAAAGTGCTTCCCGGCTGTTGCGCTGTTATTACGTAACCCAATGCGGCGCCCGAGCACGTGAACACCTTATTTGCACTGGTTACCGAATTAGGCGGCTGAAAGGTAATGGTAATGTTATCAGGTATCTCGGTACAGGGCGCCCCAAGACTTGTGTAGCCCGTTAGTGTTAAGGTAACAGAGCCGGCAGCATACTCCGCTGCAGTGGGCGTATAACTTGTGGTTAGGCTGGCATCATTGGTAAAGGTGCCGGCTCCGCCGCTCCATTTTACACTGTCAACCGTACCATTTGTAACCGAACCCTGTAAAGAAACCGTGCTGCCCTGGCATATAGGGGGGCTGGTGCCTGCATCAACAACGGGCGCATCGGTAAAAGTTAATACTTGCTGAGCTGACGCGGGCGCTCCGCACGCGCTGGTAGCTGTTATACTAATGGTGTACGCTGCCGCTTCTTTAAAAAGTATTTGCGGGTATCTTGAGCTTGAAGTTGTGCCGCCGGTAAACTCAAAAGCCCCGCCGGTAACTGTCCATGTATAATTGCCGGGGCCGGGCTGCGAACTGCCGCTTATGGTAGACTGCGTAGGGCCGGGGTCGCCATTAAAGATAAAAGTTTGGTTTATACCGCATAGCTGTTTATCCGGTGACAGTACAGCTACCGGAGGGCCGTCAACAACAATGGTCTCAACATTCACAGCGGTATCAGTACCGCAGCCGGCCGTCTTTATCCCAAGTTTAATTTTATATACCCCCGGTTGATCGAACAAAAATTGAGGGGTATGGCTTGCCGAATTTGTACCACCCTGAAATTTAACGGGAGCGGGGCCGGTTACCGTCCATTTGTAGGAGGTGTCGGCATTACAATTAGCGTCTATCACCGATGTATTTTTAGGCGTAAGGCTCAAAGGTACGCAGCCTGAATTTACGGGCACGGTATAAGCCGGCTTGGGGCGTTCCTGCACGCAAACCGTATGCGATTTATCATTCGGCTGGCATAAATTGTTGGGGTTTTGCATATGTATAGTTACAGTATGTATACCCGGTGTGGTAAATGTGTACTTAAAGGGCTGCGAGGTGGTCTGATCCACTTCAACCGGCTGTCCGTCTACAAACCAGGTGTAACGGGCGTCAAGGTTCTTACAATCGGGGCCGGTGTTATCAGGGTCCTGCCCCGGGTCCGAAAGGTTTTTGAACGTTACTTCGCTGTTCAGGCATGCAGCATCAGGAGAGCTAAAATCGTTTTTAGGCGGCGAAAGTACGCGTGCATATGCCACCCCAGGCAGCACCGAGCCGGAGCAAAACTCATTAACGGGCGTAAGCTCCACCCTGAATACATTTCTGTTGGCGCCCACATTATTGCCGCAGGATGATTTTGTAAAGTTATGACTGATACTATTATTCTGGTTTACGATATCGCAGTACCGGTATACATCGCTGCTGCCATCACCCCATACAACTTTGTAAGTAAGCCCCGGATAATTGTATTTGAAACCAACTCCTTCCGCATCGATAGTAATGGGAAACGTAAGGGGTGTTGAACCATTTGCACAGGTTGTGTTATTGCCAGAGTTCCCGATCGATCTGTACACGTCGTTGTTTATCAGCGTATAAGATTTAGTTCCCACCACGCCGCCCTTAACAGCTTTTACGGTTACCGTATAATTGGCCAGCTTAGCATTAAAACTGCCTGGTATGGCCATTGGTGACCCCTGGTTTGCCTGGGTTATCTCGTTGAAAAAAGTTGCTGTTACACTGGCGCCGGTGGTGGACGCGTTAACAAAGGAATACGATGCATTGGATGTACCGAAACATGCTCCGAAAACCTCGGGGTTTGATGCACTTATAGACTGTGATTTTACGCCTGCTGTAACGCCGGCACCATTACTTATGGTAAATGCAGCCGAAATATTACTGCTTATTGCAGGCAGGGTAGATACGATTTTTACTTTATAGCCCGAACCTGCCGGTGTACCGGCCGGTATTACCCCATTTACAAATGTGCCGTAAAATCCGCTGTAAGTTGCTAAGGGCGTGTTGCTAAAGTTACCGGAAGCATCTGATAAATATAACCGAAAGGAGTTGGTTTTACCAATACATCCTGATGTTATATCTACATTAAAGGGCACACTAATGGTAGACCCTTGTCCGTATGGCCCGGGATCTATAGCGCCTAATGTAATAGTTTGCGCGGAGGTAGCTGCCGTCACAAAAATTGAAAAAAGCGCAAGAAATAAACTCTTAGTAAAAAATTTACCCATCAATCACTTTCAAACCGATTATTAGCTTAAGCGAAAATAATAAATGTTACAATAATAAACCGCTTTATAAACTAAAGGTTGATTATTGCCTTATACGGAATTTAACCGGGCTTGTTACGAATAGTTTAAACATTTATTACCCGAGGAAAGGGGGCAACTCCGGGCAAACTTTAACCAAAAAATAAATAGGAGATCAATATCGCAGCTATTACTCCCGCAAAATCAGCTATGAGCCCGGCGGGTATTGCATACCTGGATTTTTTTATTCCGACCGAGCCAAAGTAAAGCGCCACTATATAAAATGTGGTATCGGCAGAACCGTTGAAAACAGATCCAAGCCTGCCGGCAAAACTATCGGGGCCATAAGTTTGCATCGTGCTTATCATCATTGCCTTTGAACCCGAACCGCTTAAGGGTTTCATGTAAGCCACAGGCAAGGCATCAACAAAACGGGTATCCATATGTAATTGCGTGGCTGCCCACCTTACCCCACCGTTCAGATAATCTAACGCCCCGCTGTTTCTGAAAACGCTAATGGCCACCAGCATGGCCACCAGGTAAGGTATTATTTTAACCGATACCTCAAAACCTGATTTTGCGCCATCAATAAAACTTTCAAATACGTTTACTTTTTTGCGTAATGCGCCCAAAATAAATACAGTGGGTATTGCAAAAAGCAACATATTGCTGGCAACCTTCGACACGATGGTTATCTGTTCTTTATCAAGATATTGGGTAAAATACCAAACCAGCAGCGCTATAAAGGCGGTCATGCCGCCAAGCCAGCTTACAATAACACGGTCAAACAGGTTTATTTTTTGCTTGATAGCTACGGCAATCATCCCTACAACCGTTGCAACATAGGTAGCTATTATACAAGGTATTAAAACGTCTGCCGGGTCTTTTGCACCCAGTATAAAACGCTGCGCGATAATGGTAACGGGCAGTAGTTGCAAACCCGATGTATGCAGTACCAGGAACATGATCTGTGCGTTTGATGCCGTCTCTTTATCCGGGTTTAATTGTTGCAGGCTATCCATAGCCTTTAAACCCAGCGGCGTTGCGGCGTTATCAAGCCCTAACAAGTTGGCCGAAAAGTTCATCATCATTTGCCCGGTGGCGGGATGCTTCCTGGGCACCTCCGGGAATAACCGGCTTAAAAATGGGCCTACTATACGCGAAAGAAAGTTCATGGCGCCGGCCCGTTCACCTATATTTAAAATACCCAGCCATAGCACCATGTTACCTGCCAGTGGCAGCGCGATATCCATCACCGACGACTTTGAACTGTCAAACATACCGTCGACCAACAGCTTAAAAGCATCTACATCGCCAAAAAACACCAGTTTGCAAAATGCAATTACAAAGGCGATAAGGAAAAATGCTATCCAGATGTAGTTTAAGGCCATATCAATGATTCAGGCCATGAAGATAATTTTTTTTGAATAATTTACCGTGATTTAGCCATATTTAAAATAGATTATTTGATTTTTGATGAAGCAAACCGCTAAAAATTTACAGGCCGTTATTGATGATTTTTTGTGCACTAAGGCCCACCTTATTAACTGGGATAGCGAACCGCCTGCAGGGAAGTGGACAAACAAGGAGATTATTGGCCATTTGATTGACAGCGCGCATATCAACCTGCAGCGTTTTGTGCGCTGCACTTACGAGGAGGGTTTTAAGCTGATATATTTTCAGAACGAATGGGTGCAGGCGCAGCATTACCGCCATGCCGATATCGCCGAAATATTAAAACTTTGGGAACTGGTTAACCGCCAGATAGTGCGGGTGTTACAGAACTATCCACCCGGGCGCACGAAGGTAAAGTGCGATAATGGCCGGTACCAGCCTTCGTTTAATACCGTATCATTTTTAGCCGACGATTATATCGCGCATATGCAACATCATTTAAAGCAGCTTGTTTAGTCATAAGCTGTAATGTTTTTGTCGGCTACTATACGTATCGTATACTCGCGGCGCGTTGGATTATAAGGTACTGCATCATCTGCCATAATGTAGATTACGCCCAGATCTTTTACGTTGAATGTTTGTACATCGGGGGTGGCGCTTTCTTTATCAACATACTGTGATATAGAGTTGTATATCATGTTATATTGCGCCAGTTCGTTAGTATCAAATTCAACAAACATACGCTTACCGTCGCTACGGAGGTTGATATTGATGTACGTCCCGCCCGGAATATCCAGGTTATATTTTCTGACATTTTTCTTTACATCTTTTTTCAGCAACTTATAGCCCTTGGCCGTAAAAAATGTATCGGCTTTATATATATTGTTGTGGAGCAGGTAACTAAGGTCATCGTACGATACCAGGTTGCTTTGCGCAAAACCGGTTGTTGCAAAACAGAAAAAAAGCGCGGACAAAAATAATTGCTTCATAGTAAAGGGACTAAAGCCCGTTTATGTTTATTTAAGGTCAATATATGGCTTTGGCATTTTATTATTACCACAAAAACATAACTTAGCATAATTATTACATTTACCATGGCTACTATAAATTTATCACGCGTTAGCGGCGACTACGGCTTTGAAGCGACCGACGAGTATGGACACACTGTACGTATGGACAGCAGCCCCGAAAGCGGCGGACAAAATTTTGGTGTGCGCCCTATGCAAATGCTTTTAATGGGTTTGGGCGGCTGCTCGGCAATTGACATTATAGCTATACTGAAAAAGCAGCGTCAAAACGTGGTGGACTACAAAATGGTTATAGCCGGTGACCGTGAGCCGGGTAAAGAACCCTCGCTTTGGAAAGATATCACACTCGAATTTCATTTGTACGGCACCGTAGACGAGGAAAAAGCAAAAAAAGCTGTCGAGCTATCATTAGGCAAATACTGTTCGGTGGCTGCCACGCTGTATAAGGCCGATGCTGACATTAAATGGAAGGTGATTATACATCCTGCGGGGTAATTCATCACCCGCAATTATCATAAAACGGCTTATTTTAATCCCAATTGTCTTTTTTTGGGGTCACTTTAGCAATGGCTGGCGTTACGATGCTCAGTGCTATTGACTAATTTATTTATTTGGTCAGCCGTTCAATATAACCTGCTAATGGTGAACGTGTTATTTTGCATATAGCTGTTTTTATCGGCGTTTTTACCACCCGGTTACCGTGTTTATCAGCATGTACTGGCATTAATGTTGCCTTGTGGGGTATAGTCTGCTTATCCAGTTTAGCAGACGGTCAAAAATAACACAACATGAAAACAAATTTAAAACGATCTACAATGCTGCTTGCCGGTTTAATGGCTGGCGGTACATTATTTGCTCAAACCCCCGATTCTGTAAGTACTAACAATTATGTAAAACCTTTCTCGGGTGGCCCTGTACGTACATGGTCAATAGGTGTTCATGGCGGTTTATTAACCCCCTTCACCATTTTTGGCGCCAATGGGCGTCAGGATTTCAGACAGCCACAATCAGAAATTGGCTATGGCGGTTATATCAAGAAGCAATTTACACCAACCTTTGGCTTACAGGCCGATTTCCTTCGCGGAGAAGTGAGCGGTATGCGCGGACAGGATGGTGTTGGTACCCCAAGCAGTTTTAACACCAAATTAAATTGGTCTGGTGCTTTAAGCGCAAACATCACTTTAGGTAACATTAGCTGGTTCAACAGCAAAAGCGCCATACAGCCATATTTAACAGCAGGTGCCGGTTACATGGGTTATAAAACCACAACTACCGATGCCGGTGGGACAACAACAGCTTACACCAACGGCGCGGGAGAAAATTCCATAAACGAATGGTTTGTACCGGTAGGTTTAGGCTTTAAAGTTAATTTAGGATCGAGCGTTAATTTAGACCTTGGCTACCAGGTTAACTTTGTACAATCAGATAATTTTGATGGTTACAATACCGGCAGTTCTAACGACAGGTTCTCTTACGCGCACATCGGCTTAGAGTTTTTACTGGGTAGTTCTAAAACCCCGGCCATGTCTACCTATAACCCGGTTAACTCTATGCGTACAGAATACGTATGGCAAAATCAGCAAACAAAAGCTATGCTGCAGGCGCAAATTGATGCCGAACGCGCAAAGAACGATCAGTTAAGGAACGATCTTAACACCACTAACTCTAAGTTAGATAGATTAACTGTTGATAGCGACGGCGACGGTGTACCGGACATTAACGATAAATGCCCTAATACGCCTGCAGGTACTAAAGTAGATGGCTCAGGCTGCCCGCTGGCTAAACCGGTTGTGTATGTAACCGAGGAAGACAAGCGTGTTGTTAGAGACGCGATAAACAACCTGGAATTTGATTTGGGTAAAGCAACTATCCGTTCTAAATCATACCCAACTTTAGATAGGGTGGCAAATTTATTAGTTGAGAAAAACTTCAGCTTAAAATTAGCAGGACATACTGATAATACCGGTTCGGATGCTTTAAACTTAAGGTTATCAAAAGACCGTGCTGAGTCTGTCAAATCGTACCTGGTTAGCAAAGGCGCAAACGCTTCGCGTATAGAAGCAACCGGTTATGGTGAAAGCCAGCCGATAGCTACAAATAAAACAGCCGAAGGCCGTCAGCAGAACCGCCGTGTAGAGTTTACTTTATACTAAGGTTAGCTACAAGGGTCGAGATATATAATAATCAAGGCGCTAACAAAAGAGCCGCTCCAGATTGGGGCGGCTCTTTGTATTTATAAACTTTTGTGTTGATTCCTGGCTCTTGCAGTCTTGCTTCTTTCAACTATCCTACCTCGAAGAAATCGGCCAGGTTGCCGAAGTAGCTGTCGTTCCAGCCTTCAACAATGTCATTATAGTCATCATCAGGTATATTAACATGTCTTAGTTCCACAGAGGAACCATGAGAATCGGGATGAATTTTTATAGTAACTATAGATTCGTCGGTTTGCCCGTCGAAATACCATTGCTGCACGATCTTTTTTCCGGGTACAAACTCGATATTCTTACCTACAATACTGCCTTCCCATAACGAAAACTCCGAACCGGGCTCGGTAGACATTTCAGCCGGATCGCCGGTCCATAACTCTAACGTAACAGGGTTAGTTAGCGCAGTGTACACTTCATCGGGCGTAGCTGGCAGCAGGTAATATTTTTTATAATCTTTCACAGGGGCAAGTTAGCTGAAATATTTGAGAGATTTAACTCACCCCGCGGCACTTCGTGCGCGACCCTCTCTGCTGCGCAAAGAGGGTAAATAATGCGCTTTACAGCATACGTATGAAAGTCACATATGATCAGCTTCATTCCATCACCGTCTTTGCGCAGCAGAGAGGGTCGACAAACGCAGTGATGTCGGGGTGGGTAAATAGCGCAGCGATTAACTTACCGCCCCAACCGGCAATACGGTACGCCCGTAAACTTCATTCATCACGCCCGCTATACCTGTGTATATGGCAGACAGTCCGCAAATGATGCCTTCGTAGCCGGCAAGATGTTTAATGTTTTCGTTCCCGGTAGCATCGCCCCAAACCAATAACGCGAACAGGATGGTTAATGAACCAAAAACAAACTGCAGCGCGCGATTTAGTTTTAAAGTACCAAAGAACAGGCAGAAGGTAAACAGGCCCCATATGCCCAAATATGCGCACATAGCACCTTCACTTGCCTTTGGCGCCCAGCCCAGCTTCGGCATCACAATAAGCGCAACAAGCGATAGCCAGAAAAAGCCGTATGATGTAAATGCGGTTAGGCCAAAAGTGTTGTTCTTTTTGGCTTCGATGATGCCGGCAATAACCTGCGCCAGCCCGCCATAGAAAATACCCATGGCCAATATCATAGCATTAAGCTCAAAAAAGCCCGCGTTATGTATGTTTAATAAAACGGTTGTCATGCCAAAGGCGCAAAGACCAAGCGGTGCCGGGTTGGCAATGCCATCCTTAACAATTACCGGAGCAGGAGTGGTTGGTATCATAATAAAGGTTTAAATTTGGTTTATATATGCAATCTAATTATTTTGAATTAATTAACAATACTTTTCTAAACCGCAGTATTACCCGGCTGTTATGTTAAAGATATGCAGAAATTAGTATTGATACGCCACGGCGAAAGTATATGGAACCTGGAGAACCGTTTTACCGGGTGGACGGATGTAGACCTCTCTGAAGACGGGTTGCAACAGGCTATAAACGCCGGTAAGCTACTTGCAAAACATGGCTACACCTTTGATGTTGGTTTTACATCCGTTTTAAAGCGCAGTATAAAAACCATGCACTTTGTGCTGGAGGAGTTAGATCACCTGTGGATACCTGTTCATAAGTCGTGGCGGTTGAACGAACGCTTTTACGGCGCGCTGCAAGGGCTTAACAAGGACGAAACCACAGCGAAATACGGCGCAGAACAAGTGCACAAATGGCGACGCGACCCGCACGAACACCCTCCGGCCATTACCGAGCAGGACGACCGTTTTCCGGGCCATTACCTGCGCTACAATGACCTTACTTATCGGGAACTGCCCCTGACAGAGAACCTGAGCGAAACCATGGACCGGGCTTTACCTTTTTGGCACGAGCACATTGTCCCGGCCATACGCGAAAATAAAAAAGTAGTTATTTGCGCCCATGGCAACAGCCTGCGTGCGCTAATACAATACATCGAAAACCTGAGCGATGAAGATGTGGCCAAACTGGATATTCCCACTGCCAAGCCATGGGTTTACGAATTGGATGACAGGTTGAATTGTATAAGGCATTATTATCTTGAGTAGCAAAAAAACGCGTCATTGCGAGGTATGAAGCAATCTCCTGATAGGTATTGCCGCATGCAAATCGTTTATGCATAGTTCTGAGATTGCTTCGTACCTCGCAATGACGCAGGGGAGATTGCCCACTGCCAACTGCAATTACTGCGAACTGATCTCCAGCCCCCAATCTTTGCCTTTATTAACCGCGGGCACGCCCTTATCAAGCCATACGGGCATAGGGGCGCCTTTCAAAAAGTGGTCAAAAAATTGTGCTTCGCGGATGCTGATATCCTTGCGGTTCTGGCGTTTTACCAGGTTGTGCGCCTCGTTGTTGTATTGCAGCAACCATACCGGCTTGCCAAGCCTGCGCAGTGCGGTAAACATCTCTATGCCCTGATACCAAGGCACAGCGCCATCGGCATCATTGCTCATAATAACTACGGGTGTTTTTACTTTAGGCAATTGAAACAGCGGCGAGTTTTCGATATACAAATTTGGCTTTTCCCATAAACTGGCGCCGATACGGCTCTGCGTACGTTCGTACTGCGATTGGCGGTTAATTCCGCTTTCCCAACGGATACCACCGTAAGCCGAGGTCATGTTGGCAACGGGCGCGCCTGCCCAGGCGGCGGCGTACATATTGGTCTGCGTAATTAGATAAGCCACCTGGTAACCGCCCCAGCTTTGCCCTTGTATGCCAATGTGTTCGGCATCAACCCAGGGGTTTTTCTTCAACGCCTCGACACCTGAGTTAACAAACTCGACTGCCGACGCACCGGGATGACCAGCCTGATAGCTTATGTCCGGTGCGAACACCAGGTAACCGTTACTCACAAACCAAGAAATTGGCAAGCGCGACGGCGTAGGAGCAGGAGGGATGTAGCTGTATAAACCGTTTGAAAGCTTTTCATAAAAGTAAGCTATCATCGGGTATTTTTTGCCCGGGTCAAAGTCCTCGGGTTTGTATAAGATCCCTTTTGAGTGATTTCCCTTTGGGGTTGTCCATTCAACCAATTCGGCGGTGCCCCAATTGTATTGGGCCTGCTGCGGATTTATGGCGCTCAGTTTTGTTTCATTAAGCAGATCAGCAGAAGCATAAAGATCAGGCGATTGCGTGTAGCTGCTTTTTGTATAAATAAACACACCGGCATTTTTTGCTTTTTGCAAATCGCTGTAAGCCATAGGCAGCATGCTTACTTTTCTTGGGGCTGCGTTGCCATTCAGCGCTTTTTTATAATACCCCCATTGTTTATTTTCATCATTTTGGGCTATCAGCCATAGCGTTTTTTTCGACGGAATGAATTTTTCTTCCCCGTCGTCGGCGTTGTATCTGAATTTCAATTTATAATGGCGCCCCATCCCATTGGTTAAATTTGTGCCCTTACCGGTAGCAGGGTCAATGGCCCAAATGTCGTACCGGTCATATATCAGTACACCTTTGTCGCCTTCTTCCCATGAAGATATGCCGTATGGCGACGGATCGTCGGGTACATCATTTTCTTCGTTACCCATTTTTACGCCCGTGTTTACTGATATATTTATTTTTTTCCCGGTAGCCATACTGTAGCTGTGCCAGTTTTGGTCCTTATAATCAAACCAGACCACGTAATTGCCCCCGGGCGAAATGCTGTAACGCGCTTTCAGGCGGTTATTTACCCGCAAATGGTTGCCTGTGCGGGTATCTATCAGGTATGCAGCTTCCTGTGTGCCGCCTTCCCACTGCGACTGTACACGCGCACCGGTATCGGTTAAGCCTAAAACAAAACGGGCATCGGTATTATACACCGGAATAATTATATCCCTGATGCCTTTGTTACCTAACTGTATCAATTTTCTGGGGCCGTAAGCAAGCCGTATAACCGCCTGGTAGCTGCGTTTTAATTCGCGCTGCAGGTTTTTTAGCTGCTGAGGCTGCAGGTAATCATCCTTGTAATTCCATATATCAAGCCGGGCATGCTCAAACTCAACCAGGGTAGTATCTGCTGGCTTTGGTACAGGTGCGGTCCCAAAGAAAAGGCTGCTGCCGCTTTTGCTGAAAAAAACCTTTCCATCGCCGCTTACAGCCCAATTTAGCGGCATGCCCGCCGTTTCGGGTCCGGCAATAACTGCGGCACTATCTTTTGCAGCCGTGTAATAATAAAGTTTAAAGGGTTTCACCAATGCCTTTTCAGGGTTCTTTTCGGCTGTAAAGGCCAGTTGTTTGCCGGCGTCGTCAAAGGTTATATTTTTATACGTTCCACGGCCGGTACTTATGGTTTTAAGTACGTTATTTGTTACATCGTAAACAAATAAACCCGATACCACTGTTTTGTTCTTTTTAGGCGCCGTTACTGTAAATGCAAGCCACTTGCCATTTCTGCTAAGTTCATAATCTGTTACATAATTAAAGGTGTGCGTTTTGCCGTTAAGCAATTGGTTTATGGTGAGTTCGGCACCATCTTTAGCTGGCGGGGCTATCGTGCCGGCAATCGCTTTTTTTGACGTATCAGCCGACACGGCTTGTTTTAGGGTATCAGCAGCAGAAAGATAGGCAACCACCGGCGCATTTTCAGCAATTTTAAACGAGCGTATAGCAGGTGTTTTTTGAAAGGTATTTT
The DNA here is from genome assembly GCF_010093045.1 of Mucilaginibacter sp. 14171R-50. Lineage (NCBI taxonomy): Bacteria > Pseudomonadati > Bacteroidota > Sphingobacteriia > Sphingobacteriales > Sphingobacteriaceae > Mucilaginibacter > Mucilaginibacter sp. 14171R-50. The sequence goes on along the minus strand of NZ_CP048115.1, from coordinate 3,744,327 downwards.
TACCTAAGGTGATAATGCCAAGTGTATCTTTAGGATAATCGGCTGGTTTCTTCTTTTTGATCTTTGCCTGGCGTATATCCTTATAAAATGGCCTGATCAGGAATACTGCAAATTTGGAGTCGGCCGTGAAGCGTACAGTATCAGCACGTGGAATGCTAAGCCGGCTTTTACCTTTGGGATTGGTTATAACAAGTTCAGCATCACCCTCCTGTGGCTTTACAACGTAAACAACCCATCTGCCATCATTGCTTATGCGTTCGCCGGTAATGCTTTGCCACCCGTCATAAACGGTTTGATCGAGCGGTTTTTTTGATACCGTTTGCGCAGACGCGTAACAGCAAAATAGCAAAAGGGCAGGAAGTAGAAATTTTTTCATGTCAAACGTTGTGAACAGGCCTAATATCATAAAATTAAAGGCGCGGGCTTACAATTGAAATGAAAAAGTTACAAGTAAATAGCTACGATCTGTTACGTGTATCGTCCGGTTTATTCGGGTCTTTACCTGCGCTATAACGATCTGACCTATCGCGAACTGCCGCTAATCTAAACCCTGAGGGAAACGATGGACCGGGCTTACCTTCTGGCAAGAACACATTGTACCCGCCATCCGGGAAAATAAAAAGGTTGTTATTTGCGTCCATGGTAATAGTTTGCGTGCACTTATACAATACATCGAAAACCTTAGCACGAGGAAGTGGTCATGCTCGACATCCCCAATGGAACGTCTTCTGTATGAGTTAGATGACAGGTTGAATTGTATAAGGTATTATTATCTTCAGTAGGCAATTATAATTTTGCAGTGGGCAATAGGCTATCGTAACACTAGTTTTTTTAACCTAAAGTTTTTTAAATCGGTTAGTATTATTTCGCCCTCTGAATTTACCGACAACCTTCCAGGAATCATGCTCGAGTCGGTTGCATTCCCATCCTTATCAAAACCATAATCACGTCCTGCAATGGTTGTAATTATACCATTTACATCTATTTTTCTTACTCTGAAATTATGAGAGTCGGCCACAAAGACATTACCTATTTTATCTATAGCTATCCCGGTAGGCATGTTAAACGTAGCTAAAGAAGCAAGTTCTCCATCGCCACTAAAATCTGACTTGCCCGTGCCTGCAAATAATTTAATAGAGTGGAGCAGTGTATCGTATTTCCAAATACAATTATCTGATGGATCAGTTATCAATAAATTGCCATCTTTATCTAATGTCATTTGCTGAGGGATAAAATACACATCAAAAGGGGACGAAGGGGATGGATTAAATTTAATGAAATTATCAGCACCTATTATTTTTGTAACATCCCCGGTCACACCATCAATTTTTCTAACAAATCGATCTTCAGCTGTAGATATATAGATATTTTTATTTTTATCTACGACGATGTCTGTGATATCACCCCAATCTAAACTCTTGTTTATCTTGATCACCGATTTTAAGTCAAAATTGTATTTATAAAGATTAAAGCGGTCAGAAAAGTACAGTTCTCCGTCGTCGGCAATAAAAACGCTTTGAAAAAAACCCTTGATATTCAGTTTGTTATCTAGGCTGTTTATATAATAAGTATTGCAATCAATAACCATTATTGAAGTACTCAAGATCGATGTTAAATATATGTTTCCTTCTTTATCTTGAGTAATGCTTGTTGGATGGCCTATCGGACTCGTTAAAGCCGGAATTCCTTCATTAAAAAAATAGGCCCCTGATCCATTTCCACCAATTGTAACGATATCATAAAGGCTTACTACTTTGGTCGACCTATAGTGTTTAAATGTAAAAGTTTCATTAGCAAATATCAAAGAGTCTGCAGTGAGTTTTTTGATCTTAAATGCTCCATTAATATAAAAACCGTCCTGGTTATAAAAGAAAAGGGAGTCATCCTTTAATTCTAATTTTCCGGTAAAAAGTTTAAAATTTGCATTACTGTAATCAATAATATAATCTGCATTTTTTATTTCCAGTGTAAAATATCCATTCTGTGGGGATGACTTCCAAAAGCCCTTTAAAAGATTTAAAGTATCGGCTTTTGTTAGTTTAGGTGGTTCAATGATTTCATTATGCGATTCTTTTTTACAAGAAATAAAAAGCACACACGCAAAAAAGACTGAAAAGGTAAGCCTTAAAAATTTATCCATAATTATATTGCGAAGATAATATAATTATATATAACAGGCTGGTTTTTATCTGGTTGAACGATGAAGTGTAATATTCAACCTTTTGCAGCAGGTTGTTGATAGAGGTATCAGATTTTTTGAACGTCCGCATCATTGAATCGCGGAGGAGTATTGCACGGCGCAGCGAATCGCGTACGGACTGCTTTCGTTTTTGAGCGGAAGCATCGGCCATAAATAAAGTAAGTATAAACAGGAGTAGGGTGGCTATTTTAAATACTTTACTCATTTTATAGTTTTGGAAAACCATTCTTTATTTAGAGTTTGGGATTTAGCGTTTTAATAAGTCAACAGCAAGCTTTCTATCGCCAGCCTGTACGAATGCATGCCAAAGCCGGCAATTACTCCTTTACAATCGGCTGCCAGCATAGAGTGGTGTCTAAACTCCTCGCGCTTGTAAACGTTTGATATATGCACCTCAATGGTAGGGGCGGTAATAGCAGCAATAGCATCTGCAATGGCTACCGAGGTATGGGTATAGGCACCGGCGTTAAGTACTATGCCATCGCAGGTAAAGCCGACCTCGTGCAGCTTATTTATAATTTCGCCTTCAACATTACTTTGGTAATAATTAATGGTGATGTTTGTAAAATGATTCTTTAATTCGGTAAGGTAGCTCTCAAAGTCGCTGCTGCCATATATAGATTTTTCGCGTATACCAAGCAGGTTTAAATTTGGCCCGTTTATAATTTGTATATTCATTTGTTCAAACTTAACCATAAAACATTAAAACTAAAATCAATTGAACTGGCAGGCTGCAATTAAAGGATTTAAAACATATTTAAAGCTCGAGAGGTCGCTTGCAGCAAATTCTATAACTGCTTATAGTAAAGATTTAGAAAAACTTTATCAATTTTCTGATTTACAGGTAAATAAAAAATATCCTACAGAATTTTCTTTACATGATCTGCGTGATTTTATTAAGTGGGTTAACGAGTTAGGGATGATACCTTCTACCCAATCGCGCATTATATCGGGCATAAAAGCTTTTTACAAATACCTGCTGATGGAAGACCTGATAGCCGTAGACCCATCGGAACTATTGGAGACGCCTAAGATCCAACGTAAACTTCCGGACACCCTTAGCATTTACGATATTGATAAAATGATAGCGGCTATAGATCTTTCCACGCCTGAAGGTACGCGCAACAAAGCTATTTTAGAAGTAATGTATGGCTGCGGGCTGCGGGTTTCTGAATTAACGGAACTTAAGCTATCCAACATCTACCAGGAGATCGAATTTATAAAGGTAACCGGCAAGGGCAGTAAGGAACGCCTTATACCTATAGGCAGCGAGGCGCTAAAAGCATTAAAGATATGGATAGAACAGGTACGTGTTCATATCGATATCAAAAAGGGCGAAGAAGACATGGTGTTTTTAAACCGTCGTGGCAGCCGGCTAAGCAGGGTTTATATTTTTATGCTTGTAAAGCAATTGGCCGCTATAACCGGATTAAGAAAAAACATCAGTCCGCATACCTTCAGGCACTCGTTTGCTACTCATTTGGTAGAGGGCGGAGCCGATCTGCGCGCGGTACAGGAAATGCTGGGACACGAAAGTATTACCACAACCGAGATATATACCCACCTGGACAGGGAGTACTTAAAGAGTACGATAATTGAATTTCACCCGAGGAATTAGGAGCCCCCAACCCCCTGAAGGGGGAGTTTCTGAAACGCATAAAGCCCTTGAGTTCTAAATTCTGCTCCCCCTTTAGGGGGCTGGGGGGCTGGCCTTTACCATCCTGTCCCTTCCGCTCATATCCTTGCGTAGCTCAATAGCTGTAAACCCTTTATCGCTTAACAACTCAATTGTTTCTTTACCGAAATTTTCGTTTATCTCGAAGAATAACAAGCCGTTTTCTGTGAGATGCGCAACAGCAAAGTCAGCAATTGCCTTATAAAATATCAGCGGGTCATCCTCAGGTACAAATAGTGCGGAATGCGGCTCAAAATCGGTTACATTTCGATGCATCCGCAGCTTATCCGTTAAAGTAACGTATGGGGGGTTAGAAACGATGATATCAAACATATCGAATGATAAAGTGCTGCTGTCTTCCTGACTTATCGGACTTTCGGACTTTCCAACCTTTAAGATATCGTCCTGCACGAAATCCACTTTAACATCATTAATTACAGCGTTTTGCCTGGCAGTATGTAAAGCATCGGCAGAGATGTCAATAGCCGTAACAACAGCATCAGTTAGATGCTTTTTAAGGCTGATGGCAATGCATCCGCTGCCGGTACCAATATCTAAAATCCGAGGTGACTTTCGACTTTCAACTTTTAACTTTTTACTTTCCGCCAAAACCCATTCCACCAGTTCTTCGGTTTCCGGTCGGGGTATAAGTGTAGCGGGGTTAACCAGGAAGTTCAAACCGTAAAACTCCGTACTGCCAAGAATATACTGCACAGGCTTACCTGTTTTAAGCTCTTCGAGGATGCCGGCTATCTTTTCAACAGCTTCACCATTCACAGCATCATCCGGGAAAGCCTTTATTTTAGCACGCGACATATCCGTAATTTCTTCCAGCACCAGCAGGGTTATAGCCTCAATTTCGCGGCTATCATACAGGTCATTTAATCCTTGCTGAAAGTTCAGGGATACATCCTTGATAGTTTTCATGCAACAAAGTAACATAAAACCTACTTTTGCACAATGGCAATACATGAAATATATATGCAGCGCTGTCTTGATCTGGCCGCTTTGGGGGCGGGCCGGGTTAGCCCGAACCCTATGGTTGGCGCTGTGATAGTTCATAACGGCAAAATAATTGGCGAAGGGTACCACCAAAAATACGGCCAAGCCCATGCCGAGGTAAACGCTGTTAACATGGTGATAGCTAATAATGCTAACCATGCCGACCTGCTTAAGCAGAGCACCATATACGTATCGCTTGAGCCCTGCGCGCATTACGGCAAAACACCGCCCTGCGCCGATCTTATTATCAAACACCAAATTCCAAACGTGGTAGTTGGTTGCCGCGATCCTTTTGCACAGGTAGATGGAAAAGGTATTGAAAAATTGCAGGCAGCAGGCATCGCTGTAACGGCTGATGTATTAGAGCGGGAATGCCAATGGCTGAACCGGCGCTTTTTTACCCGGGTGCAAAGGCAAAGGCCTTATATTATACTAAAATGGGCTCAAACGGCTGATGGTTTTTTTGCCCTTTCAGATGGCACTCAGCGTTGGATCACCGGGCCCGAAAGCCGTAGATTAGTACACCAATGGCGCGCTGAAGAAGATGCTATACTGGTAGGCAAGAAAACAGTAATGGCCGATGATCCGCAGCTAAGTGTACGTTACGCGGAAGGCAAGTCGCCCAAAAGGGTGATCATAGACCGCCGTTTGACATTAAGTACCACCCTTAATGTGTTTGACCAGTCGGTTGAAACATTGATATTTAACGAGGTTAAAACGGATATTGAGGGACTAAACAAGTACATAGCCCTGGAGGATTTTGACCGCTTTGTACCTCAATATATTTTATTTCAGCTATACTTGCAGGATATACAGTCGGTAATTATCGAGGGTGGCGCCTATACTTTAAACCAGTTTATAGAGGCCGGTTTGTGGGACGAAGCACGTATTTTTACCGGGGCGCCCGTATGGAAAAGTGGCGTAAAAGCGCCGGTTATAATGGGCGCCGCTGCCGGCGAGTACAATGTTGGCGCCGATAGTTTAAAAGTTATATTAAACCTACCTACATAACCAAATAACAATGTTGTACGTTTTTTTAAGTATTTGCTGCAGCGTAATTGTTTCTGTATTGCTGAAACTTGCCCGGCGCTACCAGATAGACATTTTTCAGGCCATTACCTGGAATTATAGCATGGCCATACTGCTTACCTGGTATTTTTTTAAGCCCCGTTTACAAAACTTTACGCTTCAGGAAGCGCCGGTGGGTGTATACATTGCTGTAGGTATTTTGCTGCCGCTGATATTCTGGATAATGGCTTCATCCGTACGTATTGCCGGTATCGTGCGTACAGATGTTGCGCAAAGGCTGTCGTTGTTTATCCCGTTAATAGCATCGTTCCTGTTATTTGGCGAAAGCCTTACTGTCCTCAAGGTCATAGGTATCATTATCGGTTTTGCCGCAATACTATGCTCTATACCATGGCAAAAGCAAACCGCAAACCGAAAAAAACTTTCTAATGCCTGGGTATATCTGCTCATCGTATTTTTTGGTTTCGGCGCCATCGATATCCTCTTTAAAAACGTGGCCGCCTTTACTGCACTGCCTTATACAACGTCGTTATTTTTTATTTACTCGCTGGCATTTGTAATAGCATTTATCAGTCTGCTCGTAAAGGTCTTTACCAAACAAAGCCGTATAAAATGGCCTCACATCATGTTCGGGTGGATACTGGGGGTAGCCAACTTTGGCAACATCCTGTTTTATCTTAAGGCGCATGCTGCGTTGTCTAAAAGCCCGTCAACCGTGTTCTCGGCTATGAACATCGGTGTAATAGCCCTGGGTGCGCTGGTAGGGCTGGTAGTGTTTAACGAACGCTTAAGCACCCTGAACAAAGTAGGAGTGGCGCTGGCGGTTGTAGCTATTATTATAATTACTGTTTCTTAACCCGTTTCATGCTGTTTGACGATACCTACAAGACTATAGCACAACCTACAGAAAGCATCTTTCGCGACCGTGGAAGCAAGTTCTTAGGATATGCTTACCCCGTTGCCTCTGATAATGATATTAAGGCGATTGTAGCGGCCGTGAAAGCCGAACACCCAAAAGCAAACCACCATTGCTGGGCCATCAGGATCGGGACAGACCGGTCCGTTTTCCGCACCAATGACGATGGTGAACCAGCCGGAACGGCGGGCAGGCCAATTTTGAACACACTGCTATCGCGCAACATTACTAACGTGCTCGTGGTGGTAGTGCGTTATTTTGGCGGCACCCTGTTGGGTGTACCCGGACTGATAAACGCCTACAAAACCGCCACTGAAATGGCGTTGGATGCTGCTTATGTGGTAGAAAAAACCGTAAACGACATTTACACCGTGGTGTTTGACTATATGCAGATGAATGATATAATGCGCATCATTAAGGACGGCCAGCTTCAGGTATTACAGCAGGTTTCCGAACTTCGCTGCACCATCAAATTATCTATCCGTAAAACACAGGTGGAGCGGGTGATGAGTAAGTTAAATAAAATAAGCGGAGTAAAAGCTGTTTATAATTATAGCGGCTAAGGTTTTTGAACGTGCTGACATACTTATGCCACCTGAATTGTCAAAGTCCTGAATATTAATTGTTTAATCATGTTCACGGTGTTCACGTGCGCCGAACGTGAACACTTGCACTTAGCACAACTTTTGGACAAATAAAATCCAATTATTGGTAAAAATCCGCGTAATGGCGGCTTTCCTTCTCGCTAAAATTGCTTATTTTGCCTGCATATGCAATCTTTTGAAATTGATAAAACCGACCTGCTCCGCATTAAAACTGCCCTTGAGGGCGATGATGCTGAATTACAGGTCGTTTTGAATGATTATCATGCTTCAGAGATCGCGATACTGTTCGAAAAGCTTCCGCAAGAGGCTAAAGAGCGCATCATCAATATACTGCCAACCGAAACGGCATCCGAGGTTATCTCTGAAATGACCGAGGAATCTCATCCCGAGGAACTGCTCGTAGGCCTGCATCCCGAAAAACGGTCGGAAATTGTTGAGGAAATGGATTATGACGTTGCGACAGATATTATTTCGCAGCTTGACAAAGAAGACCAGCAGGAAATTTTAGAAGATATTGATCAGGAAGATGCCACCAGCATTCGTGCCCTGTTAAATTATCGCGAAGATACCGCGGGCGGTTTAATGAACTCGGAGGTTATCTGCGTAAACATCAACCTTGATAAAAGGGGGGCGCTTGCCGAGATCATCCGCCAGTCGGAAGAAATGGAGGAATTTTATACCATTTACGTGGTAGATGATAACCAGATATTACAAGGCATCCTGTCTATAAAGGATATTATCAAAGCGCGCAGCGAAGCCAAAGTGCGTAACCTGGTACAAACCGATTATGTTTATGTAAAAGCCGAACTTGACCAGGAAGAGGTTGCCAAACTGATCTCGCAGTATAACCTGACCACCATTCCGGTTGTTGACGATAATATGAAATTGCTGGGCCGAATAACGGTTGATGATATCATCGACGTTATGGAAGCCGAGAATACCGAGGACATCCTGAAGATATCGGGGGTATCGGAAGACGAGGAACTGAGCGGTAACTGGCGGGATGCGGTAAAAAGCCGTTTGCCCTGGCTTGTCATCAACCTGGGTACTGCTTTTTTAGCAGCCTCCATCATCCGTAATTTTGATGCTACCGTAAAAAGCCTTGCGGTGATATCTGCTTATATGACCATTATAGCCGGTATGGGCGGCAACACCGCAACCCAGGCCCTTGCTGTTACGGTAAGGCGTATCTCGTTAAGCGACCTGAGCGATACGCAGGCCTACAACACTGTGATAAAAGAGTTTTTGGTTGGATTGATAAATGGCGCGTGTAACGGGCTTATCGTTTTTGCGGTGGCTTATTTTTACGATGCAAACCCCATGCTGGGCCTTGTGCTGTTTTTAGCCATGACAGGCAACCTGGTTATCGCCGGTATCACCGGCGCCTCTATCCCGCTGATTTTGAAAAGGGTAGGGATAGACCCTGCAGTGGCATCATCCATTATCATCACCACCTTTACAGATTGTATCGGATTTTTTCTGCCATTATGGTTAGCAAGCAAGCTTTTATTATAATTTTGACCCATTAAAACGAATACGAATATGACCGAAGTTAGATACGACTGGACCCAGGAAGAGATCTCAAAAATATACCATTCGCCACTGCTCGATCTGATATTCCGCGCGGCAAGCATACACCGCGAGAATAAGGATTATGCAGAAGTGCAGATAAGCTCGCTTATATCTATCAAAACCGGTGGCTGCCCCGAAGATTGCGCATATTGCCCGCAGGCTGCACGTTACAATACAGGGGTTGATGTACACGCTATAATGCCAAAGGAAGAAGTGATAGCGGTAGCGCAGAAGGCCAAAAACGGCGGAGCTTCAAGGCTTTGTATGGGCGCCGCATGGCGCGAGGTGCGCGATAACCGCGACTTTGATAAGGTTATTGATATGGTGAAAGCCGTAAACGAACTGGATATGGAAGTTTGCTGCACGCTGGGTATGCTTACCGAAAGCCAGGCGCAGCGTTTAGCCGACGCGGGCCTTTATGCCTATAATCACAACCTGGATACTTCGGAGGATGATTATAAACGTATAATAACCACCCGTACCTATGACGACCGCTTGCAAACGCTCGATCATGTACGTAAAGCAAAAATATCTGTTTGCAGCGGCGGTATTATCGGCCTTGGCGAAACGGCTCAGGATCGTATATCGATGCTGAAAACACTGTCTAATATGCCTAAGCATCCCGAATCTGTGCCGATCAACGCATTAGTGCCGGTACAAGGAACGCCGCTGGCCGAGCAGCCGCGCGTATCCGTTTGGGATATGGTAAGGATGATTGCCACTACCCGCATTATTATGCCTAAAACAGTTGTAAGGCTGTCTGCTGGTCGTACCGAAATGAGTACGGTTGAGCAAGCCATGTGTTTTATGGCGGGTGCCAACTCCATCTTCGCCGGCGAAAAGCTACTGACCACACCGAACCCTTCGTTTGACGAGGATATGGCCATGTTCCAGCTTTTGGGCTTAACCCCTCGTAAAGCATTCAAGAACGGCCGTCCTAACGAATCGAAAGAGATAAGGGAAATGAGCATTAACGTGGTGATATAATCAAACAAAAATGCCATAGCTTTACTTTATACAACAAAAAGAAACGCTATGGCATTTGATCAATACCACGAACCACCAGAAGAGTTATCGCAGGAAACCCGCACTTTTGTACGCATGATCGTATCGCTGGGTGAGGAAGCAGAAGCCATTAACTGGTACGAGCAACGCATTTCGGTGGAAAAAGACCCCCAGGCAAAAGCGATTATGGAAAACGCCCAGCACGAGGAGTTTAAACACTTTGGCATGGACCTGGAGTTCCTGCTACGCAAAAAACCCAAATGGCGCCAAACGCTGCAAGCTATTTTATTCAAGGAAGGTGATATTGTAGCGCTTGGCGAAAAAGGCGAAGAAGCTTCAGAATAATTTTTTATTTTTCAGTCCGCTATCTGTAATTAACTTCAGATAACAGCTGTTATGAATAAAAACCTGAAAACCTTAATTTTTACACTGGCGCTGCTGGGCATAGGTACGTCCTTTGCACAAAATAAGATAATCGTTTATCAATCAGATTTTGGGCTGAAGGATGGTGCGGTATCTGAAATGAAGGGCGTAGCCATCGGTGTATCGCCCGATCTGAAACTTTACGACCTTACCCACGAGATCCCGAACTACAACATATGGGAAGCATCGTACCGTTTGTTCCAAACCATCAGTTACTGGCCAAAGGGAACGGTGTTTGTATCTGTAGTTGACCCGGGCGTAGGTACATCGCGTAAATCGGTAGTCCTCAAAACCAATACCGGGCAATTTATTGTTACGCCTGACAACGGCACGTTAACGCTTGTGGCCGAAACTTACGGTATAGCAGCTATCCGCGAAATTGACGAAACAAAGAACCGTCGCCCTGCATCCGGAAACTCGTTTACGTTTCATGGCCGGGATGTTTACTCTTACACGGCTGCCCGCCTGGCCGCAGGCGTGATAACCTTTGAGCAGGTGGGGCCGGAACTGCCTAAACAAGTAGTAACGATACCATACCAAAAATCGGTTTTTGAGAACGGCACGTTGAAAGGCACTATTGATATCCACGATATTCAGTACGGCAACATCTGGACGGACATCGACCAGAACCTGGTTAAAAAGCTGAACCCGAAGTTTGGCGATATGCTGCATTTGAAAATATTTAATAGGGGAGTATTGGTGCACGAAAGTGATGCACCATATAGCGAAACATTTGGCAGCGTACCTCAGGGTAAGCCGCTGGCGTATCTCAATAGCCTCATGCAGTTATCATTTGCCTTAAATATGGCAAGCTTTGCGGATACATATAAAATTGGCAGTGGAAGTGAGTGGAGCGTTGAGGTAACTAAAAGCCGTTAATTACAGGCGTATAGTCTTACTAAATAAAAACATATAAGTATTTGCTGCAAAATGTTGATAATTAACAACTTGTAGTTTTTTAAATAGATTGACCAAATTATATTCTGCCTGTTCCATATTAGAACCGTTTATACTTAAATGGCAACCAAATTTTATTTGGCTGCCATTATTAATAATATATAAATAATTATAAAACAATTAGTTATAGAGTTTATATCCGTTAATAGTTATATCGATAATAGCTCTCCCTGAAATCTTTCCCCATTTCTATAAAGCGGGTAGAAACTGTTTTTAAAAACGCCTCATCAAGCAATTCAAATACACTGTTCACGCCTTCGGTCAAATCCATCTCGGGTATTTTGTAGCTCTGTTCCAGGGTACCCTGCTCTATCTTAATTATAAACTTTTGGTTCATGTTCAGGATAGATATTTTAAAATCAGGGTGGGGTAGTTCTGCAATTATTCTCATGGTGTTATTATGTTTTACTTATTCCCGCCAAGGGGTTTTGGCCATTTAATGTTCCGCTGGTTTCAATGATCCTAAACCTTGCGAAGAGTTCCTCGCTGTACCAGTTCTCGCTGCGTGTTTTTTTGATCACTTCGGCATGTTTTTTACTTCCATAGGCAAAAGCTTTCATATGCTCCACACTTTCCCAAACCGAAAACGTAGCCTGCCTGTATACAGGCGCTTCGCCTATCCCGAACGAGGTGATGTACCCAGGCGCTTCGAGCATCAAATTTGTAACCTCATCTACATGGCCCCAAAAGCTCTTAAGACTGCTCATCCGGATAGTGGCGCGGGTAAGTACAGCTATCGGCCCTTCGGCGGGGATATTATCCGGTTTGCCGAAGGGTTCTTTGCCATCCCATTTACCGTGGCTTTGTAAAGGCTCGCATAATAGGGTCCAGTTTTCGGTACCTAACAGATTCCACCATTTACTTACAAATGATGTTTTTGCAAAGCGCTCGTGGTCTTCCCGGCTATTCCAAACGGCCAGTAAGCCCCATTGCTGCCAGTCGGGCTGCAGGTCGAAGGTGCCGTTGCGGCCGCTGCCCAGAAGTTTCCAGAAGGTACAACCTTGCTGCAGCCACATGGGCAGGCGGTGTATGGCCATAGCAAGCAACGCCAACGGCACAAAGGCTTTGCGATAGCGGACAATAGTGAGGCTGACGATCATTTACCTGCGAAATAAAAGATTAAATATGAGATTTGGCTTATTTACTTTCAACATGGCATCGTTACTTTTGCTTTATGGCAGAGGACTTAAAAATAATAACAGCAGCGAGTAAAGAGGAACAATATATATCGCTGATCCCTCAGATAGAAGCATTGCTGGATGGCGAAACCGACCTGGTGGCAAACTTGGCGAATATCGCGGCCGCATTAAAAGAGCAGTTCAATTGGTTTTGGGTGGGCTTTTACCTGGTAAAGCACGATGAATTGGTGTTAGGCCCTTTCCAGGGGCCGGTTGCCTGTACACGTATTGCAAAAGGCAGGGGTGTTTGCGGTACGTCATGGGCTAAGGCCGAAACATTGATCGTACCTGATGTCGACGCTTTTCCCGGCCATATAGCCTGCAGTTCGGCGTCACGTTCAGAAATTGTGCTGCCTTTGTTCTCCCACGGCGAAGTGATCGGCGTATTAGACGTAGATAGCGCCGAACTGAACGAATTTGACGAAACGGATGCCCTTTTCCTTAAACAAGTGATCGACCTGATCAAATTTAATGCATAAGGTTTACATGATATCCGGCATGGGTGCCGATAGTCGCTTATTTAAAAATATAAAGCTGCCTGGCAATTACCAGGTAACGTTGATTGACTGGCATGTTCCGAAACGATCAGACACTTTAACAACTTACGCCCGCGATATTGTAAAACAGTACGATATACAGCCTAACTCAACTGTAATAGGGGTGTCGTTAGGCGGGATGATCTCGGTTGAAATAGCTAAGCTTATGCAACTCGATAAAGTGATCCTGATATCAAGCATTAAAGCCGACAGCGAAGTGCCATGGTATTTTAAGGTAGGGCGGAGCGTACCTGTTTACAAAGCCATCCCGGGGAAATTGATGACCCATTTGGGTTTCCTGGTAAAGCCCATGTTCGGTAAAATGAGCACCGATGACCTGGCTTTGTTTAAAAGCATGCTCAGAAACTCGTCGCCTGTATTTTTAAAATGGGCCATGCGTGCGGTGTTAAACTGGCGCAACAACGTTGTACTCCCAAACCTGTACCATATCATCGGCGATAACGACCTTGTTTTCCCTTACCAAAACATCAAAAACCCCACAGCTGTTATAAAAGGCGGCACACATATTATGGTGTTTGATAAAGCTGCCGAGATAAGCGCTTTATTGGCCGGTTTATTAAAATAACATGAAAATACCCGATAGCTATTACCATAACCCCGATGCGGTTGCCCTTAGCCGCGACCTGATAGGCAAATATCTTTTTACCTGCATTGATGGCGAGCTTACCGGGGGATACGTTGTTGAAACAGAAGCCTATACAGGGGTTAACGACAGGGCGGCGCACTCATATGGCGGCAAGGTAACACCACGTACCCAAACCATGTATATGCAGGGCGGGGTGTCGTACGTGTACCTGTGTTATGGCATCCACGAGATGTTCAATATCGTAGTGAACGAAGAAGGGCAGCCGCACGCTATTTTAATCAGGGCGATACAACCTACTGATGGTTTGGATATTATGATGTACCGCCGTAACTTAGATACATTGAAGCCAAACATTACAAAAGGCCCGGGTTCGGTAGCTAAAGCGTTGGGGATATCTCGCAAAATAAACGCCATGAGCCTGCAAAGCGATGTGATATGGCTGGAAGACCGCGGGCTTACCTTCCCGGATGATGAAGTAACCGCGGGCCCGCGTGTCGGGGTTGATTATGCCGGTGAGGATGCCTTGCTGCCTTACCGCTTTTATGTAAAAGGAAATATTTATGTGAGTAAGCCCAACAAATAATTTGCTTGTTGGTTTATTGGTCAGTCTATTTATATAAACATTATGAGTAATTGGTCGAAAGCAGAAAGCTTGCAATATTTTAAGGATAAAATTAAAGAGATAAGGACGGCAATGTTAACCACCTACAACGCCGAAAAAGGGTTTAACAGCCGCCCCATGGGTACCGCGGATGTTGATAACGAGGGGAACGTTTGGTTTTTTACAAATGAGTATTCGCCTAAAGCCAGTGAGATATCAGTAGAGAACACCGTATCGTTAACTTATTCTGATATAAAAAATCATACTTATTTAAGCGTTGTTGCCGAAGCATCGATAGTTGATGACAAAGCCAAAATGAAAGAGCTGTGGAACCCATTTGTAAAGGCTTTCTTCCCGGAGGGCTTAGATGACCCCAAACTAACATTGTTGAAGCTTACACCTACCGACGCGGAATATTGGGACAGCAGCAGCAGCAGTATGGTAGTATTGTTCAACATACTAAAAGCCACTATAACGGGTAAAATGTACGACGAAGGCGAACACGGTAAAATTGATATTTAATTACCCGGCAAAGCCAAAGCGTGCAACGTTACCGGTGGCAGGCTTTGGCTTTTTAGCATCATCTAACTTATCAGCCGGCAAACCTTCAGCCTTTAAGATCGCTATCATCATTTCAGCCCTCTGCATGATCTTTTCATAGGTTGGTAATTTAAAACTGTAATCGATAAGGCAGCTGATCATCCCCTCGCTACCCCAGGCAAATCCATCTTTTGCCGCAGCTTTATTCCTTTTGCTGATCTCTTCAATTCCCCCTTTGTAACGGTTTGCAAAATCCATATCAAAAAACACACTTATGCTGATAGCCGAACCACCATTTGGCCAGGTATATAATACTACAACATTATAACCGTCTATTACGCCAACCGCGGCATCGTCTTCCTGTACAAAGCGGTTCATCAGTAAATGGCTGAAGGGTGGCTTGGTAAATAGTTTTTTGCGTTTATTTGGCCCCCATTTAGTGTCCTGAAAGTAATAGATGGTGCCCGCCACAACGCTTATTACAAAAGCGGTAATTACAGCAACCATTAAACTGTGCACTAAAGTTCTGTCAGACCTGTTTAACAACTCCTTTAGCAGGGTTGCTGCTAAAAATCCCAGGAATGTTGCCAGGTAATATTTTTTTACAAAGTGCCACATAGATGCTTAAATGTAAAGCTAAATTAGTTATTAGCGGCAATATGTGATGCAGGTTTTTCGTAATATTGACCGATGATTTACCAGGACACCCTTCAATTTGCCCTTCAGCAGGACGAGCAGGATACATTGCGCAGCTTTCGTGATGAATTTTTGATACCAAAGCATAACGGCACCGATGCCATTTACCTTTGTGGCAATTCCCTGGGCTTGCAGCCCCGTTCGGCCAAAAAGTATATACAGCAGCAGTTGAACGCCTGGGAAGATAATGCGGTAGAAGGCTGGTTTGTGGGCGATGATCCCTGGCTTAAATATCATAAGCAATTGCTTGCCCCGCTGTCGGATATATTGGGGGCTAAACAAACCGAGATCACCGTGATGAATTCGCTTACAGTGAATCTTCATTTGCTGATGGTAAGTTTCTATAAACCAGCAGATAAAAGATATAAGATACTGATGGAAGCGGGCGCTTTCCCATCAGACCAGTACGCGGTTGAAAGCCAGGTCCGTTTCCATGGTTTTGACCCCAAGGATGCCATTATTGAGGTAGCGCCACGTGCGGGAGAAACTACGCTGCGTACTGAAGATATACTACAACAGATTACAGATAATGGTGATAACCTTGCCTTGGTGCTGTTTGGTGGGATAAACTATTATACCGGACAGTTCTTTGATCTGGCCGCGATTGCTAAAGCCGGCCATACCGTGGGCGCGATAGTCGGTTTAGA
Source organism: Mucilaginibacter sp. 14171R-50 (assembly GCF_010093045.1). Taxonomy (NCBI): domain Bacteria; kingdom Pseudomonadati; phylum Bacteroidota; class Sphingobacteriia; order Sphingobacteriales; family Sphingobacteriaceae; genus Mucilaginibacter; species Mucilaginibacter sp. 14171R-50. Next base: position 3,728,138 of record NZ_CP048115.1, on the reverse strand, counting down.
TCTTGCACATGCCGCGGGCAATGTGCCTTTAAAGCTGCATGAATGGGATGCCGATTTTGCCTGCTGGTGCTCCTACAAGTACATGAACTCCGGGCCGGGCGGTATCAGCGGTATATTTGTGCACGAAAAACATTTTGCCGATACCACCTTGAACCGCTTTGCGGGATGGTGGGGTTACCGTAAGGATAAACAGTTTTTAATGGCTCCAGGTTTTGAACCCGAGAACGGCGCTGAGGGATGGAACGTGAGCACCAGCCCGATTATCTTAATGGCCTTGCACAAGGCATCGCTGGACATATTTGAGAAAGCGGGCGGCCTGCGGGTGCTGCGTGCCAAAAGCGAAGTGCTTACCGGCTACCTTGAATATCTTATAGGCCAGGTAAACAAAAAATACGGCGAAGACGTGTACAGTATCGTCACCCCTAAAAACGCGAATGAGCGCGGCTGTCAGCTCTCGGTAGTGTGTAAGCGTGATGCTAAAGCGATATTTAATTATCTTGCGGAGAACGGAGTTATAGGCGACTGGCGCGAGCCCGATGTGATCAGGCTAAGCCCGGTGCCGCTTTATAATTCGTATACGGATGTTTATAAAGCCGCTGAAGCGCTTTTTAAAGCCCTTGAAGCCGTTAAGTAATCAATAGCGGACCCAATGCTTAAGATCGCTTACGACGCCATATATGCCCATCCTTTGCCGCCGGGGCATCGCTTCCCGATGCTTAAGTACGAATTGATACCGGCCCAGCTGATTCATGAAGGGGTGATCACTGCAGAGAATCTTTTTTCGCCGGCGATTGCGGATGAAGCCGTCATTCTATTAACCCATGATGCGGTTTACGGGCAGCAACTGCGCGATTTGACCCTTGCGCCTAAAGAACAGCGGCGTATCGGTTTTCCCTTGTCAGCACAATTAATAGAGCGGGAGATGCGTATAGCCCAGGGTACTATTGACGGGTGCAGGTATGCTTTTGAATATGGCATTGCTTTTAATGTTGCCGGCGGTACCCATCATGCAGGCACCAATTGGGGCGAAGGGTTTTGTATGTTGAACGATCAGGCAATAGCTGCCAACTATCTGCTTTATAATAATTTATGTACTAATATCTTAATAATTGATTTAGATGTACACCAGGGGAACGGCACCGCGCAAATATTTGAAAATGAACCGCGGGTGTTTACCTTCTCGATGCATGGCGATAAAAATTTCCCGTTCAGGAAAGAGCGCTCGGACCTTGATATACCGCTGCCCGACGGGGTGGGTGATGACGAGTACTTAAAGCTGTTAAAAGATACGTTGCCCGGTTTAATTGATGGGCACAAACCCCAATTTATATTTTACCTGGCCGGGGTAGATGTGCTGGCATCAGATAACTTAGGCAAACTGGCGCTTAGTAAAGAGGCTTGCAAAGAACGCGACCGGTTTGTGCTTGAACAATGCTGGCAAAGAAAGATACCTGTGCAGGTAAGCATGGGAGGGGGCTATTCGCCGCAAATAAAAGATATTGTTGAAGCGCATTGCAATACTTTCCGCTTAGCTAATGATATGTATTTTTGATCTGCTGTGATATATCGTCAACAATGATAAGATTATTGCTTTTACTAATGCTCTGAAAGCGTAGGAATAACATTATCGACGCTGCCATCAGCCCTAATACCAGGCCGTACCAAACACCCGTTACCCCCAAATCAAAGTAAATACCAAGCAAATATGCCATGGGCAGGCCAACTATCCAGTACGATATAAAAGTTATTAGCGTAGGTTTATTTACGTCACCCATACCACGTAATATACCCAGGCCTACTACTTGTGTACCATCAAAAAGCTGAAAGAAAGCGGCAACGATAAGTAACTGTGCTGCAATGGCTATTACCGTCCTGTCGGTAGTATATATCCATGGAAGATATTGGTTAAAGAGTGTAAAAATAATAGCAGTACAACTCATAAAAACAATAACGATATGATAATTGGAAATGGCAGATAGCCGCAGCTCTGAATGATTGCCCGCGCCAAAATAATTGCCTGACCGAATAGCTGCCGCTGCCGAAATACCGCTGGCCATCATGTAGGTCATGGCGGCGAGGCTTATGGCCACCTGGTGGGCAGCTTGCTCAACCATGCCTATGCTCCCTATAATTAAAGCCGCGCCGCCAAAGGCACCAACTTCAAAAACGTATTGCATGGCCACGGGCATGCCAATTTTTAATATCTGCAAACCACGCATCCGGTCGATGTTTCTAACAGCGAAATCTTTGAGATATTTTTTAAAGATAGGAGAGCGCAGCACATACACTGCCATTACAATTGCCATGACGCTCCGATCGATAAGCGTGCTGTAACCAACGCCTTTTATCCCCATAGGGTGTACCCCAAAAAGACCCTTTACAAATATTACGCCCAATACAATGTTTAGTACGTTGCCCCAAATAGATATAAGCATGGCCTGTTTGGTAAATCCCAGACCTTCGGCAAACTGTTTAAAAGTACTAAACACCAGCAAAGGTATCAGCGATATACTCAGCAGGAAAAGATAAGGTTTGGCCTGTATAACCACGTCGGGAGATTGGTGCAGTTTGTTGATAAACAGCATCACGCCAAAGTAAATGGCGCAAAACAGCACAATGCCGGTAATAACATTTAGAAAGAAACTGTTTGAAAGCAGTGTGCCGCATTCCTGGTAATTACCACGACCGTTGTTTTGCGCTATTAAAGGGGTAATGCCGTAGCTGATGCCCACACCAATAACCAAAGGCACCAGGAACAGGCTATTCACCAGTGAAACCGCTGCCAAAGCGGTAGTTCCCGCAAAATGACCAACAATCACCGAATCAGATACCTGCACAAGTGTATGGCCCAATTGCGATATTACAACCGGTATGGCCAGTTTCAGGCTATCGCGATAATAGAACTGATATTTTTGATATAAGGCTTTCATTACTGCAAAGGGAGGCAAAAGTAACGAATAGCCCGCTAATTCAGGAGGCTGTGTAAAACTCTTCTTTTTCAGTAGTATGCACACGCAGTACTCCCGAAAGCACCAGGTTGACCAGTATACGCTGCGCCCGCCGGCGGCCGATATTCAGCAAAGTACAAAACTCTTTTACGGTAATACGGTCTTCTTTCTCCAGGTGCTCTAAAAGCGCTTTCTCTTTTGATGAATATTCTATCAGTACACCGCTGTCATCTGAAGATCGCTTTAGCACATCAACCACTACTTTGCTGGCGAGTACGCTCTTATCTTTTACGCGGATATAAACCCACCATTTACCGTCCTCGGCAAGCGAGTAATGGGGCTTTTCCTTACTTTCTGGTATATCTACAATCAGCACCAGCTTATCATCAAAATAAACTTCCTCAAAAACGGGCTCGAGCGCAGGTCGGCTAAAAAAATGGGCAGCGCGCGTTATCATATAACGTTCTTCGTCCTCCGCTTTAACACCTTTTATGGTACCATCGTCTAAAACGCCGATGAGTAGCCTCCCGCCAATGTTATTGGCAAATGATACCATTGTTTTGGCTATTTTTTCGCAGCTTGTAATTGTTTTTTTAAAATCAAGAGATACGCCTTCGCCTTCAAAAATCTGTCGCTTTAAATTCATTTCAATTCTCCCGTTATTCTGCTTTGTAAGGCGTAAAAATCTGCATCCATTGGTCAGGGTTTGTAAGTGGTGTAAACCCGAATTGTTTATAAAGGCCATGCGCATCCCGCGTAGCTAACGACCAGCGGCGCAACCCCTGCAGATCCGCGTGGTTCATTATCGTTTGCATCATCCATTTTGATAAACCGTTACCCTGGTAGTCCGGCAGTACAAACACATCGCATAAGTAAGCAAATGTAGCCATATCTGTTATTACCCGTGCAAAACCTACCTGCGCGCCATCCTTATAAACGCCAAAACATAACGAATTTTGTATGGCTGTTTTTAACCTTTGGGGCGATATATGCGTTGCCCAGTACGACTGCTGGTCAAGATAGTTAAATATCACATCAAAATCGAGCGATGCTTTATCAGTAGAGATACGAAAGCCCTTTTTTTCAAAGGCCTCGTCATTCATAAATACAGGCATAATATCAAGTAGCTGCTGGTGTAAAATTAAGGTCGCGTATGTAAACCTCGTTCATCATAGATACGCACACCTCATTATTCTTATTATATATATCCACCGGGAAACACTGTTCGTATTTTCCGGTTGTGTTTAACATTTGGATAGCAAGGTCAATATCCGCGTCGCTTAGCTTAATATTGAACCAAAGGCTTGATAACGCAGGTTTCAAAAAATCTATCCTGGATGATTTTGACCATACCCTCAGCTTTCGGTCGGGTGTGTTCAATACACGGTCGAACAATACCGGGTAAAAAGGATCTGCTGCCGCAAATATCGTCCCGCCGAAAATCGAGCCGTTATAATTTTTATTAAGGATGCTTTTAAAAACCCTGACCTTAACGCCACGAAACCCCTTATCGAAACCAGCCACCCATATTCGCTGAAAAAGGAGAGGGGGGTAGAGGCGCATTATCCATTTCAGGGTATTCTCTGAGATTACCATTACCGTTAAATATCAGCATTTTTTGGAACATAGTTTGCTTTATAAAGTAAACTTTTAACAAACAAACTGGTTATTGGGTGGTTGTAAACTACTGATAACAACTAACACAAATTCAAAAAACTATATCTATTATTATGAAAAAGCAATTTTTAAGTTTCGCCCTGGTCGCGACGATGATCGGTTCAATTGCAGCGGGTTGCAGTTCCGAGAAAAAAACAGGCGGGTCTGATAGCACAATGACTGACTCGACCGCTACTATGGCTACACCAGCCCCTGATAGCGCCAAAATGGATACTATGAGGAAAGACACTACCACAAAAGATACCACCACTAAGCCAATGTAATTGGTTGATGTGATAAACAAACGGCCCGCAGCATTTTGCTGCGGGCCGTTTGTTTAAAATGCAGTTTTGATAACACCGCCGTCTGCGCGTAAAACCGCCCCGTTTGTTGCTGACGATAGAGGGCTTGCAATATAAGCCACCATATTGGCGATCTCTTCAGGACTGATAAAGCGCTTTATTAATGACGTGCCGCGCATATTAGTAAAAAATTCCTTTTCCATCTCGGCCTCAGATTTACCCTGGTCTGTGGCCAATGCCTTCATAAAACCGTCAACACCCTCAGATAAAGTTGGCCCGGGTAAAACGCTGTTTACGGTTACCTTAGTACCAACAGTAAGTTCGGCAAGGCCGCGGGCAACAGCTATCTGGGCGGTTTTTGTCATACCGTAATGAATCATTTCCGCCGGGATCTGTACAGCAGACTCGCTTGATATAAATATGATGCGGCCCCAGTTTTCTTCGAGCATTTTATCAAAATAAACCCTGGAAAGCCGTACGCCGCTTAACACATTTACTTCAAAAAATTTAAACCAGTCGTCGTCTGTTATATCTTTAAATGCTTTAGGCTCAAATATGCCAACGTTATTGATCAGTATATCAACTGCGGGCAATTGCTTTAAAAGTTGATCAATCTGTTGTTTGTCAGAAAAATCTGCTGCGATGCCTTTAATGTTTGAATTTCCCGTTGCTAAAACAAGCTCTTGTGCAACCGTGTCCACCTTATTTTTGTCGCGACCATTGATATATACATCAGCGCCTTCAAAAGCCAGCGCTTTTGCAATAGCAAAACCAATACCTGCGGTTGAGCCGGTAACAAGCGCGGTTTTATTTTTTAATTTTAAATCCATAGCAGTAATATTTAAACAAGTTTAGAGAAATAAACACCAAAAATTGGTTCAAATAATTAAGATGGGAACTATTTGACAATACACTGAACTAACAAAACCAGAACTATTTTAATTCTTATAATTAACATTATGTTAAGTAAAAGATCAAAATATAGAGCCTGTTTAAGCAGGCTCTATATTTTTAATACCCCTATTGTTAGTTTTTAGGCAACGCGTTTATTTGCGCATTTAATTTAGCAATGTTAGCACTATCCTTTTTGCCTTTATAATAAGTAAGCAAATTATTTAAAGCATCGTATGATTTCGGGTTCAACTCCACGGCTTTCAACAAATACGGTTTGGCCAGGTCGAATTGGGCGTTTGCTTTAGCCATTGCTGCATCGTAAGCTTTTTGCTGGTTGCTGGGCAGTTTGTTAGCGGCATTATATGCTTCAATTGCCGGCGAAATGATCACGTAGCCCATGTTCAGGTTTGCCTCAAAATAATTGGGGTCAATCTCAAGGGCTTTTTTATACATCTCGGCCGCTTTTTGGAAGTTTTGATCTTTTTCTGCCTGTAAAGCTGCTTTTGACGCCGCGGGAGCTTTAGCTATTTTTTGGGAAGCTGCATCACCTACCTGCGAATAAACCAAACCTGCATAGTAATACAAATCTTTGTTTTTAGGATCGTTGGCGATAGCGCTTAAAATTTTATCAAGCACCTCTTTTTGTTTTCCCTGCGTTAGGCTGATTTCAATTTCAGTCCTTCTCAGATCAGCGTTGTTCGGGTATTTCGCAATGCCTTCGGTAACGGTTTTCAACGCGTTGGCAGTATCTTTATTGGTTAAATATACGTTGGCAAGCTCGCTGTACATGCTTTCCACCTTTGAGTATTTGGTGGTAAGTAACTTAGTGTAATTGCTTATAGCGGCCGGATAGTTTTTAGAATTTAACGCTGCCAAACCGGTGTACAATATGGCGTTAGTATCCTCTGGCATTATGGTACGGTAAAAATCAAACGATTTGTACGCAAGATCATACTTTTGCGATTGGTATTCCTTTACGCCTTTATTAAGCTGGTAACCTGCCAAGGCCACCCCTGCATTTTCAATAAGCTGTTTATTTTCGCCTTTTGTATCAAGTTCTTTCGCTTTTTTCAACGCTTCGGCGGCTGTATTAAACAATGGCAACGAAGTAGTTGCAACAGTATCCAATTCGGCCAAAGAACCATAAATACCAGCCTTAACCGCATAGGTTTGGGGTAAATTAGCCGTTTTTTCGTTTGCAGCTGCCTTATCTATCGCCTGCCTGGCCTTGGTAAGGCTTGGCATAGCTAAAGCGGGTTGCGATTTCAGGCCCACATACTTCTCATATTCTGATTGTGCGGTATTCAACTCGCCCTTTTGTGCAAAGGTTGTAGCCGTTAAACAGGCTAAAATGCCCGTCATCAAAAATTTAACTTTCATTTGGTGTGTTTTAAATTGGTAATTGATGTTACGGCATAGTTGCGGTAACATTTTTATAGTGTTTAGTGTGTTTTAGTTTAACTGTTCTAACCGGCTGTTAACCCTTTCTAACTGGTTCTGGTTTCCGGTTTTTGTATATGCCAGTTGTAAAAGCTCAAGGCATTTTTTATCTGTAGGCGCCATTTCATTGGCTTTTTCAAGCCACAATATAGCACTTGTTATATTTTTATCGTCATTATTATTTTTTAACGTACTTTTTTTGAAATACAATAAACCCAAATTAAATACGGGCTCATAAGCCGATACATTTAACTCGATGGTGCGCAGGTATAACGACTCCGCTTTATCGTATTGGTTTAAATTGTCATAACAATTTGCCGCTACAAAAGTAATCTCCGGGTTAGTTGTATTACTTTCAATCAGTGGCACCAGCAGTGGTTCTAACGCTTTATAATCCCTTTTGTTATTATAGATATTCGCTTCATCGTGCAAAAGCTGCTTGTTTTGCGGAAGCAAGCGCCTACCCTTTTTAACAATTTCAAGCGCTTTTGCGGTATCGCCAAGCGACTTGTAGATGGCCGAGGCTGTTTCCAGGTACTCTAATTTTGTGCTATCGGTATTTATCAGGTTCGAATAATACTTCGCTGCATCCTGAAGGTTGCCAAGCTTATTGTTGGCATAAGCTATATAGGCATTTATTTGTTTATGGGCCGGGGCATACTTTTTTGCTTTTTGAAAAGCCTCAGCAGCGTTTTTAAAATCGTTATTTTTGGTTAAAGCGAACCCTTTTCGAATATAAACATTTGCAATACAGCGCTTTGCGTAATCCATCTCAGGCTGGTATTTATATATTTTGCTCCTTTCCGCGAATTTATCATACAAAGCTGCAGTTTGGTCAAGAAAGGTTTCGGGCTGGCCTAAGGTGTTCAGCGAATCCGTGTAAAGTATGCTGGAGTTCACTATAATGCGGTACACGTTCTTCTCCAGATCAGCGGAATCTTTCTTAGTTACAACCAAACTATCCGCGGATTTTTTGGCGCTCGATAAAAATTTAAGATCTCCTTTTTGCTTATAAAAAGCAAGGTTGTTTACCACAGTCTTTAATGCCTCGGACTGGCCGAAGGCAACAGATGTGGTAAACAACGCTAAAATCATTAACCTGATTTTTCGGCTTTGCTGCATTATTATTCAGTTTGGTCATCATCAGCAGATTCGTCCTCTGCGTTAGCTGTATCAATTTCAGTATCCGGTTTTATCGGGGCATCTGGGGTTTCCGAAAGCACATCGGCATCAATTTCATCGGCAATTACTTTATCTTCTGCCGCTTCTGCCAATACCGCTTCGTTCAATTCCTCATCTTCATCATGCTCTACTTTAGCAACCGATGCTATCTCGTCGTTACCTTTCAGGGTAATCAGCCTCACCCCTTGCGTGGCGCGGCCCATTGTACGCAATTCGCTTATCGCTATACGTATAATAATACCCGATTTATTGATGATCATCAGATCTTCTTTATCAGTAACACCTTTTATGGCAACAAGGTTTCCGGTTTTTTCAGTAATGTTGAGCGTTTTTACCCCCTTACCGCCGCGATTGGTAACCCTGTAGTCGTCAATATCGGTGCGTTTACCGTAGCCTTTTTCAGATACTACCAATACCGTTGTTTCTTTATCGTCGATGGCTATCATACCCACTACTTCGTCTTTTTCGCTGTCTAAGCTAATTCCGCGTACGCCAGTGGCGGTACGCCCCATTGGCCTAACAGTAGATTCGTTGAAGCGTATGGCACGGCCCGATTGCAGCGCCATAACAATTTCGCTGCTACCCGTAGTTAATGTTGCTTCAAGCAGCGAGTCGCCTTCGTTGATGTTGATGGCATTGATACCATTAGCACGCGGGCGTGAGTAAGCCTCTAAAGATGTTTTCTTGATAACGCCTTTACGAGTGCACATTATAATAAAGTTGTTCTCCAGGTATTCTTTATCCTTAAGGGATTTAAGCTTGATATAAGCCTTAATATTCTCTTCTTTAGGGATATTGATAATATTCTGAATAGCCCTGCCCTTGGATGTGCGGGTACCTTCCGGAATTTCAAACACACGCAACCAGAAGCACTGACCGCTCTCGGTGAAGAACAGCATATAATTGTGGTTACTTGCAATCAGCAGGTGTTCAATAAAGTCGGCATCGCGGCTATTGCTGCCCAACGATCCCTTACCACCTCTGCCCTGCCTGCGGTATTCGGTTAGCGAAGTACGCTTAATGTAACCTTCGCGCGATATGGTAATTACAACATCCTCGTCCTCAATAAAGTCTTCGGTTTGCATTTCTGCAGATGAGTGTACCATTTCGGTTTTGCGGTCATCACCGTATTTATCTCTTATCTCGGCGAGTTCATCTTTGATGATCTGCATACGCAGGCCTTCGTCGGCAAGGATGGATTTTAAGTGTTCGATGGTTTTCATCAGGGCGTCGTACTCATCCCGGATCTTATCGCGCTCAAGGCCGGTTAAACGCCTTAAGGTCATATCCAATATGGCACGTGCCTGTATATCGCTCAAGCCAAACTGGCTCATTAAGCCTTCCCTCGCCTCATCGGGCGTAGATGATGCACGTATAAGCTTAATAACTTCCTCGATATGATCGAGGGCTATCAGTAAACCTTCTAAAATATGCGCGCGTTTTTCGGCTTCCGCGAGTTCAAACTTCGTACGGCGAATAACAACCTCATGCCTGTGCTCAACAAAATGGTGTATCAGGTCTTTTAGGTTAAGCAGCATGGGGCGGCCGTGTACTAGCGCGATATTATTTACACTGAATGAGGTTTGCAACGCCGTATATTTATACAGGTTGTTTAATACGATAGCCGCGTTCGAATCGCGTTTTATTTCGTAAACAACACGTATGCCCTCGCGGTTACTTTCGTCGCGAATGGCCGATATACCTTCTATTTTTTTCTCGTTTACCAGCTCGGCAGTACGCTCTATCATCAGCGCCTTGTTCACTTGGTAAGGTATTTCGCTTACAATGATACGCTCGCGGTCGCTGCCGTAAGTTTCGATCTCGGCACGTGCGCGTATCACAATGCGTCCGCGGCCTGTTTCAAGCGCCTGTCGCGGGCCTTCGTAACCGTATATAATACCACCCGTTGGGAAGTCGGGGCCTTTAACATAAGTCATCAGCTCGCTTACCTCGATCTGGCGGTTATCTATCAGCGCTATGGTAGCGTTAACTATCTCTGTTAAGTTATGGGGGGCCATATTGGTAGCCATACCTACTGCAATACCCGATGCGCCGTTAACCAAAAGGTTAGGGAATTTTGCCGGCAATACGGTTGGCTCCTGCAGTGAATCATCAAAGTTCAGCTGAAAGTCGATGGTATCCTTGTTGATATCGGCCAGCATCTCCTCGGCAATCTTTTGCAGCTTTGCCTCGGTATAACGCATTGCCGCAGGCTGGTCGCCGTCAATTGATCCGTAGTTACCCTGACCCTCAACAAAGGGGTAGCGGAGGCTCCAGTCTTGCGCCATACGTACCATAGCGTCGTACACAGACGTATCGCCGTGCGGGTGGTATTTACCCAACACCTCACCCACTATACGGGCCGATTTTTTGTAAGGTTTGTTATTTGCAAGGCCCAGATCAAGCATCCCGTATAACACCCGCCTGTGAACGGGTTTTAAGCCGTCGCGCACGTCGGGCAGCGCCCTTGATACGATAACCGACATTGAATAATCAATGTAAGCCGATCGCATTTCTTCATCAATATTTATCGAAATTATTCTGTCTTCTTGGTGCGAATTGTCGTTTTCGGTTTCTTCAGCCATTGGTTTTTCTTAGTGGAAAATCTAAACAGTAAATGCGTATAAAAAAAGTGTTTTTATATGACCTGCGAAGTTAAGAAATTATACGTAATAAGACGGCTTTTTTACTAACATTTATACTTGTTTTCCACGTTTTTTAGCGTAAAAGCACAGTATTGTTACGTTGCATAAAAACGTGTTTTATTTTACCCTTTTCCAATCCTCCTGCACGGATGTGCCGTTGGGCAAAACGCCGCTAAAAGTGAGCGTGTCATTATGGATGCGGTAGCGGTATTTGATGGCGATGTTGAGCACTTTAGAGGGCTGCGCGCTAAACGTCTGGGTTTCAAAACAGGTATCCTGCTTTAGCACGTAATCCCCCTTTTCATAAGGGAAAGGCTCCTCTCCTTTTTCTAAAAAAAGGGCGGTATAGTGCGCCTCGTTATATTGGCGCTGCAGTGTGTAATCTTTGGGAGCGGGCTCGGCTTTGCCGTTGTATATGCCGCCGCTATATTGCCAGGTGCCGGTAAGCGAACCTGTAACATCAAATGATGATAAGGCCATAAACAGTACTATAGCCGGTATTATTCTTTTAAACATGCTTATACCCAGTTGATACCCTTTTTTAACAATGATAGCGTCCTCTCTTCTTCGCTGCCGGGCTGCGGCTGGTAGTTATAAACCCATTTGGCGGTTGGCGGCAGGCTCATCAGTATGGATTCGATTCGGCCGTTGGTTTCGAGCCCGAATTTGGTGCCGGCATCGTACACCAGGTTAAACTCGGTATAACGGCTGCGGCGCTGGTACTGCCATTGCTGCTGTTCGGGCGTAAACTGCTTATCGCGGCTGCGGTTAACCAGTTCGGTATAAATTGGCGCAAAAGAACGGCCCACCGCTTTTGAGAACTCAAAAACCGTTTCCCAGGTAATATCGTCGTTTTCGGTTAAGCGGTCATAAAATATGCCGCCTATTCCACGCGTTTCGTCGCGATGTTTGATGTAAAAGTAGTTATCGGCCCATGTTTTAAAGCGCTCATAAAAATCGGCGTTGAACCGGTCGCAAACCTGCTTTAACTGTGAGTGAAAAAAACGGGCATCATCTTCAATAACATAATGCGGGGTAAGGTCTATACCACCGCCAAACCAACGTACGGGTGGGGTATCGGCATTAAACGATGATGGCATTTCAAAGTACCTGATGTTCATGTGGATGATAGGCACCAGCGGGTGGTTTGGATGGATAACGATGGATATACCTGTAGCGAAAAAGTCGTCCTGCTCTACATTTAAAGCTTTTTTTACGGTGTGTGGCAACTGGCCGTGCACAGCGGAAAAGTTTACGCCGCCCTTTTCGAATATATTGCCGTTCTGGATAACCCTGGTGCGCCCGCCCCCGCCCCCTTCACGTTCCCAAAGTTCTTCCTCAAAAACCGATTTGCCGTCTGTGGCTTCCAGGGCAGCACATATCTCATCCTGTATCTGTTTATAATCCGCCGCTATCTGTTCCTTACTTATCATCGTCGCAAATGTAGTGAATAGTTAAATTAGTTGATCAAGTAAGGCGTGTTTGACCTTGGCAAGCTAAATAATCGCTCAAGTAAGCGCTAATTAACTGATCCCCGCTTCTTCTTCTATATAGTCTAGGTCCTTACCAAAAGTTTCTTTCAACTGGCTAAGCGAGAACAACGCAATTAGCGTTAAAATAACCATCATGATATAACCGCTGGTAACCATGCCATAATGTACTACAAAGGCATTAAAAGCCATATTAATAGGTATTAACGATCCCCTTACAAAATTAGGTACCGTCGTTGTTACCGTTGAACGGATGTTGGTGCCAAACTGTTCGGCAGCTATGGTTACAAACGTGGCCCAGTAGCCAACAGTGCAGCCCATAAAGAAGCATATCCATACAAATCTATCGTGTGTGATGCCCTTTGAATCCAGGTACATAAAGGCGCTAATTACAGATATTATCAGAAACACAGCCATGGTTAGCTTACGCGATTTGGTAACCTGCGACAGTACACCGGCAAAAATATCGCCTATGGCAATACCGATGTAGCTGTATAATACTCCCTCGCCTGCGCTAAGCGGTTCGGCAGCACCCAGGGCCTTGCCAAATTCGGGCGAAAGGGTTACCAATACGCCAACCACATACCAAAGCGGCGCTCCTATTAAAATACAATAAAGGTATTTTTTAAACCTGTCTGCATTGGTAAACAGCATAAAAAAGTTGCCTTTTGACACCCCGCTCTGCTTTACACTGTTAAACATGCCCGATTCAAATGTACCCACCCGAAGCAGCAGCAACACAATACCCAGACCGCCGCCTACCATATAGGCATGCTGCCAGCCGTTTTTGGCCACCGCGTAAGCCGCAGCCGCGCCAAACAAACCTATTACCGCCACGATCATGGTGCCGTAACCGCGCTTCTCTTTGCTTAAGGTTTCGGTAACAAGGGTAATGCCTGCCCCTAATTCGCCCGCAAGGCCTATGCCTGCTACGAAGCGTATAATAGCATAAGTATTTACATCGCTTACATAAGCATTGGCGAAGTTGGCTATAGAGTACATCAATATAGAGCCAAACAATACTTTTATACGGCCAAGCTTATCGCCTATAATGCCCCAAAGCAAGCCGCCCAAAAGCAGCCCGAACATTTGTACGTTTATGATAAACTGGCCTTTGGGCATAATGTCCGCCTCGCTAACGCCAATATCATGCAAACTGGCCTTACGAACTATCGAGAAAACCAGCAGGTCGTAAATGTCAACAAAATAGCCAAGCGAGGCTACCAGTACCAGGAAAATGGCACTGCGGGTGAGTTTTGCCGGGGCGATATCAGTCATGGTCAGGATGAAATATAATTAGTTAGGCTAAGGTATAAAATGCATGTAAAAAACAAATTATCCGCACAAAAAAACCCCTGTTTGTGTAAACAGGGGTTTATATCTCGGCGGGGCGTTTATTAAACTTTTTTAACGTTTACCGCCTGCAGGCCTTTGCGTCCTTCTTCTTCTTCGTATTCAACGTTGTCGTTGTCTTTAATTGCATTTACACCGCCCTGTACATCTTTAAAGTGAACAAACAGGTCTTTACCATCATCTGTAATGATAAATCCGTAACCTTTTTGTGTGTTAAACCATTTTACTTTTCCAGTTTTCATAATAATATTATAAGCGTATTAAAAATTGCGTTAAGATCAGTAGTTATTCAACTGAATATAAAAATGGTTTAATAATCAATGTAGAACGTACAACTATCTGTATCAAATATATAAAATTATTGTATAACCAAATAAAATTATTATTAAGTTAATAATAATAAAAAAATGATATTAAATAAAAAAGTCATCAGCTTATGCTGATGACTTTTAAACCCATATAAACAGGCGTAATATTATTTTACCTGCTGAAAGAAGTAAACACCGGCAGATGGTGTAACCCTTACCAAAACTTCTTCTTTACTGCTTTTAAGATCAACAAAATAGGTGATCGAATCAAAGCTGTCGTCACCGTTATCAAGTTTAATTACTTCATTAGCAAAGTAACCTTCGTATTTTTGAGCAATTTCTTTTCTTGCTTTTTCAGGAAGCGCCCTGAATTGTACATTCTCGGTCACGCCTATCAACTCGCCCCTAAGGTTATAAAAGGCCGATTTTTTTACACCGTCGATGGTGAAGGTAGCTTTCTGAAATTTGGGGCTAACTTTCCAGGTAACGCCTTCGGCACGTGCAAAGTCATTATTGAATTTTGAAGTAACAACGTTTGATACGTTCTCAGAACCGTCTTCGGTTTTGGTAACTGTGTTTGCAGCAAAAACATTCACTGTGAACAATGCTGCGATAGCGGTTGATATAAATAATTTTTTCATGAGCTTAAATTTTAAATTATGCAACAAATATAGCCTGTTGTTGAATAAAGTTATAATTTAAGCTAATTTTTATAAATATTTGATAATATTACTCGGTTTTTAATCAAAATCAAAAAATCTCAACAAATAGATAGTGTACTTTTAACAATATGTCAATAAAAATACCCGGTGCTTATTGTAAATAGTACACTAAGTTAATTTACTATTAAGAAGACCGTTGTTTGTGACGTTTTAATGACGATTTTTATCCGTTATCTGCAAAGCCTGGGTACAATGTCATGCCGCCATCTATAAAAATGGAGGTACCGGTGATGTAATCTGCATCGTCTGATGCCAGCCAAACAGCCAGTTTACCGATGTCCGCGGGTTGGCCAATGCGGTTGTACGGGATAAGCGTTAAAAGTTTATCAAGTGCTTTTTGCGTTTCCCAGGCGTCTTGGTTGATGGGCGTTTGTATCGCTCCCGGACTGATCCCTACCACACGAATTTTGTGCGGCGCCAGCTCCTGGGCTATGCTTTTCATAAACATACCTATGCCGCCCTTACTGGCTGCGTAGTTTACGTGTCCGGCCCAGGGGATAACTTCGTGCACGCTGCTCATGCAAATGATCTTGCCGGCGGCGCAGCTAACGCCATCCTCTGCTCCCTGTTCGATAAATAATTTTGCCGCCTCGCGCGAGCACAGAAACTGCCCGGTTAAGTTGGTATTGATAACGGTATTCCAGTCATCAAGGGTCATGTCAATCAGGCTCGCGTCTTTTTGTAAACCGGCGTTATTTACCAGTATATCCAACCTGCCGTACTTTTTTATAACAGCTGCAAACATTGCCTGTACTTCGCGTTCGTTGCCTACATCGGCGTGAAACTCAAATGCCTTTCCGCCAGCTTTGGTGATCTGTTTAACCACTTCATCGGCTTTGTCGTGCTGGCCGATATGGTTAATAAGCACTTTAGCCCCCGCCTGCCCCATGGCAATGGCTACCGCCTGGCCTATACCGCTATCCGCGCCCGTTACAATGGCAACCTGCCCCTTCAAATTTTTTTGTGTTTTCATATCCTATCAATTATATGAGCAATGCCAAATAATGGATATGGTTTGAGAGGAAATAAAATTATTATTACTATTTATGCC
The DNA here is from genome assembly GCF_010093045.1 of Mucilaginibacter sp. 14171R-50. NCBI lineage: Bacteria > Pseudomonadati > Bacteroidota > Sphingobacteriia > Sphingobacteriales > Sphingobacteriaceae > Mucilaginibacter > Mucilaginibacter sp. 14171R-50. The sequence continues at coordinate 3,712,147 of NZ_CP048115.1, read as the reverse complement.
TTAGTCTTTCAAGCTTTTTGATATCTGAATCATTTTTGGTTTTAGCAAACCACTTTTTATGAATATAAGTTCTGAAAAATGCCCACTTATGAGACGGTCGTTCATTACCAGAAAGTACTTCGATTAAATAATCGAGGTGGTTTGAGTTCCATGCCCATATCAACTCTCCACGGATTTCGATTTTATTAAAAAGCTCAAAGTTTTTAATATTAGAATTGTCAATCGTTTTCCTCTTTAAACAATGATCGCAGGTAAACAATAGGTCCTTTATTTGATAATCGATATCTAAAAAATGCTCCACATTATCCGGAATGCCAATATATTTTAGCGCTGACTTTTTACAACAATAAGGGCAAATAACATCCATGACTCGTGGATAATGGCTATGTCCATATCTAATATGTGATGACCCACCGTTATCCTTTGAACTTTGCATTAAAATAAATATTTAGTTCAATATAAACATTTCAACTAATACCCTATAACCCCTTTATATAATCTAAAAACAGATATAAAGCTTTCTTTTTATCCTCGGTCAGGTCAAAGTCCAGACGGTGCATCAGGTAATCCTGCAGGTCGAAATCGGCCCGCTGAGGCAATTCTTTTAAAAGCTCGGGGCGATGCGCCAGTCCATACCTTAAAGCCTCATTAAATTCTTTAATAAAATCGGCCGGGATGGGTTTGTTGGCTATCCAGGCGGCAAATACAAACGGCAAACCGGTAAACTTTTGCCACTCTGCGGCAAGGTCGTAAACGTATTTATATCGTTCTGTTTTACCAAAGGTGCGGTCGCCTATTTGTACAAAGGCGGTATGCTCATCGGCCGATGCCGCGTAATCGGGCGCGTTTTTGATCAGGCCGGGCTGTACCTTCCAATAGTTTTTTAGCAGCACAAGTGCCAGGTTATTTGAGCTGCGCGATTCCGGATCCAGCTGTATCTGCTTTACATCCCTGATATCGCAGTTGCTGAAAATGAACACGGAGTTTACCGCGCCCACAGCGCCGATGCAATAGTTAGATACAATCTCCCACTGGGGTAAACTTAAGGTAGCGGCTACGGGTATTAAACCAATATCAACTACGTTATCAATTAACTTTTGCGCACAGTCAGATGGCATATCCAGGCTCAGGTCTATCCTGTCCCTAACCGCCGAGTGTTGTAATCCGTATAAAAAGGGTTTGGTGTTAGTGTAGCTAACGGCAGAAATTTTTATCTTATTCACGTATCGTTCTCTCTAATCGTTTTTTAAATGTTTGGCATTGTTTGCTTCTGCAATTGTAAAGGTGGCGCCATCGTAGGTAACCTTATACAGCACAAGGTTCTGGTGCGGAAAATTATCCATTTGGGTAAGCGGCTGGTTGGTAAGTACGCACATCAGCAAACGCAGCGCGCGGCCATGCATACATATCAGCACCGTTTTTTCTTCGGGATGGCTCATGATAGTTTCAAGTGCCTTTAGCTGTCTTTCTTTTACCTCGTTTGGGCTTTCGCCGCCCTCAAATTTTTCATCCAGCTTACCATCCAGCCAGTCGCGCATTAATTGCAAAAACGCGGCTTTGGTATCGGGCGTAGCGGCTTGTCCTTCGTGTACGCCCCAGGCCAGCTCGTCAAGGCCCGATAGTTTCTGATAAGGGATGCCCAGGTCAATAAATTGCTGTACGCTTTGCTGCGTGCGCTTTAAAGCTGATACATAAATTTTATCGAAAGGTACATCTTTATAAGCCTCATAAAATTGGTTTGCCTGGCGGCGGCCTTCATCGTTCAGATCGGTATCGCGACCGCGGCCCTGCACAATGCCTTGTTTGTTAAGGTCGGTTTGGCCGTGGCGTGTTATATATAATGTTTTTTGAATCATTGTTCATTAGTTCAAATGTTCATTAGTTCATTGGTTCGGATCTTGGCTAACTATCTCATTTGTTTATTGGTAAGTACCAATGAATAAATGAGCTAATGAACCAGTGAACCAACAGACCAATAAACTAATTAATTACCGGCAGTTTATAAAAACGCGGCTTTTCCTGTTCCTCAAACTGGTAGTCGTTATAATCGGTAATCACATTGTAAAGCGTATCGCGCTCTATGGGGTAACGGCCCGCATGCTTTATCAGGTCAACCAGTTCTTTTGTGCTCATGGCCGGTTTTTGCTCTTCGGCACCCGCCATCGAATATATTTTGGTGGTATCGTCAAGCGTACCATCAATATCATCAACCCCGAAATTAAGCGATAGCTGCGCGGTGGTGCGGCTTATCATGGCCCAATAGGCTTTTATATGGTCAAAGTTATCAAGGTAGATGCGCGCTATGGCGTAGTTGCGCAGGTCTTCTACCACAGTAGATTCGGGCACGTTGCTCATTTGGTTATCCTGGTTGCGGAATTTTAACGGGATAAAGGTTTGAAAACCCCCTGTCCTGTCCTGCAACTGGCGCAAACGCTCCATATGATCAACCCGGTGGTAAAACTTTTCGATATGACCGTAAAGCATGGTGGCGTTAGATCGCATACCCAATTTATGCCACTCTTCGTGTATGGCCAACCATTGGTCGCCGGTGCATTTATCTTTAGCTATCAAATCGCGCACTTCCGGATGGAATATCTCCGCCCCTCCTCCCGGTATCGATTCCAGGCCCGCATCCTTCATCAGCTTCATCCCTGTAGCATAATCAATTTTGGCTTTTTTAAAAATGTAATGATATTCTACCGGTGTAAGCGCTTTTACATGCAGATCTGGCCGGTGGGCTTTTATTTTACTGAACAGTTCGCTGTAAAAAGCTACATCGTACTGCGGTAAAACCCCGCCTACAATATGCACCTCGGTAACGGGCTGGTCATCGTACTTTTTAACGATGTCGAGCATTTCCTGCATCGTGTATTCCCACCCGTCGGCACGTTGTTTTATAAGGCGCGAGTACGAGCAAAATTTGCAATCGTAAACACAAAGGTTAGTCGGCTCGATATGAAAGTTACGGTTAAAATAAGTTTTGTCACCGTGTTTTTGTTCGCGTATGTAGTTGGCAAGTACTCCCAGGTAGCCCAGTTCAGCTTTTTCGTAAAGCAAAACGCCTTCATCAAAAGTGATGCGCTGGTTATGAAGTACCTTCTCGGCAATGTTCTTAAGCTCGGGTAAAAGTTGGGGGTTATCCAGCAATACCCTGAAGTTTTCTGATACTTCCATTTAGAAAAATATTTGAGCAAATGTAGCAATTTGCATTAGTTTTAAAACGTACGTAATAATTTGAAACGTGTTTAAACACGCAAGTATGACAATGATGTTACAGTAGGAAAATGCTGAACCATTTTGCATCGGCCGCTATTGATAACTGAATTTTCTTGGTTAATTTGGCGACATTATTCCCTGTTATGAAAATAGAAACTATTGCCATCCACGCCGGTAACCACACCGATGCCTCATCCAAAGCTGTTGTACAACCAATCGTAATGTCGACCACGTTTGAGCGTGATGAAGACGGGGGATTTTCATCGGGTTATCAATACAGCCGTTCGGCAAACCCTAACCGCGCATCGTTAGAAAATGTATTGGCACAGTTAGAAGGCGGCGCTGAAGCGGCGGCTTTTTCATCAGGTAATGCCGCGGGTATGTCGGTATTTCAATCGCTTGAGCCGGGCACACACATCATTTGCCCCGACGATATGTATCACGGACTGCGCAACCAGCTTAAAACGTTGTTTGAGGGCATTTTGGAATTTGATTTTATTGATGTGAATGATGAAGATGCTTTAAACGCCCATATTAAACCCAATACCGGTGTAATATGGATAGAAACGCCATCTAATCCGCTGCTGAAAATTACTGACATAAAAAAGGTGGTTGCTATTGCCCGCGGGTATAATATTAAGGTAGTTTGCGATAATACCTTTGCCACGCCGCTGTGCCAGCAGCCGCTGGCATTGGGTGCCGATGTGGTGATGCACTCTTCTACCAAGTATTTTGGCGGCCACAGTGATTTAATGGGCGGGGCGCTTATTACTGCTCAGAAAAACCAATGGTGGGAAAAGATCCAAAATGTACAAACTATGGGCGGCGCGGTGCCCTCGCCTATGGACTGTTACTACTTGGTACGTAGTATTAAAACCTTGCCTTACCGAATGCGCGGCCATGTGCAAAACGCCCTGCTGCTGGCGCAATACCTTGAAAAACACCCGCGTGTAGAACGGGTGATGTATCCCGGTTTGCCGTCGCACCCGCAGTTTGATATTGTAAATGCGCAGATGAGCCGCCCCGGCGCCATGATGTCGTTTACACTGAAAGGCGGCGAGGAAGAGGCCAAAAAAGTAGTGAACGCGCTTAACATATTTACCCAGGCCACCAGCCTTGGTGGCGTTGAAAGCCTGGTAGAACACCGCGCCAGTGTTGAAGGACCTGATACCAAAACGCCCTTTAACCTTTTAAGGGTATCGGTGGGTTTAGAACATATTGATGACCTGATAGCCGATCTGGAGCAGGCAATGGCGTAAATTTAATTCAGGCCGTTATCATAGTTCCTAAAGAACGCTGTATAATTGACAAATGACAATTAAATTAAAATTTAATTTGGAACTTAAAACCTTATTGCCCTATATTTGAAACATTATTTGGTAGCGATACCAATCGATCAATTTTCCCTCACACGGATTTTGATTTATAAAGAAGCGGCGAGAGATCAGGCTCGATGAACCGCTGGCAACCCTACAAGGTGTAGAAGGTGCCAATTCCTGTCCCGGAAAATATGTTACCCGGGGGATATAAATTAATAGTCATGAATAGTCTGATTTATTTAGCACAACAAAACACATCGCAAACTCAAACGGGTGGTTCTTCTGTATACAACCTTTCTGCAGGCTGTATTTGTATGTGTTGCTGCTGCTGTTGATGCAGTACACGTTCCCTTTTCTGTTTCCCAAAAAAACACGTGATACCCGCTTAGGATAGCTTTATCCTGTCGTAATTGTAATATTTCATCAATACCTCTTAAATCTACAGAACATGTCTAATTTAAAATTCGAAACACTGCAACTGCACGCCGGTCAGGAAGTTGACGCTGTAACAGGCTCGCGCGCGGTACCCTTATATCAAACTGCCTCATACGTTTTTAATAATGCCGAGCACGGCGCGAACCTGTTTGCGCTAAAAGAGTTCGGTAATATCTATACCCGTATCATGAACCCTACTACCGATGTTTTTGAAAAGCGCATTGCAGCCCTGGAGGGCGGCATCGCAGCTTTGGCAACAGCATCGGGTCAGGGGGCCCAGTTTATCGCGCTAAATAATATCCTGCAGGCTGGCGATAACTTTGTCACCTCTCCTTTCTTGTATGGAGGTACTTACAACCAGTTTAAGGTGGCGTTTAAGCGCCTGGGTATCGAGGTGCGGTTTGCCCAGGACGATACCGCCGAAAACATTGAAAAACATATCGATGGTAAAACCAAAGCCATCTATACCGAAACTATCGGCAACCCCGGTTTCAGCATTCCTGATTTTGAAAAGCTGGCGGCCTTAGCCAAAAAGCACGATCTGCCGCTGATAGTAGATAACACTTTCGCCGCGGGCGGATACCTGTTTCGTCCGTTGCAGCATGGTGCGCATGTGGTTGTAGAATCTACCACCAAGTGGATAAACGGCCACGGTACCAGCATCGGCGGCGCTATTATAGATGGCGGCACGTATAACTGGGGCAACGGAAAATTCCCGCAGTTTACCGAGCCAAGCGAAGGTTATCACGGGTTAATTTTTAACGATGTATTTGGCATTAACGGCCCGTTTGGCAATATCAATTTCATTATCCGTGCCCGTGTGGAAGGTCTGAGAGATTTTGGCCCTGCGCAGTCGCCGTTTAATTCGTGGCTTAACATACAGGGGCTGGAAACATTGTCGTTGCGGGTGCAACGCCATGTCGACAACGCCCTTGAACTGGCCAAATGGCTGGAGCAGCACCCGCAGGTGGCATCTGTTAATTATCCGGGGCTGGAGTCCTCGCCCTATCATATCCTTGCCAAAAAATACCTGAAAAATGGTTTTGGCGCGGTGCTGACTTTCGAAATAAAGGGCGGTAAGGAAGTGGCGAACCAGGTGATAGATAATTTAAAGCTGGTGAGCCACCTGGCCAATATGGGCGATGCTAAAACACTGATCATTCAGCCATCGGCAACCACGCACCAGCAGCTTAGCGACGCCGAGCAACTATCAGCCGGGGTTACGCCGGCACAGTTAAGAGTGGCCGTCGGCATAGAACATATAGATGATATTAAGGCTGATTTTGAACAGGCATTTGCCAAAGTACAACAACCTGAATTCGTTTAATTTTTAAGAATTTTTTAGTTTTTTTTAGTTTTTTAAGTGATGTTATCAGGGAGCGGTTGTTCAGGCAACTGCTCCCGAAATAACGAAAAGTAACAAATGAGCACACAAAGTTTTACCTATACCGGAACGTTTGAACTGGAATCCGGCCAGAAGCTACAGGGACTTGAGATCGGCTTTAATACCTATGGAAACCTCAATAAAAACCGGGATAATGTAGTGTGGGTATGCCATGCCCTCACTGCAAATTCCGATGTTTTTGACTGGTGGAAAGGCCTTTTCGGCCCCAATGACCACTTTAATCCCAAGGATCATTTTATTGTTTGTGCCAATGTTTTGGGATCGCCTTATGGCACTGTTAGTCCGTTAAGTATTAACCCCGCTACAGGGCAGCCTTATTACCTGGCATTCCCGGAGTTTACCATTAGGGATATTGTTAAGGCGCATAAGATACTTGCAGACCATTTGGAAATTGAGCATATCGAAATACTATTGGGCGGATCATTAGGCGGCCAGCAGGCTATCGAGTGGAGCATTATTGAGCCCGAACGTATTAAAAACCTGATACTGATAGCGACCAATGCACTCCACTCACCCTGGGGTATTGCGTTTAACGAGTCGCAACGCCTGGCCATTACTGCCGATCGTACCTTTTACGCCGGATCGCCTGACGGCGGCAGTAAGGGGTTAAAGGCCGCGCGAAGCATTGCGCTCCTATCCTACCGCAGCTATAAAACCTATGCTATCACTCAACAGGAAGATAGCGATACCATTACCGATAATTTTAAAGCGTCAACCTATCAGAACTATCAGGGGCAAAAGCTGGTGAACCGCTTTAATGCTTACAGCTACTGGTACCTGTCAAAAGCGATGGATTCGCATAATGTTGGCCGTGGCAGGCATGGCATAGATAAAGCGCTTAGCCTGATCAAGGCACGCACGCTGGTTATCGGTATCAAATCTGACGTGTTGTTCCCTATAGAGGAACAGCAGTACCTGTTCAGGCATATTCCGAAGTCGGCCTTTGCCGAACTTGATTCGTTTTACGGGCACGATGGCTTTTTAATTGAAACAGAAGACCTTACAAATATCATCACATCGTTTTTTAAAACAGATGTAAAAGGAAAAATTATTGAACTACAAAAAATCGCTTAATGAGTAAGAAATTAAATATAGGCCTGTTCGGATTTGGAGTTGTAGGCCAGGGATTATACGATATCATCAAAACCAAGAACCTTAACCTCGAGATTGTCAAGATCGCGATAAAAAATCCCGAAAAGGAACGGTCGCTGCCGAAAGAATTGTTCACAACAAACAGGGACGAGATATTAAACAATCCCGAGATCAATACGGTGGTTGAATTGATAAACGATACCGAAGCCGCGTTCGAGATCGTATCGCGGGCCTTAAGCTCTGGTAAAAATGTGGTATCGGCCAGCAAAAAAATGATCGCCACGTACCTTGACGAACTGATAGCGTTACAGCACCAGTATGGCACTTCGCTGCTTTACGAAGGCGCGGTTTGCGGCAGTATCCCTATCATCCGCAACCTGGAGGAATATTACGATAACGAGTTGCTGCATTCCATTAGCGGTATATTTAACGGGTCATCCAATTATATCCTTTCAAAAGGTTATTTAGAGAACCTTGACTATAATACTGCCCTTAAACAGGCCCAAGACCTTGGCTTTGCCGAAACCGACCCTACTATGGATGTTGGCGGGTACGATGCCAAGTATAAACTTATTATTGCCGCGGCTCATGCTTACGGCGTGGTGATAGACCCGGTACAGGTGCTTAACATCGGTATACAAAACCTTGCGCCAAACGATCTGCAATACGCACGGGAGAAAAAGCTGAAAATAAAGCTGGTACCTGTTGCCAAAGAACTCGACGACAGGCATGTAACCCTGTTTGTAATGCCAAAATTTGTAAACGAAACGGAATTTTTATACAACGTAGAATATGAATATAACGGTGTAACCGTACAAGCAGCTTTTGCCGATCAGCAGTTCTTTTTTGGTAAAGGTGCGGGCGGCCATCCTACCGGCTCGGCCGTATTATCGGATATCGCGGCCTTACGATATAATTACCAATACGAATATAAAAAGGCCAAAGCCGACAACTACCTGCAGTTTACCAATAACGTAGAGGTAAATATTTACCTGCGTTACGAGGACGAAGCGCTTGTAGAAGCGCTGGAGTTTGAACACATTCACGAGCGCTTTTACTCGGGCAGCTATAAGTTCGTAATTGGTAAAATAAACCTGCAAAAACTAATTGACAACCAGCAGCTGATAGCGGATAGTAAGGCATTTGTTGCTTTTGCCGATCAATTAACAGGCGTTAGCCTGGCCGCCGAAAAAAGGTACGAAGCTGTAATTTAATTATATACCCCTGCCTTTAGAAAGAGCGTACAATCAAGTGCGCTCTTTTTTTGTTTGCGTTGGCTTGTTTTGGATATAACCGCCTTTACGTATTATTGCAACCTGTAGCCACTTGTATGCAAAAACTAAAAAATATTCTATTCAACAAAACCTTTATCCTGTCGCTTTGGTTCGGACTCAGCTTTTTCGCGGTAGCAAAAGATATTGTTATGCACCCCTCAAACAAATTAACCACGCATAACAATTACATCATTTACAAGCACAACTTTTTAAACCTTATAAACCAGCACACGCTGTTTGGCCCCGAGCCGCAGTACTATTTCGACCTTAACCACTACGGGCCGGTGTTTGGTTTGGTAATTGCGCCGTTTGCAGTTTTACCTAACCAGGCTGGTGTAATACTCTGGGTGATGTTCCTGGCCTTTATATTGTATTATGCCATAATGCAATTACCCCTTAACAACTCGCAAAAGTTTGTGATTTTGCTGCTTAATGTTAACAGTATTATGGGTTCATCGGGTAATGTGCAGGTAAATCCGCTGATTACGGCGCTGGTAATATTCAGCTTTATTTTTATCAGGAAAAAGCAGGATTTCTGGGCCGCGCTCATGATCATTTTAGGTACCGCTATAAAGTTATACGGCATTGTAGGGCTGGCGTTCTTCTTCTTTTCGGACAACAAAGCGAAATTTATTTTAAGCCTGGCGTTTTGGTCGGTAGTGTTATTTGCATTGCCCATGCTCGTATCGTCTCCGGCTTATATTATCCAAACCTATCGCGACTGGTATCCTGATCTGCTGGCAAAAAACGCAGCAAATCTTACTTCTACCAGGGGTAACGTAAGTGTTATGGGTATGATAACTAAAATATTCCTGGTGAAAAACCTGTCGAACTTGTTGATATTGGTGCCGGCCATACTGGTTTTCGTAGCATCAATGTTGCGTATAAAATACTGGCGAAACCTTAATTACCAATTATTATTGCTGGCTTCGGTATTGATATTTACCATCATATTCAGCACCAGTAGCGAGCCGCCAACCTACGTAATCGCCTTTATCGGGGTAAGTATATGGTATGTGATCTTAGACAGGCCAATTACAGGTTACGAACGGTTCCTGATGATATTCGCCCTGGTGCTTACCAACTTTTCGCCTTCAGATCTTTTCCCGCGATATCTGCGAGTAAACTACGTGATACCCTATGCCCTGATAGCCCTTCCGTGCTTATTAATATGGTTTAAGATCGTATACGAAATGCTCACCCGTGATTTCAGCAAAAAAGCGGGCGTTTTAAAGATTGACAACTTAGAGAACAAAGCATAAAACAAAAGGCTTCCGGTTAGGGAAGCCTTTGCTTTTGTAGAAACTCACAAATTAAATTAACTATATATTCCTGTAACTATAAACTCCTGTTAGTGTCCCAATTTTCAAGGTAATGGGCTACCCTGCTTACAAATTGTCCGCCTAAGGCACCATCCACTACGCGATGGTCGTAAGAAAGCGACAGGAACATCATATGCCTGATGGCTATCGCATCACCTTTTGGCGTTTCTATAACGGCCGGTTTCTTTTTAATTGCCCCAACCGCCAATATGGCTACCTGAGGCTGGTTAATAATAGGCGTGCCCATTACATTGCCAAACGAGCCTACGTTGGTAATGGTGAACGTACCGTCCCTTACATCGTCGGGCTGCAGTTTGTTGTTACGGGCACGGTTAGCTAAATCATTAACAGTCTTCGTAATACCAATAAGGCTCAACTCGTCCGCCTTTTTAATAACCGGTACAATCAGGTTTCCGCTTGGCAAAGCAGTAGCCATGCTAATGTTAATATCCTTTTTCCTGATGATCTGGGTTCCGTTCACCGATATGTTTATCAGCGGAAAATCTTTAATAGCTTTTACAACCGCCTCTATAAATATAGGTGTAAAGGTAATTTTCTCGCCCTCGCGTTTCTCGAACGCGTTTTTAATTCTCTCGCGCCAGTTCACCAATTCGGTCACATCGGCTTCCACAAAAGAAGTTACATGCGGCGACGTGTGCTTACTGTAAACCATATGCTCGGCAATCAGCTTACGCATGCGGTCCATTTCAATAATTTCATGCCCGCCCGAAACAGATGTAGCGGCAGGTTGTGGCGCCGCCTTTGGCATTTCGGCAGCCGGTTGGGCTGTTTGTTGCCCAGGTTCAAACTGTGGAGCCTTGGAAGCAGGTGAAGGTGCTGGCTGCGGTGCGGTATAAGCCGTTGCCGGTTGTTCCGTTGGTTTTGCAACTCCAGGCTGTTGCGCTGTAGCAAAACCTTGTGGTGCCGCCGCTTTGGAGCCGCGTTTCTGGATATACTCCAGCAGGTCGTCCTTGGTTAAACGGCCCTCGGCGCCGGTACCCGGTATCTGGTCAAGCTCGTTATTACCAATACCTTCCTGGCTGGCGATATTTTTAACCAATGGCGAGTAAAATCGGTTCTCGTATTTAACGCCGTCAATAGGTGGGCTTTCTCTCTCTTCAATTTGATTGATGCCCGGTATATCGGCAACAGGTGCGGCTTGTTCGGCAGGCTGAGGGCTTGTCTGGGCCACAAATTGTGGTGCTTGTTCTGTTACAGATTGTGGTGCAGGTGTTGGTTCGGAAGTGGCCTGCGGTTCGTTACTGCCGCCCGCCTCATCGGTTTCTATAACGGCAATTACCGATCCTACCTGTACTACTTCATCTTCTTTACAAAGCTGTTCAATTAATTTTCCGGAAACCGGCGAAGGAACTTCAGAATCGACCTTGTCAGTCGCAATTTCTATAACTGCCTCATCTGCTTCAATATAATCACCTGGTTTTTTATTCCATTTAATTATGGTTGCTTCCGCAACACTCTCACCCATCTTTGGCAGTAATAATTGGTATTTGGCCATACGCAAAACTATAGTTCGTTGGTCAAAATTATACAATTACTGTGTCACATTTATGTTTCTTTTAGTAAAGTAATCAACATAAAAAAGGCAGCCATGGCACTCCTTTCGATGTTTTGGGGGCGTTTATTACCAAATGTGAATTTCTTTACAACCGTTCTATTTGTATTTGCCACCGCAATCCATACGGTGCCCACGGGTTTCTCTGCTGTGCCCCCGCCGGGGCCGGCTATCCCGGTAATGGCCACAGCGTAGTCCGACTTAAATTGCTGTAGCGCGCCTGCAACCATCTCTGTTACGGTTTCGCGGCTAACAGCTCCAAACTGATACAAGGTTTCGTTTTTAACACCTAAAATATTTTCCTTCAGATCGTTAGAATAGGTTACCGCACTACCCAGAAAAACCTGCGACGAACCCGCATGCTGCGTGATCAGGTGCGAAAGATACCCACCGGTACAACTTTCGGCCGCCGATAATGTCAGGTGGTTATCGGTCATATAATTTAGTACAACCTTTTCAAGCGGGATATCCTCAAGCGCTACCACATTAGGGCCCACCCTTTCGACAATACGGGCGGCAAATTCTTCTAACTGATCTGAAAGCGAAGCGCCGCCATTGCTGTAAGCGCTTAGCCTTAAACGCACCTGGCCCATTTTTGGTAAATAAGCAAGCTTGATGTTGCCGGGCAGGTCGTTCTCAATATCGGCTATCTTTTCGGCAAGGAACGATTCACCTTCGCCTGCGGTCAATATAGTTTTATGGATAATAACCGGGAGGTTCAGCAGCTGTTTCAATTTTGGTATTACCGCATCCTCCATCATGTACATCATTTCAAACGGCACCCCGGGCATCGAAACGTATAGCTTGCTATCCACATTAAACCACATTCCGGGCGCAGTGCCATTGCTGTTCAAAATTATCTCGCAGTTTTCCGGAACTTCTGCCTGTTTACGGTTCACTTCAAGCAGCGGCCTGTTATAACGCTTAAATATCTGCTGCACATTATTTAAAGCTTCAGTATTTAGCACAAGCTTTACGTTAAAATATTCCGCAAGTGTTTGTTTGGTAATATCATCTTTGGTTGGGCCCAGGCCGCCCGTTATAAAAATGATATCGGCCCGATTGGCCGCTTCGGCCAGTGCGTTAAGGATATGCTCCCGGTCGTCAGATACCGACGATATCTGTTTCACTCTTATCCCTTCGGCGTTAAGCTTCTGCGCCATCCAGGCAGAGTTAGTATCTACTATCTGCCCTATTAAAATTTCGTCACCAATAGTTATAATTTCTGCCAGCATATCAATACTACTAATAAAAGCCTGCGTTGTTTGTGTAATCGCTGCGTTTGCTCAATTTCAGATCCTGCAATATCGAAGCCTTGACCTTTAATGTAACATTGTAGGATTTATAAAAACCAAATGGCAGCCACTGGATTGAGAGGTCCCAGCAATGCAGGTCGCGATATATGGCAAACGATGTAGCATCAGATAGCTTACCCAGTTTAAGGTCGTAGTTGGTGTTGTATTGTATCTTCCACTTATCGGTCAGGCTTACATCCCCGCTTAGCATTATGGTATTGCTGGATGATGTGTTGATAATGTTGTTATTGTAATTAAAGCTGTAGTTTAACGATATATTCCAAGGGATATTAAAATCGATATATGCCCCTGGGTCGCTGTTTATCATGGCAAGCCTTTGGGCCTGGTTGGGGTCCATAGTTTGCAGGGTGTTGCCCACCGGCACCGTAGCTTTTGGATGGAAGGTTGCCGGGTTTAAGCTGCCGCTTGCCGAAAAACTAAACGATTGAAGCAGCGGAAATTTGCCTTGCTGCCAGCTAAAGCGGTTAACGCGCCTGATATAGTTTTGTAGCCGGCCGTTGGTAATAGAGTCGCGCACCTGGGTGTAGTATGGGTCAAATGAACCGCTGAAATTGATGTTTACCTTTTCATTTAATACAGAGGTATGCCCCGAAAAATTGATGTTTGATAGTTTTAAAGAGTCGGCGGCGAAATTATAAAAGGTAGAAAAAGTTAAGCCCTGCAAAATAGGGATCTTACGGGCCACACCCGATGTGTCTGTGCTTTTGGGCCTAACTTTTGCCTCGATGGTATTATCGAGCGAAAAGCCTATACCGGCCTGTTTACCTGGCGACGGGCCACCATAAACCGACTGCTCGAAAATTGAGTATCGCTGCGCGTAATAAGGATAAGGAACCGTTGCCGCGCTTACCGCCGTGCGATAATAGCCATAGCTGGGGTCGCCAAAGTCGGGGCGGTAATTAAAACTGATAGACGGCGTTGATACGTGCCTGATGGCTGTTATATTTCCCTTTTTAAACGGTATGGTACCATATAATTTTGTAGAAAAGCCTGCATTAAAGCTGTACTCGCCTGCACGGGCAAAGCCTGCAACGGTATCAATTATCGCGTCTCTCGATCCCCGGTCAAATTTTTTACGAATGCTTTGCAGATACCACCGCTCGGTGTAATTTACACCGGTATTAAATTGAAAGTACTTTAACACGGTAGCGTTAAAGGCAACAGGTATCTGGTGCTGCAAACCGCTTTGCAGCCGCTTAGAAAGTGTATTCGATTTAAATAGTTCCGCCTCGGGTATGTTATTGAGTTTATTTGTACCTACCAGGCTGTAACCAACAGTTATACGCTGATACCATTTTTGTTCGCCCACCCGGTCTTTTGAGTCAAACGGACTTAAGGTAGACATGTTGAAGCTAAAGGTAGGCAGCTCAAGCGTTACTGTTTTTTGGGTAAGGTCCTGGCTGTGGCCCAAACTTACGTTAAGGTTAAACGGTGTACCTACCCAGGTCCTGCCATACGATATACTTGATCGTAAGTTATTTTGAGTGAGTCGTGACAGATCGTAATTGTTCTGGCCCGGGCTGTTGCGGTAAAAGCTTGATGTACCCGCGTTTACCGATGCGCTGAATGTTGTACCAGGATTTGCGTTAGGGTCCTGTGAGTGTGTCCAGGCCACGTTAAAATCTTTTACGGCAGGGTCACCGGCCAGGCCATAGTTGTGCGAGCCGTAGCTTAAGGTTAGGTTACCGCCGTACTTATAACGTTTTAAATAACGCGAATTAGCGCTTAACTCGTACGATCCTTTTGAATATAAGCTGGACATGAAGGTAACATCGATATTATCGTTAATACCAACGTAATAACCCAGGTTACGCAGGTAAAAGCCGAGTTTTTGATCCTCGCCGAAGGTTGGCAATATCACCCCCGAGGTACGTGAGTCGGGCTTTGGAAAAAAACCAAACGGTATGCCAAGTGGCAAAGGCACGCCCGCAATCTCTAAATAAGCAGGCCCGGATATGATGCGGTTTTTTTGGCCTATGCCCTTCGTAATTACGATACCGAAGTGCGTATCGGGATAAGGAAGGTCGCAGGTGCTGAATATCACATTGCGGTAAGCCACCTCATTCTCGTTTATCCTTTTGGCCAACCCGCCCGATATATAGTTACCTTCCTGCTCAGATGCAGGGTTCCATATTTTAACTTTTTTGGTAGTGTAGTTAAACACCAACGAATCGGACGCAACGGGTTTTTCCTGCCCCGATTTGGTTAAGGGGCGACCAATATAACGCCTTGTTTTAGGGTCGATGGCGCCGCGGGCAAATATCTCATGTTTGTTCTCGTCAACACGTATATACTCGGCATCCAACTCAAAATCTTCATAGGTTACCCGCGCCTTACCGTACAGATACTTCATCTTATGATCGTTATCAACAAACGACGAATCTTCGGCTGTAGCCTTTACAACAGATTTAAGGCCGCCGGCCGTTGGCGTGGTATCTTGCCTGGTGTTAAGTACTGAAGTAGGATTTGGAGCGTTAAAGCTTTGGGCTTTGTTTTTGTTGGCGTTTACTTTTTGCGGAGAGGTAACTTTAAGCAGTTTCTTGTCCCTAACAGAATCAAGTTTTATAATAGTATCTTTAACAGTTAGGTAATGATAGCCTTTTTTTGCAGAGGCCATTACGTTAACCATTAGTATAAATGCAAGTAGAAAAAAAAGCCTAACTAATTTCAAAATTGATTATGAATAGTATTTTTGCAGGTACAGTTAACAGCGTTCAAACATAATGAAAAATAAAATATTGAACAGATTGAAAAGAGCGATTTGTGGCGTTGGTGCAATAATAGTTTGCTTTTCATTGTTTTCGTTTACATCAGTAGATCATCCAAAAAACGACACGCTTGTAAATAATAGTTTTAAGCTGCGCACCATTATTATCGACGCCGGGCATGGTGTAAAACCCGACAACGCCCCCCCTGGCCATTATTCCCGCGGCGCCAGCGGCTCATTTTCGTCTGAAAGAAATGTAACGCTTGCTATTGCACTAAAATTGCAAAAGGCTATTGAAAAAGATCTGGACGGGGTAAATGCCGTTTTGACACGTACAACCGAGGACGATGTATCATTTGAAAGGCGGGCGCAGATAGCAAACGAGAATAAGGGGAACCTGTTCATCTCAATACATTGCAATTCGTTGGCAGACAAGGTAGTACGCCAGCGTGTTGGTACCCGGCGCGGCAGGGCGGTTTACAAATCCGTTCGTGTGCCAGATCGGTCCGGGAAAGGCGCCTTAATGCTGGTTTACGGCTTGCACCGCTCGCGCGAAGAACAAAATGCCATCAAGAACAATAAAATAGAAGATGACTCGGACCTGAACGGCGATGGATTAGACCCTAACGACCCGGTGGTTATTATCCTTACCGACGCTTATATGCGCAAATTTCGGAAACAAAGTGTAAAAATCGCAAACTTAATCAGCACAGAGTTTGTTGACACTGACGGCAGGCGCAGCGAAGGCCTAAGAGAACAAGGGATATATGTACTGTGCCATGCCGCTATGCCATCAGTACTGGTGGAGACCGGTTACATTAATAACCCCGACGACGAAGAGTACCTAAATTCGGAAGCCGGGCAAAATGAAATCGTAAATTCAATAGTACGGGCTATAAAAACTTATAAAACAGACGTTGAACAATTAGCGCAATAATTACGCTTATGCCCTTCATCCACACTACTATCTATGAAAATATCTAACGAAACCAAGATCGGAGCCCTTACTGCCGTAGCATTAACCGTTTTAATATTAGGATACAGCTTTTTAAAAGGTAACGATGTTTTTTCGGGATCTAATAAATTTTATGCCGTTTACCGCAGCGTTGAGGGCTTAACCGTATCAAAACCTGTTTTGGTAAATGGCTTTCAAATCGGGCGGGTATCAAAAATGGAACTTCATGCTGATGGCCGCACTACCGTTGAGTTTAAGGTAGACGATAAATATGACATACCCGATAACACCCTGGCCAAACTGCAAAGCACCGACCTTTTGGGCGGCAAGGCTATAGTTTTTGAGCTGGGCAACAGTAACAAGTATGCCGAAGACCGCGATACTCTGCGGGCGGATATACAGGGCAGCCTGGCCGAAAGCCTGCAGCCTATTCAAAAAAAAGCTGAAGTGCTTATTTCAAAGGTAGATTCTGCCTTAGGCGCGATTAATAAAATAATGAACCCCACCTTCCAGAAAAACGTGGACAGGAGCTTTGCCAGCATTGCCAACTCATTACAAACTTTAGAAGGTACAACCAAAAAGATAGATGCCATTGTAGGTGCGCAAACCAGCCACATCAACGGCATTATGGCTAACGCGGAAGCAGCCTCAGGTAATTTGAAGAACAGCAGCGCGCATTTAACCGGTATATCAAACAATTTTGAACGGTTTAGTACCGATCTGGCTAGCTCAAACATTAAGGGTACGTTAGACAATGCCAATAAGGCTGTTGCCGATCTGCAGGCAACTATGGCCAAAATAAACAGCACACAGGGTTCGCTTGGCCTGTTGATGAACGATACCAAAATGTACGATAACCTTAACTCGGCATCAAGCAATTTAAATAACTTGTTTATTGATATCAAAGCACACCCAAGCCGTTATGTGCACTTCTCGGTATTTGGCAAAAAGGGAGATTGAGGGTTGAAATTAACACTAAATTCTAATTTCTAAATCCTAAATAAAATCTTAGCTGTAAAGCACTTAATACTCGAAATTAGTTAAAGCTAATCCTATTATCCTGTTTTAATACTTATTAAACTGAAGCCTGCTTTAGGATTTAGAAATTAGAGTATAGAATTTCATCAAGCTATTCGCTAATTACAAACGTCTTCCCTTCAACGGCAAGTTCTGTGTTGGGGAAAACGCTTTGGACTTCTTCTAACAACTCATTCAAGGTTTTGTAACGTGCCGAAAAATGGCCGATGATCAACTTTTCGGCTTTTACTTTTATAGCCGCTTCGCCGGCCTGTAACGCGGTGGTGTGGTGCGTTTGGTTAGCCCGGTCAAGCATATCGTTTAAAAAGGTGGCCTCGTGGTAAAGCAGTGTAACCGGCGTTATATACGCCAGGTACTTGTCGCTGTAAAGGGTATCTGATATATAGGCGTATGATTTTGGTTCGGGCGGTTCCATCGTGAGGGTATTGTTCTGGTAAACCGTACCATCAGGCGACTGGTAGTCATTACCTTTTTTTAGCGCTGCATAATATGGTATCGGTATTTGCAGTTCTTCTACCCGCTCTTTTATCAGTTTTTTTAACCGTTTTTTTTGTCTGAATAAAAAACCCGTACAGGGTATGCGGTGGTCAAGCGGTATGGTCTCTACAAAAATGTCCTGATTTTCTAAGATCACCCCTTTTGTGGCCGCGTCTGTAAAAACAAACTCAACCGGATAGTTCAAAGTAGTTTCAGAATATTTTAGTTGAAGGTCTATTATTTCCTTTAAAGGCGGCGGGCAAAATATTTTCAGGGCCTTTTTGCGGCCGTTAAGGTGCATTGACGATAGCAGGCCTACCAGCCCCAGGTAATGGTCGCCGTGCAGGTGACTGATAAAAATATAATCGATACGGCTGGCTTTAACATCAAACCTCAGCATTTGCTGCTGAGTGCCCTCAGCGCAGTCAACCAGATAAAGTTTCTCGTTTATATTGAGTACCTGCGCTGTGGGGTTCCTGTTAAAAATAGGAGTTGCAGAGCTGCTGCCCAGTATTGTAACTTCAAATTTCATACCGGGGGATTATAACAGATTATTATCTAACTTCTTTCTTTAATTCCCTTTCAATTTCTTCCATAAAAATCAGGTCGATACCTTCTTCGCATGTCGGAACAATAGAAAGTACATTATCCAGCTGTGATATGGTAACTAAACGCGAAACAGCGTCGTTCAATCCGCATAAAATAAACGTACCGGCTGCATTTTTACATAAGCGATGCCCCACCAATAAACTGCTTAAGCCCGATGAATCAGCAAACTTCACTTGCGAAAGGTCGAGGATAATATTACGCTGCCCTTCGGTATTGATCAGTATCAATTCTGATTTTAGCTGGGGGGTAACCAGTGAGTTTAACTTTGATTCGTTAAGCTTTATCAGAATATATTTCTCGTGCTTGTCAACCGTAAATTTCATTTTGTTGTAATTAAAAAGCTAAGATATAATTAATTTGTGTTTAAATAAAGCACTATAAAGCGGCTAAAGCTTCCTTTATGGCGTTTTCCACACGATCTAATACGTTTGTTTGTTCCGGTTTAACAAAGGTTTCGCCCGTAATTTGCTCATACAGTTCAATATACCTTTCAGAAATCGATCGTACAATTTCTTCTGTCATCTCCGGAACCTTTTGGCCATCCTTGCCCTGAAAACCGTTTTCGATAAGCCATTTTCTAACAAACTCTTTCGAGAGTTGTTTTTGCGGCTCGCCAGTTTGCTGACGTTGCGCGTACCCTTCGCTGTAAAAGTACCTGGACGAATCGGGCGTATGTATCTCGTCTATCAGGTAAATAGTGTCGCCTGCCTTGCCAAATTCGTATTTGGTATCAACCAGTATTAGACCTTGTTTGGCGGCAATTTCGGTACCGCGCTCAAATAGCCGGCGGGTGTAATTTTCCAGTTGTATATAGTCGGCTTCGCTCACAATGCCTTTAGCCAGTATTTCCTCACGGGATATATCCTCATCATGCCCTACCGATGCTTTGGTAGTTGGGGTAATGATGGGCTCAGGCAGTATATCGTTTTCTTTTAGACCTTCTGGCAGGGAAACACCGCAAACCTGGCGTTTTCCCAGCGCATACTCACGCGCCGCGTGTCCGGCCAGGTAGCCGCGTATCACCATCTCTACCTTAAACGGTTCGCAGATACGGCCAATGGTAACACTCGGGTCTGGCACACTGATAACCCAGTTTGGTAGAATATCGGCTGTGGCCTGTAAAAACTTTGCCGCTATCTGGTTAAGCACCTGTCCCTTGTAAGGGATGGCCTCGGGCAGTACCACATCAAAGGCTGATATGCGGTCGGTAACCACCATGGCCAGGTATTTATTATCTATGGTATATACATCCCTAACCTTACCCTTGTAATAGTTGGTTTGCCTTTCAAAATTAAAATGTGTTTCCTTTATTGCGTCCATGTTTATAGTAGCAAGTAGTTAGTATCAAGTAGCAAGTATTTGTTTTTAGCTAATTCAAATTACAAAATGCGAAGCATCGTGATACTTGATATTAACTACTTGATACCAAAACTTATTGAATGTCCCCGTAAGCTTCTAAAATGCGTTTTACCAGTTTGTGGCGCACTACGTCTTCGCCGCTTAGGTAAACAATATCTATACCTTTTATATCAGTTAATATGCGCAGCGCGGTGTATAAACCCGATTGCTGTTTCTTTGGCAGATCTATCTGCGTAACATCCCCGGTAACAATAAACTTAGCCGATGGACCCATACGCGTCAGGAACATCTTCAGCTGCATATCCGTAGCGTTCTGCGCCTCATCCAATATCACAAAGCAATTATCAAGCGTGCGGCCGCGCATAAACGCCAGCGGGGCTATCTCAATGGTGCGGTTTTCCAGGTAAAGCTTTAGCTTTTCTGCGGGTATCATATCATCCAGCGCATCATATAAAGGGCGCAAATACGGGTCTATCTTTTCTTTCAGGTCGCCCGGTAAAAAGCCCAGGTTCTCCCCTGCCTCCACCGCAGGGCGGGTAAGTATAATACGTTTTATCTCCTTGTTTTTTAGCGCCCTTACGGCCAGTGCAACAGCAGTGTAGGTTTTACCGGTACCGGCCGGCCCAATAGCAAAAAGTATATCGCTTTTAGCCAGGCTATCAACCATGCGGCGCTGGTTTGGCGTACGCGCCTTAACCATAATGCCGTTAGGACCAAATACCAATACCTCGCCGCTGGCAAATTTATCGGCGGTGCTTTCACCATCAGCCGCGGTTAACGACGATGCCCTGGCGCCTAAAATGCGCTCTACATCAATTGCGGTTAAGCTCTCAAATTTTTCTACATGCTGCACCAGCAGGTCGAACTTTTCGCGAAAGGTGCTTAACTCGTGTTCGTCGCCCAAAACTTTTACTTCGCTGCCTCGTGCAACTATTTTAAGCTTAGGGAATTGCTTTTTTATGATCTCGAAATGATCGTTATTCGGTCCCCATAAAACTGCGGGGTTTATTTGCTCAATTGATAACTTTAGCTCGTTCAATAGGAATTGATTTTTGTCAGTTTGCGAATTTTTATGAATTAAAAATTGAATATTTGCACCTTTAAATGCTTTACAAGATTAGCAATAAATATTTACAAAATTAATGGCAATTATAACTTTAACTACTGATCTGGGCGATAAAGATATTTATCAGGCTGCCCTTAAAGGTAGTATTTATAAATTGCTGCCAACAGTAAATATTGTTGATATTACTAACAATGTTGCGGCCTTTAATGTGCAGCAGGCAGCCTTTATCTTGAAGAACAGTTTCTACTATTTCCCGGATGATACCGTTCACCTGATAGGCATTGATACTGTGTACAATACGCAAACCCGGTACCTGGCCATCAGGTATAAAAACCACTATTTTGTAGGTGCTGATAATGGTATATTTTCGCTGATGTTTGACCAGGAGCCGGAAGAGATTGTGGAAATAAATATTATGCAGGACCTCAAATTCCTGCACTTCCCGCTGGCAGATATTTTTGTAAAAGCAGCCTGCCACCTGGCCAACGGCGGTACGCTTAACCAGATAGGCCTGCCGGTAACCAGCGTTGAAAATAAAATGAACCTGCACCCCGTTATAGAAAAGAACCTGATCAAAGGCGCGGTAATTTATATCGATGCATTCCAGAACGTGATAACCAACATCACCAAGGAGTTTTTTAACCGTGTGCAGCAGGGCCGCCGGTTTGTATTATACTTTAAACGCAACGAAACCATAAACCAGCTTAGCTGGCATTATAACGAAGTACCCGAAGGCGAAAAGCTTTGTTTGTTCGGGATCAGCGATCACCTGGAGATTGCCATCAACAAAGGCAATGCCAGCGGACTTTTAGGCCTAAACCTTGGCGATAGTGTAATTATTGATTTTCAGTAAACCCAGGGGGACAATGAAACATTTATTTCTTTTAATGTTTATCGTGCTTTTTGGCGCGGGCGCCTTTGCGCAGGTAAAAACAGACTCGGTAGCTTATGGCAGGCAGCGCGCTAAAATAAATGCTATGCTTGCCGCGCGCAGGTTAAAGTTTGGCCAGTATGACACCAGCCTTACCAAACGCAGCGGCATATTTCATATGCAAACCAAGAACGACATCAGGCGGAGCAACCAGATACTGATGGATATTGTTGACACCGACGATGAGATATTTATTGAGTTGAAAAAGCTCTTTGACTATCGTACCAATCAGCTTAACTACACTGCTTTTCAAAAGAAACAAATAGAAAACACCGCACGGGAGGTTGAAAAGGAACGCATTGCCTATATGAAAACCATTAACAGCTTTCGTGCGCAAAACGAGGCGTTGAAAGCGCAGACGGCCAAACAAAATGAAGATTACCAGAGCAGGCAGAAACTTTATATTATTGCCATGGCAATGTTAATTGTGTCGGTCATCGTTTTACTGATCTTAAAAAGAAAACGTAGTAATTGATAAGCTGACATCTCATTTCCTTCTAAAGACGCAATACTTTGCGCCTCTGCGCATGCAATGTTACGCAGTTTTATCCAACACGTAAAGGATTGCGTTTCTACGTACAAAAAATTACACATCCTAACGTCAATTTTACAACTCAACATTAAATAAAAGCATTTAACCCTTAGTTTTGTGAGTTGATAATATAAAACCATAGATGGCACGAGGACGGTTAAACAGCAGCAGTAAAGCGGAAGCAGAATTACCAAAAGCAAAATTGAACGCAGCGAGCCTAAGAAAGGTAGGTAAACTATTAAGTTACATCAAACCATATAAAGTAAAGTTCATAGGTGGATTGCTGTTCCTTGTTGTTTCAAGTTTAGTGGGTTTGGCCTTTCCCGGCTTTTTTGGTGCGCTTATCGACGCTTCGCAGGGTACCAAGCGTTATAGCTTTGTACCTGCCGACCTAAAGACGATCGGCGAAGCTGCAGTTGTCGTGTTGTTTCTTCAAGGATTTGTTTCGTATTTCCGGATTACCTGGTTTGTACAGGTCGCAGAAAAGTCATTAGCCGCTATTCGTCGCGATACTTATTTCAGGCTTATTACCCTTCCTATGAATTTTTTTGCCAATCGTCGGGTTGGTGAACTAAACAGCAGAATAAGCGCTGACCTATCGCAGATTCAGGAAACGTTAACAACAACGTTCGCCGAGGTGATAAGGCAACTAATAATATTGGTAGGTGGTATAAGTTTATTAATTATAATTTCCTGGAAGCTTACAATCGCTTTATTAGTTGTGCTCCCAGTATTAATAGTTGTTGCTATCGTATTTGGAAAATTTATTCGAAGCATATCGCGCGAAGCACAGGATCAATTGGCAGAATCTAATACAATAGTGGAAGAAACGCTGCAAGGTATTGCAAATGTTAAGGCATTTGTAAACGAAGCTTTTGAAGCCGGAAGATATGACAAGACATTGCAACGCGTAGTATCCATTGCGGTTAGAGGCGCTAAGTATAGGGGACTATTCGGTGCTTTTATTGTGTTTTGTCTTTTTGGCACCGTGTTTTGTGAGATATGGTATGGATCGTACCTTGTTTCTATTCACGATAAGGGGATGACATTTGGTCAACTTACTAATTTCATAGTTTACGCAGCGTTTATTAGCGCTGCAATGGGTAGCCTACCAGATTTATACGCCAATATTCAAAAAGCGGTTGGCGCCAGCGAGCGGGTGTTAGAGATACTGGACGAAAAGGGCGAAAATGTTTCTATTAACGCAAGCGAGAATGTTATAAAACAAAAGCTACACGGTAACCTGGCTTTCAACAATGTAGTGTTTGCGTACCCTTCCCGTTCAGAACTGACGGTTTTGAATGATGTTTCATTTACAGCAAATGCAGGGCAGCGCGTGGCTATTGTAGGACCAAGCGGTTCGGGTAAGTCTACTATGGCGGCGTTGATATTACAATTTTATCATCCGCAAAGCGGAAGTATATATTTTGACGGGTTGGACGCGGATGAGTATGCCCTTACCGATATCCGTAACCAGGTGGCTATTGTTCCGCAGGATGTATTGCTGTTTGGCGGTACCATCTTAGAGAACATTGCTTATGGCAAACTTGATGCAAGTAAGGACGAAATTATCGAGGCAGCCAAAAAAGCCAACGCCGACCAATTTATCACCTCGTTCCCCGAAGGATATGATACCATTGTTGGTGAGCGGGGTGTTAAACTTTCGGGCGGTCAGCGCCAGCGTATCGCTATTGCCCGTGCCCTACTTAAAAACCCGGCGATACTCATATTGGATGAAGCTACCTCATCGCTCGATTCGGAATCAGAACGTTTGGTCCAGGATGCGCTGGAGGTGCTGATGAAAGGCCGCACATCGATCATTATCGCTCACCGTTTATCAACCATCCGCGAAGCAGATAAAATTATCGTGTTGGAAAAAGGTAACATCATCGAGACCGGCAACCACCAGGAACTGATAGCCAACGAACAGGGCTTATACCGGTATTTAAGCCAGCTGCAGTTCGAAACCGCGCAGGGATAAAACCTGTTTGGGAAGATACATTTTAAGTTATTGCCTGATGATTAAGGTCGCTTTAATTGCGCAATGGCAGCGCGTTGGTCGGCCGCCGAAAACACAGAATTGCCTGCAACTAAAACATTGGCACCCGCTTCTATCAGTTTAGCAATGTTTTGACTGCCCACACCACCATCTACCTCTATGTAAATATTGGGGTTGGTGTTTGCGCTCATGGCTTTAACCTCGGCTACTTTTGTATAAGTGTGCTCGATAAACTTTTGTCCGCCAAAACCGGGGTTCACAGACATTACCAGCACCAGATCTAAATCGGCAATGATATCTTTAAGCATACCGGTTGGCGTAGCAGGGTTTATGGCTACCCCCGCCCTGCAGCCCAATTGTTTAATAGCCTGTACTGTGCGGTGCAAATGCGTACAGGCCTCGTAATGTACGGTAATGCTGTCTGCGCCGGCTTCAGCAAAATCTTTCAGGTAGCGATCAGGGTCAACAATCATCAGGTGTACATCAAGCGGCTTGCTGGCGTGCTGTTTAGTGGCCTTTACAACCGGGAAACCAAAAGAAATATTCGGCACAAACATGCCGTCCATAATATCCACATGAAACCAGTCGGCCTCGCTGTTATTGATCATTTCAACATCGCGCTGCAGGTTTGCAAAATCGGCAGATAAAATAGATGGGGCTATCAGATGGTTCATGGATGTAAATATAATAAGATTGCTTGTAAAGGTAATAGTTATTGAAAGGTTTGAGATATAAAGCTTCGTATCTTTCGCTACACTTTGTGCTGTAAATTTTGGTGGTATTGTCCAATTTGCGGGAAGCCGTTTGTTATTGGATTATAAACAAAAAATCAAAACTTAAGATAATGAATGAGTATGCATTAATTATGAGGCACCAGGACGGTACCAAAGTAGCATCGCCTGAGCAAATGCAGGTTTGGATGAAACAAACCATGGATTGGATAGGCAGTATAGCGGCACAAAACAAATTTGTAAGCGGTACGGGCCTACCGTTTGACGACGCCAGAGTGGTTGACCACAACAAGCTGATAACAAACGGCCCATTTGGGGATATCAAGGAAACCATTGGCGGTTTTATAGTGGTAAGGGCCGAATCGGCGGATGAGGCTGCTGAATTTGCAAAGGGTTGCCCGGTTTTACAGGGCGAAGGCAATACGGTTGAAGTAAGAAAGATAGCTAAAAACGATAACGTACACTAAAAAAACTGAATATTATGAAAGATTTTCTGCTAATATATCGTGCCGATTACAGCCTTTTGGCTACCATGGCCGATGACGAAAGAACTGCCATGACCCAACGTTATATGGACTGGGTCGGCAACATGGCCGCGAATAATGCACTTGTTGAGCGGGGTAACCGATTAGCCCCTACCGGCCGGGTAGTTAGTAAAGGCGATGTAGTTACAAACGGGCCGTATACCGAAGTAAAGGAATTTATCGGGGGGTATTCGATAATAAGGGTAGCAACTTATGAGGATGCGGTTGCCCTGATGGAAGGCTCGCCGGTGTTTGAGTTGGATGGTAAGATCGAGATCAGGGAAATTAACTATATTTAATAATTAAGGCCCCGCCGGATGGCGGGGCTGTTTCCAAATGCAGCAACAGGAGCTTATACCGCATTTATTCAGAACCGAATTTGGCCGGATAACCGCCGTACTATGCAAATCATTCGGATTTCAGAACATAACCATAGCTGAGGACGTTACGAGCGAAACCTTCCTCACGGCATTAAATATATGGCCGTATAAAGGCATTCCTGACAACCCGCAGGCATGGTTATACACCGTGGCCAAAAATAAAGCGAAAAATATACTTGCCCGCCAGCAGATCTTTAATGAGAAGATAAGCCCGGCTCTACAAACTGAGCAACCCGTACAAGAAGTCATGGAAATAGACCTGACCGACCGGAACATAACGGATAGCCAACTGCAAATGCTTTTTGCAGTGTGCAATCCTTCTATCCCTCCCGAAGGGCAGATTGGCCTTGCCCTGAGGATACTTTGCGGTTTTGGCATTGATGAGATAGCACACGCTTTTTTGACCAATAAAGAAACGATCAATAAAAGACTTTTCCGGGCGAAAGAGAAACTGCGGACAGGTGGTGTTAAAATGGAGTTCCCCGCCAAAAATGAGCTTAGTTCCCGCTTGCAGCCTGTACTTACCACGTTATATCTGTTATTTAATGAGGGCTACTACTCTGAAACCGATAATGAGATCCTTCGGAAAGACCTGTGCGACGAAGCTATGCGGCTTGTTAAAATGCTGATCAATTATCCGCCTACCAATAAACCCGAGGTAAACGCTCTGTTTGCCCTGATGTGTTTCCAGGCATCAAGGTTTAAGGCAAGGATAGATAAAAACGGCGAAGTGATTTTATACGACGACCAGGATGAAAATTTATGGGATAAACAACTGATACAAAACGGTGTGTTATACCTCAACAAAGCGTCTCAGGGCGATAGCTTATCTAAATACCATATCGAGGCCGGTATAGCCTACTGGCACACCATAAAGACCGACACCATTGAAAAATGGGAGAACATTTTGCATTTATATAACCATTTGTTAGCTATTGAGTATTCGCCAATTGCCGCGCTGAACCGCACCTACGCGCTGGCAAAGGTTAACGGCAATGCGATTGCAATTGCTGAGGCTGAGAAACTCGGTCTTGTAAACAACCATTTTTACCATACCTTGCTTGGCGAATTATACAAAGGCACCGACGCGTTAAAAGCCAAAGATCACCTGCTGCAGGCCCTGCGACTGGCCAAAACCGATAGGGATAGAAAAACCATTTACGCTAAAATCGAAGCGTTGTAGTACTCATATCACCATCTCCGGTATCTCGCCTTCAATGATCAGTTTACCCGCTGTTGCCGCTTTGATCTCGTCGATGGTAACACCGGGCGCGCGCTCCAGTAATTTAAAGCCACCCTCGGGTAATACATCCATCACCGCCAGTTCGGTCACTATTTTTTTAACGCAGTTGATGCCGGTTAGCGGCAAAGTGCAACTCGGCAACAGCTTCGATTCGCCTGCTTTATTTACGTGCTGCATGGCTACAATGATGTTCTCTGCCGATGCCACCAGGTCCATCGCGCCGCCCATACCTTTCACCATTTTGCCCGGGATTTTCCAACTGGCAATGTCGCCGTTTTCTGAAACCTCCATGGCGCCCAGAATCGTCAAGTTTACTTTTTTTGCCCGGATCATCCCAAAGCTCATGGCCGAATCAAACACGGCAGAGCCCGGCAACATGGTGATGGTTTGTTTACCCGCGTTGATGGCATCGGCGTCTTCTTCGCCCTCATAAGGGAACGGGCCCATACCCAGCAACCCGTTTTCGGATTGTAGGATAACGTCCATATCATCGGGTATATAATTGGCTACCAGTGTTGGGATGCCTATCCCCAGGTTTACATAAAACCCGTCCTTTATTTCTTTGGCAATGCGCTTTGCTATTCCTGTTTTATCTAACATATCTTTTTTATTAACCCGTCATTGAGAGCGAGAGCGTGGCAATCTTCAAATTACATATCGCCGGTTTTTCTATCGAAAGATTGCTTCGTACCTCGCGATGAAGTGTGGTTTATATTTCTCTCTTCCTCACCGTCCTTTGTTCTATCCTTTTCTCGTAATTCTCGCCCTGGAAAATTCGGTGCACGTAAATGCCCGGGGTATGTATGTTGTCCGGGTCAAGTTCGCCGGGCTCAACCAGCTCTTCAACTTCGGCAATGGTAACCTTACCGGCCATAGCCATTACCGGGTTAAAATTGCGTGCAGTTGAGCGGTAAACCAGGTTCCCCAGCTTATCCCCTTTCCACGCTTTAACAATGGCAAAATCGGCTTCAAAAGCCATTTCCATCAGGTAATCCTTACCGTTAAAATTACGCACTTCTTTACCAATGGCTACTTCGGTACCTATGCCTGCCGGGGTAAAAATGGCGGGCATACCATAACCCGCGGCCATGCAGCGGGTAGCTAAAGTTCCCTGCGGTATCAGTTCCACCTCCAGTTCGCCGCTTAACAGCTGGCGTTCAAACTCCGCGTTTTCGCCTACATACGATGATATCATTTTTTTTACCTGGCGCTTATGCAACAGCAAACCGATGCCAAAGTCATCAACGCCGGCGTTGTTAGATATACAGGTAAGGTCCTTTACCCCTTTTTTTACAAGGGCTGATATGCTTTTCTCGGGCAGGCCGCACATGCCAAATCCACCCAACATCAGGGTCATGCCGTCTTCAATATCGCGTATGGCCTCATCGGCCCCGCTCACTACTTTATTCATGCTTTATAATTGGTTGCGGTAAAATTAGACATTTTGCCTGACGCATGCCAGTGAAATTACTATGCAAGCATAATATTTTTTTCCGACGATTTGCCTATATTCAGGTGTTCACGTTCGGCGCACGTGAACACCGTGAACATTCGTGAATATTTGACAATCAATGTATTACATTTTTCATAAAAACGCTATAATCTGTAGTAAAAGTTCATTAAATACTTTTAATATATTGGCAATAAGTTATTTATGATTTTTTAGTGATCTTGCGTTTTGTGAACGCTATTCATATATAAAACACTTTTGTGCGCGAAGAAGAAAAGGAACGCAACGGTAAGATCTATTCAAACAATTAAATATCTCAAACCTTTATTATATACATCAATTTATAAACATCATGATAGCATATAATGATAACAACGAACAGGATAAACCACGTGCTTACCGCGTAGAGGATGACGATAACCTGGAAGAAAAGGACCTGCGCCGCACCGCCTTTATGTTTGGCAGTGAAGAAAAAACCGGCAACGAATCTGGTATGGAAGCCAACGGCGCGGGTGGCGACCGCTTTGGCGAAAATAGCAACACCCCCGCGGGCGACGATGGCAATAATCCATCGCAAAACGCAGGATATAGCAATGACTATTTCAAGCGCACCGAACCATCTGAAGAACACCCTGAGAACAATAATTTTAAAGATCCCAATCAGTTAGGGCAGTCAAATTATACCGAATCTACAGGTGCTGTACCAACCGGGCAGTCTGACAGTGAAAACGAGGGACCGGCAAAGGAGGGCGAGGAAAGTAACAACGATACAGCGGATAACCGCAACCAATCGCAGCAAAGCTACCAGGAAGGTACCGCCGATAACGACGGGGATACTTCGGGCACTAATGCCGATGGAGACGTTGCCGGCTACGGCGAACTACCGGATCAGCAAAAGGTTGGGGAGTGATGGGGTGAGTAGAGAATGGTGAGTAGAGAATGGTGGAAGGTTGATATCCCAACTACTCACCATTCACCGCTCACTATTCACCATTACCATTTAAAAGTCTTTTCGATAAACCCTATCAGGTCATCGGCCATTGCCTGCTGCTCATCGGCGCTCGGGTGACCCGGAGTGTTCTTATAGGGAAAAAAATGCGTGTATATCGCTTTATCATGCAAGCCTGCTACCGCCTTTTCGATATATCCCGGCCAGGCCGAACCAGGTTTGGTCGCATCCATTGCACCTAAGGCACATATGATCTTTGCTTTGGGGTATTTGCTGCGGATAGATGCTATAAACTTTTGGTAATGATCGATTATATACGCTGGTGTAGGCGGCTTTGTGCCAAATAACCTTTTAAATTCTGGATGATCCTTATTCGTCGCTAACCATGAGTCGTTTTGGAACAGGTTTACCACCACCAGTTGGGGCGTATACTTCTTAAAATTCCATTTTTTCGTAGAATCATTTGCGGTCACACGGTCATATATATCCGGCATTACATAATTAAACCAGCTGATAACCACTCCAATGCCGCTTTTTGATATGGAATGATAATAAGCGTTAAAATGGCGCGCGGTAATATTAGCGTAGCTTTTATAACCGTTCTCAAATTCGGCTGTGCCCCTGTCTTTGCCTGCCGTATCTTCAATAGCATAGCCGCAGGTAATAGAGTTGCCGTAAAACTCCATCGTATGCGCGAAATTTGGCGGCGGCAATATCTTCCCGTCTAAATTAAAACTGTAAAAAGATAAGGTGCCCATGTCATACTCCGTCCGTTTAAACAGTTCTAAGCGGTGTTTGCCTTTTGGCAGTCCGCTTACAAGCGTATATTCTGTTGGGTTTATAGCGGGCTGAATGGTGGTATTGATTACCTTGCCATCGACTACCACAGTTACCCTATCCATCCCGGTATTATCCTTTAAAGTGGCCTTCGCTGATGTTCCATTAAAGTTTATCAATACGGATGATGCCGTCCAGGTGAGTTGTGCCGCGCTATCTGTAAGCGTGATACGCCCCATAAATTTGATATTTTGATTATCAAACTTAATAATAGTTTGCGCCCCGCAGCTAATGGTGATGGATGCTAATAACAGACAAAATAAAATACGTTTCATTGTATATAGTATCGTTTAATTCGTTAAAATTCTCCCATTCGCAAGGGGTGCGCAGGGCTTGTGTTGTTTAGGGAGGGGTTTATACGCTTTTTTTTTGCTTCAATAACTCCTCCCTGCACCCTCCCGTTGGGAGGGAATCGCACACTCCCCCGGCTTTCTTTTTTCAATTCCTTCCCTTGGGAGGGGTGTGCAGGGCTCGTGTGGTGGCAGGGAGGGGTTAGTACACTTTTTATCGCTTCAATAACCCCTCCCTACACCCTCCCAGGGGAGGGAATCTCACGTGCCCTTGGCTATAAGCCGTTCAAAACTTCTTGCGGAAAACTTTTCGGAAGTTTAATCGATCGGTCTTTTCTAATAATTTCTAAAATTACACCCTCAATGCCACGAATTACATTTTGCATATCTTGTTTCACGTCAGCTTCGCTAAATCTAATAAATGTGATGCCAAAGGTTTGCAACCTTTTTTGCCTTAATTCATCTTTATTAAAAGCGTCTTCATAATTGTGCGACATGCCATCAATTTCTATAGCAAGCATCAGTTTTTTGCAATAGAAATCAACAATGTAATTATCCAAACAACGCTGTCTATCAAAATCAAATCCCCAAAGCTTGTCTTCTTTTAATTCATTCCAAAGCAGTGTCTCGCCAAACGTCATATCTTTTCTGAGCTTGCGTGCCAAGACTTTTAAATTTGGGTTGTATGGGATGATTTTAGCCATCAATATTGTTTCAATTCCCTCCCAAGGGAGGGCGTGTAGGGCTTGGATGTGGCAGGGGGAGTTAGCGTAGTACATCGCTTTATTAAACCCCTCCCTGCACCCTCCCGTTGGGAGGGAATCGCACCTGGCCCTGTTTAAACTTATATCACTATTTTAGATATACATAAGTAATGCCCTGCCCGCCCCGGTCTGGGTGTTCGTCTTCCATACGGTCAACCTGGTCGTATTTTTTTAAATATTGCCGTATCATTTTACGCAGGATGCCATCCCCCTTACCGTGCAAAATTTTGAGGGTACCGAAACCCATCATCAGCGCACGGTCGAACAGTTTTTCTATAGCGAACAGCGCATCTTCGGTACGCATACCGCGCACATCTATTTCGGGGCTAAAGCTGGCAATATCACCCGTGTGACTTATTCCGCTGCGCCTTATCTCTTTAGGCACAGTAGATTTGGCTACCTTTTCCACACGTTTCTTTTTTACCACGGTGCGCAGTTCGCCCATGGCAATCACCACATTATCCTTTATCAGTTCTATTACCTGCCCGGTAGTATCCCCGTCAATCAGTTTAACCCAGTCGCCGGGTTTTATTTCTTCATCAATCGCCGGTTTTGCCTTAACCACGTCGGGTTTAACGGTATTACGCTGCACCTCGGCGTTCAGGTTATCGCGCAGGGTTTTGGTTACTTCCTTATCGGCATTGCTGCTTTTGATTTCGGCAATGGTGTTTTCAACCAGTTTATTGGCATTCAGGATGATGTTCTTTGCTTCCTGTTTGGCCTCTTTAAGCAGGCTTTTACGGTTTTCGTCTAAAAAGCTTTTTAGTTCTTCGTTCTCGGCAAGCAGGCTATCCACGCGGCGCTGCTGCTTATCCAGCTTTAATTTGGTGTCAAATATCTCCTTCTTTTCGCGTTCAAGGTCAACCAGCAAACTATCAACCTTTTTTTGGCCGCTGCTTATTTTGTTTTTGGCCAGGTTAAGTACGTTTTGCGGCAAACCTATTTTTTGGGCTATTTCAAAAGCGTACGAGCTGCCTGGCTTGCCAACTTCCAGCATATACATGGGCAGCATTTCGGTGTTGTTAAACAGCATTGAGGCATTTTCTATCCCTTCGGTGTTACTGGCAAATATCTTCAGGTTAGAGTAATGCGTGGTAACCATACCCCTAACCTTTTTATGGTTCAGCGCTTCTAGCACGGCCTCGGCAATGGGCCCGCCAAACTGCGGGTCGGTACCGGTGCCAAACTCGTCTATCAATATCAGTGTTTTACCGTTGGCATCCTCCACAAACTTCTTCATTTTCGATAGGTGCGCACTATAAGTGCTTAGGTCGCTTTCAATCGATTGGTCATCGCCTATATCAACAAAAACCTGCTTAAACACGCCTGCTACACTATCGGCGCTTGCCGGTATCAGCAAACCCGCCTGTACCATCAGTTGCAGCAGGCCAACGGTTTTCATACAAACGGATTTTCCGCCGGCATTGGGCCCCGATACTACAATTACCCTTGTGCCTTCGTCGATACCTACATTTAGCGGTACTACGGTTTTATGATCCTTTTTAAAGCTCAGGAACAATAACGGGTGGCGGGCGTTCATAAGCCTTAACCGTGCCTCGTTCACTACCTTCGGCATTTCGGCGTCGATATCAATGGCAAACAAGGCCTTGGCGCGCACAAAATCCAGCTTGGTAAGCAGTCCGTGGT
Organism: Mucilaginibacter sp. 14171R-50; assembly: GCF_010093045.1. Classification (NCBI taxonomy): domain Bacteria; kingdom Pseudomonadati; phylum Bacteroidota; class Sphingobacteriia; order Sphingobacteriales; family Sphingobacteriaceae; genus Mucilaginibacter; species Mucilaginibacter sp. 14171R-50. The sequence continues at coordinate 3,678,707 of NZ_CP048115.1, read as the reverse complement.
ATGATAATAACAGCGGCACATAAGGCCTCAGGTCGTCGGTTAAGGTGGTTAGTATTTTAATGATCTCGCGGCGACGGTCAAATTCCAGGTCGCGGATGCGGTTATTGAGCGAGAACACCTCCTCGGGCTCAAGGTAAACCGTTTGCCCGGACGCCGACTCATCATGAATAAATCCCTTAACCTTCCGCTTGTTTTCGGCAAGCAGCGGGATACAAAGGCGCCCGTCGCGTACGGTTAACGAGCCATCCGCCGTCCACCCGTTGCCGGTAGCAGCCTTAAATATCTGGTCTATCTTTTTACGCGCCTCCTGCTCGGCCTTGGCTATGCCTGTAGTGATCTCCATCAGCTCGCGCGAGGCGTTATGGCGTATCTTCCCCTTAGGGTCAATAATGGCATCTATCTTTTTCAGGATAGCTTTTTCTATCGGCAGGTGCTCAAACAAAGCCTCCAGGTTTGGGTAAAGGCCTTCGCGTTCGTTAAAATAAGCTATAACCGCAAACACCGTGGTTAATGACGCCTGTACCTGGAAAAACTCCTCTTCAGATAAAAAAGAGCCTTCTATGCGGGCTTTATTGGCCAGCGATTTTATATCAAAAAAATTATTGATGGGCAACGCGGCATCATTTTGCAGGATATTTTTAAACTCGTTTGCCTGGTTTAAAAATTTAGCTATCAGGTCATAATTGCTCATCACCTGTATCTTATCTACCATCTCCTGCCCCATTATGCTTAAGCAATGGGCCTTAATTAGTTGTTTTACTTCGGTAAACCCAAGTTTATCCGCGCTATTTTGGGGGTATAGCATTATTGAACAGATTTTAGAAGGTGTTTATTACCCTTTGTACGATGTAGCGGGTTTGCTGTTCGTGCGGTATCTGCACGTTTTATCGTATCCGGCGTTTTGGCTGGCGCCTCGGGTTTTGGTTTAATTGCCGCTTTATTGGTCGAATCTAATTTTGCTTTCAGGATAGCATCTATCTTATTATACATATCCAGCAGTTGCTCGGGCTGCGTGGTGTAATATTTAAGGCTTTTTTTAAAAGCCGCATCAGTAGTATGGTGTTTTTTAAATACATTGTTAAACTTGGCGCTGGCATATTTGTACATGCTATCGGGTATTTGCGGTACAATATATATCTCGCCGTCGGTTAGGTGTATATCTGTTAACAGGCTTATCATTTGCTGCTCTTTGATAACGCCCTCGGGTAACTGGTTGCTTTGGCAGGCGGTTAAACCAAGCAATACTGAAAAAAACAAGCTTATATATTTTTGCATTCTGTAATTTAGCGGCGTTATAAAAACAAAATTACGCATTAATGAGCATTGCAGATAATATCAAAAGCCTAAATAACGAAACCGGCAATATAAATGTTGCCCTGCTGGCAGTTTCTAAAACTAAACCCGTGGCCGACCTGCAAGAGGCGTATGATGCCGGGCAGCGCTTATTTGGTGAGAACACCGTGCAGGAGCTGGTTGAAAAGCAGGAACAATTGCCACAGGATATTGAATGGCATTTGATAGGCCACCTGCAAACCAATAAGGTTAAATACATTGCGCCATTCATCAGCATGATACAATCTGTAGACAGCATGAAGCTTTTACAGGAAATAAATAAACATGCATTAAAAAACAACCGCGTTATTGACTGCCTGCTGCAAATTTACATTGCCGACGAAGAAACCAAGTTTGGTTTGGGTTTTGACGAGGCTATTGAGCTGTTGCGCAGCGAAGAATACGCGGCCCTGAAAAATATCCGCATACGCGGGTTAATGGGCATTGCCACCAATACCGCTAACGAAAAACAGATAAAGGAAGAATACTACGAGCTAAAAACCTTTTTTGATGGCATTAAAACCAGCTTTTTCCGGAAGGATGACGCGTTTGATACGCTATCGATGGGTATGTCGGCCGATTATAAGTTAGCCATTGAGCAGGGCAGCAATATGGTGCGCCTGGGCAGCACTATTTTTGGCGGAAGGGCTAAGAAATAATTAGTAAGTGATGAATTGTGAGTGGTGAGTGGTTTTAATAAATAAATATTGAGTAATGACTCAATGACCTAATGACTCGATGACAAATAATTTTAGTATACGCATTGCCCAAAAGCAAGATTGCCCGCGATTGATGGAACTGGTTAACGAACTGGCTTTATTTGAGCGCGCGCCGGATGAAGTAACCGTTACCCTTGAAGAATTTGAAGATGCCGGCTTTGGCAGCAAACCTGTTTGGAAGGCTTTTGTTGCCGAAACTGATGGTAAAATTGTGGGGTTTGCCCTGTACTACGTGCGTTATTCTACCTGGAAAGGCAGCCGCCTGTACCTGGAAGACCTGATAGTGACCGAAGAATACCGCGGCCGTGGAATTGGTAAAATATTGTTTGACAGGTTATTCCGGGAAACGCGCGAACTGGGTTACAGCGGTATGGTATGGCAGGTGCTTGACTGGAACGAGCCGGCCATTACCTTCTATAAAAAATATGGCGCGGCTATTGAGGCCGGTTGGTTAAACGCGTCGCTATCTAAAGAGCAGATAGCCAATTTATAAGATTTGCAGATATGCAGATGAAAATCGACAATCATTGATCACTAAACATATAATGATGAGAGTAACGTCACTCCTGCTTTTAATTGTTTTGGGCTTAAGTTCATGCGAATGGGGCACACCGGCTAAAAAAGACCCTAATGGTGTTTTTAGAGACACCCTTGCCTATGCTTATCAAACTATACATGAACGGGCTGCCGATTGCGGTAATAAGCCCGATAGCAGTTGCACAGTAGTGAAAATAAGCTATCCGCAGTTTAAAGATAAGCGTGTGCTGAACGATACCATAAAGCACAAGCTGCTAAACATTTTTATGCTTGGCGAAAAGGCCGATACCAGCCTGAATGCGCTGGCTGCCAACTTCCTGAAGTCGTACACGACCTTTAAAAAGGATGACCCGCGAACACAGATGTTCTTTACACTGGATACATATGCCAAAGTAATTGGCCAGGATTCGGCGCTGGTTACGCTGGAATATGGCGGTTATACCTTTCAGGGTGGCGCCCACGGGGCAAGCTTTACCGGCTTTATTAACTGGGATGGCAAAACCGATAAAAACGTTACCCTGGACGATATTATGATAAGCGGCTATCAACCCGAACTGACGAAGATTGCCGAAAAGATATTCAGAAAGGACGAAAAGCTATCAGACACTTCTTCGCTGGCGCGCGATTACTTTTTTAAAGACAACAAATTCGCGCTGAACGAAAACTATTCCATTACGCCGCTCGGCATCCGTTTTGTTTACAATCAGTACGAAATTAAGCCTTATGCAGCCGGCCAAACCGAGTTGATACTGCCCTATTCGCAAATAAAAAAATTAATGCGGCCGCAGTCTGTGGCTTCACAATATATACACGAAAATGCTGGTATTTAAGTTTGGCGGCGCATCAGTTAAAGATGCGCAGGGTGTTATCAATCTGGGAAACGTAGTAAGCAATTATAGCGGCCGTCAGCTGCTGATTGTGGTATCAGCCATGGGTAAAACAACCAATGCGCTCGAAAAGCTTACCGATGCTTATTTTAACGGCACCGAAGACCTGCACCAGATATTCGACGAGATAAAGGAGTACCATTACCATATTGCGCACGAGCTATTTGGCGAAGGCCACCCGGTATTTGACGAGATCGCCAACACTTTTGTGGAGATAGACTGGATGATAGAGGACGAGCCGCACGACGATTACGACTTTATCTACGACCAGATCGTTTCTATCGGCGAACTGGTATCCACCCGCATGGTTAACGCCTGGCTTAACCATACCGGCATTAGCAGTAAATGGCTTGATGTACGAGGGTACATCCATACCGATAACACTTACCGCGAAGGCGTTGTAGATTGGGATAAGACCCGTGCGAGCATCCGGAAGGATATACCCGCGCTGTTAAATAACGGCATCGTGGTAACACAGGGCTTCCTGGGCGGCACATCCGAAAATTTTACGACAACGTTGGGCCGCGAAGGATCGGACTATACGGCATCGATATTTGCGGCATGCCTGGGGGCCGAATCGGTAACTACCTGGAAGGATGTACCGGGCATTTTAAACGCCGACCCGAAGTTTTTTGCAGATACCATCAAGTTTGACGAGTTGAGTTATCAGGAAGCCATTGAAATGACCTATTACGGCGCGAGTGTCATCCACCCAAAAACTATAAAACCGCTGCAAAACGCTAACATACCTTTATTGGTTAAACCTTTTACCCACCCGGACGCCCCCGGCACCGTGATAAAGGAAGGCGCGGTAAATAAGTTTGAAAAGCCGGTTATCATTGTAAAGCAAAACCAGGTGCTGCTATCTATATCGGCTAATGATTATTCGTTTATATCAGAAAGTCACTTAAGCGAAATATTCGGTTTGTTTGCCCGGCATCACGTAAAGGTAAATATGATGCAAACATCGGCTTTGAGCTTTACCGCCTGTATAGATTTTAGCGCCGAACGCTTTGAGAAACTGCTGCATGCTTTAAAGGCGGCTTTTAAAGTAAAATACAATAGCGAACTTACGCTGATAACCTTGCGGCATTACACCATGACCGCTGTTGAAGAACTTACCACAGGTAAAGCAGTGCTGATGAAACAAACCAGCAGGAACACCGCCCAGGTGGTGTTGAAGTAATAATAGTTATAAATATATCAGTAAACAGCATATCACTGCTGCCGTAACTGTATTTATAAAATTTACCTCATTATTGTTCATTAGCCTCTTTTTTTCGAGCGTGGCGCCTAAAACGGAGTCGGCGAGATTGCCTGCAGTACCAGCTATAATGATATAAAGGAACGTGCTGTTTAACCCAAAGCTTGCGGCAAACAGCGCCGCAATAACTACGGAGCCTGCTATACCTATTAGTGTCCCCTCCAGGCTGATCACCCCGTCCCTGCCATTTTCATCAGCGCGGAAGTTTATGATATTATAAAAGCGTTTCCCGTAAACCGTGCCCAGCTCTGATGATAAGGTATCGGCCGTCGCCGAGGCAAACGCTGCTGCCGTTAACACCGCTGCTAATAAACCGTTCCCGGGGACTATAAACGCGACCAAACCTATCAGTGCCGGCAAACCTCCGTTGGCCAATACCTGCGTTGCATCGCGCTTTTCCTGGTGGGTGTTACTGCCTGCCGGTTTTTTGCCCTTGCTGTGAGATGTTGCAATAGTAGCCGATATAAAAAACGCGGCCAGCATAGCAATGCCCTTAAGGCCGGTGCCCAGGTATATCGATATGGCCACGATAATACCCATAACCGCGCCGCCGGACGTGAGTTTGCCGGTTTTATAGCTGGCATAAGCAGCGCCGAAAAGCACAATTAAATAAATAACAGTGGCCCAAAGCATGGTATGCCAAACATATAACTTTTTTGGTGCCCTTTAACAAAAAGCTGGGCAAAAGCTTTAATTACGGATGCAGTAATAGTCGCAGGGGCGTTATAACGGTAGGCGGCAGGCGGACTTATAATAAGTTATCCCTTTGATAATCAATGCTTATCCATGCTAATTTCGTTTTTTAATAATTTGTTAACCTAAAATCCATCCTTTTTCTATCTTTGCGCCGGGATAAGTCTTTTACGGCCAGCTCCTCTTGAACTCCCCCAGGGTGGGAACGCAGCAAGGGTAGAGAGTTGAGCGGCGCGATAAAAGTAGCTTATCCCATTTTTGTTTTCACGATTTTCTGTTCGCTTCCCTTTTGAACAGCGCTCCTTCAAAATTTGACATTCAGCATTCATTATTCGATATTTTCTTGCGCATAACTGCCTATCTTAGCAGCATGCTGGATATATTGATCATTGGCGGCGGCCCTATTGGCCTGGCATGCGGCCTGGCAGCGCAAAAAGCAGGTTTAAGCTTTATTATTGTGGAGAAAGGCTGCCTCGTAAACTCGTTGTACAACTACCCCTCTACGATGACGTTCTTCTCTACGTCCGAAAAACTGGAGATCGGCGGCGTACCTTTTGTTACCGTAAACAATAAACCTACCCGCGCCGACGCGCTTGAATATTATCGCAGGGTTGCGCTATCCAATAAACTGCCGCTGAATTTATTTGAGGAGGTAACCGCCGTAAAGCCTGTTGATGGCGGTTATGAGGTAACCAGTTCAAAACGCACTTATCTGGCTAAAAAGGTTATCCTGAGTACGGGCTTTTACGATATAGCGGTGAACCTCGATATCCCCGGCGAAAACCTGCCCAAAGTAAAACATTATTACCAGGACCCGCATTACTATACCCTGCAAAAAGTGGTGGTGGTGGGCAGCAGCAATTCGGCTATTGATGTGGCCTTAGAGACCTACCGCAAAGGTGCCGAAGTTACTTTGGTAGTACGGGGCGACGAGATCAGCAAACGTGTGAAGTACTGGGTACGGCCCGATATACTCAACCGGATAAAAGAAGGCAGCATAAAGGCGTACTTTAACTCGAACCTGGCGGCCATACGCCAAACCGAAGTGGATATTGATACGCCCGATGGCAAGATAACCGTCCCTAATGATTTTGTGATGGCGATGACGGGCTATAAGCCCAACTTCGACTTTTTGTCTAAACTGGGCATTACATTAACCAAAGATAAATTTATACCCACCTATAACCCCGAAACAATGGAAACCAACCAGCCCGGCCTTTACCTTGCCGGTGTGGTTTGCGGCGGGTTAGATACACACCTTTGGTTCATAGAAAACTCGCGCATCCATGCCGATATGATCATCGGGGATATTGTAAGGAAGCGGTAAGTTGCCAAACGTGTAAAACGACGGCCCTGCGCGTTTCGTTCTCGTGGAAAGTGCAGGAAGGGTTTATATGACATTATTTATTTCACCATCCTGTCATTTCGGATGATTCACGGAAATCTTTTCCCGGTAGTTAGTTGCACAGTAACCCTGTCATCCCTTATAACTGCGTAGCCGAAACGACGCTACATCGTGTTATCGACTCGAAAAGCAATCAAAAATCTATTTTCAGGTTCATCAGCGCGGGGTTCTTCATCACCTCATCCATACTGGTTATAAGCGTAACCTGCCTTCTGTCGGCAGATAGTACAGCCTTTGAATTATTGACTTTTTTCACCGGCCTGGCAAAGTTTAGGATCACTTTATACGGCATATCTATCAGCATAGCCTTGGCCATAGCAAATTTAGAACCGGCCTTTTTCAGGAAAGCATTAAACTTATCCTTGTCAATTACGCGATAAAATTTATGGTCGGTTATCTCATAGTTGTAATAGCTTTGACCGGTAATAAGCGGCTGCGTATCAAAAGCTTTTACCTTATCATTATTAGTAACGTTGTTTAGCTGGCTGTTCATAGATATACTGCTCAGGTGCTGTAGGTAATACCGCAGGTCGGCAGCGTTTTTAGCCTCGTGCTTGATGCTTACCTTCATTATATTATTTTTCAGGTCCATTTTAACGGCAAGCTCACTGCCTTGCGCCATTTTCATTTCTTCGGCGTTCATCTTTTGCGAAATACTATCGGGCAGGGCGCTGTAAAAATTGAGCGTGGTATCTTTTACCATACCAAATTGAGGTGTTTCGCGTACAGAGTCGGTCATCAGGTTCATTAATACCGATACGGCTTTACTCATATCAAAGCCATAAACTACATTACAGGCGCCGCTGGGTTTAAAATCGTAACGTTCCTCAATATCTACGCACGAGCTGAGGCATAGCATACCGAGCAGCATTAACGGAAGGCAGATTTTTTTCATAAAGCAACTGGTAAGGGGGCAAAGCTTAAATATCAGTTAAATATATATCAAAAATAGCTGGGCTACAAATGTTTAACAAAAAGACATATTACTGTAAATAAAAAAGCTTTTAGCTTTGTGCTTTCTGCATTAACCTTATTTTTGCGCCCTATTATGGCACACCAGGTTCCGGAAGATGGCACACTGCTTCCTTTAATGGAAGCGTTTTATACGATACAGGGAGAGGGATACAATACAGGCAAAGCCGCATATTTTATCCGCCTTGGGGGCTGCGATGTAGGCTGTCACTGGTGCGATGTTAAAGAAAGCTGGGATGCCGAACTGCATCCGCTTACCCTTGCGGATGCTATTATTGAGAACGCCTCAACCTTTCCATCGAAAGCGGTGGTAGTTACCGGCGGCGAGCCTTTAATATATAATCTTGATTATCTTACCCAAAACCTGCAGCATAAAGGCATCAAAACTTTTATCGAAACATCCGGCGCCTACCCACTTTCGGGCAGTTGGGACTGGATATGCCTTTCGCCAAAAAAATTTAAAGCGCCAATGCAGGTGGTGGCAGATAAAGCGAACGAGTTGAAGGTTATCATCTTCAATAAATCAGATTTTGCGTTTGCCGAGCATAATGCTAAGCTGGTGGGCCCAAACTGCAAGCTTTACCTGCAGCCCGAGTGGTCTAAGCACGCCGAAATGACCCCACTTATTGTAGACTATGTAATGGCTAACCCACAATGGGAAATATCTCTGCAAACGCATAAGTACCTAAATATCCCTTAATAATGTAACTTAGTGTATTGATTATCGTATCAGTTACTAATGCGCAAAACCTGGTTTCTGTATATACTGTTATTAGCGCTTTATGCAAACGCATTTGGCCAGCAAAGGCAATACTCTACTACCGACAGAGAAGCTATCAAACAATTCGCCCTGGCCAACCAAAGCCTTGACGAGCATTTGTATGACGAAGCGATAAGCCAGTTAGAGCAGGCTGTAAAAGCAGACTCAAAATTTGTTGAGGCCCACGCGCAATTAGCCGATGTTTTACGCATGAGGCGTATTTATAAACCAGCAATAACGCATTTCCAGAAAGTTATTGAACTTGACCCGGAGTACAACCGTGCGGTTTATTTAAAATTAGGCGATTGCGAACTTACTGCTGCCATGTACGAGCCGGCCTTGCATCACCTGGAAAAATACCTTACCTACCCCAATATTACCCCACAAAATATAGCTTATGCGCAAAAGCTGATAGCCGATTGCAAGTTTAGCATAAAGGCCTTAAAACAACCGGTTAGTTTTGTACCTGTAAACATGGGCCCCGAGATAAACACCGCTGCCGACGAATATTTACCTGTTGCCACGGCGGACGAAAGTACACTGATATTTACCCGTAAGATTGATAATAATGAAGATTTTTATAAAAGCGTTAAATTAAATAATAACTGGCAAAAGGCTGGTTACCTGAGCAATATAATTAATACTTCGGCATATAACGAAGGTGCGCAGTCTATCTCGCAGGATGGCAAGTACCTTTTTTTTACCGGTTGCAACAGGCCTGATGGTTTGGGCCGGTGTGACATTTATATCGCGCAAAAAAAAGGCAACGATTGGGCAAAGCCGTTTAGCCTGAGCGCCCCCGTTAATACCTCGGGCTGGGAAGCGCAGCCCTCAATCAGCGCTGACGGGCGTACCTTGTATTTTGTAAGTAACCGTAAAGGCGGGTATGGTGGTTACGATATCTGGAAGTCGACGCTGAGCGATAAAGGCTGGAGCGAACCTGAAAATATGGGCCCGCAGATCAATACGACATATGACGAGCAATCGCCGTTTATACATCCCGACGACAGTACATTTTACTTTTGCAGCAATGGGTGGCCGGGTATGGGAGGCAAAGACCTTTTTGTAAGTCGCCTTGGGAAAGACGGTAAATGGCAAAAGCCCGAGAACCTGGGCTATCCTATCAACTCAAGCGGGGATGAAAATGGTTTAACGCTTACAGCAAACGGCTCATTCGCCTTTTTTTCGTCAAATAATTTGAAGGGCTTTGGCGGTTATGATATTTACACGTTTGAATTGCCGCCTAACCTGCGGCCTAACATTGTAACTTATGTGAAAGGCACCGTCGCGGATAAAAAGACCAAACAACCGTTGGAAGCAGCCGTTGAGATCATCGACCTGCAAAAGAATATTCCTGTGTACCAGGACTACAGTTCAACAGATGCCGGGGAGTTCCTGGCCACTCTCTCGGCCGGTAAAAATTATGGCTTAAACATATCACGCGAAGGATATTTGTTTTATTCGGATAACTTTTCGCTGATAGGGCTTAAAGATAAAAAGGCATTTAACCTTTCCGTATTGCTAGCGCCCATTGAGGTGGGTAATAAAGTGGTATTAAGGAATATATTTTTTGATACCAATAAGTTTGAATTAAGAGCCGAATCGAAAGCCGAACTTCAAAAATTGATAGAATTTTTACAGCTCAACCCCGCTGTTAAGATCGAAATATCGGGATATACGGATGATGTAGGTAACACTGAAACTAACATAGCGCTATCAGAAAAAAGGGCGAATTCGGTATATCAATATTTGTCGGCAAATGGCATTTTAGCAACCCGCCTGGTATACAAAGGGTACGGCGAAGCGCAGCCCATCGCGCCAAACACATCCGACGAAAACCGCGCGTTGAACCGGCGGACCGAGTTCATGATCATTGCCAAATAATAGGTATATAAATAAAAATCCCGATACCTTTTCAGCTATCGGGATTTTATTATAAGTCCCGTTTCCGGGCGTATATTACTTATTTTACAGCGTCGATGATCGCTTTGAAAGCATCAGGGTGGTTCATAGCCAGATCAGCTAAAACTTTACGATTTAAACCGATTTCTTTAGCGGCTAACTTACCTATTAATTGTGAGTAAGAAATACCGTGTTGGCGGGCACCTGCGTTGATACGTTGTATCCATAATGCCCTGAATTCTCTTTTCTTGGTTTTACGGTCGCGGTATGCGTATTGTAAACCTTTTTCAACTGTGTTTTTAGCAACGGTGTAAACCTTGCTGCGTGAACCCCAATAACCTTTGGCGAGGTTCATGATTCTTTTCCTGCGTCTTCTGGACGCTACTGCGTTAACTGAACGTGGCATTTTGTTTGTTTTTTGGTAGTGAGTGTCCCTCTCGGAAGCTTTTTGACTCTAATACCTGGTTAAAAATTTGTTTAATTACTTGCCTATGCAAAGCATACGTTTAACGTTACCCATGTCAGCGTTTGAAACCAAACTTGTGTGACTAAGGTTACGCTTGCGTTTTGTCGACATCTTGGTTAAGATGTGGCTTTTGAAAGCATTCTTTCTGGCAATTTTACCGGTTCCAGTAAGCTTAAAACGCTTTTTTGCACTGGAATTGGTTTTCATTTTTGGCATAACTCTATTTATTTATTTAGATGTGAGATTTGAGATACGAGATGTGAGATACTACTCCCACACCGGCATACTTCATTTCCCGGTTTTTACTATTCAATTTGTTAGCTGAGTTCAAGACAAGTCTCAAATCTCATATCTAACATCTCATATCTACTTTTTTTGCGCTTTTGAAGCAACCGTTAAAAACATCCTCTTTCCTTCAAGTTTTGGCAATTGCTCTACTTTACCTAAATCTTCAAGGGCCTGCGCAAAACGCAGTAATAATATCTCGCCTTGTTCTTTGTAAACAATTGCCCGGCCTTTAAAGTGTACGTAAGCCCTTACCTTTTCGCCTGATTCTAAAAACTTTTGAGCATGCTTTAATTTAAATTCAAAGTCATGGTCATCAGTATTCGGTCCGAAACGGATCTCCTTAATAACGGTTTGCTTGGCGTTGCTCTTTATCTCTTTAAGCTTCTTCTTTTGTTCGTAAACAAATTTGTTATAATCTGTTACTTTACAAACGGGAGGTACTGCGTTCGGAGATATTTCAACCAGGTCAAGTTCCTGCTCCTGGGCAATAGCCAAAGCATCTCTTAATGAGTAAACGCCTTGTTCCACGTTATCGCCAACAAGGCGCACTTCTTGTGCCCTTATAAACTGGTTGATATTATGTTCAGCCTCTTTTTTCTTAAATGGAAGCCTGGGTCCTCTGTTGAAAGGTTTGTTTAAAGCCAAGTTATACTGTTATTTCTGTAATTATTTGTTTTTTAAAATCTTCAATGCTCATGCTTCCCAAATCGCCTGTACCATGCCTGCGAACCGAAACTAACCCTTCGGAAGCTTCCTTTTCGCCTACAATGAGCATATATGGGATCTTTTTAACTTCAGCGTCGCGTATTTTACGACCTATTTTTTCATCTCTAAAGTCAATCAGCCCGCAAATATCGGAATCTTTTAACTCATCTGAAAGTTTTTTTGCATAATCTTCATATTTTTCGGAGATCGGCAAAATAATAAATTGCTCGGGCGATAACCATAACGGGAAATTACCCGCGCAATGCTCTATCAATACTGCAACAAAGCGTTCGAGCGAGCCAAACGGCGCCCTGTGTATCATTACCGGGCGATGTTTTTGGTTGTCGGCGCCAGTGTATTCCAGTTCGAAACGCTCCGGCAGGTTATAATCCACCTGGATAGTTCCCAATTGCCATTTTCTGCCTAAAGCATCCTTCACCATAAAATCAAGCTTAGGGCCGTAGAAAGCCGCCTCACCGTACTCCACTACGGTTGGCAATCCTTTTTCTTCGGCAGCCTCGATAATTGATGATTCGGCCAGCGCCCAATTCTCGTCGGTACCGATGTATTTAGCTTTGTTATTGGGGTCGCGCAGCGATACCTGTGCAATGTAGTTATCAAAGCCCAAAGCGCCGAATACATACAATACCAGGTCTATTACCTTTTTAAACTCATCTTTTACCTGGTCGGGGCGACAAAATAAGTGCGCATCGTCCTGTGTAAAGCCTCGTACCCGGGTTAAGCCATGAAGCTCGCCGCTTTGTTCGTACCGGTAAACAGTACCAAACTCTGCCAAGCGAACAGGCAGGTCTTTGTAAGACCGTGGCTTTGTTTTATATATTTCGCAGTGGTGAGGGCAGTTCATCGGCTTTAAAAAGAATTCTTCTCCCTCCTGCGGGGTTTTTATCGGCTGGAAAGAATCCGCACCGTACTTATCATAATGCCCCGATGTTACATACAGGTTTTTATGCCCGATATGCGGTGTGATTACCTGCTCATAACCGGCTTTTACCTGTGCTTTTTGCAAAAAGTTTGTCAGGCGCTCGCGCAGGGCAGCACCTTTAGGCAGCCATAACGGCAAGCCCATACCCACTTTTTCGCTAAAAGCAAAAAGTTCAAGCTCTTTACCCAGTTTGCGATGGTCGCGCTTTTTGGCTTCCTCTATCACATGCAGGTAGTCGGTCAATTCGCTTGCTTTCGGAAACGTAACCCCATAGATACGCGTAAGCTGCTTGCGGCTTTCGTCGCCGCGCCAGTAGGCACCCGCAACACTCATCAGCTTTACAGCTTTGATAGCGCCGGTGTTAGGGATGTGCGGCCCGCGGCACAGGTCGGTAAAATTTCCCTGGGTGTAAAAAGTTATGCTGCCGTCGGGCAGGTCTTTGATCAGGTCGAGTTTATACTCATCCCCTTTGTCGGTAAAATATTCAATGGCATCGGCTTTGCTAACCGGTTTGCGAATGTATTCGCTTTTGGTTTTAGCCAGCTCCACCATCTTGTCCTCGATCTTTTTAAAGTCATCTGATGAGAACGCGTGGTCGCCAAAATCAACATCGTAATAAAAGCCTGTTTCAATAGCCGGGCCTATACCAAATTTGGTACCCGGGTAAAGCGCCTCTAATGCCTCGGCCAGTAAGTGGGCTGATGAATGCCAATAGGTTGATTTTCCTTTTGCGTCGTTCCAGGTTAACAATTTAACGGCTGAATCTTCTTCAATGGGGCGACTTGCATCCCAAACCTCGCCGTTTACTTCGGCTGCCAATACATTACGTGCTAAACCTTCGGAGATAGACAGCGCTATCTGCATGGAAGTGATCCCTTTGTCGTACTGACGAACGGAACCATCAGGAAGAGTAATACTAATCATCTACAACTATGATTTAAATTTTAATAAATAAGTGAATTATAACGAATCACATACTAACGTGATTTGAACTTATCGCAAAAATAGGATTTTATTTATACAGCGAAAGTAAATGTTTAAATAAGCCCTGCTAATGCAGAAATGGAATGCTTTGTATTTATCGCAGCGCGCAAACTTCGATAGAAAAGTCGGCGATAAGCATGTCAAGGATTGCTTCGTACCTCGCAATGACGTGCTCAGGCTATATCGTCAAATACTTACTTCTTATCAAGTTATAATGGTGCATTTCGTGGCCGGCTATGTGGTAGGCCAATGCCCTTACGGTAGCATCATTAGCGGTACCTGTGCCGTGCCCCATCCTGTCGAAGGCTTCTTCGGGCAGGCCGTTGAATAAGGCTATGGTGGCTTTACGTACAGCCTCGTATTCGTCAAAAATATTGTCCAGGTCCCGCTTATCCGCGCCAGAGTATCTGGCATAGCTATCCTGGTCAAAGCCTATCAGGTTTTGCTGCTCGTTACGCGCAAAGCGCAGCGCACGATAAGCAAATATTCTTTCATCATCAATAATGTGCACCAGCACCTCTTTGATACTCCATTTGCCCGGAGCGTAACGGTGAAGCAAACGCTCTTCGGATAGCGAATAGATCAATTCTTTTACCCGGTAAAAGTTATTTTGAAGATACTTTAGTATTAAGCCATCTGTTGGTATCAGCTTCATATACATGGTAGCATATGGCGGGTAATCACCTGGCTTGGGTGGCAGGATTATTCTCATGAGCTTACTTTTTGCAAAAGTAAATTTAACAAAAAAGCCCTTGCTTTTCGGCAAGGGCTTTTGATCCTTTGATCAACTCAGGATAACGATCTACTTATTAAAGTGGCCTATGATCAGGCTGGCCAGTTCAACACCTATACGCTCCTGGGCCTCGTTTGTAGCGGCGCCGATGTGCGGGGTTAGTGAAATTTTAGGATGGGCCAGGATCTCGGCACGAGGCGTCGGCTCGTTATCAAACACATCCAAAGCCGCATATGATACCTGCCCGCTATTTAAAGCTTCTATCAACGCCAGTTCGTCAATTAACCCGCCGCGCGAAATATTGATGAGTTTAACACCCTTTTTCATTTGCGCAAGTTCTTCGGCACCAATCAGGGCTTTGTCAATAAATGGTGTATGCAGGGTTATAAAATCGGCTGTTTTGATGATCTCGTCGAGCGTTGAAGTTTTAACAGTTACATTGACTTTTGTGCCGCCCGTACCTAAAACAATCTCAACTTCCGGGTTAAAAGGGTGCAGGTCGTAAGCAATCACATCCATACCTACCCCTATCGCGATTTTTGCAACTTCGCGACCGATGCGGCCAAAGCCAACAATACCCAATGTTTTACCGCGCAGTTCAACACCCTTGGCATAGGCTTTTTTCAGGTCGTTGAATTTAGTGCCACCTTCAACCGGCATTTTGCGGTTGCTATCGTGCAGAAAACGTACGCCTGTAAAAAGCTGCGCGAAAACCAGTTCGGCAACTGATAATGAAGATGAAGCCGGCGTATTGTACACGCCAATGCCTTTTTGCTTCGCGTAGTCTACATCAATATTATCAACACCTACCCCACCGCGGCCAATAAGCTTAAGGTTTGGACAAGCATCAATTAAAGCTGCGCGCACTTTGGTAGCGCTACGCACGGTTATGGCATCAAACTCCTGTAAACGTACGGGCAATTCATCCTGAGGGATATTATTGGTTTCTACAAAAAATCCGGCATCTTCCAACATTTTTTTTCCAATCGGGTCGATACCGTCGTTAGCTAATATTTTGATCATGATATTTTAGAGATTAGAGGCAGGAGATTACAGATCAGGATTGTCTGATCTCCTACCCCTGATGATTACTTATTTTTATCTGCAAATTCGCGCATGGCATCAATCAGTACATAAACGCTGGTTATTGGCAACGCGTTGTATATTGAAGCACGGAAACCGCCTACGCTCCTGTGGCCCTTTAACCCTACTATGCCTTTTTCTTCGCATAGTTTCAGGAAAGGCTTTTCGTGCTCGGGGTTTTCGGCAACAAAACAAACGTTCATGCGCGAACGGTCTTCGGGGGCGGCAACAGCCTTAAAAAACGGGTTACGGTCAATTTCCTCGTAAAGTACCTTTGCCTTCTCGTTGTTCTCTACCTCGATAGCCGAAACGCCGCCCTTTGCTTTTAACCACTTAAGAGTAAGCATAGATACGTATATAGCAAAACAAGGTGGTGTGTTATACATCGATCCCCCTTCAATCTGCACCTGGTAATTAAACATGGCCGGTATTTTACGGCCGGTTTTACCCAGCAGGTCATCTTTAACAATTACCAGTGTAACACCCGCAGGGCCCATATTTTTCTGAGCACCGGCATATATCAAGCCAAAGTCGGCAACGTTTATTGTACGGCTGAATATATCTGACGACATATCGCAAACCACCGGTATTGGCGATTTGGGGAAACGATGCATTTGCGTACCATAAATGGTGTTGTTTGATGTTACGTGAAAGTACGCCGCATCTTCGGGTATTTTATAATTTGTGGGGATATAAGTAAAGTTACTTTCCTTTGATGTAGCAACCACCTCTGTATCGCCGAAAAATTTAGCTTCTTTAACGGCCTTGTTAGCCCATACACCGGTTTCCAGGTAAGCGGCCTTACCGCCTTCAGGTAACAGGTTGTAGGGCGCTAATGCAAACTGTGTACTTGCACCCCCTTGTAAAAACAAAACAGAATATCCTTCCGGAAGGTTGAAAAGTTCCTTTACGAGGCTTACAGCTTCGTTTAATACGGCTTCAAACTCCGGTGATCGGTGCGAGATCTCGAGCAGGGAAAGACCGGTTCCGTTAAAATCAATTACTGCCGCAGCAGCCTGTTTTAAAACTTCTTGTGGTAATATGCCGGGGCCGGCACCGAAATTATGTTTCATAATGTTGAACTATATTTGACTTATAACTAATTATCAACTTTGTACTGAGAAAGGCCGAAGTTAATAAATTCGACAAATTTTATAGAGTATTTTTACAATTTTATAAAAAAGAGTTTTTTTAACAAGTCCTCATTATCGGCGCACTGCCTGCAAAGCATATAAAATTTTGGTTGTCAGGCGTATACAGTAAATGTAGTAAGTAGACAATTACGATATGGTAGATTATAATTACCTGATTATCAGATTTTAATGTTTGATCACAGTGGTCACACGACGAACATCAATGTCCCGTAAACCATTACATAATTGAGTTAAAATCCTTATAATTGCATGTGGCAGCTTATACAGGTGCCAACTGCGAACTACTTAAATGAAACTAACCATACACGGCGCCGCGCGCCAGGTAACCGGCAGCATGCATTTGCTGCAGGCGGGCCAATATAAGATACTGATAGACTGCGGCCTTGACTACGAGAAAGACCATAACATACAAGTTAACGAAGACTTTGGCTTTCGTCCCGAAGAAATAGATGTGGTTATCCTTACCCACGCCCATATCGACCACTCGGGCAACCTGCCCACGCTGGTGCGCATGGGCTTTAACGGGCAGATACTTTGCACCCCGCCTACTGCCGATTTGACCGAACTGTTATTGATAGACTCGGTAAATATATTCTTAGCTAAATCGGAAAAAAGCAATGGCCGTAAACGGCGCAGGCATAAACACAGCGGCGGCGGCCCGCAGCCGCTTTACCTGCAAAAGCATGTAATGGATACTGTAGATCGTTTTGTCACAATCGGCTTCAATAAACCTTTCCGTATAACCGGCGATATCGAACTTACATTTATACCGGCGGGTCACCTGCTTGGCGCTGCCGCCGCCGTTTTAAAAATAAACGATGAAGGGGTAGAAAAATCCATTGCATTTACCGGTGATATAGGTCGTAAAAATTACCCGGTACTAAACGACCCCGACCCCCTGCCGCAGGTAGATTATATCGTGTCGGAATCTACCTACGGCGGCAGGATGCACACCAAAGGTAAATCTGTACAGGAAACGCTGATTGAAACCATCGAAAAGGTTTGTGTTGCAGAGCAAGGGCGATTGATTATCCCGGCGTTCAGTATCGGCCGAACACAATCGTTGGTGTTCGCGTTAAATAAGATATTTAATAATGGTTTGCTGCCCAGGATTCCCGTTTTTGTGGATAGCCCAATGGCTGCGCGCGCCACCGGTTTATACCGTAAACACCACAGCCTGGTAAACCCCGAAGCGCAGGAATTTTACAATAAACAAGGTGACGAATTCGATTTTGAGAATCTTACCTATGTGGAGACCTTAAAGGACAGCAGGCAGGTATCAAATTATTACGAGCCGTGCATTATCATTTCATCAGCAGGGATGCTGGAAGGCGGACGTATTCAGGACCACCTGTTCTATAATATCCAAAATTACTATTGTACTATTCTGTTTATAGGCTATTGCGCAAAAGGCACGCTGGGTTACCGCCTGCTTCGCGGTGACGCTATAGTACATATCAAGGACCGTGACCTAGCCGTTTACGCCACCATTAAACAAACGGACGTTTTAAGCGCCCACGGCGATCATGAAGACCTTATCAATAACATTAAAGGCCAGGACCCCCATCAGCTAAAAGGCGTCTACTTGGTGCACGGCGAGGCAAGCAGTATGCAGGCCATGGCCGATGCATTGGAACAGGATGGTTATAAAGTAACTATCCCCGAGAAGGGTGTAGCATACGAGTTGTAATATTATTTTATTTATAAAAATCGTCCGTAGCAGCTACCAATGTAATGTGCTCTAATACAGGCTCCGCTTCCAGCCCGCTGGCCCAAAGCTCCTCGTCAAATTTTTTGAAGGATTGTAAGGACGTTAATATATTATGCGCCTCCTCGTTTTCAAACTGGTCAAAGTGCATAAACGTTTTGCCATCGGGCAGCAGCCATGTGCTGTACTTAATGCCGGGATGGTTCAGCTCTTTTAATTCTTTGACGATGCCGGCGATGTTGGCCTGGTTTATCGGTGCAAATGCCGTGGTGGTGGTGTAGTGTACCCGTAATGCTTTCATAAAGTGCTTTGATTTATCAGATCAAATTTAGCCAATGCAACATTACGTTGTGAGGCAAATTAGGACAGCTTAGCGGGTAAATTGCGGCAAATTGTTTCCGCCCTTCATTGCGGCTTACGGACGCAATCCTCGAGAGCGAAGGGGCTGCATGCCTGTAGATGATGCCACACCATCGCACGCAACAACGGGTAGCGATCGGCTAAATTCAAATCACACGTTCCCCCACCCATGCGCCAGCACATCGGCTATGTGGATAGTTTTAATGGGCAGGTTGTTTTTATCGATATACCCTTGCAGATGCAGCAGGCACGACGCGTCTGTAGAGATGATATAGTCAGCTTTTGCGGCAAGTGCGTTATCAACCTTTTGCTGCGCCATAGCTGTGGCGATGGCATCAAACTTAACCGAAAATGTGCCGCCAAAGCCGCAGCAGGTTTCATTATCTTTTAAATCCACCATTTCCAGGCCCAATACTTTCGATAGCAGTTGGCGGGGCTCGTCTTTGATTTTGCATTCGCGCAGGCCGGCGCAGCTATCGTGGTAAACCGCACGGCCGTCCAGTTCGGCGCCGAAATAATCTACCTGTAATATGTTCACCAAAAAATCACTCAGTTCATAAATATTGCTTTGGATATTGCGGCACTTATTATGCGATGTGGTATTGGTAAACAGGTCGTTATAATAATTGCGTACCATACCCGTGCACGATGCTGAGGGCGATACAATAACGCTGTCTTCATGAAAATCGTTCAGGAATTTACTGCCTACGGTTTTGGCTTCATCCCAGAAACCGGCATTAAATGCCGGCTGGCCACAACAAGTTTGCTCGGGGTTATAATTAACAGTACAGCCAGCTTTTTCAAGCACTTTTACAGTATTAAAAGCGGTATCGGGGTACAACTGATCTATAAAACACGGGACAAATAATTCAATTGTCATCTGTACATTAAAATTAACGGCGCTAAAGTCATGAATTTTTTTGAACTTTCCGTTCTGTTGTTAATAAAGAAAACAACAATAGCAGCCCTATAACAAAGAATAAGCCCAAAACCAAAGTAGAGTTGCGCATATCGCCGGTTAACTCTTCAATAAAACCAAAGCTGAACAAACCGCCCACAATAGCCAGTTTTTCGGTAACATCGTAAAAGCTGAAGAACGAGGCGGTATCTGGGATGTCCTGCGGTAAAAACTTGGAGTAGGTTGACCGCGAAAGCGACTGGATACCACCCATAACCAGGCCTACTATCACCGCGATAATGTAAAATTGGGTTGATGTAGTGGTAAAGTAAGCTGCTATACAAATGCCTATCCACATAAATACTACAAATATTAATACCCTTACATTGCCAAACTTGTCTGACAGGCGCGACATTAGTGTAGCCCCACCAATAGCCACGATCTGAATAATGAGGATGATAGCGATCAATTCCGGCGTTTTCATATGAAGCTCTTTAGCGGCAAACGCCGTGGCAACCAGCATAATGGTTTGCACGCCCATCGAGTAAAAAAAGAACGACGGCAAATACCGTTTTAACAAAGGCATACTCTTTATCTTCACCCACACCTTTCCCAGCTCGATAAAACCGCCTTTAATAATGTTATGCTGATGGGTAAGCGCATTAGGGCTTCCCTTGGGCAGTACCGAAAAAGGAATGGAAGCGAACCCTATCCACCATAAACCTACTAAAAGAAAGGAAATTTGTGCCGGAAGTGCCTTATCTGTTATACCGAATGTGCCGGGACTTAATACAAAGGCAAAGCAAACAAGCTGCAACAGCACACTGCCTATGTAGCCGTAAGTAAAACCTTTGGCGCTCACCTTGTCCTGCATATCAAGCGTTGCAATTTCGGGGAGGTACGAGTTATAAAACACAAATCCGCCGGCGTAGCCAATGGCAGCCAGTGCAAAACAAATTACCCCCCACTCTATACGCTGCGCGTTAAAAAAGAACAAACCGCAACAAGCTAAAGAACCCAGCAGCGTAAAAAATTGCATAAATACTTTTTTGTTGCCACGATAATCGGCTATCGAGCTTAGTATAGGTAATAAAAGCACCATAACCATATAGGCTGCAGCCAGGGCATAATTGGTAAGCGCTGTGTTTATAAAACTATGACCAAAAAAGTTTACCCGGTTGCCGTTAGCTGCGTTTTCGGTTATAATTACATAATATGTAGGGAAAACGGTGGTTGTGATGACCAGGTTATACGCCGAGTTGGCCCAATCGAACATGGCCCAGGCGCGGATGGTTTTAGGGTTGTTTTTTGCTTCCATTGCACACTAAATGTATGCAATTTTTAGAGTTTAAGAAAAATACTTAAACAAGGGCGGCAAATGCTGCCAAAGCGATAAGATGTACGTTGATACCTTCTTCCGCAGAAATGCCTAAAACCAGCTATTTTTACATAACTATTACCTGTAATCAAATTGTTTGACAATGGTTTTCCTATAAAACAAGTACCATTTCGTACCTTAGCAACAAACATCTGTACATGTCAAAAAATAAAAAAAATAAATCTTCTATAAACCAGGTGCTCACGCAAATGGTGCTCGATATATTTGAACAAAACGGTAATACGCCGTTAAACCATAAACAAGTTTCAGCCAAATTAAACGTACGTGACCCTGACGCCCGCGGCGTTATTCTTGATATTTTGAAAGATGAAGCCTTTAAAGGTGTACTTAAAGAAATATCTCCCGGTAAATTTCAGCTGCTTGAGCTGAAAACCTTTATCGAGGGTAAGGTTGACCTGACAAACGACGGTTCGGCATTTATTGTTACCGACGATGAATTTGAAAGTGATATTTACGTTGCCCCCCGTAAACTGCGTAACGCCTTAAACGGCGATCGTGTAAAGGTTTACGTATATGCCAAAAGCCGTGGTAAGCGTAAAGAAGGCGAGGTAATAGAAATATTGCATCGCCATAAAATGGAATTTACGGGTGTTGTGCGTTTATCAGAACATTACGCGTTTTTCCTGGCAGACGACAGGAAGATGATGCATGATATTTTTATCCCGCTGAGCGAACTGAACGGTGCGAAGAACGGCATAAAGGCGGTAGCCGAGATCACCGATTGGCCGGCAGGCGCTAAAAACCCGGTTGGCCGTATTAAATATGTACTGGGCGAACAGGGCGAGAACGATACCGAGATGAACGCCATACTGGCCGAATATGGCTTCCCCCTATCCTTCCCTGCCGAGGTTGAACGCGAAGCCGAAGCGATATCAAGCGATATTACTGCCGATGAAATTGCCGGTCGCCGGGATTTCAGAGATGTGCTGACGTTCACCATCGACCCTTTTGATGCCAAGGATTTTGATGATGCGCTATCCTTTAAAAAGCTGGATAACGGCAACTACGAGGTTGGCGTGCATATTGCCGACGTATCGCACTATATCATCCCCGATTCGGCTTTGGATAAGGAAGCTTATGAGCGCGGCACATCAGTGTACCTGGTAGACAGGGTTATCCCCATGCTGCCCGAAAGATTATCCAATGGTCTTTGCTCGCTTCGCCCAAAAGAAGACAAGCTTTGCTTTGCGGCAGTTTTTGAATTAGATAATAATGCCAACGTTATTGACCAATGGTTTGGCAAAACGGTTATCCATTCTGACAGGCGCTTTACTTATGAAGAAGTGCAAGAGGTTATTGAGACCAAAACCGGCGATTATATTGAAGAAATAGAAAAGTTAAACGCACTTGCCCACAAGCTGCGCGAACGAAAGTTTAAGGCGGGCGCCATTAGCTTTGAAACTACCGAGGTTAAATTTAAGCTGGATGAAACAGGCAAGCCTATTGGTGTTTATGTAAAGGAACGGAAAGACGCACATAAGCTGATTGAAGATTTTATGCTGCTGGCAAACCGTAAGGTTGCCGAACATGTAAGCAAAATGGGCAAAGGCAAGCATAAATACACCTTTGTTTACCGCGTGCATGATACGCCCAAGCCCGATGCACTTGCAAACTTCGCGCAGTTTGCAGCAAGGTTTGGCTACCGGATAAATACAAAATCTGACAAGGAAACCGCCCGCTCCCTTAACTTTTTAATGGAAGATGTAGAAGGTAAAAAAGAGCAGAACGTACTTACTCAACTGGCAATACGCTCAATGGCTAAAGCAATTTACACCACGAAAAGCAGCAGCCATTACGGTTTGGCGTTCGACCATTACACACACTTTACGTCGCCCATACGCCGCTACCCGGATGTAATGGTGCACCGGTTATTGCAACATTACCTTACCGGCGGCCAAAGCGCCAATGCCGAGCATTACGAAGAATTGTGTAAGCATAGCTCGCAGATGGAGAAAAAAGCAGCAGATGCAGAACGGTCGTCAGTTAAATATAAACAGGCCGAATATCTTAAAGACCAGGTTGGGAATGTATTTTCCGGTATCATTTCGGGTGTTACCGAATGGGGTATGTACGTAGAAATAGTTGATAACAAATGTGAAGGTATGATACGCCTGCGCGATATAAGCGATGATTTCTATACTTTAGACGAGAAAAATTACGCCATTATCGGCCAGCGTAAAAAGAAAGTTTACCAGCTTGGCGATGAGGTGCAAATTAGGGTAAAAAACGTTGACCTGACCAAAAAACAGATAGACTTTTCATTAGTAAATAATTAAATCTTACGAGTGCCGGGAGGTTGGTGCGAGGTGCGGTTAAAACGCTTCGCTCCTTACTCTACGCACTTCGCCCCCACAAACATGAGAAAACTTGAAGATCTGCAGTCCTTGATCGCACGCTCCTTGTCTGAACTGAAATTTCCTGAACACCCGGCAGAATTATACGAACCTATTAAATATATACTTGCTTTGGGCGGCAAGCGTATGCGCCCTGCCCTGCTGCTGATGGCCTGCGATTTGTTTGGGGGGAATGTGGAGGCTGCAATACCCCCGGCGCTTGCGATAGAGGTGTTTCATAACTTTACGCTGATGCACGATGATATTATGGACAACGCGCCAAAAAGGCGCGGTAAAACCACCGTTCACGAAAAGTGGAACAACAATGTGGCTATATTATCTGGCGATGTAATGCTCATAAAGGGCTACGAACTGATGATGCAGGTACCTGATGATAAACTCCGTACGATCCTGGATATTTTTAATGAAACAGCAGCCGGTGTATGCGAAGGCCAGCAGTGGGATATGACCTTTGAGACCAGTAATAACATCAATATCGAGGAGTATTTGCGCATGATTCGCCTTAAAACAGCTGTGGTGCTGGGTGGTGCCTTAAAAATAGGCGCGCTTATTGGCAATGCTGATATTAAAGATGCCGACCTGCTGTGCAATTTTGGCGAGCACCTGGGCATAGCCTTCCAGCTGCAGGATGATATTTTGGACGTTTACGGCGACCCCGAAAAGTTTGGAAAGCAGGTTGGCGGCGATATTATTTCCAATAAAAAAACATACCTGCTGATAAAGGCGCTGGAATTAACTAAAGGTACTGACGCGGAAGAATTAACCCGGTGGATAACCTTCACACAGTTTAACCCCGAAGAGAAAGTGGCTGCTGTAACCGCTATCTATGATAACGTAAATATCCGCCAGTATGCCGAAAACGAAATGCAGGAACAGGCTACACAAGCCTTTGAAGCGCTTGAACAGATAAACCTGCCGGAAGAAGGTAAACAATACCTTCGCGCTTTTGCAGATGGGTTGCTGATGAGGGAATATTAGAATGTCATAAATGAAAGCGTTTTGGATTCTCGTATCGTTGTTATTCGCAGCAGACAGGTCATTTTCTCAATCACAAAAAAAGGATAGCACCTTATCTTCTACTATAACTAATTGTGTTTTTGTTAACGATCCGCAATTTCCGGGAGGAGAAGCAGCCCTTTTAAAATATTTTTCTAAAAACATAAAACATCCTAAAATAGATAAACCTTTAAGGAGAATAATATTAGCTTTTTTTATTGAAGTAGACGGTAAACTTACAAACGCCAGGATTTTAAGAAGTTCAGATAATACTGAAATTGACAAAGAAGTGTTGCGCATAGCAGCGGCTTCACCAAAATGGAGCCCCGCAACAACGGGTGGCAAAACCATACGGGTGCAATATTCTATGCCTTTAATTATCGAAACCTCGTCAGAATAGGAAATTATTTGATGTGGTCGCCAATAAGTACAGTAGATTAATCAATTGTAAAATTTTGCAAAATATATCATAAGTAAATAGGTCGTACATACTTATCTTTAAGCGCATGATCATTCCTTATCTGATGAAAAAAAACTCAAGAACTATTTTCACTTCGCTGTGCCTGCTTGCTCTAAGCTTTGGCGCAAAAGCACAAACATCGGGCGGTAAGCTGAAGCCGGAGCAGGCCATTATGGATGTTCGCCATTACACCATCGCGTTAAATTGCAACTTCGCGACAAAGTCGGTTGACGGTTCGACCATTGTAGATGTCATCATGGCGCAGCCAACCAAAGTACTGATGCTCGACCTGATGGATTCCTTGCATGTGAGCGCGATAACCGTAAACGGCAAAAAGGAGATATTTGACCACAAAAATGGATTAATTACCATTAACATGGCTAAACAACTGCCTGCCGGTAAAGCAAGCATAAAGGTTGTTTACGCCGGCCGGCCGCGCATTGCCAAAAATCCGCCCTGGGACGATGGCTTCACCTGGACACAGGATTCAACCGGCCATCAATGGCTGGCCGTAACCGCCGAAGGCACAGGCGGCAAAATATTTTACCCCTGTAAAGACCATCCCAGCGATGAGCCTAATGAAGGCGCTGATAATGTTGATAACAGTTCCGAAAAACCTTGTTGTTGCCGGGCCGGGGCTGCTGAAAGGGGTAAGCAAAAAGGGTAACACTGCTACATATCACTGGCAAACCAAATACAGTATCAATAATTACAATATCGTATTCAATGCCGGCAATTATACCGTTGCCAAAGGCAGCTATAAGTCGGTAGCGGGCAATACAGTTCCGGTTCAGTTTTATGTTTTAAAATACCATGCCGATAAAGCACCGCATTTTATTGATATGGTAATAAAAGCAGCACATGCTAAAGAAAAATACTTTGGCGAATACCCCTGGGCTAAAGAAAAGCTGGGCATGGTAGAAACGCCCCACCTGGGTATGGAACACCAAAGCATGGTAGCTTATGGTAATAAGTTCAGGTACACCAAAGTTGGCGGCGAGGACTTCGACTGGCTGATGTTCCACGAGTTTGGCCACGAATGGTGGGGCAACAAGGTTACAGCGCGCGATTGGGCCGATTATTGGATACATGAAGGCATCGATACTTATTCGGATGCCCTGCCCTACCTTGATCTTGAAGGCAGGCAAGCCTACATAAACCATTTTAAACAAACGGCATTTGGTATTCAGAACAAACAACCGCTGGTGTTGGGTAAGGATATTGACGAAGAATCGGCCTATAACAACGATATCTACACCAAAGGGGGTTTCTTTATGCATACGCTGCAATATGTTATGGGCGATACACTCTTCTTCCCTACCATTAAAGGTTTTGTGACTGATGCTAATTATACTTACGACCATCAGAATGTTACTGATGATGTAGAGCAATACTTCAGCAAAGCTTACGGAAAATCGCTTAAACCATTGTTTGATATGTATTTACGTACTACCAATAAACTGGAAGTAAGTGTGAAGGCCAGGCCGCGTGATAAATACCTGATCATGTTGCTAAACATCGATATGGACCTGCCGGTAGATGTAACCACTGATACGGGTACTAAACGGATGACCTTAACCAAAAAAGGAATTACAATTGAAAGTAAAACCATCCCGGTAATTGATGCCGATGGCTGGTATTTCAAAAAGGTGATATTGGAGTAGATATTGGCATAATAACTATTCATATCGATGGGTTTAAACCCATCGATATTTTTATTACTAAAACATAAAGCCAACCGTCATTGCGAGCGCAGCGTGGCAATATTCAATTGAAAAGTCGACTACATGCATGTAGAGGATTGCCACGTCGCTATCGCTCCTCGCAATGACATGGGGAAGGAAAATCAACCACCAAAAAAGCCCTTATCATTTGATAAGGGCTTTTATATTTTGAGCTTACTGCTTTAATTATTCAGCAGGAACTTCTTCAGCATCAGGTGCTGCTTCTTTCTTTGCTTTTGGCGCTGCCGCTTTTTTAGCTTTAGGAGCTTCTTCAGCTACTTCTGCCGCTGCAACAGGTGCTTCAACCGCTTTAGCCTCGGCTTTAGCAGATGCTTTTGGTGCTGCATCTTCTGCAACCGGAGCGGTTTCAAAAGGGATAACAGAAACGTATGAACGGTTATCTGCTTTCTTTTTGAATATAACCTGGCCTGCAGCTAATGCAAATAAGGTATGATCTTTACCGATACCTACGTTAAGGCCCGGGTTATGTTTGGTACCACGCTGGCGAACAATGATGTTACCTGCAATAGCTGGCTGACCACCGAAAATTTTGATACCTAAACGTTTGCTATGTGATTCGCGGCCGTTTCTTGAACTACCGGCCCCTTTTTTGTGTGCCATTTCTTAATTTCTTTTTGTGACCCTGATGAAATCGAGTCGGTTAAAATTTAATTATAATGTTATACCGGTGATCTCGATCTTGGTAAATTGCTGACGGTGACCATTTCTTTTCTGGTAACCTTTTCTGCGTTTCTTTTTAAAGATAATTACTTTATCACCTTTTAAATGCGACACGATCTTAGCTGATACTTTAGCGCCATTCAAATCAGAGCCTAATTTGAATTTACCTTCGTTTTCTGCTAACAACACATTGTCAAATTCAATACTAGCGCCTTCATCTCCCTGTAAGCGGTGTACAAAGATCTGCTGGTCTTTTGCAACTTTAAATTGCTGTCCGGCTATACTTACTATTGCGTACATTGTTAATTAATTATTGTTTTAAATTTTGAGGTGCAAATATATGGATAGTTTTTAACAAAAGCAATGTGTTAATTAATTATTGCACTGGCTTTTTAAGGCCGCGGTATAATCGTCGGTTATAGGCTGCCCTCCAAGTTGCTTACACTCATTGTAATATTTCCAGGCATTGCTGCAATCGCGGTTTAAAAAACTGCATACCGAAAGCTTAAAAGTAGTATTCATGTTTTTTGGATCGACACTATATGACTTTTGGAGAAGTTGTATAGCAGTATCGAGTTTTTTATGGTCTTTGCCTTCCTCTTGCTGGTACATCATTAAATAAATCGTACCCTTATCTGTAAGCAGGTTTGTGTTGTTGGCGTTAATGGCCAATCCTTTATTATATTGTTCTAAAGAAGCGCCAGGGTCGCCTAAATAGCTATAAATCGCGCCATAACCCCAGTAAATATTTTCATTTCGGGCATCTAATAAATACGCCTGGTTAAACCTGTACATGGCGGTTTTAAGGTCGCCCTGGTATAAATATTTAAACCCCAGTTGAATTAAATGTTCAGATGCTTTGCGGGCTGTACCATCTTGCTTAAGCGATTCGGCTATCAGCTTGGTATCTTCATCAATCTGATCTTTATTTTTCTGTTTATGACCGTATTCAGGCAATAAACGTATGTCCTGCTGAGCCTGTATTTTCCAGTCGCTATAAGACATTTGCTGTGCAGAAGCAGAAAACGATACAGCAATAAAAAATATTACCAGGTAGTTTTTCATTTGTTATTTCTTTGGCGTGCTTCGGCTTCATTCAACACCTTCTGGATTTCTTTAAGCAGGCGCTGGTTAGCGTCAACTAATTTTTCGGGGCCATCGTACGAGGCGTCGTACACAACCTTTTTGCTTTTATGCTGATAGTTGAACTGGGTAACAAAACGTGGCACCCTGCCTTTTACCGAAGGGTTGAGCTCTTTAGCCGGGAAATCCCAAAAGCCCAGGTCGGCAGCCTTGCGATGCAGGTACAGCAACTCGTTCTTGCTGAGCCTTAGCTTCATTTTGATAACCGAATCGCGCTTGTTAACATATTGGTAGTCGCCGGTTTTAGAATCGTATTTGTTTAGCAGGGTATCGCCATAGCCATATTCAAACTGCATCGATTCGAACTCCGAAAACTTATAAGGGGCGTTCTTAAGTATCATGCCGTAATAGTAAATACAATACAACAGAAACGGCACTATAATGCTTGCGAACAGGAATATTTTTTTTGATTGCGTAGTCATGAATGATTATTTGTGATTTAATGAATTAAAGAATAAGATGGTAGTGTTACCGTTACATATTCAAATTTTGGATTGCAAAAGTAATCACCAGTTATCACTTCCCGAAATCAATCAATCATTACCGGGTTCAAGTTCTCCCTCCCATTTGCTAACTACTGCGGTAGCCATGGCATTGCCCAAAACGTTGGTTGCAGAGCGGCCCATATCCAGCAATGGATCTATACCAATCAGCAGAGCCAAACCGGCTTCAGGAATGTTGAACATGGCTATAGTACCGGCAATTACTACCAGCGATGCACGCGGTACACCTGCAATACCCTTACTGGTAAGCATCAGAATAAGCAGCATGGATAACTGGTGCTCAAACGAAAGGTGGATATTATATGATTGCGCCAAAAACAGCGATGCGAAGGTCATATACATCATAGAGCCGTCCAGGTTGAATGAATACCCCAGCGGCAGTACAAAGCTCACTATCTTATTGTTGCAGCCAAAACGCTCAAGCTCCAGCAGCACCTTGGGATAAGCTGCCTCGCTTGTAGAAGTGCCGAAAGCTATCAGCATGGCATCTTTAATACGGCCAACCAGCTTAAAGGCACGGCCTTTAATAACTACGACCCCAGCCAGGATAATAACCAGCCAAAGTATCACCAGCGAAAAATAAAACTCGCCGATGAATATGGCATAGGTTGATAATATGCCAAGGCCTTGTTTGGCAACCACCGCGGTAATAGCGCCAAATACCGCCAAAGGCGCAAGTTGCATTACGTACCCGGTTATTTTTAATATTACATGGGCAAAGGCATCCATAGCTTTTATAACAATATGGCCTTTTTCGCCAATTGCGGCCGTGCCTACACCAAAAAACAGCGAGAATACAACTATCTGCAATATTTCGTTAGTGGCCATGGCCTCGATAAAGCTTGTTGGGAAAACGTGGCCTATAAAATCGCGTAGCGATAGGGCAGTTTTTTGTATGCCGGTAGAAAGATGGCTGTCTGGCAGTGGTAAATGCATAGCTTCGCCCGGTTTAAAAAAATTAACCAGCACCATACCCAATAGTAACGATACAAGTGTGGCGCTTAGAAACCAAAGAAGCGTTTTACCGCCAATGCGGCCAACCGCCTTTATATCGCCTACCTTGGCAACCCCTACCACAAGTGTTGTAAATACCAGCGGGGCTACTATCATTTTTATCAGTTTCAAAAAAATATCGCTGAGTATAGTAAAGCCAACCAGTTTATCCTCGCGTGTGGTACTGCTTGCCTTACGGATGGTTACCTGGTCGTTTCGCTCTGCTTTTAATGATTTGTAACTTGCGGTAGTAGTATCTTTACTTGCAAACAATTGCTCATCTATTGTTTTTATATTTACGTCGGCGGTGTTAATTTTGGTATTAATGTTGTTTATAACTGTAGCATTGTAAATATAACCGGCTATTACGCCTAATATTAGCGCTAAAAAAATGTAAAGGGTAAGTTTGCTCTTCTGCATGTGTTTAATTGGTGCCGCAAAACTACAAATTTTTATAACTATTAGTCTTACCCCACCCTTTTGGCCACAAAAGGCTTAAAATGTTTGCCTTACAATGGCAGATTTGAAAGGGCCGATATAAACGATTTATACAACAATGAGTATTACTACCTATAGCCTACAGCAAATAAAAAAGGAATTACAGCATTTGCCGTCGGAGCAGCTGGCCGAATTATGCCTTAGGCTTGTGCGATATAAAAAAGAGAATAAAGAGTTGTTGGCCTACCTGATGTTTGAATCGGACAACGAGCAGGATTTTATTGAAAGCGTAAAAGCCGAAGCCGGATTTATGTTCAGCCAGTTGCCCTCGCAAAGCTATTTTACAGCCAAGGGTTTGCGTAAAATATTAAAGATGCTTACCAAATACACTAAATTTGTTGGCAACAAAACCGCTGAGATAGAGCTGCTTTTAAACTTTTGCCAAAACTATTTGCAGTATGTAATACGGCAGACATCGCACAAGCCCATACGGCTTATATTGATAAGGCAGGTAGAGAAAGTGCGGGCCTCAATAGGCAAACTGCACGAAGATCTGCAATTTGATTACAGTCAGGAGTATAACAACCTGCTGGACGATGCGGATAGCAAACTGCCCTGGTTTAATAAAAAAAGTTACCCGTTGTAACATTAAAGGCGTTAATTTGTCAAATTATAAATAACTATTAGGTGGCAGACAGAGAAGACGCTTTCCGCAAAATTTACGAAGCCAATTCAAAGAAAATTTACCATTTGTGCTATGGTTATACCGGCGATGATGACGCCGCCAACGACCTGTTGCAGGAAACTTTTTTAAAAGTTTGGCAAAACCTGCATAAGTTTCGTAACCAGGCGCTTATTTCCACCTGGATATATCGCATAGCGGTAAACACCTGCCTAACCTATTTACGATCGGAAAAACGACAGGCCAAAGACGAACTTACCCCGGCAATCGCTGAGAATAAACGCGAGGAGTTTTCAGAAAAGAACGAGCAGGTTGCTTTGCTGTATAAATGCATATCAAAACTGGAAGAATCAGAAAGAATTATCATAACATTGGTACTTGACGAAGTGCCTTACCCCGAAATTGCAGAAGTATCGGGTATATCAGAGGGGAATTTGCGGGTGAAAATATATCGCATTAAACAAAAATTGACAGAGTTATACAATCAATATGAAAGACTTTGATCATTTAATGTCGGTTTGGCAGGGGCAGCCAAAGCAGGAAAAGCTTTCAGTGGATGAAGTGCTTAAGCAGGTGAAGAAAGGGATACGCGGATTAACAAGCCGTATATATTGGAGCATTGTGGCCATGATAGTAATTATAGCGTTCGCTTTTATTATTATGCTGTTCGGCGCATTTAGCTCGTGGATTACGACCGTAGGTATTTTAATAGTATTGGTAACTATGCTGATGTACCTGAGCCTTATTGTGAGGCATTACCATATACTAAGCAAGCGCGATGCCACCCTTAACCCATCAGAATATTTAGATAGTCTTAAAGCGTACCAAAAAAACCGCACTAAGGTTATCGGGTGGTTCTATTATATTTACACCCTGCTTATCAGTGCGGGCCTTGCACTATATTTTGTTGAGGTGTTGCAAAACGCCTCGGCGATTTTTAAGGGCGTAACATACGCATCAATCATTATATGGTTCCTGTTCACTACTTTTTATCTCAAACCCCGGATGTTTAAGAATGAGGAGGAGAAACTGAACCTGATGATAGACCGCCTGGTGCGCCTTCAGGACCAATTTGATTGATAATGCCTGTTCCTGTTGAAATAAAAAGGGTAACCATAGATGATATTGAGGTTTTGCTTACCCTTGGCCGCAAAACATTTTTTGACGCTTTTTTGCACCGTAACAGCCGCGAAGATATGGACGCGTATGCGTCGACTGCATTTACCACAAGCCGTTTTGAAGAGGAACTGAACAACCCCGATTCGGAATTTTATTTCGCTGTGGTTGACAATGCCATAGCCGGATATATAAAGCTTAACTACCCCAACGCCCAAACCGACTTGCAAGACCCCAACGCGTTAGAAGTAGAGCGTATTTATGTTTTACAGCAATACCAGGGACAGCAAATAGGTAAACACCTGCTAAATTTTGCTATCCAAACAGCTACCGATAAGCAATTTAAATATGTATGGCTGGGCGTATGGGAGCATAACACAAAAGCTATCGAGTTTTATAAAAGTAAAGGTTTTACCCAATTTGGCAGCCATCCTTTTGTATTAGGCAACGATGAGCAAACGGATATTTTGATGAAGAGGCCGCTGTAGTTCCTCCGCGCGTCATTGCGAGGAACGGAGCAATCCTCGATAGAAAAGTCGGCAACAAGCTTATCGAAGATTGCCACGCTATCGCTCGCAATGACGGGATGAAATCTCTTACCCCTTTAAAAACGGGTTAAAGGAGCGCGCGCCAATCTCCATGCCGGCAGCGCGGCAAATAGTTTTATCGCCAAACCTAAAATTAATGTTATCCATAGCCTGGTACAGCTTTATGCGTTCCTC
The DNA here is from genome assembly GCF_010093045.1 of Mucilaginibacter sp. 14171R-50. NCBI lineage: Bacteria > Pseudomonadati > Bacteroidota > Sphingobacteriia > Sphingobacteriales > Sphingobacteriaceae > Mucilaginibacter > Mucilaginibacter sp. 14171R-50. Next base: position 3,645,703 of record NZ_CP048115.1, on the reverse strand, counting down.
GTTGTCTTCAAAAAGGTTTATCTGGTAACTGCCCGTACACAGGTGGCTTAGCCTTACGCCTATCAGTCGGATTGGCCGGTGCTGGTTCCATGCGCTTTTCAGCAGGTTTTTTATGCCGGGTATCAGTATATGCTCGGCGGCCGTTAGTGCTATTTTTTGCTGCTGCGTGTGGGTTTCAAAATTGGCGTAACGTATCTTAATAGCCAGGCACGACGCCACCTTGTTCTCGCGCCGCAGTTTGCCCGCCAGTTCTTCGGTCATGCTTACCAAAATGTTTTCAAGTGTGCGCAGGTCTTTCACATCATTATGGAAGGTGTGTTCGGTTGAAATAGATTTACGATCGCTGTGCGGAGTGATCTCGCTATCGTCAATACCGTTTGCCTTGTTATAAATATATAAACCCATCTTACCGAAAACCGCCTCTAAAAACTTTAGGTTAACCCGCTGCAGGTCGCCTATCTTCTCAATGCCATACCTATATAGCTTTTGGCAGGTACTTTCGCCAAGTCCGGGTATTTTGCTGATGTTGAGCGGAGCTAAAAACGCTTTCTCTTTACCGGGTTGTATCCAAAGCTGCCCATTGGGTTTTGCCTGGTTGGTAGCCATCTTAGCTACCGTTTTGCCGGATGCCATTCCGAAAGAAATAGGGAGCCCGGTTTCTGCGATCACCTTTTGGCGAAGTTCGGTAGCCAGCCTGTACGGGTCATGATATCGCTCCATACCGGTCAGGTCGATATAAAATTCGTCTACTGATGATTTTTGATACAACGGCACCATGTTATGAATGATCTGCGTAACCTCGCGCGACGCCTCGGAATAGCGCCCATGGGTGCCGTGTATAACAATAGCATGCGGACAAAGCTTAAGCGCTTGCCGCGTAGGCATAGCCGAATGCACACCATATTTACGCGCTTCGTAACTGCACGAGGCCACTACTCCCCTATCCGCAGAGCCGCCTATTATAACAGCCTTGCCGATAAGCGAGGGGTTGAATTTCCGCTCTACGGACACGAAAAACGAATCGAGATCGATATGTACAATATGCCGCTGAGCATCCATACACAAATATGAAAATAAAATTTGAATTGCTAAAAATATTAGTAAAATTTGTAACCCGATTTTCACCGATATGAACAGTTACATCGATTACCTTTTCCTGCTGTCGCCGCCCCAAATCATCAAGGAGCTCATTGGCAAATATAAAATGGCTTCGGTAAAGCATATCGGTAGTTATAAAAGCATGGGTTCTCCGGCGCATATTTCTATTATGCATGCCGAGCGGCAAAAGCCTTTTTACGCCTCCACTACGATTGCAAAGGTTGAAGCCCGCCTCAACAGTATGCCTCCGGTATTACTCCATATAGACGGATTTAAGTATTTCACGCATATACACGATCAATACACTATTTACGCGCATATCCGGATTACGCCGGCGGTTGATACGTGGTTTGCCTTGATCAAGAGGCATCTGGAAGTAAAGAAGGGTTTGATACCTCACATAACTGTAGTAAGGAACATACCGGCGAGTGATTTTAACACCTTATGGCCTCATTTTCGACATAAACGTGTGGTAGAGCCTTTCTGGATAGACGAATTGAAGATTGTTACGCGCGAAACTTTTGGCGGTATGGCCGGATGGCAACCATTTAAAACGGTGCAATTTAAAGGCGCTAACCTGCTGTTGCCTAAGGACGACGTTACCAGCAGAACACAAGTAAAGTTATTTTAACGGCAAAAAAATGCCCTTATTATTTTTTAAGGGCATTAACCAACATTGATATTATTTTTTTTGCTGCGGTTTATGTGCGCCGTCCCGGCTGGACGTTTGATCTGAGCGTTGCGCGCCCCCGTTGCTGATACCTTTTTGCTTTTGTGCTTCCCTGGCATCCGTGAATGCGCGGTCGGCGGTAGACGAACCTTGTCCGGTTACGTTATTCTTTGAATCTTGGGTTTTCATAACAGATGTATTTTGGTTAAACAATAGGCTTAACAGCCTTTAGGATACCTATGCAACAACTGTGCCTGTAAAGTACTTTTATATAGTTTACGGTAAAAGAAATTGCGGGCCCAACCTTGAGCATTGTTTTAATAACGGGAATATAAAACAAAAATGGGGCTTGTTCATTCCTTACTATCATGGACAGATCGAAACAGGTTATGTTAACCGGGCAGCTAAAGTGGGTAGAGCGTATAGCGTCGGTAATGGACGATAAATTCTGTTTGCCGGGTACTAACTTCCGTTTCGGGCTCGACCCGATCCTCAACTTTATCCCGTTCGCAGGTGATGTATCGGGATTTATTGTATCGGCAGCGCTACTTTATGTAATGGCCAAAAACGGCGTAAGCCGCAAAGTCCTCATTCTTATGGCGATAAACATCAGTATTGATGCAGCAGTGGGCGCTATTCCACTTTTAGGGCAGATCTCTGATTTTTATATCAAGGCAAATACTCGTAACATAAAATTGTTGAAAGAGCATTACCAGGAAGGTAAACACACCGGCAGCGGTAATGGCGTTATCGCCATCATCATTATTGTGTTGTTAATAGTTTTAAGCGCGGTGTTATATGTAAGTTATATATCGCTGAGGTGGTTATTCGCGCAGTTTTAAGTTGCCGCGCTATTACGCATATCATTCTTAAGGTTCACCGGGACGTATCCAATATTTGCATCAATACGCTCAAATACCGAAGGATGAATACTTTCGGCCGCGCGGGGCGTACTGAGCAGCGTGCGCACAAACTGCCCTAATATTGAAAAAGGCAACGTGTTTGAGTTGTACAAACGCCCCTTATTATTTGGCCGCACTTCGTCATCTACATATCCCTCTTCAAAACTCAAGCCCGCGCCTTTTGCTTTTGCAATCATCCAATGCAAAGCGATATCACTTAACCCTTCGTCCGGATAACCACCGCCAATGTTTGAGTGCACGCCGGTAAACCAGCGCTGCTCAAACACCTGTTTGATGCCATTGTCCTGCACACCTTTGCTTTGCTGCCATAAAGTAGGTATGAAATTTTTACGGCGCTCATCAATGGCCAGCGCATGATATGCATAGTCTACATAACTGCTTAAGGTAGTGTCATGAAACTCGTATCGTTTTCTGTTATAAAATAGCTTCACCGGAACGCCCAGGGCACCTACGGTATCCCATACGCCAATAAACTTAATGCGCACTTCAGGCTGGCTATGTTTTTCCCTGAATTCCCGCGCAATGTCGCCATTGGGATGTTTGGCCTTATCCCCGCGGTCGCGATACATGTCGTAAGCCTGCTGTATCAGCCGCAGATTGTTATTTTTAACCAGGCCGGCCGTTCTGATAAGCCCGGCAAGGCTGCGCACCGTATATGCCCCCCTGCTAAAACCAAACAAGAATATCTCGTCCCCTATCTCATAATTCCAAATGATGAATTTATAAGCGTCAAGTATATTGTCGTCTAAACCACGGCCGGTGGCACCATCAATCATCCGGCTAAGCTTTGTGCCGCTTGATCCGACGCCCTGATCGTAAAACTTTATTTGTTTAATGTGATTTTCATCCTCGTTACAAATAGCTTCAAAAATCTTTTGCACGTTTGTGCGCACAATTTCACCTTCGTAAATATCGCCGGGTTTGTTCCAGGTGCCATCACTGCAAACTATAATTCTTTTCATGGCTTTTTCGTTAAGCAAATACCAAATAATCCTTACTTACCCACCGGTCGTCCATGTTAACCTTACACCAGCCATTCTGTTCCTTTACAATAAACAGCTCCTGGCCTTTTGTGTACGAACCCAGTTTCTGGAATGTTGTGCCCGGGCCGCTCCGCGCATTAAGCGTGTCGGCTTTTACTGTCGCCCTTTTAACGTCGGTAGTGTATTTGCCCAGTACCCAATGCTCCTGGCTACCCGATATTTTGTACCAGCCGTTAGTTTCTTTGTAAACCCGTAATATAGCGCCCAATGCCGCTGCGTCCCTGTCTGTAGCTTTGGGGCTTGAGGCATTGGGTTTGGTACGTATATTTAATGACGATGCTGTTACGCTTACATACTTTAACACGGCGCTGGCCGAAATAACGGGTGCGGCCGGCGCACCGGCTTGTGTTACCAGGGGCAAAAAGTTCGCGACGCAGTCGGCTACCTTATTGCCGCCAAAAAAGCTGGTTCCGGGGCATGTTTTGTTATTTTTTGTGCCGTTGTTTCGTTCGCCGGTACTGAGGTCGAACCAGTGATGATACACAATGCTGTTGGTATTTACAGGCAGGCGGAAACGTTTGCAAAGCTTTGCTGTAATACGAATGATAGTATCGCGGTGAGCCGGGGTCATCGCATCTTTACCCGAATCGAAATTCCCAAGGTTTTCTATGCATATGGCGTTAGCGTTCTGACCGACTACACACGCCGGTGACTTTTCAAGCGAACGGCCGGTCATGATAGTGCCATCGGGGAACGTAGTAAAGTGCTGCCCGATATCGCTCCATCCATTTGCATTTACGTGGTAATTTTTCATGCCCTGTTGCAATGCGAAGTGATTGCTGCCGTTGAATTGGGTGTAGGCAGGGCTATAAGTGTGGTGTTCCTGTATGGTTAAAACAGTGCGCGCCAGCTGCCGGGCATCTATCCAGGTTTCAAATTCCTGGATGCTCATTAATGTAAAACCGAATTTTGTTGTCATGATAATGTGTTTTAGGTGACGTAAACTTCTTTTGCAGTTAACTGCGTGATTATAAGTTTGATATACTAATATCGACAACTTTGGGAAGTATTATATCAAGTTGTTATTTTTTATTTTAAAGGATATTTGATAACTACAGGCGGTGTTTTTTACTAAAATATTTTACTTATATACGGGATATAGGATTTGCTTATGTGTGAAAATTGCCTGAAATTGCCGGTAGCATTGTATATAAACATTTAGTATCAAACCTGCCGTAATAAAGCGGCAGGCAGACAATTATATCACACTTGATTACTATCACAATCTGTTGAAATTATGAAAAAAGTAACCGGCCTTGGCGGCGTTTTTTTTAAATGCGATGACCCGAAAGGCATGAACGAATGGTATTCAAAAAACCTTGGATTGCCTACCAGCGACTATGGAACCACTTTTGAATGGCGACATGCTGATGATCCCTCAAAAAGCGGGTCTACTTCCTGGTGTACCTTTCCGCAGAATACCGAATACTTTAACCCGTCGGCAAAGCCGTTTATGATCAATTACCGTGTCGAGGATCTGGTGGCCCTGGTAGAGGAACTCAAAAAGGAAAATGTGACCATTGTTGACGAGATCGCCGAATATGATTACGGCAAATTCGTGCATGTGCTGGATCCTGAAGGGAACATCATCGAACTTTGGGAACCAAAGGACGATGAAGCGGCCGGCTAACCGTAATCCAAGCGCCGGCGCCCTTCTGCCAGTGTGGTTCTAAAGTGAAAACTGAGCAATAAACGGGTTGCCGGGCTATGGCTGCCGGGGTAATTTTGTTGTATAAAGTTAGAATTTTATGAAAACACAACAGGAATTAGATTACAACCGTATAGCCCAGGCAATAAGCTATTTTAAAGAGAACTATAAAAAGCAACCCGGTTTAGAAGAAGTTGCCGGGCATGTTCATCTTAGCCCCTTTCATTTCCAACGCATGTTTAAAGATTGGGCCGGCGTAACCCCCAAACAGTTTCTGCAGTACCTGAGTATAGAGCACGCCAAGCAAATATTAAAACATACCGGTGCTAACCTGCTTGATACTGCTTACCACACCGGCCTATCGGGTACCGGCAGGCTTTACGATCTTTTTGTGAAGGTAGAGGGTATGACTCCCGGGGAATATAAGAATGGCGGCGCCGCCTTAAACATCAATTACTCGTTTGCCGATACGCCATTTGGTAAGGTTATCGTCGCGTCGACCCATAAAGGTATCTGCCATATGGCTTTTACCGATGACGGCGAAGAAAACGCCTTTGACCTGTTGAAACGAAACTTTCCCAATGCGCAGTACAGCCAATTGGTTGATATGGTACAGCAAAACGCTTTGTATATTTTTAATCAGGACTGGCAGCACCTTGACGAGATCAAATTACATCTGAAAGGCACCGATTTCCAGATCAAAGTATGGGAGGCCTTACTGAAAGTTCCGGCAGGCGGGCTTACTACCTATGCTGCGCTGGCCGTTAAATCGGGCAGTATAAATGCTTCACGGGCGGTTGGGTCGGCAGTGGCAAGCAACCCGGTGGCTTTTTTAATACCCTGTCACCGGGTGATCAGGTCCACAGGCGAAATTGGACAGTATCATTGGGGGGCGACGCGGAAAAATGCCATTATTGGCTGGGAAGCCGCTTTAAAGGAAAGCGCGGCCTGAAATATTGCAGTATAAAGAACAAAAACCATGTTACAAAACCGGGTAGATCCGTTTGGCTCCATCATTAAAACTCCGGCGCGTGGCGCCTGGCTGGGTAACCGTGGCGTTGTTCACAATGGGCGGCAGCAAATTGTGCGGCCTTACAAGCTAAAGGCGTGGATAACCTGCGCACTTAACTTTCAAGGCCGCCACCGCCAGATAATGCAGCCTGACCGGTGGACAGAACTTTTTTTTCTTGACGAGGCCACCGCCTTCTCGGCCGGCCACCGCCCCTGCGCCGAATGCCGTTACGCGGATAACAGGTGTTTTAAAAATTATTGGCTCAAAGGGAACCCCCAATACGGTTTTGATATGAAAACACCCCTGAAACAAATAGATGATATTATCCATGCGGAACGTATAGCTGCCGACAGGTCGAAAATTACTTATAGCGACGATTTGCACACATTACCAAATGGTACGTTTATATCTCTGCAAGGTAATGCCTACCTGGTAAATAACAAACAACTGTACTTGTGGTCGCCGGGAGGATATGATCAACCTATACCCTGCCCAGATGCCGGGGAGGTATCGGTATTAACGCCGCGATCTTTTGTAAACATGTTTACCGCCGGGTATGTGCCGCAGATGGCTGTCGTTCAATAGCAATATATCTGTTATAAAACAATTTATCCCGTAATTCATTATTGTAACATGATAACAGTGATAGGCATATTTGATGATGCTAACCTTGCCGAAGAGGTAAGCTTATATCTTTTAGGAAACGGATTTACAAATGAAACGGTTGATGTACATACGCATGGCAACCAGCCCGACTACCATGATCGCGTGGGCGGCTTTTTCAACCACCTGATAGATGACGAAAAACAAGCGGAGCATTTCGCATCGCTGGGCCGCAGTGGATCTATCGTAACCGTTCACGCGGTTTCGGCCCGCGAAGCCCAGGAAGCCGCTGATGCCTTAAATAATTATGGTGCGATAGATGTGAACGCGTCAGATGATAGCCCGTCGCATAGCCAAATGATAGAGCGTATTGTTACCGATGATAAAAGATTAAGGGGCAACTACCCTATTGGCTGACCAATATCCCTATTTAACCACCGGTTTTAAGATATTTTATTTAATTTGGGTACTTGAAACCCTCGCCTAAAATAAAATGAACACCACCGATAAACACAACGATAGAATCGCTAACATGACCTTTTCTTCAGTATATCCAATGTACGTAAAAAAGGTGGAAGCGAAAGGCCGGACCGAAGAAGAATTGCAGCAGGTTATTACCTGGCTGACCGGTTTCGGTAATACAAAGATACGGGAATTGATCGACAAAAAGGTAACCTTCCATCAATTTTTTCAAATGGCGACGCTAAATCCAAACGCCGGCCTCATTACCGGTTTGATTTGCGGATATCGCATAGAAGATATTGAAAACCCGTTAACGAAGCAGGTTAGATACCTGGATAAACTGATAGACGAGTTGGCAAAAGGCAAAAAAATGGAGAAGATATTGCGGAAGAAAGAAGCATAGCCGGCATCCCCGTTAGTACGCCAGTTTTTTCCTGATCAAAACCAAAAGGCCGGTTATCATCAAACCTAAAACGATGTAACCTATGGCCAGCGACGATTGATCCGTAATTGTTATGAAGCTTAACAAGCCCGATACCATTACAGAAGTTACCAGGTATGCGCCTCCGCTGGTTAACCCGCTTGCAACCCCGGCATTAAGCGGAAAACGCGTTAAACAATACGTAAAAAAGATATTGTAAATGCAGCCGCCAATAACCGTTGTCGGAATTACAAACAGCAGCAGCAATAATAGCCCGTTTTTTTCGGCTGCGAAAATGTACATCAGTGTTATTACAACCAATTGGCATAGATTTGCCCACATAAGCCTTTTAAACAAGTTGCCGCTTTTGATAGTTTTACCTGCAATACCACCAACAAACAGCGACAGGCCCGAAAGCAGCGCGCAATAACCCGTAGTAACCGACGACAGGTGAAACTTATGCTCGACAATAAAAGGCGCCGACATGGTGAATATTAAAACCATAGCGAAACAGATACCCAGTATTACTATGCCCAAACTAAAATCCACCGACGATACAAGGTTGCGATAAACCTTAAATATCGACCGCAGGTGAAAAGGCTGTTTTATTTTTATCGATTCGCCGCTTAAAAAGAACTCCAATAAAAACATCACCATGCCATACACCCCCAATACCACAAAATTGTATTGCCAGCCAAAACTTTTTTGAATGTAGCCGCCAAAAAAAGGTGCCAGTATAGGCGCCGTAGCCCAAATGATAGATAACATGCTGGTGTAATGCCGTTGCTTTTCGCCAGTGTACACATCAACAAAAAAAGCCCTTTTGCCTACTATGATAAAAGCAGTTGCTGTGCCCTGCAACACGCGCATCACATACACCAGATGAATATTGGTAGTGAATATAATAACTGCATTGCTTAAGGCAAATACCAGCAGGGCAGCCAGGTTTATCCGATAACGGCCAAAGCTGTCTACAATAGAGCCAACAAATAATTGCGAAATGCCATAGCTCAACAAAAAACAGATGATGGTATATTGTATCCCTGCCGAGTTGGTATGAAAAGCGCTGGCCATACCCGGGAAGGACGGGATGTAAACGTCTGTTGCCAAGCCCGATAGCGGCACCAGCGCGAACGCCAGTAAGGTTGCCCGCCTACGGTTGCCATCATTAATTTGTGTGTGGGATACGGTATTTGCAGGTAACCCGTTGTTTGTACTCATGAAAGTTCTTTTTCGATGGCGGGCAAAGTTAACCGACCGGGCGGTTAATTATTTAAGTGTCGAAGATTTTGACAAAGCGCCAACAATTATTAAACGCCGTAAAGATATATTAAATAAAAAACGCCCCTCATTTGCATGAGAGGCGTTGCGGGTAAATGATGGGGCTCGAACCCACGACCCTCGGTACCACAAACCGATGCTCTAACCAACTGAGCTACATCTACCGTGTTGGGAGGTTGCAAAAATAGAAATCTTACGCCAATTTGCAAAGCATTTTTTAAAATTACACTAAGCTTACCCGTTTAAACCGCCTACCGGTTAATTTTGTAATTATGGCAGAGCAATTAGTGGAGTTGAATGTTACCGGGATGCATTGCAACAACTGTGCAATGAGTATCCATAAGTTATTGGAGAAGAAAGGCTTGCACAATGTGTTGGTTAGCTTCGCCTCCGAAGAGGTGAAATTCAGCACTCCCGACCAGTCTATTCTGCCCCAGATCATCAAAGATATTGAAGGCCTCGGATTTAAGGTTGTTGACGAAGAAAATGCACAGGCAACACCATTTTATGACAAGGTAGAGAATAAATTCATCTTCTGCGCCATATTTACCGCCCCCTTATTGCTACACATGGTTTTGCCATGGCACTTTCTGCATAACCATATTGTACAATTAATACTATGCCTGCCCGTGTTTATTGTGGGCTGCCTGCATTTTGGTAAAAGTGCCTATAGCTCGTTAAAAAACGGTGTTCCTAATATGGATGTACTGATATTTATCGGTTCAACATCGGCCTTTATATATAGTCTGGTGGGCAGTATTCAAAATCTCGGCGGGCATTACCTTTTTTACGAAACCTGCGCAACCATCATTACCCTGGTATTACTTGGCAACGTGCTTGAAAAGCGGTCGGTAAACCAAACTACTTCGGCGGTAAAGGACCTGATGAAGTTTCAGCAGGTAATGGCTAACCGGGTTGTTAACGGCAGCATTGAAGTGATTGGCGCCAAAGAGGTGTTATCCGGCGATACCCTTTTGGTTAACGAAGGCGACCAGGTGCCCGTGGACGGCGAAATACTATCGGGCGATGCGCTGGTGAACGAAGCCATGATAACCGGTGAAAGCATCCCGGTAATTAAAGGAAAGTATGATAAGGTTATTGGAGGCACTATTGTGCAGCAAGGCAATATCCGTATAATGGCTACAAAAGTTGGTTCAAACAGTACGCTTTCGCAGATCATCGACCTGATGAAAAAAGCCCAGGCCGCCAAGCCCCCCGTTCAAAAGCTGGGCGATAAGGTGGCGGCGATATTTGTGCCGGTGGTAATTGTAATAGCCCTGCTTACGTTTCTGATAACTTATTTTGCAACAGATGCAGGCATGCAAAATTCTATTATGAATGCTATTGCCGTTATGGTGATCTCGTGCCCGTGTGCAATGGGTTTGGCTACGCCTACGGCCGTAATGGTTGGCTTGGGTAGGGCCGCTAAAAACGGGATACTGATAAAGGGCGGCGATACGATTGAAGCAGTTGCCAATACTAAGTATGTATTGTTTGACAAAACGGGTACGTTAACTACCGGTAAATTCAGCATCACCGAAATAAAGCCCGAAGAAGGTTTTACCATGGAACAGATCCGCGGCGTGATCACCGCCATTGAGGAACGCTCTAACCATCCTATCGCCAGATCGTTGGTGAGCGGCTTGCAGGCGCAGCCTCAGCAAAAAATAATATTGCGCAGCGCTACCGAGGAAAAAGGCCTGGGCATGCGCGCCGAAGATATAGATGGCAACAACTATTTTTTAGGTACGGCCAAACATAAAACCCCCGATCATTTTAACCTCACCCTGTACCGCAACCAGGTACGGATGGCGCAAATAGGTGTTGATGATACCATAAAGCCTAATGCAATAAATTTGATATCCCAATTAAAGAAATCAGGTATTACCCCGGTGCTGGTAAGTGGTGATAAAACGTTGCGCTGTTCAATACTTGCAGCAACTTTGGGCATTAAAGAGGTACATGCCGAGATGCTGCCTGATGATAAGCTGAAAGTGGTTGATATGTACCGCAAAAAAGGCAAAACCATAATGATAGGCGACGGTATAAACGATGCCCCTGCCCTTACCCAGGCAGATGTGGGCGTATCTATGAACGATGCCAGCCAAATTGCCATACAATCGGCTAAGGTGATATTGCTTAACACCGATCTGCAATCGGTAGTAACCTTTCTGCAAATAAGCCGGCACACCTTGCTTACCATCAAACAAAACCTGTTTTGGGCTTTTGCCTATAATATCATAGCCATACCCGTAGCTGCACTGGGTTTCCTGAACCCGATGATAGGCGCCCTTGCTATGGCATTCTCGGATGTGATTGTGATTGGAAACTCCTTAAGGTTGAAGGTGAAGAAAGTAAGCCCCCCAACCCCCTAAAGGGGGAGCTTTTTAAAAGATTAGCCCTATGTTTAACTATTTATTTACTTTTGTTCCCCCTTCAGGGGGTTAAGGGGCTTATGATAGAAATTTATACAGACGGTGCATCAAGCGGAAACCCGGGGCCGGGCGGTTATGGAGTAATATTGCGTTCGGGACAGCACTATAAAGAGCTTTCGGCAGGATATCGTAAAACCACCAATAACCGTATGGAATTGCTGGCCGTTATCACCGGCCTGGAAGCCATCAAAGCGCCTAACCAAAACGTCACCATTTACTCCGACTCCAAATATGTTATCGATGCGATTGAAAAACGCTGGGTACATGGCTGGGTTGCCAAGGGTTTTAAAGATAAGAAGAACAAGGACCTTTGGCTGCGCTATCTTACTATTGCCAAATTACATCACATTAAATTTGTTTGGGTACGCGGCCATAACGGGCATCCCGAAAATGAGCGCTGCGACCAGCTTGCAGTAGCTGCCGGCAAACAAAAGGATCTTTTAATAGACTCTGTTTTCGAAATGGAATCAGCTAAAGCGGGTTTGTTGTAAGCGGCCCTACGCTTAAAAATTGTACATGGTTACAAATTTCCGCTAAACTTTTGGTGGCACTATCGTGTCAGTACACAAAAAGTAAAATATCTGATTATCAACATGTTCATAGTGTTCACGGTGTTCATGTGGTGTGAACGTGAACACTTAGGGTGTATTTCTATTCTTAGTAGTGACGCGTCTCAGTTACCGTGATCTGGTCAACTATTAACTATCTATTGCAAACACACTTCACCCTCGAAATTCCGTTTTATCAGCTGCGGCGAAAAGCAGGCCATCATTTCTTCGGCCTTGCCAACCATATTTTTGGAGCCGATAAATATCGCCGATCGCTGGTGCAACTCGGTTACATCCAATTCCAGTATGCGGTTATAGCCGTTACTGGCCTTCCCTCCTGCCTGTTCTATAATAAATGCCATAGGGTTACACTCGTAAACCAGGCGCAGCTTACCATTAGGCGCGGCCGCCGTTAACGGGTAAATAAATATCCCCCCTTTGATCATGTTACGATGCAAGTCGGCCACCATCGAGCCTATATAGCGCGATGTATAGGGCCGTTTGGTTTTATCGTCTTCTACCTGGCAATATTTGATGTATTTTTTCACCCCGTCCGGAAAATGCGAATAATAACCTTCATTGATGGAATAAATAACCCCATCATCCGGGATACGCATATTAGGGTGCGACAAGCAAAATTCGCCTATAGATGGGTCCAGCGTAAAGCCATTAACACCTTTGCCTGTAGTGTAAACCAGCATGGTTGATGAGCCGTAGATCACGTATCCTGCAGCTACCTGTTCGGTACCGCGCTGAAGCACGTCTGGCAGCCCCGCCTTGCCACCGGCCGAGATACGGCGATAAATAGAAAAGATGGTACCCACACCAACATTCACATCAATATTTGACGAGCCGTCCAATGGGTCGATAGCCACCACGTATTTAGCGTTCTTCGATATCTCCGATTCGATATGGATGCATTCGTCATTTTCTTCGGATGCTACCATACAACACTCACCTCCATATTGCAGCGCCGAGATAAACTGCTCGTTAGCATATACATCCAGTTTCTTCTGACCTTCGCCCTGTATGTTTGTTGTACCATTATCGCCTAAAATATCAGCGAGGCCGGCTTTGTTCACCTCACGGTTCACGATTTTGGCGGCAATACCTATGTCGCGCAATAGTCGCGATAGCTCGCCTTTGGCGTACGGAAAATCGGCCTGTTTTTCGATAATAAATTGTCCTAATGTTTTTACTGCTTTCATGGGCTTAGTGTAAAAACTACATATTATTTATGCAGTTCAATAACGTCTAAGGTATGAATTTTTTCGTCAGTAATAGAAAACCTTATCAAAGTTCGCACCTTGTGCCAGCCCTGTTTCCCGGCTGCTCCGGGGTTTAAATGCAAACAATTTATTTTTTTATCGTAAATAACTTTCAAAATATGCGAGTGGCCGCTTATAAATAAACCAGGAGTCTTAGTGTATATTTCACGCTTTACGTTTGGCGCGTACCTATCCGGATACCCGCCGATGTGCGTCATCCAAACATCCACCTTTTCGCACATAAAACGCAGGTGTTCGGGGTAAACTTTTCGCACGTCCGTGCCGTCGATATTGCCGTATACTCCTTTTAGCGGTTTAAAGGCGGCTAACTTGTCGGCCAGCTCAATATTTCCAAAATCACCGGCATGCCATATCTCGTCGCAGTTCTCAAAATGCTTAAAAACGGCGTCGTCCAAAAAACCGTGGGTATCTGATATCAGGCCTATACGAACCATACAATTTTAGAATTTAGATTTACCATTTTAGATGTTCCTTGTGTTTTCGACTTTTAATTTCAGGATTTAGAGCTTTGAAATTTAGAATTTCTCAAAATATCGTTAAAAAGTCTCCAAGGGCCAATTGATAATCTGTAGAGTAAACTTTGGGCGCATCATAAATTACAAACTCGTCTTCAGCAATGCCTTTTTGCTCTTTGCCAAACGTCAATATTACCCGGTGGGGTTCGCTATCAGCAAATGATTTTACAGCTATAACTTTTTGCAGGTATAACTGATATTTTGGGAACAGGTCCACGATAACAGCGGCGGTCGGTAAAGGTATGATCAACTGGCAGGTGCCTGTATCGGTTAGATGTTCGGCAGCATACTTCACCAATCGATCAAAAAATAAGCTATCCGTATGCCTCGCCAGGTTCTTCTTTTGATTTGCAGAGGTAAGCGAATCCAGGAAGAACGGCGGATTGGATAGGATGAGATCATATTTTTCAGGATGCCCAACTTCTATAAAATCGCCTTTTATGATATTCAGTCTGTCTGCAAAAGCTGAATTTTCAAAATTTCGTGCAGCGGTTTCTGCCGCGTGCTCATCAATTTCAATGGCGGTAATATTTGCCACGGCAAAACGCTGGGCCAGCATCAGGGCAATTACGCCTGTTCCGGTGCCCACATCTACAATACTTTGGGGATTGTTTGCTGCAGCCAAAGCGCCCAGCAGCACAGCATCGGTATTCACCTTCATAGCGCAGCCCTCCTGGTCAACCTCAAACTGTTTAAATTTAAAAATATCAGCCATTACTTGGTGCTAAATAAACCATATTTAACGATGCAGTATATAGCGCGTACGCCATCTTTCCAGCCTATTTTTTTACCATCCTCATAAGTGCGGCCATAATAAGAGATCCCTACTTCGTAAATGCGGATACGTGGGATGCGCGCTATTTTCATCGTTACCTCAGGCTCAAATCCAAAGCGTTTTTCTTTTAATTTGATGGATTGCAAAAGCTTGGTATCAAACAACTTATAACAAGTTTCCATATCGGTAAGGTTAAGGTTACTGATCATATTACTAAGAAAAGTTAGCCAGCGATTGCCAATGGTGTGCCAAAAAAACAATATCCGGTGCGGATTGCTGCCCATAAACCTGGAACCGTAAACTACATCGGCAAAGCCGGCACAAACAGGTTTCAGCAGATCGTTATATTCCGCGGGATCATACTCCAGGTCGGCGTCCTGAATAATCAGGTATTCACCGGTAGCCTGGGCTATACCAGTGTGCAACGCTGCTCCTTTACCACCATTCCTGATGTGCCTAAAGTATTTAATGTCAAGTTCGGGGTTGGCGGCTTGATAATCAGCAACGGCTTTTTCGGTCTCATCGGTAGAGCAATCGTCAATAATTATAATTTCCTTTTGGATATTATCCATCAGCGCAACGGCTTTTATCTTATTCAGAATGAGGTGTATGGTACTACCCTCGTTAAAAGCCGGGATAATTATTGATAATTTACCTATTTTCATCATGGATTATAAAATGCCAAATTAATGCTATCCTGGATAAAGCAAAACCTGAAAAAGCCAAAAGTAGTGATATTACTGGCTATATTGTTTGCTTTCGGGCTGTGGTTTGCCCTTTGTTTGCCCAGGCCTTTATTCAGCAGCCCTACATCCTTTGTTATCGACGATGATGACGGTCGGCTATTAGGTGCATCGATAGCTGCCGATGGGCAATGGCGCTTTCCTCATAATGCTGAGGTGCCCGAAAAGTTTAAAAAATGTATCATAGCTTTTGAAGACAAGCGTTTTGAGAGTCATTGGGGTTTCGATCCACTGGCGTTTGGCCGGGCCATAAGGCAAAATATTAAGGCCAAACGGGTAACCAGTGGCGGCAGTACCATTACTATGCAGGTTATACGCCTCGCCACCCGTCACAACCGTACCGTATGGAATAAAATAGGCGAAATATTTATGGCGCTGCGGCTGGAACTGGGCTACAGTAAAAACCAAATAATGGCCCTGTATGCCAGCAACGCCCCATTTGGCAGTAATGTTATTGGTTTAGACGCGGCGGCATGGCGCTACTTTGGGCGCGAACCCAATAAATTATCGTGGGGTGAAATGGCTGCGCTGGCCGTGCTGCCCAACTCGCCATCGTTGGTGCATCCCGGGAAAAACCGTGAAATTTTATTAAAAAAACGGAATTTATTGCTGGAAAAACTGAATAAACAAGGCGTTATCGACAGCACCACAATGGTGCTTGCAAAACTGGAACCTGTACCCGATAAACCCGTGTCGCTGCCGCAGGTTGCCCCACACCTGCTGCAACGCCTTAAAGGAGATTTTAAAAACAACAGGCAGACTTTTACCCGCTTAAAAACCACCTTAAAAACTACGTTGCAGGATCAGGTTAGCGATATAGTCGAAAAACATCATCAGGTTTTAAAAGCCAACGATATTAACAATATTGCAGCGGTTGTTTTAGACGTAGAAAGCGGCGCCGCCCTGGCGTATGTTGGCAATATAACCCACCGCGAAGACCCCGAAATGGAAAGCGATGTTGACGTGGTAAATGCACCGCGAAGCCCGGGCAGTACGCTAAAGCCCCTGCTTTACGCCAGTATGCTGCACGATGGGCTGATACTGCCCAACAGCCTGATAGCTGACGTACCTACCCAAATAGCCGGCTATCACCCCGAAAACTTTGATTTGGGGTACGATGGTGCAGTACCTGCATCAAACGCCCTGTCTCGATCGTTGAATATCCCGGCGGTAAAAATGCTTCAGCAATATAAGTACGAGCGTTTTTACGATAAGCTAAAAAAAATAGGCATTAGCACTTTAAACCAACCTGCTGATCATTACGGCCTCTCGCTGATATTGGGTGGTGGCGAAAATACCCTTTGGGAACTTACAGGCGCTTACGCCGATATGGCAAGGGTACTTAACCATTACAATAACAATGGTGGCAAGTATGATCCGGCTGATTACCACACCCCTGTATATTCGTTATCACCCCGTCAGAAACCGGCGTTTGAGAGAAGCGGATTGCTTGATGCAGCTTCTATTTACTATACCCTGCAGGCCATGGAAGATGTAATGCGCCCCGGGGAAGAAATGCTTTGGCAGCAGTTCAGCTCTACTCAACGCATCGCGTGGAAAACGGGTACCAGCTTTGGCTTTAGGGATGGGTGGGCCATTGGCATTACGCCCAAATATGTGGTGGGCGTTTGGGTAGGCAATACCGACGGCGAAGGCAGGCCTGGCTTAACCGGCATACATACCGCCGCGCCTGTTTTGTTTGACATCTTTAGGCTGCTGCCAGCAGCGCGCGATTGGTTTGAAGAACCAACCGGCGAAATGGTTAAGATAAACGTATGTCGCGAAAGCGGGTACCGCGCCGGGCAATACTGTAATGATGTAATTGAGCAACAGGTACCCAAAAGTGGGCTAAAGGCACCTGTTTGTCCGTGGCACAGGCTGGTGCACCTTTCTGCCGACCAAAAGTACCAGGTAACGGGCAATTGTACCCTGCCGGATAATATCGTTAACAAAAGCTGGTTTGTGCTGCCCCCATCAATGGAGTATTATTACAAAACCAAGAATTACCAGTACCACGCACTGCCGGCCTATGCGCCGGGCTGCGAACAGGCCGAAACCAACCCAATGGAGCTCATCTATCCAAAGGACGGCGCCAAGGTTTACGTACCGCTGGAAGCCGATGGCAAGCGCGGCAGGCTGATCTGTAATGCCGCGCACAGGCAAAGTGGTACGAAGATCTACTGGCACCTGGATGATAAATACATTGGCGAAAGCGGCACCTATCACCAAATGGCCCTAAACCCGTCGCCCGGGAAACATAAGCTGACGCTGGTTGATGCCGGCGGCAATACTCTGCAAATAAATTTTGAGGTGCTGGATAAGAATAAATAACTTAGTACCATGCTTGAACAATACGACCTGAGCAACCTGATGGTACTGGATATTGAGACCGTACCCCAATACAGTAATTACGACGATATGCCTGATGCGTTGCAGGAGCATTGGGCGCATAAAACACAATACCAGCGCAAAGACGACACACCTAAAGAATTTTACGACCGCGCGGGTATCTGGGCCGAGTTTGGCAAGATCGTTTGTATATCAGTGGGGATATTTACCAACAGCGGCGGCAACCGGCCGGGCCTCCGGGTAAAATCATTTGCCGGGCACGATGAAAGGGAACTGCTGGCAGATTTTAGCAAGATGCTGTGCAGCCAGCCGCTAAGTCTCATTCTTTGCGCGCATAACGGCAAGGAGTTCGACCTCCCTTACATTTGCCGCCGCATGCTGATCAATGGTGTAACTTTTCCGCCTCATTTACAAATACAGGGCAGAAAGCCATGGGAAATACCCCACCTGGACACTATGGAGCTATGGAAGTTCGGCGATTATAAGAACTATACCTCGTTAAGCCTGCTTACCGCTATATTTAACATCCCTACCCCAAAAGATGATATTGATGGCAGCCAGGTTGGCTATGTTTACTGGGTTGAAAATGCTTTAGAGCGCATTTGCACCTATTGCCAAAAAGATGTGGTAGCAACCGCGCAGCTCATCAGGCGTTACCGCGGCGAGGCTTTGATAGAGGATGAAAGCATAAGGATAGTGTAGGATGCAAAAAAGCAGATTAATGCACCAAACCGCTACCCGCCTTTATGGTGTTATTGCATTATGGCACTTTATAATTTGTATATTAGTATTCATGAAAAACGAAAAAAAAGGCTTACAGGAACCTGGTGATCTGATATATGTTAATGAAACTGAAAGGTTAAGGAGAGATATGAACAGACCCGATATGGAAAAATTACAGCTTTTCACTAAAATGCTACGTACAAATTTGATATTAAAAAAAGCTGTTATCCGTCATAAGTAATTTATGGATATTTTAGATGATGAGTTGCTGAATTTTTGGCGCACTCTTAACTATAACGATGTAAGATATATAATGGTAGGTGGCTTTGCAACCCGTTTTCATGGCTTTAACCGTAATACTGATGATATAGATATGTGGCTTGAGGATACAGACACCAACCGGAAAAATTTGCGCAAAAGTTTTATTGAATTGGGTTACGGTGATTTTCCTTCAGTTGAAACAATGCAATTTGTAGCCGGATGGACAAGCTTTTATGTAGGGCAAATGATAGAATTGGATATCATGACTGATATGAAGGGACTGGAAAACCTTAGCTTTAATGAGTGCCTCAATTTAGCATCCGTTGCCGACCTGGATGGCATAATTGTCCCTTTCCTGCATATAAATCAATTAATAATTAATAAAAAAGCCGTGAATCGGCCTAAAGACCAGGTTGATGTTTTAGAACTTGAAAAGATTAAAAGGCTGCGACAAGGTGAATAACAAATGATGGAACATAAAGGCATATCCCTGCGTCCGTTTATAGGCGCTAAAGACTACGAAGTATCGCGCGGCTTTTACCGCGACCTGGGCTTTGAAGAAACCGTATTATCGCCCGATATGTGCGTATTTAAAAGCGGCGCGTTAAGTTTTTACCTGCAGAATGCATACGTTAAAGACTGGATAGATAACACTATGCTTTTTATGGAGGTGGATGATGTGAACCGGTTTTGGCAGGAATTGGTAGCGCTTGATCTTACACAGAAATACAACGTGCGCCTTACCCCCGTAAGAACCGAGCCCTGGGGTAAAGAATGCTTTGTGCACGACCCCTCAGGCATCCTTTGGCATTTTGGGGAGTTTAAAAAATAATCAGCTCCATGGTAACAAAAGAAGATCTGCAAGACCGGCATCTTGCCGCCGTAATTATAACCATGCGGCCGGAGGCCTTATAATAATGGTCACTCGGCTGGAGCCGAGCGACTGTATGAGATGATCGTTTAAAAAATACACCTACTCACCTATCAAATGGCGAAGGTATGATGCCGGGCTGTCTAAAAATGATTTGGTAAGATAAAAATGTTCGGTGTCCTGGTAAGTAGTCTCGCGCACGCCGCTTTCGTCGAACTGATAAATGGTGGCACCGGGATAGCAAATAAGCATCGGCGAATGGGTTGCTATCAGAAATTGGGCCCTGCCGCTTTTATCAAGCTGGTTTATAACAGATATAAAGGCGAGTATCCTGGCGGGTGAAAGTGCCGCTTCCGGCTCATCAAGGATATAGATTCCTGATTCGAACTGGTTATTAAATAAGGCTAAAAATGATTCGCCGTGCGACTGTTCGTGCAACGACCGGCCGCCGTAAGCATTCAATATCCTGCGGTCGCTGCGGGCCAACTCATCGATGTATGAAGCAAAATTAAAAAAGCTTTCGGCCCTCATAAAAAAGCCCTCTGTTATCCGGCGTGGTGTCCATGACAATTGCAGACTGGAAGCTAATGCCGATTCATAACCTTCAAACCGGTGCCCGGCGTTCAAGTTATGGTTGCGGTTACCCCCTCTAAGGCTAAATCCGCATTGCTCTGCTATCCCTTCAAGTAATGTAGACTTGCCCGAACCGTTCTCG
Source organism: Mucilaginibacter sp. 14171R-50 (assembly GCF_010093045.1). Taxonomy (NCBI): domain Bacteria; kingdom Pseudomonadati; phylum Bacteroidota; class Sphingobacteriia; order Sphingobacteriales; family Sphingobacteriaceae; genus Mucilaginibacter; species Mucilaginibacter sp. 14171R-50. Next base: position 3,625,318 of record NZ_CP048115.1, on the reverse strand, counting down.
CCTACAAAAAATGTTACGTTGTTTTTTAGTTCAAGTTGTAAACCATTATTAAGGCTCGAAATATGCTGCAAAAAACCCTCATTAAGCGGGGGAAGTGATATGCGTGATAAAAAAGGCATTACTGTATTATTTAACCATAACAAACTTACTACTCTTATCTGTTTTGCATACGGGAGTGTATATAATTATGTTGCTTTGCTTACACAGGTCGGCCCCATTCGGTTAACCCGATAAGGCATTTACATTTATTTTTCCCCACAAAGTCTATCTTTTTACTATAAAGTAACAAAGTAAATACAATTAATTTAAAGGGAGGCTTAATCTCACATGGTTAAATATAATCGCCCAATATTTATTTGATAATTAATAAATATTTCCTGACATTCATTTTTTTATCTACTTACTTTTTAAAAACTCCTTTATGAAGAAACATCTACTCCTCTTTCTTCTGTTGGTTAATTGTTGTGCTTTGCAGGTAATGGCACAAAGCAAAACAATAACCGGAACAGTCACCTCAAGCGCAGACAACCTCTCAATGCCGGGTGTAACAGTAAAGATCAAAGGCACCACCACAGCGGTAAGCACCGATGTTAATGGCCGTTATTCTATTAACGCTGCACCCGGTCAGGTACTGGTTTATTCTTTTATAGGCAACAGTCCGGCCGAACGTACCGTGGGTTCCGAAAGTGTTATTAACGTAGTATTACAGCCCGATTTAAAAAGTCTGCAGGAAGTTACCATAACCACCGGCTTTGGTGTAAGGCAGGAAAAGCGTGACCTTACATCCTCTGTACAGGTAATAAAAGGCTCGGCAGTGCAGGCCACCCAGCGCGAAAACTTTGTAACGGCCTTACAGGGGCGTGTGGCGGGGGCTAATATCACCAGTACCAGCGGGCAACCGGGCGCTTCGGCTTCGATTGTGCTGCGCGGGATAACTTCTATAGGCGCCAGCAACCAGCCTTTGTTTGTGGTTGATGGTATCCGTGTTAATAACGACGCCCTGAGCCAAAGCTCGCTGGCATCAAACGGCGACAACCGCCGGCAGGATTTTACCAACCGCATAGCTGATATCAACTCGGACGATATTGAGAACATCACCGTACTTAAAGGTGCCGATGCGGCCGCCGTTTATGGCTCTGACGCGGCTGGCGGCGCCATCATCATCACCACTAAAAAAGGCCGGAGCGGCAATGGCGCGCTTACTTACGATAACAATTTTAGCTTTGCTAAGGCTTACCGTTTCCCCGAGGTGCAAAATACCTTTGGCCCGGGTTCATCAGGTAACCTTGACCCGTTGGTAAGGACAGCCTTTGGCCCTGCCTACGCGCCGGGCACACAAACTTATGATAACGTCAGGAATATCTTCCAAACGGGTTTTACCCAACAGCACGACCTGGCGCTTGAGGGTGGCAACGAAACAGCCACCTACCGCATATCTACCGAATACAGGCATACCGGCGGTGTGCTGCCGGTAGCTTATAATGATAAGATATCGCTGCGCCTTGCAGGTTCGGCTAAATTAAGCTCAAAGTTATCCAGTAGTGCAAGCTTCAACTATTTCAATATAGATAACCGCAAGTTAAATAAGGGTAACTCCGGTACATACATTAATGCGCTGGCGTGGCCTACAAACGATGATGTGCGCAACTATCTAAACCCTGATGGCAGCAGGCGTACCTTATTGCCGCCCAGTATAAAAAATGTAACAACCGATGCTTCGGTCGATTTTGATAACCCTTTGTGGGATGCTCATAAAAACATCAGCCGCGACAAAACAAACCGTATGCTTGGCAATGTCGACCTATCGTTCGATGCGGCAAGCTGGCTAAACTTACGCGCCCTTGTAGGTATCGATTTTTATACTACAAACGGCAATAACCTGTTAAGCCAGTACAGTTCCTCGTATCAAAATTCGCCCTTAAACAGCTTTGCAGCAACTAACGGGATATCCACGGGCGGTATTATCGATAATTATAACGACAACAACCTGCTCACCAATGGGTCGTTATTTGCCACGTTTAAAAAGACCTTTGGCGATTTCAGAACAACGCTTGCCGTAGGTGCCGAGGTATACGATAACCGCGACCAGATCAATGGTTTTTATGGCGAGAAATTTTTGCAGCCTGATTTTAATACGATCAATAACACCACCCCTACTACACAGCGCAACTCGAGCAACTTTTTTGAGACGCGCCGCATAGGAGAGATCGCCCGGTTAGGTATTGTGTATAAGGAGATGTTGACCATTAATGCAACAGGCCGGCAAGATTACTCGTCGCGTTTAGCAGGTACACAAAAATCCAGCTATTTTTACCCGTCGTTTGGTGCAGGTTTTATCTTTACCGAGCTCCCTGCCTTAAAGGATAACAAAGTGCTATCCTATGGTAAATTGAGGTTTTCGTATGCCGGTGTGGGTAAAGATCCATTTGCGCCTTACAAAATCAAATCAAGTGTTATACAGCAGGCTACCACCGGTGGTGGTTTCGCTTACGACGTTACAGGTAACAACCCAAACCTGCGGCCCGAAAAGGATTACCAACTTGACTTTGGCGCAGAACTGCAGTTTTTTGAAGGCCGTTTAGGCGCAGATATCAGCTTTTACCAATATCGGGCGACTGACCAGATATTTGACCCGCGCATAAGCTACGGATCGGGCTATATCCTTGAATTTGTGAACGGCGGCGAAATAAAGAATCGTGGTATAGAGGCCCAGCTTACAGGCATCCCGGTTAAAACTCCAAACTTTACCTGGAACACCTTTGTAAACTTTACCCTTAACCGGGGCAAGGTGATAAACCTTGGCGATTTGCCCGAGTACTATAACTCTGATACCTGGGTGTATGCCAACGCCCGCGCCAGCATATTCCCCGGCAGCAGCTTAACCAATATCGCGGCCTATACTTATGCCCGTAATGATAAAGGCCAGATATTGGTCGATCCATCGAGCGGGTTGCCCATATCAAACAATACCTTTGTAACCGTAGGCGACAGGCAGCCTGATTTTACTGTTGGGTTTGGTAACTCGTTTACCTACAAATCGTTGAATCTTTCTTTCTTGTTTGATATACGCAAGGGCGGCGATGTATTTAATGCTAACGAACTGTTCCTTACCCGTTATGGTTTGAGCGCCCGTACGCTCGACAGGATGCAGCCGCGCATTATTCCCGGTGTATTAAAGGATGGCAACGAAAATTCGGCCAACCCAACGGTTAATACCATACAGGTTACACCATATTACCAAAACACCTATTACTCGGCCGCCATGGAATCGGATTTTGTGGAACACGATATCAACTGGCTGCGTTTGAGAGACATAACGCTGAATTACGCCATACCGCAAAGCGTGCTTGCACCATCAAAAGTGTTTAAAAGCGCGAGCATATTTGTTACGGCTACAGATGTGTTCATGCTCACCAATTACTCGGGGGCAGACCCGGATGTTAATGGTAACAATTCGTCCACAAGGGGTTCGGGTTCGGCCGGTTTTGATTACGGAACAGTGGCAACCCCGCGCACTATTTCGTTAGGTTTAAGAGTAAAATTATAAGCAGATAACCATGAAAAAAATTATATACACGTTTACTGCTTTACTTGCGATAAGCATTGCAAGCAGTTGTAAAAAATTCACCGATATTAATAATAACCCCAATGCACCAACCAATGTTGACGCAAGTACATTATTACCACCAATGCTGGCAGGTATGGCCCGGGGTAACTGGTACGACAGCCGATATATAGGCCAGTATGCGCAAATATGGGGCTCGCCAAGCGCTAATAACGTTTGGGACCAGGAAGGCTACGTGCCCGGCAGCGATTCGGGCGGTGAGATGTGGCGTACGGTTTATTTTAGCCTTGGGCAAAATGTAAACCTGATGTGGGAAGATGCCATGGCCAAAAAGAAATACGATTACATTGGCGTTGGTTGGGCGTTGCGCGCGTGGGGATGGCAAAATGGCGGCGATGAATATAATAACATGATCGTAAAAGAAGCGTTTGACCCTACAAAGCTTACCTTTAATTATGATAGCCCCGATTATGTGTATGCTGAGGTTGTTAAAGATTGCCAAAAAGCCCTTGATTACTTAAATCTGGCTATAAAAACCGATGGCAACACTTCTGCCGACCTGGCAAAAGGAGATTATATGTATTATGGCGACAGGACCAAATGGGTAAAGTTTGTATATGCGATACTCGCCCAGAATATGCTTCACCAAAGCAATAAGGCCACCTTTAATGCCGATCTTGTAAAGAAATATGCTGACAGCTCATTTGTAAGCAACGCCGATAATGCAAGCGTACAATGCACCGGTTCGCAATCGGGCGATGCAAATTTCTGGGGGCCCACCCGCGGAAACATTCCGAGCTTTCGCCAGTCGGATTATATGGTGAGGCTGCTTGACGGCCGCATATTGGCGGGATTGCCAACACAGGACAAAACCATGGACCCGCGTTTGCCCCTATTGCTTGCGGCAAGTAAGGATGGTGTTTATCGTGGTGTTGTAGCCCCCCTTGGCGACCCTAATACCGCTGATGCAAATACTGCCATACCGGCAATGGCCGGGGCTACTACAGCCAACTCGGGTACAGCGTCAGCAAAGTATATATTTAATGATAATTCCCGGGGTGTTTTGATGACTTACGCCGAGGTGCAGTTTTTCGCGGCCGAGGCGTTGTTTAAAAAGGGTGATAAGCCCGGTGCTTATGCGGCCTACATAAATGGTATTAAGGGCGCACTTGACTTTGTAAGCAACCCTCCTATCGGCAGTTCTTTAACAGGTACTCAAAACTATATTTCTGAATCTGCCAAAACCGCCTATTTAACCAGCGCGAGCGTACGCCAGGACCCTGCCTCGTTACAATTGAGCGATATATTACAACAAAAATATATTTCGCTGTTTGTGTGGGGCGCCCCAGAAGCATGGGCTGATATGCGCAGGTACGAATATGATCAGAACATTTTCCAGGGGTATGTAAAACCTACTACCATTTACCCCGCTAACGCAGGTAAACAGGTGTACCTTTTAAGGCCACGGTACAATTCTGAGTACATATGGAATATCCCTGCGCTTAAGCTCATAGGTGCCCTCGATCCTGATTACCACACTAAAAAACCGTGGTTTGTATTACCATAAACAATAACAGACATGAACAAAACGATATACATGGCGTGCAGCCTGCTTTTAGTTATGGCAGGTTGTACCAAAACAAAAATAACCCAACAGGGCGAAATGGCTACCGGCGCGCAAATAAAATTGATACACGCGGCGCCGGGTGTACCTGCTGTAGACGGGTTCGTTAATGATAAAAAGGTATCGGCGACAACCATTTATCCCGTAACCGATCAGGAAATAGTGACATCGATAACCACAGGCTTTAGTTATTTATCTGTTTTCCCCGGTTTAAATTACCTATCCGTGTCACCCGGCAGTACTGTTATTAAATTCACAGCCGCAACTTCAGATCCGGTATTAAAGAGCCCGCAAACTGTTGCACCCCAAACAGTTATTGGAGAGGTTACCCAGGCCACTAAAGATGGCTCTGCCTACTCGGCATTCTTAATGGGCTTGCCGGGTGGATCGGCCAATGGTTTAAAGGTTAAGGTGGTTGAGGATAAATTCCCGGCCCCGATAGCTAATAAAGCGTTTGTGCGCTTTGCTCATATGGTACCCAACGGCGAGGTTTTAGACCTGAACGCCACCTATACCCTGGCCGGAGGCACTGCAACTACGCAAACCGTAATACCCAATACAAGCTATGGCACGGTAACCGATTTTGTACCGGTAGATGTTAATCCTACAAGTACAACAAACTATAAATTCCAGATGGCTTTGAGCGGCACTGCCACCACCTTTGGTACTATAACCGCCGATATACCGCTGGCACCGGGCAGGTACTATACCATAATAGGCAGAGGGCTTGCTGCTGATTATGCAGTTCCGGGCACTTCTATTCTTTTAAGGGCATCTGCCAGGCCAAAATTGCCAACCACCGATCCTGTAACCCGTGCGCCTGAGATATATTTTAACGCCCCGGGCATTACTTATTACACCAATAAATAAAATTGCGCTAAATAAAAAAAGCCACCTTTTTGGGGTGGCTTTTTTTATTTACAAATTGGTGTAAACGTTACTGCCTGTTTAAATCAAACCTGTCGAGGTTCATCACTTTGTTCCAGGCGGCTACAAACTCTCTTACAAATTTATCGTGCGCATCTGCGCTTGCATAAACCTCGGCAACAGCTCTCAACTCGGAATTAGAGCCAAATACCAGATCCGCACGTGTCGCCGTCCATTTAACAGTCCCGGTAGCACGGTCGCGTCCTTCATAAACTTCTTTGCTTTCTGATATCGCTTTCCACGCAGTGCTCATATCAAGCAGGTTTACAAAAAAGTCGTTGGTTAACCGGCCAGGAGTTGAAGTGAATACGCCATGTTTTGATCCGTCAAAGTTTGTTTCTAATACCCGCATACCGCCTATCAGCACTGTAAGTTCCGGTATAGTAAGTGTAAGTAGTTGTGCTTTATCAATCAGTAATTCCTCGGTAGATACCGGCATTTTTGATTTGCGATAATTGCGGAAACCATCCGCGGCGGGTTCAAGGTAACCAAACGATTCAACATCAGTTTGTTCCTGAGATGCATCCATACGGCCCGGTATAAACGGAACGCTGATGTTCTTTCCTGCATCCCGTGCAGCTTTTTCAACACCCGCGCAGCCAGCCAGTACGATCAGGTCGGCAATAGAAACCTTTTTGCCACCTTGCTGCGCACTGTTATATTCATTTTGAATGTTTTCTAATACCGTCAACACTTTTTGCAGCTGTGGCAGGTTATTTACCTGCCAGTATTTTTGCGGCGCTAAACGGATACGCGCACCGTTGGCACCCCCGCGTTTGTCAGACCCGCGAAAGGTAGAGGCCGATGCCCAGGCTACTGTAACCAGCTCTGAAACCGACACACCTGACGCCAATATCTTTACCTTTAACACGGCAATATCAGTTTCATCAATTAATTGGTGATCAACCGCTGGTATGGGGTCTTGCCAGAGTAATACCTCCTGGGGCACGTCCGGGCCCAGGTATCTGTCGCGGGGGCCCATATCACGGTGTGTTAATTTGAACCATGCGCGCGCAAATGCATCTGCAAATGCGTCAGGGTTTTCCAGGAAACGCCTCGATATTTTTTCGTACACCGGGTCGAACCGTAAGGACAGATCGGTGGTAAGCATGGTAGGCTTATGTTTCCTGGTGGCATCGTAAGCATCGGGTATAATGTCGTCTGCATTTTTAGCCACCCATTGATGCGCGCCACCCGGGCTTTTGGTAAGTTCCCATTCAAAACCGAACAGGTTCTCGAAAAAGCTGTTGCTCCATTGAGTAGGCGTTTTAGACCAGGTCACTTCAAGCCCGCTGGTTATAGTGTCAGGGCCTTTGCCCGAGCCGTATTGGTTAGCCCAGCCGAAGCCTTGCAATTCCAGATCGACAGCTTCAGGCTCTTTGCCCACATGGTCTGACGAGGCGGCGCCGTGGGTTTTTCCAAAGCTATGACCGCCTGCAATGAGCGCAACGGTTTCCTCGTCATTCATGGCCATACGACCGAACGTTTCGCGTATATCCTTCGCAGCCGCAATGGGATCAGGGTTGCCATCCGGACCTTCGGGGTTAACGTAAATTAAGCCCATGTGGGCGGCCGCAAGCGGTTTTTCAAGGTTGCGCGAGTGTGTATCTCCATCCGCATCTTCATCAGATACTAAAACACCATGCCCCTCTACACCCGGCGAACCGTCAGGATAACGCTTGTCGTTACCCAGCCACGTGGTTTCAGAACCCCAGTATACCGATTCGTCAGCTTCCCACACATCCTGCCTGCCACCTGCAAATCCAAACGTTTTAAAGCCCATCGATTCCAGCGCAACATTACCGGCAAGTATCATCAGGTCGGCCCAGGAAAGCTTGCGGCCGTATTTTTGTTTTATGGGCCATAGTAATCTGCGTGCCTTATCCAAGCTAACATTGTCGGGCCAGCTGTTAAGCGGCGCAAACCGCTGTAAGCCTGCACCACCACCACCCCGGCCATCCGTTACCCGGTACGTACCCGCGCTATGCCATGCCATGCGTATAAATAACCCGCCGTAGTGTCCAAAATCTGCCGGCCACCAATCCTGCGAGTCTGTCATGAGTGCATACAGATCGGTTTTAACAGCTTGCAGATCGAGGCTTTTAAATTCTTCCGCATAATTGAAGCCCTCACCCATCGGATTCGATAAGGATGAATTTTGGCGGAGGATATTCAGTTTTAACTGGTTGGGCCACCAGTCGCGGTTGCGGGTACCGCCGCCGCCAACATTATGTTTCATACTGCCATTGTGAAAAGGGCATTTACTGATGTCGTTTGAATCGTTTTCCATTTCTTAGAGTTTGGTATTGGTATCTTGTTTATAATCGTTGTATCGGGACACTATATAAAAATAGGGGATTGATATTTATAATCATAATCAATAATCTCTATGAAGGGATAGTTAAAACTTATATAAGCTCGCTAAGCGCCTGAAAGTGTATAAGGCATAAAAAAAGCCGCTAACTTGCTCAGTTAACGGCTTCAAAAAATGTGCGGAAGAAGGGACTCGAACCCCCACGCCTCGCGGCGCCAGATCCTAAGTCTGGTGCGGCTACCAATTACGCCACTTCCGCGTTTGGTTTTTTAGAGTTGGCAAAGATAGCTTAAAAAGCTATACTTTAAAACGGAATTTTACTTTTTTCGTTATCTGCCTCATTACATTGGTGTTAATTTATCAATAAGGCCTTTAAAGTATGCTGGCGCATGTAACAAACGGCTACCATACCATGAAAACATTTCGCCATCAACCAGCACCACCTTTGCATCGGGCAGCAGCTTTTTAAACTCATCAATATGTTTTTTAGCGAATGGATAAGGCTCTGATGACAACAGTATAACCTGTGGGTTCACCTCTTTTATAGCCTCAATGGTAAGTTCGGGATACCTTGTTGCGTTAATCGCGTTTTCAAATCCGCATAATTGCAGCATTCTGTTTATAAATGTCCCGCTGCCCGCAACCATATAAGGTTTGCGCCAAATAAAGTATGTAACCCGCGTTTTTGCACCACCGGACTTTAAGGTTTGAAATTGGAGCGAAATTTTATTGGATATGCTTAACGCTTCAGTTAGCTTGCCGGTCACCTCTCCTACCTTGGTTATCATGTCAAGCGCGCCGTCCAGGTCGGTTATATCACTTACCCAAACCGGGTAATGCTTCATCAGTTCTTCTACCTGGCTTTGCTCATTTTCCTCTTTATTAGCAACGATCAGGTCGGGTTGCAGTTGATGTATCGCCCCGATGTTTAATTGCTTGGTGCCCCCAATTTTAGCCACCTGTTTAACTTTTTCTATCGGATGGATGCAGAATTTGGTTACGCCAACAATCCGTTCGCCTAAACCCAGATAGAACAGCAGTTCCGTTTGCGATGGCACGATAGAAATGATTCGCCGCGGCGCTGCCGGTAAATTAACGGCGTTGTTCATCTGGTCGTAAAAAACGGGCATAATAGATTAGCTATGTTATATACGCTAAGGTAATTTAAATTTCAGCCACCAAAAATTTGTAGTTTTGCATTAATGAATTACTTCGAATTTTACGGCCTGCCCGAAACATTTAAGCCCGATGCAGCACAGCTTAAAAAGCAGTTTTATGCTTTGAGCAAGCAGTATCACCCCGACTTTTTTGCGAACGAGGACGATAACAAACAGCAGGAAATACTGGAGCTATCAACCCTGAATAATAAGGCCTACCAAACACTTAGCGACCCTAACAAGCTGTTAGAATATATACTGAAGCTGCACGACCTGGTGAACGAGGGCGCTAAACCGCAGCTACCGGCAGATTTTTTAATGGAGATGATGGACATTAACGAGCGGCTGATGGAGATTGAGAACGCACAGCAATTTGGCGACATCAGCGCGGAAGTTGCTGCCATTGAGGGCGATATAACCGAGGAACTCAGCGCACTTACAAACGACTATGAAAACTTGAACGATACCGCCAGGGAAGACAGGCTAAATGATATTGCAAATATTTACTACAGGCAAAAATATCTGTTGCGAATTAAAGAGAGTTTAGATACATTTGCAGCCCGCTTCTAAGCAAATGACTTGCTTGATAAGTATGCCCAGCTGGCGGAATTGGTAGACGCGCTGGTCTCAAACACCTGTGGGAAACCGTGCCGGTTCGACTCCGGCGCTGGGTACAAAGCCTTGATATTTATATCAAGGCTTTGTTGTTTTAAAGAAGTGCGTTTTTCTTTCCGCCTTAAACCGGAACTTCATCTTTTAATTACATCTACAACACGCTCATAAGTTTTATTGTACACTTTTACATAGATTTGAGTTAGATGTAAGCATGTACTGAACCATAGTTAAATATAAGCCTATACCGATATGAAGTTACCTACGAAATTACTTATCCTTATAATACTTGATTTTCTCCTTAGTTGGTTTTGGATCAAACAAATGGATCCCGACCCAAGTATTTCGATTGGTATCTTAATAATAGTTCCATTAGTAATCGGTATAAATTTACTTCTCGCGTTATTGTTATACTTCACTAAAAAGGAACTTTCGAAACTTTTCTTGGTTAACGCGCTCATTTCAGCAATCATAGTCTACTTCGTCTTTGATTCAGGAATAAAGAGACATCAGCAAATAAGATATGAAAGTTGGGATTTCACAATCGGAGACACAGTATTTAAAATAACTCATATGAAATTGGACAGTACTTTTAGTATGAGTGAAAGCACTATGCCGGGATCTTCGACAAGTTTTTTGGATGGGGATTTCAGAAAAAAAGGGAATGAATATCATTTAATAACTGATTCAACAAACTATGTAATAAAAAATGGCTTATTATCCGGCTTTAAAAAAGATTCGACTTTTAAATTGACAAAGTTGGATGATTAACCTTGCTGTCGTTTTTTGGCGTTGTCGCGTAACAGCATGAAAGACAAATAATTCCATCCTATCCCAACTTCTTCCTCAACCACCTCCTAACCGGCTCGTCATACCATTTTAAGGCGGCATAGGCCAATGCGATGGCGGTTATTAAAATGAGTAACGCGTAAGGCCATACCTGCGCAATGGTTATGCCTTTGTGGTTGCTTATCCAGGCTACGTAAAAATATACCAGCGGGTAATGTACCATGTAAAGCGGATAGGATATATCACCTAAGAATTTGCAAACTTTACTTTCTGTTTGTGACTTTATAACCCCGCTCGCGCCAATGTACACGATAAGCGGGAAAACGATAATGATACAAACAGATTCGTAGAGCCCGTTCATCCACAGGTATTCGGCACCGCCAATGCGCGGCATATAAAGTACGATTGCTACTAACAAACTGCACCATAAAAAGGCATTTTTAATCCGGGTGGGCTTTGCTAAACGCGAAAGCAACAGCCCGGCAAAAAAAGGAAATATTGTACGGGTTAGCCCGATGCGTACCTGGGGTATATTCAGCGTCCAGCCACCGCTAACGTCGCCGTTGGTTATGGCCATCTGCGCGAGCGCTATCGCAGCAATAACTACGAAAACACTTAATGCCGTTTTTGAGAATTTCCTGATCCAGACTGCATAAAGTATGTTGGCAATATATTCAAAGAACAACGACCACCCTACACTGTTCAGCGGGTGCATTTCTTCCCAGCCGCGTATATCGAGTGATAAAGGCACAGGCAGGATGGTATACCCTACCAGCATAACCAGCAACATCTTCCATACCGGGATAGTGTGAATAAGCGGCCATAGTGTTGAATCGGTAAAATAGAACCCGACAGCGCCCAGGGTCATCCCCAAAACCACCATGGGCTGCAAGCGTTCGATACGGCGTTTAAAGAAAGTACCAACAGTCATTTTAGGCCAGCGGTCATCGTAAGCGTAACCGATCACAAAACCTGATAACAAAAAGAAAAAGTCAACGGCCAGGTATCCGTGATTGACCAGCTTATCCAGGTTGCTGGTTGATAATGGCTCGCCCAGGTGAAAGGTTACAACGATAATGGCCGCCACACCGCGAAGGCCATCTAATATAGGGTAGTGCGGCTTGGTAGCTAAGTCGTTTTTATTCATTAAAAATCTATATATAGAGCATGCATTTAAGCCGCAAATGTATTATTTGCCCTTACAGCTGCTTTACAAAAGCAAACCCAGCAACACCGTTTGTGTACGTTGGCATGATAAGGCTATTTTTATTGGAATTTTTATCGTGGAATAATTTATTTCTGAATAAAGGATAGATCAAATAAGCAGCCTTTGTAGAGAGTATACCCACTCCCGCCCCTGCAACAATATCGCTGAACCAATGGTCGCGGTTGTAAACACGCAATATGGCCGTTGCGGTAGCAAATGAATAACCCGCTATGCCATACCATGGCGACTTTTCGGAATATTCCTGCGCCATAAACTCGGCTGCCGCAAACGCGTTAGCGGTATGGCCGGATGGGAACGAATAACTATTAGACCCATCAGGACGAAGCCGGTGAGTCACCTTCTTCAAAGTAAAAGTAGTAAATGACATTATACCTACCGACATGCCGTACAATATCGTTCTGTCTACGAAAGTGTTTTTACCTTGTACACCCGCCAGGTTTAAACCATAAACCATTGCTGCGGGTGCATATTGGAGATAATTCTCGATATGGTTATGAAAGTTCGGGTGATCTTCCTGCATATCGTTATAAACATGTATATCCACATCTCTTATCGGCTTTACAAATAACGATAGCGCACCGTAGGTGACAAACACAGCAGGCGCGATATATGAAGCCGCCTTGCTCTCCAGGTGTCTTACAGTGTCGGGTAAAGCTAATAATTTGGCTGAGTCTATCCTTGTGCTATCGGATGTTTGGGCGTTAACATTAAACCAGGTAATGCTTAACAACAGGACGATTATTTTTTTCAATGAGTGTTTGATATAATATCTGTTATAAATTTAAAACCATTTTTCGGCGGTAACGCCATACGTGAACAGCAGGTTTTCGCTGTTTGTACGATTTACGCGATTATAGTTAAGTGATGTGGTAAGGCTGAGCCATTTTTGCAATTTAAACGAAAGACTTGTAGTAGATCGTATAATATAATCGCTTTGCTGCTGCATTGAGTTTTGCAGAAAGTTAGAGCCGTCGATCACCACCCTGTCTTTAATATTAAACCTGAACTGCAAACGCAACGAATTACGGTAGGTTTGATACACGTCGCGTTTATTATTTGCCAGCATCAGGTCGCTGGAATCAAATAATACACCATCGCTTATATTGAGATAAGTATTGGCGCTATCGAACAAGCTATAGGCTATACCGGCCCCTGCAAGTAACTGATTATTTATTTTTAAAGAATAGCTGGTGTTGTAATTAACCAGGCCCCAGTAAAAAAAATGAGGGATGCCTTTATAAAGATTGAAATCCAACGCGGTAGAAAAATCATTGTTGCTAAGGTTGCCGTTTTGCTTGCCATATATCCAGTTGTTGCTAAAATTTAATGATATATCCTTCTTTTTAATGTTAAATCTAAACGCGTTGTTAAGCAGATATGCCGCACCATCGTTAGTTTTATTGATAGAGCCGGACGACTGGAAAGCAGTATGATAATGCGTGCTGTCGTTAAATTGCGCGTAGGTACTTTCAAAAAAACAGGTTATTGCGGCCGTTAATATTAAAAGTTTAATGCAGGTTGCAATTTTGGTCATATGAAGCGGAAAGTCATTGCTTACGTATTTTATCCCTGATGTTTTCTTATTTTGATAAACACAAGCTTACTGGTTGGGCAGTTGCTTTTATCGTCTACGCTGTTTATAGGTACTAAAACATTACCTTCGGGATAATAGGTAGCGGTGTTACGTTTCGGAATATCGTACGGCACGATGATAAACAGGCGGGCAACACGTTCGATACCATCATAGTGGTTAAACAGGTCAACTTGATCTCCTGCAGAAAAACCCGCTTCTGTTATATCTTGAGGATTCATAAAAATAACCCTTCGCTCGTTATGGATGCCGCGGTAACGGTCGTGCAGCCCATAGATAGTAGTGTTAAACTGGTCATGGCTTCGTATCGTGGTCATCATATATTCATTATCGGCCATTTGCTTAACCGTTAGTTGCGTAATGCTGAAAGGCGCTTTGTCCTTGAACTTCGCGGATTCATATTTTCCCTCGCGTGGCCCGTTCGGCAGATAAAACCCACCGGGAAGGCGTATACGCTGGTTGTAATTCTCAAAGCCGGGTATCACTTGTGCTATTGCATCGCGTACAGCATCATAACTATTGGCATATTTGTCCCAGTCAATAACGGTGCGGTTACTTAAAGTGGCTTTTGCCAACTCACAGATAATTTGTGTTTCGTTTAGCAGTTCTTTTGATATAGGCTCCAATATCCCTTTTGACGACTGCACCACCCCCATCGAGTTTTCGCAGCTGATAAATTGATCTTCGCCATTAACGATATCTTTGTCGCTGCGCGAGAGTGTTGGCAAAATGAGCGCTTCAAGGCCGTGAACTAAATGGCTGCGGTTAAGCTTGGTAGAAACCTGCACGTTCATTTCCAGTTTGCGCATAGCCCGGGCAGTAAATGCAGTATCGGGTGTAGCCGAAAGAAAATTGCCCCCCATAGCAAAAAATACCTTCAGTTTGCCCTCGTGCATGGCCTTTATAGCCTCCACTACATCATAACCAGGTTCGTACGGGGGAGTGAAGCCAAATACTTCTTTCAACCTGTCCAACTGTTTCTTTTTGGGCTTATCCCATATTAACATGGTGCGGTTACCCTGTACATTACTATGCCCGCGAACGGGGCATAAACCCGCCCCGGCTTTGCCAATGCTGCCTTTAAGCAGCACCAGGTTTAGTATTTCCTTAATAGTTTCTACGCCGTTTTTATGCTGGGTAATGCCCATAGCCCAACAAATGATGATCTTGCTTTTATGCTTTATCATTTCGGCAGCCTGCCTAACCTGTTCAACCGGTACGCCGGCCGCGGCACATAAAGCGTCCACGTTAAAGTTTTTTACGCGGTCAATAAACTCGTCATAGCCAACTGTGGTGTTAGCTATAAACTCCCGGTCGAAAACCTTGCCCGGTTCCTGTTGCTCGGCATCATACAAAAGCTTTTCTAAGGCTTTAAGCAGCGCCATGTCGCCGTTGATCTGCACCTGTAAGTATAAATCGGCCAGTTGGGTACTAAATCCCATAACGCCTTTAACCGTTTGCGGATTTTTAAATGCCATTAGCCCGGCCTCGTGCAGCGGGTTAATGGCTATTATTTTTGACCCTTTCTTTTTGGCTTTCTCCAAAGCGGTTAGCATCCGTGGGTGATTGGTGCCGGGATTTTGCCCCATAATGATGATCACATCTGCAGAGTAAAAGTCATTGAGGGTTACTGTACCCTTGCCAATGCCAATGGTTTCGCCTAAAGCTACGCCGCTCGATTCGTGGCACATATTTGAGCAATCGGGCAAGTTATTGGTGCCGTATTCGCGCACAAACAACTGGTAAATAAACGATGCCTCGTTGCTGGTACGACCCGAAGTGTAAAACGCCGCTTCGTTTGGCGACGCGAGTGCATTCAGCTTATCTCCAATTTTACGGAAAGCATCGTGCCAGGTAATTGGCAGATAGTGTGTACCACCTTTTGGCAGGTACATAGGCTGTGCTATACGGCCTTTTTTGCCTATCTCCATATCATCCAGCCTGGCCAGGTCAGTTATAGAGTTCTGCGCAAAAAATTCGGGCGTCAGCTTTTTTGTAGTGGCCTCTTCGGCCAGGGCTTTTGCACCATTCTCGCAATACTCGGCCAGGGGCGAGCGGTCGTCATCAGGATCCGGCCATGCGCAGCTGGGGCAATCAAATCCGCCTTTTTGGTTCATGGTAAACAATGCCCCGGCCCCGCGCGTAGCACCTGTTTCTTCAAAAATATCTTTTAACGCCGCAGCTACAGCCGGCATTCCTGCCGCCCACTTTTTGGGTTCGGTTACCTTCAAATGGCGCAGTTCTTCGGGATTCAATGCCGCTGGTTGTTCGTTTTCATCATTCATGACCTTGAAGCAGCTAAAGGGTTAGGATAATTATCACTTTGGTCTTCGTCAACATTATCAAGGCAGGTAAAATCTTTTTCAACCAATAAATGCAAGGCGTCTGTTTTGTGTTCGAAACCCACCTGGTCGGTGCCTGTCCACTCGTTGGCTACCGTTTCAGGAACCAGCACGGTAATAATATTATTTTTGAAGGATGCCGATAGCAGGCTTCCGGGGGTACGTTGCAGAACATAAGTGAGCGCATCATCACCTATGTGTACTTTCTCTTGAAAAATACCCTCGCGCGCAAATGCTGCTACCTCACTGCGCGTAAGCCTGTATCGTAGTCCGTTATTTTTTATACGTATCTTCATAAGTAGGTTTTAAAATGCGCTGCGGCGCTGTATAAACGTTAAATCGTTGCCCGCGTAAAAAGCCGGCCAGGGTAATATTAAACTCCTGCGCCAGTTGTACAGCCAAACTTGATGGTGCGCCAACCGCTGCAATAATATTGATGCCGGCCATTGCAGCTTTTTGCACCAATTCGAAACTGGCACGCCCGCTCAACAGCAAAACCGAGTTGTTTAACGGCAAAGTATTTTGATCGAGCGCTGCGCCGATAAGCTTATCAAGCGCGTTGTGCCTGCCTACGTCCTCCCGAACGATTAGCAGTTCGCCGGCGGTACTAAACAGCGCCGAGGCATGTAAACCGCCCGTATCGGCAAATACCTTTTGATGTTCGCGGAGCGTATCAGGTAGCATTGTCAACAAGGCTGCATCAATTGCGTTGGCATCTGTTCTATCGTTATTATAGCTGCTCACGGTGCGGATAGCGTTTATAGATCCTTTACCGCAAACACCACAGCTTGATGTAGTGTAAAAGTTGCGTTCGGTATTTTGCAGGTGCGGAACAATGTTTTCGGCAAGGCTAACTTGTATCACATTTTCGCGATTTTCAGCGCAAGCTATAAAGCAATGCGCCACCTCCTTTATATCCGAAGCGTTTTTGATGATGCCTTCGGTAAATAAAAAACCCGTGGCCAGTTCGGCATCGTTGCCGGGCGTGCGCATGGTAACCGAAATGTTCTGCACTTTACGGTCGGTGACAGGGCCGTATTCCAGGCGGATCTCTAAAGGCTCTTCAATAGCAACAGCGTCGTTAAGGGCTTCGCTTTCGCCATAGGTAAACCTGGTGACCGGTATTTGTAAAACAGCATTGGCAGCCATATCCAAATATACAATTTAGCATAAAGCATTGTTCTTTATTTTGATACAACTAGATGGGTTATTGATGATATGAACAAGATTGTTGCATATTTGCGTTATGGAGATAACTGTGCTTGCATTCGGCATTGCCAAAGATATATTCGGGGCTTCAACGGTGAGGGTTAAATCAGAGGACGCTACAACTACCGGCCTCAAAGCCTCCCTGGAACAGGAATACCCGAAGTTAAAACAGCTTGCCAGTTATATGGTCGCAGTCAACAATGAGTATGCACAGGACGGGTTAATCATCACTGAACGTGACGAAGTAGCGATAATACCGCCGGTGAGCGGCGGATAATACTTCTAGTAATACTCTTTGAAAAGAGAACTTAAACCCTCTTTTCGAACGGTCGCGGTTCACTCAAATTCAAGAAAACTAAATGCAAACCGATATACAAATACTTTCTACGCCCTTACATATCCAATCATGCATTGACTGGGTGATGTCTCCCGATACTGGCGGGATAGATGTTTTTATTGGAACAGTAAGGAATGCCACAAAAGGAAACAGAGTATTAAAACTTGAATTTGAAGCATATGACAATATGGCTATCAATGAAATAAAGAAGATAATTAAACAGGTATCTGAAAAATGGCCGGTACAAAAAGTACTTGTACATCACCGTACCGGCACTTTACAGGTTGGGGAGGTGCCGGTAGTTATAGCCGTATCTGCCGCGCACCGCGATGCGGCATTTCAAGCCTGTCGCTATATCATCGATACCCTTAAACAAACCGTACCTATTTGGAAAAAAGAGTTTTTTGAGGATGGTGAAGTTTGGGTAGCAGCGCATCCGTGACCGGGATTTTTACATCACGCGTCATTGCGAGGAGAGTAGAGACGTGGCAATCTTCGACAGAAAAGTCGGCAACAAACATGTAGAAGATTGCCACGCTATCGCTCGCAATGACACTCTTTTTACCAACCGCCCAAACCACCCTCCAGCGAATAAGCCTTAATACCCGGCAATTGTTGTTGAAGCAATTTTACAGCTTCTCCGCTCCTTTTGCCTGAGGAACAATAAAAAACGTAGGTCTTTCCCGGCTTAAATTTATCCAGGTTATCTTCTAATTCATCCAGTTCAAAATGCAGGCCACCGATGTTGTATTCATCCCGCTCCTGGTCGGTGCGAATATCAACTAATTCAAGTGTGTTATTCTCCAACCCAGCCTTGGTTCCTTCAGCAGTTATGGTTAGAATATTGGCGGTTTGTTGTAAAGCGGTAATATTGGTTTTGGTCGATGTACCTATTTTGATGATACGGCTTTGCATGGTTTGCGCATCGAAAATCAATATTTTGCCTGCAAGCAGTTCGCCAGTGTTGGTTAGGAACTTTATCACCTCGTTAGCCTGCATACAGCCAATTATCCCTGCGAGCGTAGGGATAACCCCGCCGACGGCACAATTAGGCACCTGTGTGGCATCTACCTGCGGAAACAGGTCGCGATAATTGGGTGAGCGGGTGCCGTCAGGATTAGACATATTCCACACGGCAACCTGCCCTTCATATTGATATATCGCACCATAAACTACCGGCTTCCCCGATAGCACCGCAGCGTCGTTCAGTAAATACCGCGTCTCAAAGTTATCTGTGCCATCAAGGATAACATCATAATCTTCAATAACTTCCATTACGTTTGCAGAAGTTATTTTTTCTGTATGTGGCAACAGCCTGATACCCGGGTTTTGCTTTTGTAAACGCTTGCAGGTTATTTCCGCCTTTAACATTCCTACGTCCGGTGGGGTATATAGCACCTGCCTGTGCAGGTTACTGATGGATACTGTATCAAAATCAGCGATCCCTATTGTACCTATACCACTTGAAGCAAGGTACTGGGCTGCGGGGCAGCCTAAACCCCCAGCGCCTACCACAAGTACTTTTGCCTGCTTCAATAACTGCTGGGCGGCCTCGCCAAAACCCGGCAATGCCACCTGGCAACTATATCGCGAGAGGTCAGGATGCATTAGTGGTGGTTATTTTTTGGTCAATGATCCGTTTTATTCTATCCAGTTCTTCAGGTGTATTCACATTGGCCAGGGCATCAGGCGGGGCTGGTTGCAGCAGCGTAATATCACTATTGATAAGTACTTTACGCGGGCAGGAATATCCCTGTGCCAAAAATTGAAGTAAAGTTGGATAACTCTTTGGCTCATAAATAGTTATCAACGGTTCCGGGAAGGCGTTTTGGTCGCTTTTATAAGCGGTAGCTATGGTAGCTGTATTGCGGTTAGCGATCAGATGCTGCAATACATCCTCGTTTATCAAAGGCAGGTCGCAGGCTACAACTAACCATGCCCTATCGGGATGCTCCCGAAAGGCCGACAGGATGCCGCCTAACGGACCGAGATTAGTAAACGTATCCGGCAGACTTAAATAACCTTTATCAATTTGCTGTTGCTGATCAATATCCCGGCAGGAAATAAAAACCTCATCACAATATCTTTTCAACAGATCGGCCATGTGGTAACGCTGCTCTTTACCATACCAGTTAACCGCGCCTTTATCGTAACCCATGCGGGCGCTTTTGCCGCCGGCTAGAACCAAGCCGTTTAACACTGGCCTGGCTTGTTGCAATTTATTTTTGAAGAAATTGATGATCTGCAGGGTATCATCATTTAATTTTAGTGTCTGTATCTTCTGCCAGTTAGGTAAGGCTTCCTGTATAAAGTCGGGTACCTCGCTTGCGTTATCGGCAAATAAGAACAGTTCTACATTGCTTAATTGATCTAAACGCCTTTGCAGTGACGCCCTTTTGTTGATATCAATTATTACGATTTGTGCCTTTGCCTGCTGATGGTTGCCGTTTACCAGCACCATATCCATACCCGAAAACAACTCGCGCTGTGTAAATGGCGTTAAGGCAGCCTTATAATTCAACTGACTATGGTTAAGCTGATCGATATATTCAAGCGCCGCGCCGCTTGCCAGTTTGCCGGGCATACCTATCATATCATCTTTATGTGAGGTATCGGCGTAAGCACATTGGTATTGAGGTGATAATGCCGTAATGATCTGGTCGGCAAGGAATTTAATAACGGTGCAGGGCCCGCCCAGTATTGCCCATTCATTACGGCCAAAATTGCCCATAGCAGGCCGGGCAATAGCGCTGTGCTTTTTATGATCGTTTAAAGTCACGTTTCCCTCCCGTTTTTGCTATCAGTTTGGTTTCTTTAATGACGATATCGTGGCTCATGGCTTTGCACATATCATATACCGTGAGCGCCGCTATTGAGGCACCAACCAGCGCTTCCATCTCAATACCGGTTTTAGCGGTAATAGTTGCTGTGCACTCAATTACCACTTCGTTGTTTTCAGATAACTCAATAGTTATCTTGCAATTATCCATACCCAACGGATGACAAAGCGGTATCAGTTCGCCGGTTTTTTTGGCGGCCATGATACCAGCTACGATAGCCGTTTGAAATACCGAACCTTTTTTGCTCTGCAGTTCGCCATCTGCCAGGTGCTGTAAAACTTCGGCAGGTAGCACCATAACACTTTGCGCCGTGGCCGTACGGTATGTAACTTGCTTTTCGGATACATCCACCATGGCGGGGTTATTTTGGCTATCTAAATGACTGAGCATATCTTAAAAATTTATTACCGGGAAAGCCTCTCCTGCCTTAAACACACTGCGTTCCATGGGCAGTTCCATAAAAGCGTCGGTATCAGCTAAGTTAGCAAAATCACCCGAGCCGTTGCCTTCTACAGGTTCAGCAGTTATTATCCCTTGTTTTGTAAAGTTAAGTTTTACCTGCAAAAAGTATTTTAGCGGCGGCGTAAAAGTTACGTCTTTAGTTAGCTGCGCATACACAGGAGGTTTTCCTGATATACCAAGACAAGCGTTCAGCCACAGCAAAAAATAACGGTGCAGGCACATAAACGTTGCCACCGGATTGCCGGGGAATGCGAACACCAACACGCCATTGCTATGCCTGCCAAACCAAAACGGTTTGCCGGGGCGCTGCGATACTTTATGAAACAGTTTTTTTACCTGCAGATCTTCTAATGCCTGCGGTATGTAGTCGAACTTACCCATGCTTATGCCACCACTTAGCAGTATTACATCGTAATTTTGCAGGCAGTTTTGTATCTGTTGTTTGGTGATATCAGCGTCCTCTGCAATATGCTCCATATCTGCATTTATGCCATATCGCTTTAAAACAGCTTTAATAGTATAGTTATTTGATCGTCTGATCTGAAAATCAGACGGCGTATCGGCAACATCTACAAGCTCATCCCCCGATGATATGATCACCACCCTCGGCATAGTTTTAACGCGTAACATGGGCTTGCCTGCTGATGCAGCCAAACTTATAATAGCGGGCGTTATTACCTGGTTTGCGGCAGCAACCACTTCATCCTGCTTCTTATCTTTTCCTTTTTGATGGATGTTTTGCCCCGGTTTTATATCGATGGTTAAAACCTTTGCCATACCATCTGATATAACAACATCCTCGTATCGAATGACAGTATCAGTGGTTGATGATAATGCCGCTCCGGTCATGATCTCAATACACTCGTATACGGTATCAATATTAACAGGTTCATCGCCCGCCGCCTGGGTAGCTTTTATGGCAAATGTGGTGATACCCTTTTCAATTGCCTCATATGCTATCGCGATGCCATCCATAGTAACCCGGTTAAATGGCGGCAGATCACGGTCGGTTTTTATATCTTCAGCCAGTACACGGCCTAAAGCCAATTCAAAAGGAACGGTTTCGTTACCATAATCATTTAATTGGTCGAGTATAAGTTGCTCGGCTTCTTCTACCGTTATCATATAATACCTTGTTAACCGCCAATGGTGGCCATAGATTCGTGAAAGTTAGGGTTTTCTAACCGCTTTTGCTCGGCTTGCCAGCCGTCCTTTTCGCGGGTATTAAATGTGCGGCGTAAGGTTTCTTCCAGTTCTGCGTCCTTTACACCCAGGCGCATCAAATCTTTAATATTTAATACGCCATCATCATAAAGGCAATTTTTTAAAATACCCTGCGGCGTTATCCGTATGCGGTTACAGGTGCCGCAAAAGGTACGTGAATATGCGGCGATGACACCTACGCTACCCTTATGCCCGGGTATTTGATAATTATAGGAAGTTGAGTATTGTGGGTCAGGCGTTTTTTGGATGTCAGGAAAAGCCTGGCGAATCTCCTCGAAGATGCTTACATAATCCCACACAATGCCGCTATAGCTATGTCCCTCGCCGTTAAATGGCATTTCTTCAATAAAGCGCGCACTCACCGGCAATTGTCTGGTTAACTCCACCAATGGAATGATATCCTGCGTGTTTTTACCGGCCATTACCACGGTGTTTATCTTTACATCTATATCGTGCTTTAACAGTTGCTCCATGGTTTCCATTACCGCGGCAAACTCATCACGGCGGGTAATGGCAAAAAAGCGGTTAGCATCCAATGTATCCAGACTCAGGTTTACGGAGCGCACGCCTATCTGTTTTAATTCTTCTACGTAGGGCGCGGTTAAAACGCCGTTGGTGGTAAGGGTGAGTTCTTTTAAACCATCCAGTTTTGATAGGGCTTTAAGCAGCTGCATAATATCCTTGCGCACAAATGGCTCGCCACCAGTTATACGTACCTTTTCGATGCCCATTTTAACCATCAAAGTACATATGTGCAGCATTTCTTCGTAGCTCATCAACTCTGTTCGCGACAGCCAGTCTAAGCCTTCTGCAGGCATGCAATAGAAGCAACGCAGGTTACAGCGGTCGGTAACAGCCAGCCGCAGGTAGTTTATTTTTCGTCCGTGGTTATCTAAAAGCAAATGATGTTTATTTTGTTAACCCCGGCAATGAGCTGGAGTTTGGTAAAGGTAAGGATTACAAAGCTTTTTAATTGTTGTTAATGTGGCTAATAAATGGCTTCAGAAACTTATTTTTGAAGAAAGATACTTAGTGAAGGAATTAGAGGACATAGTACAGGCATTTGATGCCGCGCAAAACGCAGGCAGACAGAGCGCGTTGGCAACGGTAGTGCATGTAGAGGGTTCATCGTACAGGCGTGCCGGTGCGCGTATGCTTATCACCGATGATGGACAGCTTACCGGTGCTATAAGCGGTGGCTGCCTGGAAGGCGATGCGCTACGCAAAGCCCGGCTGGCCATGGCCCGCCAAACACCCATGTTGGTTACGTACGATACTACCGACGATGATGACGCAAAATTTGGTGTCGGGTTAGGCTGTAATGGCATTATTCACATATTGATTGAGCCGGTAAATGTTGTTTCGCCTAATAACCCTATAACCTATTTCAGACAGTTTTTGAGTGAACGAAAACCGGTTGTACTTATCACTGTTTTTGCCCTGAACGATAAACAAGCGGCGCAACCCGGTACCTGCGCCTTAATGACCGAAGATGGAAAAGTAACTGGCGCCTTTCCGGATGGTATAATTGAAGATGTTATTTTAACGGATGCTGCCGATGTGCTAAAAAAGGGCAATTCGGTTACCAAAACTTACATTTACGCAAGCAGGTTCACTTGTTTTATCGAGTTGCTTCAACCGGCTGTATCGCTGGTTATAGTTGGGGCCGGTAACGATGCCATACCACTTACCCAACTGGCCGGCGTTTTAGGCTGGCAAATTACAGTTATAGATGGCCGGGCAAATTATGTTGTGGTAGATCGTTTCCCCAGGGCGCATACCTTAATAGTAAGCAGGCCTGACCAGGCTTTGGCTAAACTTCATTTAGATAATCGCACCGTTTTTGTGCTGATGACCCATAACTACAATTATGATAGGGAGATGCTGAAACAGTTACTGCCACTGCAATTGTCATACATCGGCACGTTAGGCCCCAAAAAGCGCCTTATTCGTATGATAGAAGAACTTCAGCAAGATGGCCTTGATATAACACCTCATCAATTAAATAGCGTTTATGGCCCCGCCGGCTTAGACATAGGGTCGGAAAATGCCGAGGAGATCGCTTTATCTATCATTGCCGAGATTCAAGCAGTTTTAATGAGACGGAACGGGTTGTCATTGCGATACAAAACATCTGCCCGCAGTACTCAAAACCTGCAAATGGTACAGAGCCCGTTACCCACAGATGCTTAAAGACCATGATAGCCATTGTTATCCTAGCAGCAGGTGCATCTACACGGATGGGTTCACCAAAACAAAATTTGGTGTATAAAGGTCAAACACTTTTACAACACGCTATAGCTAACGCTTTATCTGTTACCAAAACGGTGATGGTTGTTTTAGGCGCTAATCGCGGGGATATCGAATATTCCATCAAAGATCAGCCGGTTAATATCCTGTATAGCTCCAACTGGCCCGCGGGGATGGCTACATCCATCAGCCTTGCGGTTGAAACATTGCTTCGCGACTACCAGACTGTAAAATCCATAATTTTCATGCTTTGCGATCAGCCGTTTGCTGATAAAATGCTATTAAAACGATTAATCACGGTCGCCCGGGATGATACTAAAGGCATTGTTGCATCAGCATACAACGGTACGGTTGGTGTGCCGGCTTTATTCAAACAAAAGTATTTTCCTTATCTGCTGGCTTTAAAGGGTAAGGAAGGCGCCAAAAAACTTTTGCTGCAACATGCAGATGATGTATTAGGCGTGCCATTCCCGCTGGGGAGTGTTGATATTGATACGGTGAAAGATTGGGAGAAGTTAACCAATACAAACCTGTCTTAAACAAAAAGAGACGCTTAAATATCGCGTCTCTTTTTTTAAATTGTCGGGTTTCTTTATTTGACTACCGAAAACTTATAGATAGATTGTGTTTTATACGTTTGTCCCGGTTTTAATTCGGTCGAAGGGAATGTAGGCTGGTTAGGCGAATCAGGATAGTGCTGGGTTTCCATAGCGAACGAGGTACGAAACTCGTCCTTTTTACCACCCTTCATCACGTTTTGTGCCTGCATAAAGTTACCGCTGTAAAACTGTAAAGCAGGTTCTTCGGTAAAAATTTCCATTTTGATACCGCTTTTGTCGCCAATAACGGTGGCAACCGGCGTGGTGATATCATGCTGACTTAATACAAAATTATGATCGTAGCCTTTGCCGTCTTTTAACTGCACGTTATCGGTATTGATTCTGGCCCCAATGGTAGCAGGCTTTGTAAAATCGAAAGGAGTACCGGCAACGGCCTCTATTTTACCTGTTGGAATAAGCGTGCTGTCTACCGGGGTATAATTATCTGCATTGATCTGTACCACATGATCAAGTATGGTGCCGCTGCCTTCGCCATTCAGGTTAAAAAAAGCGTGGTTGGTTAGGTTAACAACGGTGTTCTTATCGGTAGTCGCCGAGTAACTTACCTTCATGGCGTTATCATCGGTAATCTGGTAAGTGACTTTCACATTAAGGTTGCCCGGGAAACCGCCCTCCATATCTTTGGCCAGGTAACTTAGCTCTAAGGTAGCGCTGTCTGTCTGTTTGGCATCCCAAACCACCTCCTGAAAACCTGGATGGCCGCCGTGGAGCGTGTTAGGGCCATTATTGGTGGCTAAAGTATATTCTATGCCGTTCAATTTAAACTTGCCTTTCGCTATACGGTTACCGTAACGGCCTATGGTAGCGCCATAATAAGGTTCTTTTGAGTTGATAAAGCCATCCACATTCTCGAATCCTAAAACCACGTCTGTCAGCTTGCCATTCTTATCGGGCACTAAAAGGCTTACTATGCGTCCACCATAATTGGTAACAGCAGCCTCTACCCCATTTTTATTTTTTAGGATGTATAAATGAGTCTGTTTGCCATTAATGGTTTTTTCGAACGCTGATGCCTGTGGTAAATGTGGTGTAGTAGCGGTACTGTCTGTCATGATAGGTGTATTTTTTTTAGCAGATTGGTTGCAGGCGATAATAAGTAAACTGCCTGCTACCACGAGTGCCAAATTTGGTTTATTAAGTGTATTTCGCATAATATTTTGTAATTATTGGTTTACTTTCTTTGTGATGGTATAGGTAAAGCAACGCCTTCTTTAACCGGTTCGCCAAAATTTGGCGAGCCGTCTTTGTTCCAGGTAAACTTTTGCATTCGCGGCGAACGGTAGCCACCGCAACCTTGCCCTGGTTTTGAATTGGCGTGATACAATATCCAGTCTTCCTGCCCATCAGGAGATTTGAAGAACGAGTTGTGCCCGGGCGCATATACGCTATTCTTAGCAGACATTCTAAAAACCGGCTTCGCAGATTTCTTCCAGGAACGTGCATCAAGCAAATTGCTGTTTGCCGACGCAGTAAGCATACCCAGTGCATAAAAGTCTGTCCAACAGCCGCTGGCTGAGTAAATCAGGAAAATTTTATTATTGTGCTTTAATATCTCGGGGCCCTCGTTAACATTAACATGCGGTGGGTTGTTGGCGTCGTGCAGGTCTCCGTATTTTTCCCACTCATATAATGGGCTGGATATTTTCACTCTGTTACCATCAACCGTCCATGGGTTTTTCATTTTGGCAATATAAATATCCTGTTGCCCGTTCTCGTCACCTTCCCATCCGGCCCATATCAAATAAAGCTGACCTTTGTGACTAAATACCGAACCATCTATAGCCCATTTATCTGATGCGTCGCTTAGTTTGCCCTTTAATGTCCACTCACCTTCCATAGGGTCGGCCGAAGCATTTTCCAATACATATAACCGGTGATGGTTGTTGTTGCCGTCGTCTGCAGCAAAATACATATACCACTTATGGTTTATGTAGTGCAATTCGGGCGCCCAAATTTCTTTAGAGTATAAGGTATTTGCAGGCGGTGTCCAAATTGTTTTTTGCCTGGCGGTTTTCAAATCCGCCAAGTTTTTGGTCTTCCATATTACCAGCTTATTTTGCAGCGAATTGGTGTAATAGTAATACCCTCCCTGATATATAACCCATGGGTCTGCGCCGGACGGAAGCAATGGATTGGTAAATGTTTTTTTGTACTGGCTAAATGCGGGTATAGCAAGCAACATGAGGATAAATAGCAAAAAGTTTGAGGTTTGTCTCTTCATATCATCATCTTAAAACGCCAAAACATCCGGCCCTAATACCGCGCTGTTACAAATGTAGGTGGGCACTATGCCGGTGGCCGCTATGCGGTTGTCCGCATCGGCGGGTTGTGTATTCCCAGTTAAAACCAATACCGTGTCAAGCCCAAACTTGTTACCTCCGATGATGTCGGTTTGAAGCGTATCGCCGACCATTACTATCTGTTTTTTGCTTATCTGGCGGTAATCGCGTATCAGGTCGTAAGCAAACATAAACATCTGCGAATCGGGCTTGCCAAAACGAATAAACTGTTTGCCTACTATAGCTTCTATCATGCCGGCAAGGCCCCCGATGGCGATGCCTACATCATTTTTTGATACCGGATAGGCGTAATCAGTGTTGGCCACGATAGCCGGTATAGTGCGTTTACGCAGCAGGTTAACCGTTTTATTCAGGTCGTCGCACCAGTCGAAGCCTTCATCGTCCATAAAAACCAGCACATTAACTTTATCAATATTGGTGCTGTTGATATCGCGTACCGGCAAGGTAGCCAATCCGGCGCTTTCCAGGTAATGTGCAGAATCGTCGGTACCCAGATATGCTACTATGCCATCGTTTACTTTTAGATCAAGATATTCCTTGGTTAGCATGCCCGAGGATATGATCCTGTCGGCAGTCACTGTATACAAGCCCTTGTCATGATATGATTGTGCTAACTGGCCGGGGCTTCGCGATGCATCGTTGGTTACTATGTAGTATTCTTTTTTTTGTGATAGCAGGTAATCAAATGTCCGCTCTATGCCCGGGACCAGGCCGCTATGGGTTTTTAAAACACCAAACGCATCAAAAAAAATAATTTCGTAACGGTCAATTATCGATTTAAAATCTTCAATGCGCTTCATTTACTCTTTTGTGTTAACGGGCAGCAATATTGGTATGCAAACGTTTAGTACTATAGGAAAATGCTAAAATATAAATGTTTGATAAACATTTATAACGTTAATCTACTTTTAATTCAACCCCAGTGCTTTAATTATTTTTTCGCCATCAAATTCCCGGTCAACCGATGGTAAATATATTTCCAGCGCTTCGGCCTGCAGTTTTTTAGCGTATTGTTCATTAAAAAAGTATTTGCCGTCTTTAATCACGTAATTAAGGATAAAAAAACGATAAGCTTCTTTTAAAAACCGTATTTCGTCGGCAGTTACAGGGTTAACCCGATGATATTCTTTCAGAAAGGTGATAAACCTGTCCTCCATCATTGGCCCTATCACATAACTGAATACCGTGCGATCGCCGGCATCAGATACTACACGGCTAAAAAAGTAAAAATCGAGCAGGCGATAACTCATCCTGAACCAATCATAATCCCAGCGCGAGTAGAGCTCAAGATCGGGCGTCACCGAAAAGTTCCCGATATTCCAATCGATAAAAACCGGTATGATCTCGAAAGATTTCATATCGTACCGTGATCTGTTCTTTAAGAACTCTTCACAATGGTGTTTTAATAGTTCAACCTGGGCGGGTGTGCCAAATTTGCTTCCGTTTTTATCCAACTGCCGCTGCAGATCATAAATATCTGTACGCAATGTTTTTGATGATTTAGGTAAAACGTTTTTTACCCGCGAACAAGCTTTATGAAATTTACCTAATTGTATACCCAGCTTTTTTATCTGTTCATCGTTAAGGCGGCGCGGAAGCCTGTTTAAAATGCGGGTTGGATTGTAAAAAACGACCCACGCGTCATCTTTACCGTGTTTATAACGGTACACATATACCCGGTTGTTCTTCAAGAGTGACTTTGATAACAGGTTCTCGAACGGGTAAAGTAAATTGTTTGATAAGGATTGAATGATACGATGATCCTCTTTGAAATGTTCAAACTTCCCAAAAAACGAAAGTTTGGCAATAATAATATCTTCGTCATCAAACGTTATGCGGTATACATGGTTTGTAGACACCATAGCGCTGATATCCTCGATATCCCTTATGGTTTTTGATTTATCGTAGCCTTCCCAGGCCGATTTTATAATTAGATGAAAGTCCATTACCGGGATTAAGCTGATTTTAGCTATTTGCAGGATTTACGGTCCTGTTCTGTTTTTTTCGATTACGATGTTTAATTTACGGGGCTAATATAGTTTATATACTTTCAAAATACCTCTTCAACTCCCAATCGCTAACGCTTTTGGCATATTGGCGATGCTCCCATATGCGGGTGTTGGTAAAGTGCTGTACAAAACCCTCTCCAAAAAGTTCGTTGGCAATATTAGAATTTTGCATGGCAACAGCTGCATCGTACAAACCGGTGTGCAGAACGCCATTGCTTTTATCCTGATAGCCGTTACCTGTAGTTGCAGTTATATGCAGCTTTAATTTGTTTTTAATACCGTATAAGCCTGACGCCAACGCAGCGGCTATAGCCAGATAGGCATTCGTATCGGAACCGGGGATGCGGGTTTCTAAACGGGTGGACGATTTTGACGAGTTGATAACACGCATGGCTGTTGTGCGGTTATCTATACCCCAGGTTATAGTGGTTGGAGCCCATGCACCTTCTACCAGGCGTTTATAACTATTAACTGTTGGCGCATACATAGGTAGCAAATGCGGCAAACAATATAACTGGCCTGCAAGGTATTGTTTAAAGGTTTCGCTCATTTTGCCGACATCACCATTGTCATAGAATAAATTATCGGACTGGTCACTACTCCATAAGCTTTGGTGGATGTGACCTCCGCAGCCAGGCAGGTTCTGGTTCCATTTGGCCATGAACGACGCGGTTATGCCATGCCTGGCAGCTATATCTTTAACTGCCGCCTTAAATAAAACAGCTTTATCAGCTGCATCTAAAACGCCGGAGTGGGTTATAGCGGCTTCGTAAACCCCGGGTCCGGTTTCGGTATGCAGGCCTTCTATCGGTATATTAAATTGAGTCAATAAATTAAAAAGATCGTAATAAAACGCATTGTTTTGCGAAGTGCGCAATATGGAATAACCAAACATACCCGGCGATAAAGGCTCAAGATTGGTAAAGCTTTTTTGCTGTAACGTTTGCGGCGTTTCTTTAAAATTGAACCATTCAAACTCCTGCGTAAAAGCGGCATGGTAACCCATATCTGTGCATTCACCTGCAATTTGTTTCAGCAAGCTACGCGGACAAGCTGCGACAGTATCGCCTTTAGGACCGGTGAAATCAGCCAGAAAAAAAGGGATATCCGCTTCCCACGGAACTGTACGGAAAGTACTAAGATCTACATAACACTGCCTATCCGGATAACCGCTATGCCAGCCGGTAAGGTTAACATTGTCATAAGTTGCATCGCCGCTGTCCCATCCAAAAACAACATCACAAAAACCGTAGCCATGCTGTAAGCCATCTATAAACTTTTGGGTGCTGATAACTTTACCCCGCAGTATACCATCGATATCAGCAAATGCGAACTTTACTTTGTTGACATTATTTTCTCTTAAATAAGTTATAGCCTGTTCGGGATTCATGGGTGATGATATAAAAATGCCAATTTAAGCAAGATAACTAATAAGTAGCATAAATTACCGCCGTATAGTTTGCGTTGATCAT
Organism: Mucilaginibacter sp. 14171R-50; assembly: GCF_010093045.1. NCBI lineage: Bacteria > Pseudomonadati > Bacteroidota > Sphingobacteriia > Sphingobacteriales > Sphingobacteriaceae > Mucilaginibacter > Mucilaginibacter sp. 14171R-50. The sequence continues at coordinate 3,594,446 of NZ_CP048115.1, read as the reverse complement.
TCTTTAAAGGAATTATCAATGCAAAAAAAAATCCCCCGGTGTTAACACCGGGGGATTTTAGGGGTATAACGAGATTATATTTTAGCAGACTTCACAGTCTTTATAATAACAGCCGCTACTTTATAAGGATCGGCAGCCGAGTTAGGGCGGCGATCTTCAAGATAACCGCTCCAGTCATGATCAACAGTATATAACGGGATACGGATAGAAGCTCCGCGGTCAGATACACCATAGCTGAAATCGGTTATCGAAGCGGTTTCGTGTTTACCTGTTAAGCGCAACTCGTTATGGGCACCGTAAACTGCAACACACTCATCAACCGCCGGGCGGAATGCTTCGCAAATTGCGGTAAATGTTTCTTTGCTGTTTGCTGTACGTAAAGTGCTATTTGAAAAGTTAGCATGCATACCAGACCCATTCCAATCTAAGGTACCTAACGGTTTGCAATGCCAGTTTATAGCTACACCGTAGCTTTCGCCTATTCTTTCTAAAAGGTAACGAGCAACCCAAATTTGGTCACCTGCTTCTTTAGCGCCTTTGGCAAATATCTGAAACTCCCACTGACCGGCAGCCACCTCAGCATTAATACCTTCAACGTTTAAGCCTGCTTCTAAACAAGCGTCTAAGTGCTCCTCTACAATGTCACGACCAAATGCATTGTTAGCACCTACCGAGCAGTAGTATGGGCCTTGCGGTCCTGGGTAACCACCTTTAGGAAAACCAAGCGGTTTATTTGTTTCAGGATCCCATAAAAAGTACTCCTGCTCAAATCCAAACCAAAAATCATTGTCATCATCTTCGATCAAAGCGCGTCCGTTCGACTCATGTGGCTGCCCTTTTGAATCTAAAACCTCGCACATAACCAGGTATGCATCTTTACGTTGCGGATCCGGGCAAACGTAAACCGGTTTTAAAACGCAATCTGAAGAACCGCCCGGTGCCTGCTCTGTTGACGAACCATCAAAGCTCCAGTTATCCAAATCTTCTACTTTACCGCTAAAAGATTTAACAATTTTTGTTTTACTGCGCAGGCTTTGTGTAGGTTTATAGCCGTCAAGCCAGATGTACTCAAGTTTAGTTGCCATTTTTAATGATTAGTTTGAATTTTTAAGTTTTTTATTATCGTTAATTGCAATATCATTTACATTTCCAGTGCGAATTTAAATTATTTTTATAAAATTCATATAATTGTTGATAAATTTTATAAAAATTAACAACTAAATCAAATTTTAAGAGTCAAAATGCGCAATTGAGAGGATTTTATGTTCGCATTATAACCTTTTCAACCGAAAATTATGAAATAAAAAAGCGGGGGAACTATTTGCTGCTCCCCCGGTTATCTTGTGGCGATAAGTTACATCAATTACTCGAAGCAACATTCCAAAAGCACTTTTGCCTAATCATCTTTAAGCCCGGGTTATCAACTTTTACTTCAGTTTTTCCTTTATTTACCTCAAAAAAAAGTTTAGACGAGCTATTGTCGTAAATAAATGAAGCGATTTTGGGATCCCGCGCACTTTTTTCCATAATATCCACCTTTAAGCCATTGGTGGCCGGGCGCTTATTGGTAGTATCCTGCGGCTGCGAGCTTTCAACCCAGTTTACCTTGTAGGTAATGTCTTTCGCCTGTCGTGATGCGACAAGGCTTTTGTAATCTGTTGTTTTTTGAATGATATCTAACAGGCATTTAACACAAGGCTCCGCCACAGTAGCATTGCCATAGTTTTTTTGTGGATTGTTTATTACACTGTCCTTTTTGCCATTTACGGTAACGGCGGTTTTAGCGATATCGTTAGAAACCGGTTTGGCTTTATGGTTATTGCACGATATACTTGCTATACATAGTGATAAACCTATTATCAGTATTGGCTTTTTCATGATGGTGGCTGTTTAACGTTAAACACCGTTAGCGGTATTTTGTGTTTACATGCTTAAGGTTGTGTGGTAAGTGGTTCTATATAAAATTTGTACCGTTATTGTATTTAGCAGGGGTTTAATGGGTGATTTTGCAATATTTTTTACTAAAATTGCGTCTGCATATAAAAGGGGGTATAACACAACATTACAGAGTGGGCATATTGCGCATTAGTGTAACCTCTATATCATTTATTAGTTTACAACAGGGTATTAATCTATCTAATAATTTATTTGAATGTATCTTTACATTCAATAATATCATGAATAAAGGCAGTAATATTTCAAATACAACGGTTGATGTAGTTTTAGTTGGCGCGGGCATTATGAGCGCAACACTTGGGGTAATGCTTAAACAGCTGCAGCCCGATCTTACCATCGAGATTTTTGAACGTTTGGATACCGTTGCTGCCGAAAGCTCTGATGCCATGAATAATGCCGGTACAGGCCACTCCGCATTTTGTGAACTTAACTACACCCCACAACGCAAGGATGGCAGTATTGAAATTACAAAGGCTATAAAAATTGCCGAACAATTTGAAATAACCAAGCAGTTTTGGGCCTTTTTAGTAGAGAATGGCTATGTTGGCGAACCGCAAACCTTTATCAGCAAAGTACCTCACATAAGTTTTGTTTGGGGTAATGACAATGTAGATTACCTTGAAAAACGCTGTGACGCATTGGTTAAGCATCACTTTTTTAAGGGGATGCAATATGCTGAAGATAAGGAGCAGCTTAATAAATGGATGCCGCTGGTTATGGAGAATCGCGATCCCGAGCAAAAAGTATCGGCTACATATATGGATATTGGTACCGATGTAAACTTTGGCACCCTTACCCGTAGCCTGGTTGACAAGCTAAAACAAAAGCCCGGTGTCACCTTAAGCCTTAATCATGAAGTAGATGATATAAAGCGTAATAAAGATAACACCTGGCAGATAAAAGTTAACGATGCTAAAAGCGGGAGCAGCCGAAAGCTTGACGCTAAATTTGTTTTTGTGGGCGCCGGTGGCGGTGCCCTGCCCCTGCTACAAAAATCAGGCATACCAGAGAGTAAAGGCTTTGGCGGTTTCCCGGTGAGCGGGCAATGGCTGGTTTGTACAAATCAGGACGTTATCAATAAACATTCTGCGAAGGTTTACGGTAAGGCTTCGGTCGGTTCGCCGCCAATGTCGGTTCCGCACCTGGATACGAGAATTATCGACGGGAAAAAGGCGCTGCTTTTTGGTCCTTACGCAGGGTTTTCAACCCGGTTCTTAAAAAAGGGGTCGTTGCTTGATCTGTTTACCTCCATAAAGTTTAATAATATATTACCACTGCTTGCTGTTGGGCGCGATAATTGGCCGCTTACCAAATATCTTATAAGCCAGGTGCTGCAATCGCCTGCCGACAGGTTGAAAGCCTTGCAGGAATACTTTCCCGCAGCAAAGGGCGATGAATGGGTATTGGATGTTGCCGGCCAACGCGTACAGATCATAAAAAAAGATGCGAGGCGTACAGGTGTGCTTGAATTTGGTACCGAAGTAGTTACCAGTGCTGATGGCAGCATCTCGGCTCTGTTAGGGGCATCCCCCGGCGCTTCAACATCGGTGCCTATTATGGTTGACCTGATATGCCGATGCTTTAAGAATAAAGCTAACACAGCTGAATGGCAGGAAAAATTCAAACAGATGATACCCTCGTACGGGCAGTCGCTTATTAATGACGAAGCCCTGGCTGATGCCACAAGGGAGCGTACCAGTAAAGTGTTAGGGTTGATTTAATAAAAATATTTGTTAAACCGATCTTTAACCTATCTTATCAGCGTTACGTAACCCGACTGCCTGTTGGTTTCATCTATCTCCAATACATAATAATATACTCCGGAGGGTAACGGCTCCCCTTTACTGCTGGTACCGTCCCAACTGTTGTAATACCCTTTAAACTGGCGAACCAACCGGCCTGACCGGGTATAGATAAACATATGGTTCCCTGGCAAACGGTCAAGGTACTTAATAGCCCAGGTATCGTTAACACCATCTCCGTTTGGGGTAAACGTATTAGGTATCAGCACCTTCTTTTTTACACGTATGGTTACGGTGGCGGTATCACTACAGCCGTTATCATTTAATACTATAAGTTGGTAGGTGACGTCGTCTCCGGGGGATGATACCGGGTTTGCGATGTTTGCGTTATCCAGGTAGGTATCCGGAAGCCAACGATAATACTTAGCCCCTGAGCCCTGTAAATTAACATTCGCACCAAGGGTAATAACGGTATCTTTATTAAATATTGTTGCGATAGGTTTATCAAATATCAAATGAACGGGCTGAAGATCGCTCAAACACTTGCCATTGGTAAGTTGCACAAATAGCATAGTGTCCCTTTTTATGATGCCGGTATACAATGTGCCCGAGTTTTCTTCAATGAAATTTTGTTGGGCATCAAACCAATGATATTTTTCACCGCTTTTGCCGCCGGCAACGCTTATGCTTGTGCTTCCTGCCTCACAAAGTATCGTATCACTGGTTACCATTATAGGATTGAACCTGAAAAAATGAACATTGATATTGAGTGTTTTCTCACGGCTATGATACGCGTTGGTTATTTTCACCGAGTATTGTCCCTCCTGGCTTACCATTATTGATGACGACGTACTTCCGTTTGACCATAAGTAACTTCCTCCTGAAAGTGTAGCATCCAGCTTAATTGTTTCAAAAGCACATATTGTAGTATCGGCAGGCAGGGTTACGTCAATTACCTGATCGTAACTAACCTTTATACTTCCGCTACCGCTGCACCCCGCGCTGCTGGTAACATCTACACTGTAAGTGCCCGGAGAAGTAACCAGCAGGGTTTGACCTGTGGTGCCGGTGTTCCATTTATAAGTACTGCCGGGCCATTTGGCATCAAGTAAAAGTGTTTGGCCGTAAAGCAATGTGGTGTCTTTGCCAAGTTTCGCCACCGGCAATTCCGATATAGAAACATTGCTGCTATAAGTTGCAGATGTCCCCTCATAATAAACAATTAAAGTAACATTGTATGTACCCGCTTTTTTATATAAATGTTTAGGGTTATATTCTTTAGATGTGTTATTAACACCAGACAACTCATCGGCAAAATCCCACTTTAAGCTATCAATATTATCAATTGATGATTTTAATTTGAATTGAGTAATATCTCCTAAACAATTGCCTGCATTGGAAAAGCCTATTTCGGCGAAAAAACTTTGATTAAACGTTGGTAAACCATAGGTGGCTGTTCTTCCCTTAAGAGATATTGCATTTTTTTGAAATTTACTATTTGCTCCTTCCTCATTAGGTTCTTCTATTGCATGTAAATAACTACTTCCATACTGGTCTACATATATTTTACCATCCGAAGCTAACTGTAAGGCCCCTAAACCACTAAGTTTTGCAATAGATACGCTCCTGTCTTTAATATCGCCACTGATTACAGGCAACTTAACCTGATATAGATTCAGAGGGGAATACTCATGCTCGGTGATATACAAATACTTCTCATTAGGCGAAAATTCTACACCATATGCACCAAACCCATTAAAGTTTGTAAGGGTTACCGGATTGGATACAACTCCTGTTTCTTTATTAAAATCGTAAATTTCAGTTAGCTTATCAGGAAAATAAATTGCGGCCGCAAGTTTGTTACCCTTGGGTGAGGCTTTCAAATAGCCAATTGTACTGCTATAACTCATACCCATTACCGTACCTACGGAAGTGATAACAGGTTTGGGCTGAAATCCATCTTTTGTTATTAAGTAGGTATAAAAATCATTTGATAAATATTCGTGTGTAACAACCCATATATCTGAACCATTCTTATGTTTAACAGCAGTAATTTTCTCAGTAGATTTTTCCAGAATTAAAATATTTTTTTCTATTACCTCGCCCACACCCGCCTGTTTGGAAATATCTACAATAGAATAATACAGCGAACCGCCCTGAAGCGCAATGCTAAATACGAAAAACAAATTTTTGTTAGTAGGGTGCTGAATAATAACGCCTGATTGTGTAGATGATGGATCGCCTAGTAAGCCCTCGCCATTTACCATCTTACCGTGATTTTTAGTAAAAACGGTAATACCATCAGTATAAAACAATAATTTACCGTCATCATCGGCAATTGTTGCGCAACCCTCCCAAGTAGAAAGTTGTCCATCCGTTAAAGCAGTTGGTGGAGAAGTATTGAAATCTACTCCGGCATAATTTCCAAAATACCAAATATTTCCCTGCTTTTGAGCGATGGCAGGAATAGTAATACATAAAAACACCAGTAAAATGAGCTTTTTCAACAGCGTATAGAAAAGAAGTTTATATAATTTAGAGACTGCCGGAATAACTGAATGTTAGCGAATGGACGGTATGGGGGAATAGGATAAGGTTCATTTTAGAATAAGGTTTCATCTGCGTATAAAGTTATAAAAATTACCGAACCTTATCGGCTAATATTTCTACTTAAATCTTATTGTAATAACCATCGCTCAAATTTTATATTTTTGCAGCAAACCTAACAGGTTCCTTAATAAATGGATATATCAGTAGTAGTACCACTTTACGATGAAGTAGAATCATTACCAGAGCTTACCTCGTGGATAAGCCGCGTAATGGACGAGAACCGCTATAGTTACGAGATCATCCTTATAGACGATGGCAGCCGTGATGGCTCCTGGGATATGATCCTGAAATTAAAGCAGGCCAACCCTTTTATTAAAGCGTTCAAATTCAGGCGTAATTATGGTAAATCTGCTGCGTTAAACATTGGTTTCGAGGCGGCGCAGGGCAATGTGGTTATTACCATGGATGCCGATTTGCAGGATAGCCCCGACGAGATACCCGTGCTGTACCGCCGCATTACTGAAGACAATTACGACCTTGTATCGGGATGGAAGGCAAAACGCTACGACCCAATAACCAAAACGGTACCCACCAAACTTTTTAACGCGGCTACACGCAAAATGAGCGGTATACATAACCTGCACGATTTTAATTGCGGACTGAAAGCTTATCGTAAAGCGGTTGTTAAAAATATCGAGGTGTATGGCGAAATGCACCGTTACATACCCGTTATTGCCAAATGGGCAGGCTTTACCAAAATTGGCGAACAGGTGGTTGAACACCGCGCCCGTAAATATGGCAAAACCAAATTTGGATGGACACGCTTTATCAATGGCTTTTTAGATCTGCTGTCTATATTTTTTGTGGGCAAATTTGGTAAACGCCCTATGCATTTTTTTGGCGCAATGGGCACGCTGAGTTTCTTTGCGGGAATAGTTATAACCATTTGGATGCTGAGCGAAAAACTATATCTGATAGCTCATAAATTACCCTATCGGGATGTAACGGATAATCCGCTGTTTTATATCGCCCTGGTGGCAATGATATTAGGTTCGCAGCTGTTTTTGACCGGCTTTGTTGCCGAACTTGTTGCCCGCAGCGCTCCAGACCGTAACAGATATCAAATAGAGGAAACGGTTTAGATATGAGATTTGAGATATTGGATTTGAGACACATTCTTTATTGTGCCCATTTTAATAGCTCCGCGTCTTCTCATATTTCAAGTCTCATATCTCACATCTAAAAAATATGTTTTTCTCCATCATCATACCTTTATATAACCGTCCGCAGGAAATTGCAGAACTACTGGATACATTAACTAAGCAAACTTATACCCTGTTCGAAGTTCTGGTTATAGAAGATGGTTCTGTTGACCGGGCCGAAGATATTGTAAGGGGATATGAAGGCGAGCTTGATGTACACTATTACGAAAAGCCGAACGAAGGCCAGGGATTTGCCCGCAATTTTGGTTTTGAGCGCGCCAAGGGCGATTATTTCATAATTTTTGATTCGGATTGCCTGATACCTGACGACTACCTGGAAATAGTTAACAATGCGCTTGCCAACAATTGGCTGGATGCATATGGCGGGCCCGACGGCGCGCACAAATCCTTTACAGCAATACAAAAAGCAATTAGTTATTCTATGACATCGCCATTCACTACAGGCGGTATCCGGGGCAATAAAAAAGGCATAGGGCAATTTCATCCGCGTAGCTTTAATATGGGTATTTCGCGCCAGGCGTGGCAAAAGGCTGGTGGCTTTATTATTACCCGGCTAGGCGAAGACATAGAGTACAGCATCCGCATACATTCATTAGGCTTTAAAATTGGACTTATACCCGATGCCATTGTATATCACAAGCGCCGCACCGACTTTGTGAAGTTTTATAAACAATTGCATTTTTTTGGCCGCGCCCGTATCAACATTTATAAATTCTTCCCTTCGCAGCTTAAGCTGGTGCATTTTTTTCCGGCGTTTGCCACGCTTGGCATGGCGTTTACAATAATTGCCAACATAGCACATTGGCCTATTGCACAACTGTGCAATATTTTGCTATTGGTTTACATTTTGTTGATATTTTTTCACTCCCTGATTAAAAACAAATCAGCAAAAATCGCATTTTTGAGCATTATAGCTGCTTTTACACAATTGATAGCCTATGGGTTAGGCTTTATGCAGGATTTTTGGAAACGCGTAATATTAAAAAGGCCCTTAAAAACGTAGTATGTACCATCCTTTTTCTGTTGCAGAAACTATTAAATCTGCATGGATAATTTTCAGAAAAAACTTTGTAACCATAATAGTTTATTCTGTTGTTTCTTTTCTTTTGCTGGGGATACTTGGCGTTGTTATTGGTGTCTTTTACTCGCCCGAAGATTATTGGATATCGATGATCGTAACCTTTATTATGGTTTGGTTGCAGGCGTATACAACTTTAGGGCTTTATAAGTTGATTTTTACTGTTATCGACAGTGAATATTACGACTTTGAATTTATACAGGTAATACCAAAAGCTAAAATGGTTTGGAGTTACCTCGCGGTGGTGTTCATTTTCGCTTTTGTAATAACCAATCTGGGTATTTTGGTTGATTATTTTGACGATAGCCCTGACATCCAGTTTGCCATAGAAGTTGTTGCCGGTATTATTGGGCTTTTTGTTGCGCTCCGTGTTATGTTTTTTAACACATTTATCGTTGACGATGCCTCGGGGCCTATTGAATCTATCAAGCAAAGTTTTGAACTTACACGCGGGAATTTGCTTAAAGTTGTAGTAATACTGGGTATTATAATTTTGTTGATTGCTGTGCCTGCAAAACTAGCACAGTCATACGGGGTGGTAATTTTATCTATCTTGTTCACCTACCCTTTTGTGAATATTGTTTTGGCGGTCACCTACCGCAAATTGGTTTACAGCCATCAGGATGTGGATGATGATATTGCCGAAACCACGTAATTATGGGTTTTAAAGCAGCATTAAGCAAGGTATTTGCATGGTATGTAAACAGGCGGTTAAATAACATTCGCCGCAACGGTGTTGCGTTGCAGCAAAAAACGTTTAGTAACCTTGTACATGAAGCTAAAAATACCATCTTTGGTACCGATCATCATTTTGACTCAATTAGAAATTACGAAGATTTTAAAAAGCACGTACCTGTACGAGATTATGAAGAATTACGATCGTACATAGATCGTGTGGTAAGCGGAGTGGCTAACGTAATGTGGCCCGGCAAACCTGCATATTTGGCAAAAACATCTGGTACCACATCGGGCGTAAAATATATCCCCATTTCTAAGCAAAGCATGCCCGAGCATATTAAAGCAGCCAGGAATGCTCTTTTAAGTTATATCCACGAAACAGGCAAGGCAGACTTCGTAGATGGAAAAATGATATTTTTGCAAGGTAGCCCGGTACTGGCCGAAAAGCATGGCATACAAACGGGCAGACTATCGGGCATAGTAGCACACCATGTACCGGGATATTTGCAAAAAAACCGCCTGCCCTCCTATCAAACAAATTGTATTGATGACTGGGAGGAGAAAGTGGATGCTATTGTTACAGAAACTGCTAACGAGGATATGCGCCTCATATCGGGCATACCGCCCTGGTGCCAAATGTATTTCGACAGGCTATCGGCAGTATCAGGTGGTAAAAAGATCAGGGATATCTTTCCAAATTTTAAGCTGTACGTACATGGTGGCGTTAATTACGAGCCCTATCGGGCCCGCATGGAGGAAAGCATCGGTTTCAAGATAGATTCAATAGAAACCTATCCCGCATCAGAAGGTTTTATCGCTTTCCAGGATTCGCAACAGGAAAAAGGCTTATTGCTAATGGTTGACGCGGGAATATTTTATGAATTTATCCCCGCCGACGAGTATTTTAACGACAAACCTACACGCATTAACCTTAAGGATGTAGAGCTTGAGAAAAACTATGCCCTTATCCTGAACACCAGTGCGGGTTTGTGGGGATACAGCCTGGGTGACACGGTTAAATTCGTATCGAAAAACCCTTACAAAATTGTAGTGACCGGCCGCATTAAACATTATATCTCTGCCTTTGGCGAACATGTAATAGGTGAAGAGGTTGAACAAGCCCTGATGAGTGTGGCTGCCGAAGAAGGTATTGATATAATCGAGTTTACGGTTGCCCCACAGGTGGCACCCACTGACGGCGCATTACCTTACCACGAGTGGTTCATAGAGTTTGGCACCCAACCCCGGGACCTTGCAGCGTTTGCCCTTAAGGTGGATAAAGCTTTACAGAAAAAAAATATTTACTACTTTGACCTTATTGAGGGTAACATATTACAACCTCTAATAGTCAGAAACTTAAAAAAAGATACCTTTATAAACTATATGCGCAGCCAGGGAAAACTTGGCGGGCAAAATAAAGTACCGCGATTATCTAACGACAGAAAGATAGCGGATGAGTTAAAAGATTATATTGTTTAATTGTTGTATTGCTTTATTGTTGATTTTTATGGTATTAAATGGAAAAGAACTATCTACAATTAAACGATTTGACATGTTATAAAACTTCATTTGCTTTTACAAATGAAGTTTGGAGTATAGTTTTAAAATGGGATTACTTTGCAAAGGATACGATCGGGAAACAGTTTGTCAATGCCGCTGATTCGATATCAGCAAATATCGCGGAAGGGTTTGGCAGATATCATAAAAAGGATAAAATAAAGTTTTACTATTATAGTTTTGGTTCGGTTAAAGAATGTGTAGACTGGTGTAATAAAGCTTTAGCAAGAAATTTAATGTCCCCGGATACGCATGCAAGATTATTGTTTACTTTAGAAGCCTTACCCAGGGAAATCCATCAATTAATAAAGTTCACAGACGAAAAGCTTAAGGTTTAACAAAGCAATTAATACTCAAACCGTTTGATCAGCAATAAAACAATAACACAATCCAACAATATCAAGAGTATAGCCATTCTTGGTTCTACAGGTAGCATTGGCACACAAACACTTGAAGTTATCAGGGATAACAACCAGATGTTCAGCGCGTTTATGCTTACGGCGCATTCTAATGCGTACCTGCTTATACAGCAGGCCATTGAGTTTGTGCCCCGCTACGCTATTATTTGTGATGATACCCGATATCAGGAAGTAAAGGAAGCCCTCGCCCACTTACCCATTACTGTTATGAGCGGGCACCAGGCCATCAAAGAAACGGTTACGCACCCCGAAATTGATATTGTGTTAACTGCTATGGTTGGTTTTGCCGGGTTAGAGCCTACGATAAACGCCATAAAAGCAGGTAAGGATATCGCATTGGCAAACAAAGAAACTTTGGTGGTTGCCGGTGAAATAATAACAGGCCTTGCCAAACAGCACAACGTAAAGATATTACCGGTAGATAGCGAACATTCGGCTATTTTTCAGTGCCTTGCCGGTGAGGATTATAGTAAAATTGAAAAAATAATTATTACCGCGTCGGGCGGGCCATTTAGGGGGAAGACAACCCAATATTTAGCCAATGTTACCCGCGAACAGGCCCTTAAACACCCAAACTGGGTGATGGGTGCTAAGATTACCATAGACTCGGCATCGCTGATGAATAAGGGCCTGGAAGTTATCGAGGCCAAATGGTTGTTTGACCTTCGGGCCGACCAGATAGATGTAATTGTACATCCGCAGTCGATAGTTCATTCACTGGTACAGTTTCAGGATGGTTCTATAAAGGCACAAATGGGTTTGCCTGACATGAAACTGCCTATATTATATGCCCTCGCCTATCCAAACCGGGTAACAACAAACTTTATACGGTTTGATTTTATCAACCACCCTCACCTTTCGTTCGAAAAACCGGATATAGATACCTTCCGCAATTTAAGGCTCGCCTATGAAGCATTGAATCAGGGTGGAAATATGCCATGTATTATCAACGCCGCAAACGAGGTTGCGGTGGCCGCGTTTTTGAAGAACGAAATAGGATTTTTAGCAATGAGCGATATTATCGAAACCTGTATGCAAAAGATCCGTCTCATTAAAGAGCCATCTTTACACGACTATTTGAATACTGATAAAGAAACACGCATATTTGCGCAAAATTTAATACAACAAATGCCGTTAAAGGCTATACAATCTTAATATATAATATAACGGATGAGCGTTTTGATAATGGCCGGCCAACTAATACTTGGTCTTTCAATTTTAGTGATACTGCACGAGTTCGGGCATTTTTTAGCCGCCCGCGCTTTCGGGATAAAGGTGGAAAAATTTTATCTTTTTTTTGATGCCTGGGGTGTAAGCCTGTTCAAATTTAACTATAAGGGTGTTGAGTACGGCATTGGGTGGTTGCCACTAGGCGGCTACGTTAAAATTGCCGGAATGATAGATGAATCGATGGATACCGACCAGCTGGCCGGCCCGCCGCAGCCATGGGAGTTCCGTTCAAAACCGGCCTGGCAACGCTTAATTGTAATGCTTGGCGGTATTATTGTAAATATTATAGTAGGTATTTTCATATTTTGGGTATTAACCATGCGCTATGGCGAAACCTACACGCCAAACGCCGAAATAAAAAATGGTATAGTGCCGGGTGTTATAGGTCAAAAGATGGGGCTTAAGGCCGGCGATAAGATATATGCCGTAAACGGCAAACCAGTTGAGCGCTTTGAGGATCTGATAAGCTCTAAGGTCTTGCTTGATAAAACTATACTGAATGTACGACGCGGTGCCCAAACATTAGATATAAAAGTGCCTCCAACCATACTAAACGATTTATCGGACTATGGGATCGAGGAGTTTATAAGCCGCTTGCCCCGTGTGAAATTTGCTATTGATACGGTTGCTGCAAACAGCGGTGCCCAAAGCGCCGGGTTAAAAAAGGGCGATAGCATAATAGCAGTGAACGGTAAAGCGATTACCTATTTTGACCAGATGCAGGCGCAACTGCGTCAAAACAAGAATAAAGAAGTGGAACTAACCATTAAGCGCGACACGGCGGTGAAAGAGGTTAAGGCCAGAATTGATAAAGATGGCGTGTTAGGCTTCAAACCAAAGGCTTTATTGCCAAAAGATACGACCATCAGATACGGTTTTTTTGCGTCGCTCCCTGTTGGGGCTGCCAAAGCCTGGGGTATGTTCACCGACAATGCGAAAGGCATTAAAAAGATATTTACCGGGCAGGTCAAGGCGCGTAAGGCCATATCAAGCCCTATAGGCATTGCTGTAATGTTTGGCAGCCATGTAGACTGGATCCGTTTTTGGAGCCTTGTGGGCTTTCTTTCGATGGTATTAGCGTTAACAAACCTACTGCCTATCCCCGGCCTTGATGGCGGACATACCGTATTCCTGATTATAGAGATGATAAAAGGCAAGCCGCTAAGCGATAAGTTCCTGGAACGCGCCCAGATAGTTGGTTTTGTCCTGCTGATATCGCTAATGGTATTTGCCTTCGGCAACGATATCGTGAAGCAGGTAATGAAGAAATAGTTTAATCTCCAGCCTTCGTTAGCTAATGGCGCTTTGCATCGTATAAAGCCTATCTATTAATTTAGATAGGCTTTGTTTATTATACTATTAATGTCTTGCAGGCGCGTAACAAAACCCTGCCTGCCATCACTTGTTCAACCGCATCCTCAAGAGCAAGGTATTAGATTTTCTAAACTATTATCATATAAGAATTACTTACAAGGTTGTGGTAACCACGTAACATACGCCCGTTAACAAGAAAGCCGCTTCATAATTTGAAGCGGCTTTCTTGTTATAGACAATATTATTTAAACGGATGGATCTGTCGGAGTTTCGTCAATTACATCGTAAGCAGTACGCTCCTTTTTTAAGATGGCTGCGCTTATTAATGCGACAATGCAACCAAATATAAGCGTACTAATGGCGGTAGCAATAGCGCCAAATATTGCGCCGTATTTTGTACCCATTTCTAAGGCTTTATCTATTTGGTCTTGCGACATCCCTCTATCAGCCATCGCTGATTGTTGTTGCTCCATCGCTTTGGTCAGCATTTCAGGGCTTAAAATTGCAAGGTAGATATAAATGAATATGGCCAGCAATAATCCACTAAAAAGAGAATACCTGAAGCCCGGATTGAACGCCTGCCCAAATGTAATAAACCCACCTAACTGATCTTTATATTCTTTTTGTGCTAAAAAACAAAAGGCTATAAAAGGCAGATAACCTATATATTTTAAGCCGGAATTTTGATCGATATTAAGCAACTGAAAGGCATAAGTAATTACAATTGATACTGCTACATAAATTAATGCCCATTTGGTAGCAATTGCGGTGGGGTTAGGTGCTTTGGTTTCCATAATCAATTTGATAGGGTTTAAAATTTAATTTATTTAAAGCTAAACAATATTTCTAAAACAGCCATATCAAATGGTTTATTTATGGCATTATTTGCAACGGCGCCTTTATCATTGTCAGAAGCTTCCGGGTTTTGGAAAAAGCACATCATCGGGTAAAATAATTCTTTCACTTCCGAATCTTCGGCGAGCGTTTGTGCTACCTTTTTAATCTCGCTTACAGGGCTTTCAATAAGTACCTGGTGTGCTATAACCGGTTCGTAAATACGGTATTCGTCCTGAAACTCGTCTTCATCAACCAGTAAAAATTCCTTCAGATAATCTTCCAGTTCGGGTTCAATATTTTCATCCTCGCACTCATTTAAGTATAACAACAAGTTCAGCAGTTCGGTGCCTCTGTCAAGCGTCCGTTCTTCAATATCTTCCCATTCAGGAGTTTCCAGATAGTCATCTTCCAGCTTTTTAACATCCTCGCTAAAAAAGTTGATCATCAGCAGATCAAAAAATACCTCACGAAGCTCTTCCAGTTGAGGAGCATCATCAAAAACGGCATCCAAAGCATCTACTTTGCTCATAAAGTCATCATCGGATGAAAATACGGTCTCGAATTTGGTTTCAAGAGCGGCAGCGTCAAAGCCGCCATATTGTGTAAACGCCTGTAAAGCACCTATAACGGCTGATCTTACTTTTGGGTCGGTCATGTGGTTATGTTTAATTTTTAAAGATTTGATTGTTATTACAGGTTAACAATACTTTCCCCTTTAAGTTCTGCCCTAAAAAAGGCGAATTATAACTTTTCGATCTGTTATTGTCCCTTGTGTATTCCCACCCTGCGTCTGCACTAAACAACACCAGATTGGCATTGGCGCCTTCGGTAATTTGCGGTACATCAATATTCAATATCGTTCGTGGGTTTATAGCCATTTTTTCAACAATCAGTCGCGGGGACAGGCCGGCCTTTAAGGCCAGCGAAAACGCTGTCTGTAATCCGATAATACCGTATTCGGCCACCTCAAACTCTACGTCCTTAAACTCAATTTCGTGGGGTGTGTGCTGGCTTACAATAGCATCAATAGTACCATCTTCTAAACCAGCTATCAGGGCATCTACGTCCCTTTTTGTTCGCAGTGGTGGTTTCACCTTATACAGGCTATCGAAACCCATTAAGGCTTCATCGGTAAGTACCAGGTTATGTGCCGCAACATCGCAGGTAACTTTCAAACCCTTGCGCTTCCCCTCGCGTATCAGGTCTACGGCATGATGAGTAGATATGGTTGTGAAGTGTATCGCGGAGTTCGTGTCCTCGGCAAGATAAAGGTCCCGGGCTATCATCAATTCTTCGGCGAGTGCCGGGATGCCCTTCATGCCCAGCATGGTACTTACTACGCCTTCGTTTACTTTTGCCTTTCCGGCGATTGAAGTGTCCTCGGGATACGAGATAACCTTTGCGCCAAAGTTTTGTACGTAAAGAAGGGCACGCTCCATCAGTCCGGCATCCTGTACAGGTCGGTTACCATCTGTGAAAGCCCTGGCGCCGCTTTTAAACATATCAAACATTTCCGCCATATCCCTGCCCTCTCGCTTGACAGATATAGCCCCAAGCGGATAAATATCAACCAAGTTGTTCTTGGCTCGGTTAAACAGGTATTCCACTTCGGCTTTTGAATGTACGGGAGGGTGAGTATTTGGCATTAAAGCTATCCCGGTAAATCCACCCGCTGCTGCTGCCGCCGTACCGGTTTGCAGATCTTCCTTGGTTTCAACACCCAACTCTCCAATATTACAGTTAAGGTCAAAAAAACCGGGGGAAACATACTGACCTTTAGCATCAATGATTTTAACATCGGCACCAATTGATTTGTCTATTTTTGTGATAATGCCTTTTTCAATTAAAATATCAGCAACCTTATTATTAAAGGGCGAGGCTGGATCTACAACAGTGGCGGATTTGATAAGCAAATTCATTAGCGCTGTTTTATGGTGGGTTTAGTTGGTATCCCGTGTTTGCCAAATGTTTGTTTTGTTGGTTTTATAATACCTTATAAGTAAAGTTTCGGCGGCCAGAAATACCAGGGCCAAAATTATACAAAGTTTCCATAATTGAAGCCCTGAATTTGCAACGCCGGCAATACTCTCCGCATTTAATTTATTGCCGCTTAAAAGAACTGCATTTTTAGGGAGTAAATTTTCCAAACCGGCTTTGGTTAGGTACGATAGATCAGATTCTGTACGGTTATCATTAAATGCCAAAACTGCTGCGGTGCTATCCTGCTTTCTCAGCTCATAAGTTCCGGTCTCTGCAAGTTGTTCGGGAAAGTAAAGCATTGTGCTTCCCTCCTGCTGCCTAACATCGGGAATGATGGTTTCATTGCCTTTGACCAGCTTTACCATCTGTTTTTCTGTTGATTGTAACGGAACTGTTTCTATCGGGTCGATACTTCCTAAAGTATAAAACAATGGCTGATCGTGTCCGCTTAGCAGGGCTATTCTGAACATTACAGGCACAAACAATGCATGAACAGGCAGGTTGCTAAAATCTTCGTTTAACGCCACGGCAGCAACATACACCCTGCCTTTAGCAAAGGCTGAACCCTGCCAAAATGTTTGGCCCGCCTGCATCCTCATCAGGTATTCGCCGGGAGCACGGCCTGCATTCAAATTATAATACTTTTTTACTACAGGCAGATCGGGGTTGTTGGGTATGGATTCAAATATGCTTTTAAAAACCACATTGTGCAGGTTAAGGGCCGATACTTTTGCAGCCTCTGTTTTTAACACTTCAGGATATGCCGCATGCATTGGTTGTAAAAAAGCTTTGTAACTGCTGATATCCGCATCAGCAGACGGAAATACAAGTAGCGTACCACCCTTACTCACATAAGTTTTTAGTTGTTGTGCCAAACCGGCGGATACGATTTTTATGTCGCTTACAACAATAAGCGGCCAGGCGTTTAAACCGGCATAATCTACATTCCCGTCAATAAACTCTTTTGGCTCAAAAAAAGCGTCCGCAGCAAATAATGCTCTTAAATATTTATTAGGTGTACCGCCATTGATAAGCAGTACGGGCAGTTTGTAGTTAATCTTAAAGGTAAAATAGAACTTATTATCAAAAGTAACAGGGTTGTCCTGTAATTGTATCTCTCCACGCTGCCATCCGCCCTGCAGGCCTGAAAATGACAGTGTATCGTTTTGTGATGAACGCGCGCCAATAGTAAAACTGCCGATAGCTTTTTGCACACCATTGATCAATAGCCTAAGCGGTATTTTTTCGGCGGATTTATCGGCGTAGTTTTTTAATCTTACCACTATTTTTTCGCTTTCGTTCGGACGATGTGTAGCACTCAACATCCATACAGAATCAACGGCCACATTTGGCAATGCATTCGCCTTAAGTTGCACAAGGCTTACCGGGTACCCGGGATTTACACCACCTGATGAGCCCTTGATATTCTTTTGAAAATCGGAGATGATATAACTATGTTTTGGCGCGCTTGCCTGCATATTCAGCAAACTTTGCTGTCTTGCTACTATTTGGTTCATATCCCTGCTTCGCGGACTTATTTTTACAGCATCCACAGCATCATTAAACTCCGTGCGGTTAAGCATGCGCTGGTGCTTGCCTTCAAAATCCTGGGTGAGCAGCTGAAACCGGTCATTGATGGAATAGGCCGCGGCAATTTGTTTAGCTTTTTGCTTAGCCTCGTCAAGTAATGTACCCTCGCGGTTTAGGGTTTGCATAGAGCTCGAATTATCCACAAATACACTTACTGCCTGCTGTTTGCCCGGGTTGCCCTGGCTTTTACCGGCCATATAAGGTCTTGCAAAAGCAAGTACTAAAAATAATAACGCCAGTAATCGCGAAGCTAAGATCAAACGCTCTTTTAAATTACGCCGGCTTGCCTGCTGTTCCTGCACCTCTTTTAAGAACTGTACATTGCTAAACAGTACCTTTTTGTAGCGCCTGAAATTAAACAGGTGAACAATAATTGGAATAGCCAGTGTTAACAGTGCAAATAAAAAAGCGGGATATAAAAAATGCATTAATGCTATGCCTATTGGGTATATTACAAATTTGCAAATTTATGAGCAGATTTTAAGCTGCGACGCAAAATCAAATTGCCTTGCAAACAAAAGCGCTTGCCCGACTTTTATATTATCATGGATTGGCATATCGGTTGTTCGGGCTTTCATTACAAGCATTGGCGTGGTACCTTTTACCCTCAAAAACTGGCCATGACCAAGTGGTTTGATTTTTACTGCCAGCATTTTAGCACCCTGGAACTAAATGTTACTTTTTACCGTTTTCCTCAGCTATCATTTCTGCAGAATTGGTATCATAAAAGCCCGGCGGATTTTCGATTCGCGGTGAAGGCGCCACGGGCTATTACACATTATAAAAAGTTTAATGACACGGTTGATCTGCTTTCCAGCTTTTATAACACGATAAGTGATGGGCTGCAGGATAAACTTGGGCCGGTACTTTTTCAAATACCGCCAAATTATAACTACACTGATGAGAAGCTTGAGAAGATATTGAATGCGCTTAACCCGGCCTTTAACAACGTTTTAGAGCCGAGACATATAAGCTGGTGGCGCGATGATATCTACAAAAAACTGGCCGACCACAATATTACTTTTTGTGGCATGAGCCACCCGTTATTGCCGGATGATGTGGTACAGAATACACCGGTTATCTATCACCGGTTTCATGGTGTACCCGATCTGTACCGGTCGCGTTACTCCAAAGCTTATTTGCAAAAAGTTGTAGATAAAATTAAGCCGAATAATAGCGTAAAAGAGGCCTGGTTTTATTTTAACAACGATGTTGAAACACACGCCATTTATAACGCTAAAGAAATGATGGAAATAGTTGGCTTACCTACTCCTCCAACCGGTTTATCAGAAGCGCCAGGCCTGTTTTCACCGTCTTGACTAGGACGGCAAGATCTTCTGGTGAAAGACCTTTTTCCAGGTCTTCTTCGTTGATATCGTTCAATTTATCAAGAACGGTGTCTAATCCCAGGTCATGTTCTTTATTAAGGTTATCGCCATCCAGTTCCAATACAACAAATAAATTTGAAAGACGCTGATAATACGTATCGGCAGTAAGCATTCCCAGGTTGTAATATTCAAACTTAAGCCTGTATAAAAATTCCTCTAATATCATCAGTCGTAAATAAAACAGGTGGCTTAGTAATTACAGCTAAAACCACCTGTTGTACCATATTTGCCTATCCTCTGTGTCTGCGGCGTTTCTTTTTAGGTTCGGTGTGCTTACGTTTTTTTGATTTGCTAACCGATTGCTTCTTCTCGGGTTCGGGTTGTTTTACAACAACCTGTTTATCATTATCTGCCGTAGCGGAATCCGTACTAAGCTGTTTTACCGTAAAATTGTTGCTTCGCAAACTATACTCCAACTGCCGTTTTGCGCCGGTTGGTTTTGCTGATGCACTATTGCCATCATGTACCGGGAACTCGCGGATCAGTTTGCCTTCCCGTATATAAAAGTTGTCGTTACCCCGGTACCCCTTACGCTGCGTGTTGGTCAGCTTCGGAAAATCGAGTTTGTGAGCATCATTATTATTAAACTCAAAAGCATAGATCTTAGCGTAATTCACCGTATCCTTCCCTTTAGCCTGTATAAGTATCTCGGGGTTGCCGTCAACATCCATATCAGCATTATATACGTCAGTAATTTCGCCGTCAAGGTCGCCCGTGGTAGTGGTGTACTTCATACCTGATGAATCGGAATGCAAAATAGCAAACGCCCCGATTTGCGATGACCCTCTGCCCCAGCTCAATACATCGTATGTTTGCCCGGGCGACACTTCAATTGCCTTATGGAAACGAAACGGTGCCATAACAGCAGGCTTTGCCGCCACAGGCGCACTTTTAACAGGCGTTTTATCGTCGCCTCCGCAGGCCGCAATTACGCAAACTGCTGATATGAATAAATAGTTCCTAAAATTCATACAGTGAATATAGCTATTAATTATACATCATATCCGGTGATATCTCACCTTTTGGCTTACCCGGGATGGTCATGTAAACGCGCAATCCGCTACCCGATGAATTGGCATCTACATATTTGATAGTGATCTTGTGATAGCCTTTTAACAATGGTATAGCGCCCTGTTGCTCAACCGTACCAGTACGGCCGTCATTATCAACAATAGGCACGTCATCGATCAGTAAAACGGAACCATTTGATGACTGGGTTGAAAAATTGTAGGTACCATCTACGTCGGCCTTAATATACCCGTAAAATACTACGCCATATTTATTGAACGCCTTTTTGAAGGCGCTTAGCGCTGTGCTGAAGCTTTTGGCTATACCTGTGTCAATTACGGCAGCGGGATTGATTTGAGTAGTATTTACATAGGTGCCCGCCGATGCCTGGTACTTTAAGCCAGGCGTATTACCTGTGTATTGTACAGGTGCCAACGGTGCCTTGTTAAACATCTTGGCCGCGGTAACTACGCTGCGCTTACCGGACGGCGTTATTACAATGGTTTTCAGGTCGCGGTATTCATCAGGCGGTATCGGGTACGTCATTGGCCTGGTATATAACAATTCGGTTTCCCTTGGGGTGTAGCCATCAATAGTATAATATACTTTGGCACCCGTTACCGGCGATTTAAGGTTAACCGTCATGGAAGAACCTATCATTACAGTATCAACAGCGCCAATGGCAGCAGGTACCCGGTAATTATACCCTTCTTTATCAAAACGTGCTAAATGGTCAGGCAAGCGCGTTTCCGAAAAATCCTTAAAGTTTTTGTTCGCTACAGGTGTCCATGCCACTTCAGATAAGGCCAGCATGCGCGGCAACAGCATATATTCTACTTTCGAGTCGGTGGTTATATACTCTGTCCAGAGGTTGGCTTGTACACCTTTTATGTACTTTTGCTGGTCAGGGGTTAGTGCTGCAGGTGTGGGGTTATACGCGTAAGTTTTACTTATGGGTGCATTGCCGCCTATACCTACAGGTTCCTGGTTTAATTTGCCTTGTGCATGATCCAGGTAAAGGCCCTGACTGCTCGGCGTCATGATCACATCATGATGTTGTTTGGCAGCCTCTATACCACCCTCTTCGCCACGCCAGCTCATTACAGTAGCATTTGGTGCAAGGCCGCCTTCCAATATTTCGTCCCATCCTATAATGCTGCGGCCTTTACTGTTCACAAACTTTTCCATCCGTTGGATGAAGTAGCTTTGCAAACCATGTTCATCTTTTAATTTAAGGCGTTTTATCAGATCCTGGCAAAATTTCGACTGTTTCCAAACATCTTTGGGCGCTTCGTCGCCGCCAATGTGGATGTATTTGCTTGGAAACAGATCTATTACCTCGGTCAATACATCCTGCAAGAAGCTAAAGGTTTTTTCGGAAGGGCAATAGATGTTGTTAAATACTCCCCATTTACCTGTAACCTCATACTTGATGCGGGGATCGCAGCTTAACTCGGGGTAAGCCGACAATGCCGCCAGGGCATGGCCGGGCATTTCAATTTCGGGCACAATGGTAATATAGCGATCGGCAGCATATTTTATTACATCGCGTATCTGATCTTGTGTGTAGAAACCCGATACCGGTACTCCATCATACTGCAGCGGTGTGCGGTCGCGGTAGTTACCTATGACGCTTTCCTCGCGGGTGCTGCCAACAGTAGTTAGCTTCGGATATTTTTTGATCTCGATGCGCCATCCCTGGTCGTCCGTTAAATGCCAGTGAAAAGTGTTTAGTTTATAAGCGGCCATCAGGTCGATATATTTCTTGACAAACTCTACTGAGAAAAAATGGCGGCATACATCAAGCATCATGCCCCTGTAGCCAAAGCGGGGGTAATCTTCGATGGTTACGGCGGGCAATTTTGCCGTAGCGCCCCGCTCAAGCGGTATTAATTGTATTAATGTTTGTATACCGTAAAATAGTCCGGCGCCTTTGCCCGCAACTGTTATTTGCTGCGGGGTAATTGTTAAGCGGTAGCCTTCGGCGGGCAGGTTTTCTGTACCTGTTGATGTTAAATATATGCTGGTTGTGCTAACCCGTGCGTTTCGTAAAGCTACCTGCTTGTTATAAGCCATATGATCGGCTAAATAGGCCGAGAAGAACTGCACAGCTTTATTGTTTGGCGTATCGGCTTGTATAATGGTCTCCTGGCTCAAAATAAATTCGCCGGAGGCTTTTTTCACCGATACCGGTGCAGGGATAATTCCTGCGTATGGGTCATTGTCCTGGGCGTTAACAATAACTGTTGAGGACATCAAAAATGCAAGCAGTAATGCAGATATCTTTTTATTCATAAGAAAAACGGAAACAGGTGTATAAATGAGGTCGTAATTTAACATTATTTAAAAATAATGCACCATAATAACCTAAAAATTACACAAACAGAAACAAAAAAGCCGCATCCTTATCAGGAACGCGGCTTTTTAAATTTTTTTATGAAGAGATCAGAGGCTGGAGATCAGAGATTAGTTAATATGAGGCAACCACTCAGTCTAATCTCTAATTAACTACCCTCTAATTACTAATTATGCCGTCACAACATGCTCTTTAGCAGCCAGATAACGCTCGGCATCTATAGCTGCCATGCAACCGGTGCCGGCGGCAGTAACTGCCTGGCGGTAGATATGATCTTGCGCGTCGCCGCAGCAAAACACACCCTCAACGTTTGTTTCGGTTGATCCGGGGCGGGTGATAATGTAACCCGTTTCATCCATATTTATAACCCCGCGAAAGATATCGGTATTTGGTTTGTGGCCTATGGCAACAAAAAAACCGGTAACATCCAGTGTCCTGTCTTCATTTGTTTGATTATTGCAAACCTTAACCGCGTTAACGCTTTGGCCGTCGCCCAATATCTCAATAGTTTCGGTGTTGTATAATACTTCAATATTTGGCGTATTCAAAACGCGGTGCACCATCGCTTTTGAAGCACGGAACTCGTCGCGGCGAACGATCATGTATACCTTGCGGCAAAGTTTAGCCAGATAAGTTGCTTCTTCTGCAGCGGTATCCCCCGCACCTACAATAGCTACGTCCTGTCCTTTAAAGAAAAAACCGTCGCAAACGGCGCAGGCCGATACCCCAAAACCGCTGTACTTTTGTTCAGACTCTAAACCCAGCCACTTTGCCGATGCACCGGTAGATATAATAACGGTATCGGCCAGGATGGTTTTACTTTCGTCCACCGTCACTTTATGCGGCAATGACGAAAAATCAACTGAACTTACATATCCAAAACGGATGTCAGTACCCAGGCGTTCGGCCTGTTTACGAAAATCTTCCATCATTTCGGGGCCCATTATGCCGTCAGGATATCCCGGAAAGTTCTCTACCTCGGTGGTTTGGGTAAGCTGCCCGCCGGCAAGCATACCGGTGTACATAACAGGGCGAAGGTCGGCACGCGAAGCATAAATAGCTGCGGTATAACCCGCCGGGCCCGACCCTATAATAAGGCATTTTACGTGTTCAATATCTTGTGACATTTGTATCTTTAAGTGAAGTGCGAATTTAAGATTTATACATGAGTGTGCCAATAGGTAATAGTCAACATACTGCCATACCTTGATGACTATTTACCAACATATCTGGTGATGGTTTGTCGCTTTTTGTTGAGCTACCTTACAGTGTCAATGCCCAACATTGGCCTTTAATACCCTGATGAAATTACCGCCTAATATTTTGTAAATGTCTTTTTTACTGTAGTTCAATTTAAGCAACTCCGCGGTTATCTTAGGGTAATCGGTAACGCTGTCTAACCCAAGCGGGTATGATTCTGCGCCGTCAAAATCCGAGCCGATACCCACGTGATCGGCCCCAATAAGCTTCACCATATAGTCGAGGTGCTTAACAAGCATGCTCAGCGGTGGCCTGAACTGGTCAGATTCTGCTTTGTTGATCACATTCAGGCGGATGCTGGCCAGGTCGTAATCGTTATAAACCTTCCGCAACGAATCAAACTCGGTTTTATGCCTGGTAAGGTAAGCTTCGTGCTTAGCATCGTAAGTACTGTCTATAAAGCCGCTGTAAAAGTTAAGGAATACAACTCCGCCGTTTTTGGCTATAGCCTTTAGCTGGTAATCTTTTAAGTTGCGGCGATGCGGATTTAATGCGTAAACGCAGCTATGCGATGCGATAACTGGTTTAGTGGTGATAGCCATTACATCGTTAAACGTTTGCTCGCCGGGGTGCGACAGGTCTATCATCACGCCCAAATCATTCAGTTTTTTAACCACCTGTTTGCCAAAATCTGTAAGGCCTTTATGTTTTAAGGTATCACTATGTAACACCTCGTCTCGAGCGGATGATGCCCAACTGGTGCTGTTGTTCCAGGTAAGGGTTAAGTAAGCCATGCCGCGTTTGTGCAGGCTGTCAATATAATCCAGCCGGTCTTCTATCATGTGGCCGCCCTCTACGCCTATCATGGCGGCCAGCTTTTTTTGTTTCACCGCTTTTTTCAAATCGGCGGCATTGCGCACCAACTGTATTTTATTTGGGTAGCGTTTAATAAGTGCATCTAACGAATCAATTTCGCGGTTGGCGTAAGCATATGCTGTGCCATTGCCATATTGGTCGCCGCACCAAATGGAGAATACCTGCGCATCCAGCCCGCCGGTTTTAGCGCGCGGCAGATCAAAATTTCCTGTGGTTTGCAGTTTACCCAGGTCGGCCCCGGTGATAAGCTGATTTGAGATAGCATCGTTATGGGTATCTATCAGGATAGCCTTTTGATGGATTTTATTAACATCCTGAGCAAATGCGGTTAGTGCTGATAGCAGGAATAGCGGTAATAGCAGCTTTTTCATTTTTTGAAGGTATGAAAAAAACCTGTCATTGCGAGCGATAGCGCGGCAATCTCTTTAGGACTGCCCGGCGGCCTCGCATGAACGAATTCCTTAAAAAGATTGCCAAATCGCTTCGCCTCGCAATGAACATGTAGGGATACTACGTTTGTATTATCCCCACATTAAATTGCTTCTCTATCGGCGCGTGGTTAGCGGCTTCTATACCCATTGATATTACTTTTCGGGTCTCCAACGGGTCGATAATGCCATCTACCCAAAGCCTTGCCGCTGCGTAATATGGTGTGGTTTGCGCATTATAGCGGTTGGTTGTTTGCTTTAGCAGCTCGGCTTCCTTTACCTCGTCAACCACTTCGCCCTTTGCCTTTAAACCGGCCGATTGCATTTGCACCAGCACCTTAGCCGCCTGCGCGCCGCCCATTACAGCTATTTTTGCCGATGGCCAGGCGTAGATCAGCCGCGGATCGTAAGCCTTACCACACATGGCATAGTTGCCTGCACCGTACGAATTACCTATAACAATAGTGAATTTAGGGACTACAGAGTTTGATACCGCGTTCACCATTTTAGCGCCGTCTTTGATGATGCCGCCATGTTCGCTGCGGCTGCCTACCATAAAGCCGGTAACATCCTGCAAAAATACCAATGGTATCTTCTTTTGGTTACAATTCATGATAAAGCGGGTGGCCTTATCAGCCGAATCGGAATAAATAACCCCGCCAAACTGCATTTCGCCTTTTTTTGATTTGATAACCTTACGCTGGTTCGCCACAATGCCCACCGCCCAGCCATCCACACGGGCCAGCCCGCAAATGATAGATTGACCATAACCAGCTTTATATTCTTCAAATTCCGAATCATCTATCAGGCGCTTGATGATCTCGTACATATCATATGCCTTCTCGCGGTTATCCGGCAATATTCCATATATATCCTTCTCGTTTAGCTTGGGTGCAGCGGGTTTTATTCGGTCAAAGCCGGCCTTGGTATAATCGCCCACTTTGTTCATGATATTGCGGATAGAATCCAGGCAGGCCTTATCGTTGGGCTGTTTGTAGTCGGTTACCCCCGATATCTCGCACTGCGTAGTTGCGCCACCAAGTGTTTCATTGTCAACCTCTTCGCCTATAGCCGATTTAACCAGGTATGATCCCGCCAGGAAAACGGAACCTGTGCCTTCAACAATCATCGCCTCATCGCTCATGATGGGCAGGTAAGCCCCGCCGGCCACACACGAGCCCATAATGGCGGCTATCTGGATGATACCCATACTGCTCATGACGGCATTATTACGGAATATGCGGCCAAAGTGCTCTTTATCGGGGAATATCTCATCCTGCAAGGGTAGGTACACCCCTGCCGAATCAACCAGATAGATGATTGGCAGGCGGTTTTCCATGGCGATTTCCTGGGCGCGCAGGTTCTTTTTGGCGGTTATTGGGAACCATGCCCCGGCCTTTACGGTGGCATCATTAGCTACTATAACACACTGACGTCCAGCGATATAACCGATACCACACACTACACCGCCGCTGGGGCAACCGCCATGATCAGCGTACATGCCATCGGCTGTGAAGGCACCAACCTCAAGCCAGGGTTTGTCATCGTCTATCAAATAGGCAATGCGCTCGCGGGCAAGTAGTTTACCCTTCTCTTTTTGTTTAGCAGCTGCCTTTTCGCCGCCGCCGAGGTATATTTTTTTGAGCCTTGTGTTAAATTCGTAAACGAGCTGTTTGTTAACATCCTCATTTTTATTGAATTCCAGATCCATACATGTTTTATAATAGGTTATGTAATTTTAAGAAAATTAATCAGAAGATAACCTATCCATGATGAAATTTATTATGCATGCATAATAAATAAATTAGAAAATTCTTGAGAAAATTGAAGAAAATTACGTCAAATTCCGGTCTTTAAACCAAACTTCCTCAGGTTTTATGATGATGTTATCCATCAGGTTGACCAGTTCGATCGGATCGGCAGAAGTGAGTATTAGTTTGCGGTTGGCGGGCTTAAGATAGCGCTGCTCAACCATAGCATCCATCTGCTGTAAAAGCAGGTCGTAAAAACCGTTAACGTTCAGGATGCCAACCGGATTGTTGTGCAAGCCGAGCTGCAGCCAGGTAAGCACCTCAAAAAATTCTTCGAGCGTACCAATGCCGCCAGGAAGCATCATGATACCATCGCACAGGTCGTTCATCATTTGCTTGCGCTGGTGCATGTTGTCCACAATATGCAGTTTGGTGATACCGGTGTGGCCGACTTCCTTATCTATCAAAAACTTAGGCATAACGCCTATCACTTCTCCGCCCCTGCCCATGACTGCATCGGCCAGCAGGCCCATGATGCCAACATTACCGCCACCGTAAATAAGGGTGATTTTTTTACTCACCATTACGTCAGCCAATATTTCAATGGCTTGTTTCAGTACAGGGTCGCCGTTGAAGTTGGCACCGCAGAAGATGCAAAGGCTGCGCATTGGAGATTGGGGTTTAGTTAATTAGAGATGAGTCATGTATCTTTTTTAGAATTTAGAGATTAGAGTTTAGAATTTTATCCTAATCTCTAATCACTATTCACTACCTGGTGTAATTCGGAGCTTCCTTAGTTATGGTAATATCGTGCGGGTGGCTTTCGCGCATACCGGCTGCAGTGATACGCACAAATTTTGCTTTCTGCAGATCTTCGATATTAGCCGCACCGCAATAATGCATGCCGGCACGTAAGCCGCCTATATATTGGTAAACTACCTCGGCCATGTTGCCTTTGAACGGCACGCGACCAACGATGCCTTCGGGAACCAGTTTGGTTACCACATCGGTCTCATCCTGAAAGTAGCGGTCTTTTGAGCCCTTGGCCATGGCTTCGATAGAACCCATGCCGCGGTACGATTTAAACTTACGGCCTTCGTATATAATGGTTTCGCCTGGCGATTCTTCCACCCCTGCAAAAAGCGAACCAGCCATGATAGAGCTGGCCCCTGCCGCTATGGCTTTTACGATATCTCCCGTTTGTTTGATACCGCCATCGGCAATAACCGGGATGCCGGTACCTTCAAGGGCTTTAGCGCATTCATAAATGGCGTAAAGCTGCGGCACACCCACGCCGGCTATAATACGGGTTGTACAGATAGAGCCCGGGCCAATACCTACCTTCACAGCATCGGCACCGGCATCGGCAAGTGCCCTGGCAGCATCAGCAGTGGCAATATTACCGGCAATTACCTGCAAGTCGGGATGTAGTTGTTTAACGGCCTTTACCATATCTATAACCCCTTTTGAGTGGCCATGGGCAGTATCAACCGTAATAACGTCAACACCAGCCTTTACCAGGGCCGTAACGCGATCAATATTATCCGCAGCAACGCCAACCGCGGCGCCAACGCGCAGGCGGCCAAACTCATCCTTACAGGCATTAGGGAAGTTTTTAACTTTCTGAATATCTTTATAGGTAATTAAACCTACCAGTTTACCATCCTTATCAACAACCGGTAGTTTTTCTATTTTGTTATCCTGCAATATAGCAGCAGCATCCTGCAAGGTTGTGCCCTGTGGCGCAACTATCAGGTTTGTTTTGGTCATTACATCTTTAACCGCAACGGTAAGGTCCTTTTGAAAGCGAAGGTCGCGGTTGGTAATGATGCCTTTTAATTGGCGCCCGGATGATATAACCGGGATACCGCCTATACTATTTTCGCGCATAATATTAACCGCGTCAGAAAGTAAGGCATCTTCCGACAACGTAACCGGTTCCATGATCATGCCGCTTTCAGACCGTTTAACCTTGCGCACTTCGTCCGCCTGGGCTTGTATCGTCATGTTTTTATGCAGCATGCCGATGCCGCCCGCCTGGGCAATAGCAATAGCCAGGCCTGCTTCGGTTACGGTATCCATCGCCGCCGAAATGATGGGGATATTTAAACGGATCTTTTTTGTTAAAAAAGTACTGGTATTTACCTCTCGAGGCAGTACTTCTGAATATGCGGGGAGTAACAGTACGTCGTCATAAGTTAATCCTTCGGCGACAAATTTGGATGGGTCTAACTGCATAGCAAATAATTATTTGGAGTTATTATTTGCCGGGCAAAGGTACACTTAGATGTGCAGATATGCAAATGTGCTGATGTGCAAATGATGTTTTAATTATACAATTGCATTTTGATGACCAATTACAAATGTGCAAACACTTTTCATCTGCACATTTGCATATCCGCATATCTGCACATTTATTAATATTTCCCTACTATCACCTTATAAAAGTTATCAAAATCAAAGTATTTATCGGCCAGTGTTTTTAATTCTCCGGCAGTGATATGTTTTACGGTTTGGGTGTAGCGTTCGTAGTAATCGTAATCTAAACCGGCAAAGTACAGGTTCTTGAATTTATCAGCATGCGACAGTACATTCTCCAGGCTGCCTAAAAGCGAACCCAGCATAAAGTTGCGTACCAACGATAGTTCTTCGTCGGGGATGAGGTCGGTTTTTAACCGGTTTACTTCTTTTTCGACCTCCATAACGGCCGCCTTACATACGTCGGCCCCTACTTCGGATGCGATAAAGAACGAGCCCGTTTGCCTGAACGACGACATACCCGAACCAATGCCATACGTATATCCCTTATCCTCGCGGATGTTCGCCATTAACCGCGAACCAAAATAACCACCCAACACGGTATTTAACACCTGCAACGCCGGAAAATCCGGGTGCGTGCGGTTTACAAAAGGCGTACCTATACGTATGGCCGATTGCAGCGCCTCGGTTTTATCAATATAAAAAAATCGTTCGGCGGCGTGCTGCAACGGTGGCTGCGTGGTATCGGCAGCTGTAGCAGCACCTGCCCATTGTCCTTCAAAAGTGGCTGTCACCGTTTTTAAAATTTCAGGGTTGGCCTTGCCTGCAATAATAATACTACAATTATGTGGCTGGTACATTTGTTTAAAATGCGCAAGCAGGTCTTCCCTTTTAAGCGATCTGAAGTCATCCGGTTCGGCAGCCAGGCCATAAATAGTTTCGCCGTAAAGTGCCTTATTAAATACCCGCCGGGCCACGAAGTCGTTCTTTTGCAGGCTAACCTGCAGTTTTTGCTGCTGGTTACGCGCAAAGGTTTCCAGCTCCTTTTCAGGAAAAATGGAATCGGCAAGGATATCTTTTACGACAGGCAGGGTAGCCCCCAGGTGCTTTGTAAGCGTAAACAGCGTTACCTGCGATTGATCGTAGCTATAGTCGACCTGAAGGAACGCGCCGTAAAAGTCTATTTTTTCGGCAATTTGCGCGGCGGTCAGTTTGGTTGTTCCCTCGGTAAGCATGGTATTCGCCGCAACGTTAAGCAGGGGTTTGGCCGGGTCAAACCGCAGGTTAGTAAATATCCACTCAATCCGTACCAGGTCAAGCGTACCTGAGTTGAAAGTAAATATGTTGCAGCCGTTGGCAAGCTTGGTGCTTTCAGGGTGTATCAGGTTTATATTTTCTACCCCGTTAAATTGAGGGGCCAGGGTTCTGTCGAGTTGAGTCATGGGGTCATTGGATCTTTGTGTCATCCCGGGTGATGTGTATAAGAGCCGGGGGCTGACAATCGTGTAAGTTCTATAGTTCCGAAAATTCAGGTTCAGACGATTCAACCTTTTCTGCCAGGTATATCAGGGTTGATGAGTTGTCTTTCCTGAAGATAAGATTGGCATATTCCTTTATCTGTTCTGCCGTTACGCTTAAAAACTTTTCCGATTCGTGATTAAAGTTTTCTGCGTCGCCCATCAGCTCATAAAATGCCAGGTTCATGGCTTTGTCTAAAAGCGACATTTCAGAAAACACCATGGTCGATTCAGTTTTGTTCTTCACCTTGGTCAACTCATCCGCGGGCACTTCTTCCTTCTTCAGTTTCTCCAGTTCGTCCCAAAGCGCCTCCTCGGCCTGCTCAATACTGATGTTTTCGAGCGGCTTCCCTTCCAGCACAAACATCCCTTTATCCAGGCTGCCGGTTATATATGCGTGCACTTCGCTAAAAATTGGCTTTTCCTTCACCAAACCGCGGTGCAGGCGCGATGAGTTGCCCCTTGAAAGAATATCAGACATTAGCTCTACAGCGTAGTAACTCTCGTCTACCCGCCCCTCCATCTGGAAGGCGATGTATACATCATTAAGTGGCACCTTGCCAGTAACCGTTTCGCGGCGTTCCTCGTGCTGCGGCTGTTCCTGCGGCAGGTTGCGCACATATTTTTCGCCCGCCTGGATAGGGCCGAACCATTTTTCGGCCAGCAGCTTTATATCTTCGGTCTTAACATCGCCGCCCACCACCAAAATGGCATTTTGAGGATTATAATGCTTTTTAAAAAATGCCTTTACATCCTCAATCCTGGCATCCTCAATGTGTTTTATGGTTTTACCTATAGTTGCCCAGCGGTACGGGTGCTGCTTGTAAACCAACGGCCTAAGCTTTAACCAAACATCGCCATAAGGCTGGTTCAAGTAACGCTGTTTAAACTCCTCTATCACCACGTTGCGCTGTACCTCCAGGCTTTTTTCGCTAAAGGCAAGGTTTAACATTCGGTCGCTCTCCAGCCAAAAGCCGGTCTCGATGTTAGCCGATGGCAGGGTGATGTAATAGTTGGTGATATCGTTGCTGGTAAAGGCGTTGTTTTCGCCCCCTACTCGTTGCAGCGGGCCGTCGTAATTTGGAATATTTATTGAGCCGCCAAACATCAGGTGCTCAAATAAATGCGCAAAACCGGTTTGTTCCGGGTCTTCGTCGCGCGCGCCAACATCATATAAAATGTTAAGCACGGCCATTGGGGTTGTATTATCTTCGTGAACAAGCACCTTAAGGCCATTGTCCAGTGTAAATCGATTGAATTTAACCATGTAATAACGATTATTTAACGGTAGCAAATGTATAATTTTTGTTATGCCGTGGTGTAGAATAGCGTAACTTTTTACGCCGTTATACATTATGACGGTTAAACACCGTCTATGTTACGCTAAATATATTTTGGCCGCAGTTACTTTTCATCGCGACCATATAACTTGCGCAGCTTATTTTTAGCCCGCTCCAATGGTTTCTTTTGAGTTTTAGTAAGATTTTTACCTGCACGATTGATATAAAAATTAAGCATCGACATGGCGCTTTGAAAAGGTGAGCCTTTTCGCCTATGGCTTTTATCAGCCGAATGTTTTAACGATTCCGCGATCTCTTCCGGGTCTTTCGATTTAAAAACTTCACGATCAAGGTCGAGCGCGTCGCTGGTTTCTGTGACCTTACCCGACCATTTTTTGGCGCCCTTTTTTGTTGTATGTTTCGCTGCCATCACCCTTAATTTTTTATAATAAAGCGATATCACCAGCTAAAGTTTTATAATTTTATATTTTCTGATGGACGCCCCGCTCACCACCGACAAGCTTGCACACCTACTAATGGCAGACGCTGCCAAAGGGTTTATTGAACGATTATCAGCCAGATTGATAGCGGAGAAATTTGAGTTTGATAAGTTGATAGACCTTACCTTTCACCTCAACGCCCGGGTGGCTTTTCGAGCCGCGTGGCTGCTGGACACCACCATGCTGGCCTCGCCCGAGCTATATGTAAACAGCGTGGAATATTTTGTAAAACGCATGAGCGAGGTAACCAATGCCAGTTGCAAAAGGCATTATACCCGTATTATGATGCACCTTACCGCACCCGGCGCGCCCCAAGCTATCCGGTTAAAACTGGCAGCCATTGATATGGAAAGTGTAGTAGAACAATGTTTTGACTGGCTAATAGACCCGAAAGTGAAGATAGCCGTAAAAGTATTTGCGGCGGATACGCTGTTTAATTTATGCCATCGGTACGATTGGATAAAGGAAGAACTGGCTAACCAGGTGCAATTTATGCTGCGCGATGGCGGCCCGGCCATACAATCGAGAGGAAAGAAACTTTTAGCCAGTTTGCAGTGATAAGTTGGCGGTTTGCAGTTAAAACTCGCTAACTGCAAACCGCCAACTGCAAACTTACTGTGTTGGCCTATCTGTGCCGTGCAGGTTATTGCTAACCTGGTGGTGATGGAGCTTGGCTGCTATGGCCGATGAACTGTCGTCGGCGTAAGTGCCATACGCGTTTATCAGTATGCCTTTAAGGTTGTACTTTGCCGAACTGATGGCATATACAATAGACATATCCGAAGGATTACTTTGTCCTTCAAAACGGTAAAATTCGTCTATTTCAAAGTCTTCAGAGCCCATATGTACGTTTTGCGATTTATCGTCTATGGTATCGCCTTCAAGGCTCAAATTTGCGGTATATCCCCTTTTTGTAAGGTCGTTAGTGGCATCCACTAAGGTTTCAAAATTTTTCATGGTAGTTGTGTTATGTTATTTGTGATAACGATTATACCACAATAACCATAAAGGTGAATTGTTGTTTTATAATATAGCGGTTGAATTTTATTGGATTGATTTTCAATCTATAAGCAAAAAAATATCCTGTTGGTTTGGCTGGTCAATATTTGCGGGTTACTTTTATAACCTTGATCTTATCACATACATGAAGAAATTTTTAGTTATCGCCCTTGTAGCGTTGTTATTTAGCGCTTGTAAAAAAGACAGCCAACCTGTTACCTCTGATCCGGATCCGGGTACCAACACCGACCCTTCAGCCGCTAAACATAAACTAGTATCCAAAGTTGTAACAACACAATCTAATGGTGATATTGTAGAGGAATATGTTTACAATGACCAAAACCAACTTGTCGAGATGCATTGGGGTGGCAACAGCCCCACTTTTATACACAGCGACTTTGTTTTGACATATAATACCGATGGTACATTAAAACGACAAGTGCGCACTTCTGGTGCAGTAACGGAATATCGCGATATTGAATATGAAAATGGAATGCCGACTTTAATTACCAATACCCGGCCTTCAGACTCTTCGTATGATTATAAGATAAAGCTTAATACGGGCGACTCGAAAGTTTTGGGCGGTACATGGTTATATACTGTCAATGGTGTCGATAAGGTTAACAGCATTGTAACATTTGAATATTCGAACGAGAACCTGATAAAACAAACTAATGATTTCGGTACATATAAACAGGAATCCATCAGTGACTTTGGAATTAAAAATAACGCTTTCCGGTATACGGGAAACAAGTTGCTTTTGTCATCCGCCCCCGTTTCACATACAAATGACCTGCTAAAAATGGTTACCACCACAGGCGATAAAACACAGACAAAGGTTTTTACAAACACATACGACGAGCAGGGATATCCTAAAACAATAAAAACTAATAGTACTACGACAGAACCAGGGGAGGCCACGTACAGTTATGAAACAACCGCTGTTTATACTTACATCGACGCTAAATAGAAAATCTGAAAATATCGTTATAAATAAAAAGAGCAGCCCTAAAGCTGCTCTTTTGCATAAATGCCATCTTACTCATCAAAACTTACTCACCGGCATTCATGAACACAAAGTTGTTATCAAACATATCCAGCTTTATCTTACTGTCTCTATCCACCTTCCCGGCCAGTATTTGTTTGGATAACTCGTTCAGTATTTTCTTTTGTATCACCCGTTTCAACGGCCTTGCACCAAATTGCGGGTCGTAACCCAACTGTGCCAGCCAGTCAAGCGCTTCATCAGATGCCTCGATAGTTACGCCCATTTCGGCCAAAGTTTTTTGTACCTGCCTGAACTGCAGTTTCACGATATCGGTTATCTCGTCCCTGCTCAGCGGCGTAAACATGATGATCTCATCTATACGGTTCAAAAACTCGGGGCGGATGGTTTGCCGTAACAGGGTAAACAGTTCGTTCTTTGTTTTAGCGATAATTTCCTCGCGGTTGTTATCTTCCAGTGTGGCAAAGTTTTCCTGTATAATGTTTGAGCCGATGTTCGAGGTCATGATGATAATGGTGTTCTTAAAGTTCACCACACGACCTTTATTATCGGTAAGGTGGCCATCATCAAGCACCTGCAACAATATGTTAAATACATCCGGGTGCGCTTTTTCAATCTCATCAAGCAACACTACGCTGTAAGGTTTGCGGCGTACGGCTTCGGTTAACTGACCGCCTTCATCGTAACCCACATATCCCGGAGGCGCACCTATCAGCCTTGACACCGAGTGGCGTTCCTGGTATTCACTCATATCGATACGCACCAGCGAGTTTTCATCGTTGAACAGGTACTCGGCAAGGGCTTTGGCCAACTCCGTTTTACCCACCCCTGTAGTGCCAAGGAATATGAATGAGCCAATAGGCTTGCGTTTATCCTGTAAACCGGCACGGCTGCGGCGTATGGCATCGCTGATGGCTTCAATAGCCTCCTCCTGCCCTGCTACGCGTTTGTGCAGCTCTTCTTCCAGGTTCAGCAGCTTTTCGCGCTCGCTCTGTATCATTTTGCTAACAGGGATGCCTGTCCAGCGGCTTACCACGCCTGCAATATCATCGGCGGTAACCTCTTCTTTCAGCATGCGGCTGTCGTCCTGGTTTTCGGCTAAGGCTGCTTTCAGCTTATCAACTTCCTGCTGGGCTTGTACAATTGTGCCGTAACGTAATTCGGCTACTTTGCCATAATCACCGGCCCGCTCGGCCTGCTCGGCTTCCAGCTTATAATTTTCTATCTGTTCAACCTTTAGGTTAATACCGTCAACAATATCTTTTTCGCCCTGCCATTTTGCACGCAACGAATCGCGGTCGGCGGAAAGGTTAGCAATTTCTTCGCTTAGTTCTTTTACCTTATGGTCATCTTTTTCGCGTTTGATGGCTTCGCGCTCAATCTCCAGCTGCATAATGCGGCGCTCGAGTTCGTCAACCGCTTCAGGCACCGAGTCCATTTCAAGGCGTAGCTTTGAAGCAGCCTCGTCCATCAGATCGATGGCCTTATCGGGCAAAAACCTGTCAGATATATAGCGCTGCGACATTTCTACCGCGGCAATTATCGCTTCGTCTTTTATCCGCACCTTGTGGTGGGCTTCGTAACGCTCTTTTAATCCACGCAGGATAGAAATAGCATCGGCAGTATCAGGTTCATCAACCATCACCTTTTGGAAACGGCGTTCAAGCGCCTTATCCTTCTCCACGTATTTTTGATACTCATTCAGGGTAGTTGCGCCTATGGCCCTCAACTCACCCCGGGCAAGCGCCGGTTTCAGGATGTTCGCAGCATCCATTGCGCCTTCGCCGCCGCCTGCACCAACCAGGGTGTGTATCTCGTCGATAAACAACACGATCTCGCCATCGCTTTGGATAACTTCTTTTATAACGGCTTTCAGGCGTTCTTCAAACTCGCCCTTATATTTGGCGCCTGCTATCAGCGCGCCCATATCAAGCGAGTAAACGGTTTTAGTTTTCAGGCTCTCGGGCACATCCCCTTTAATGATGCGGAAGGCGATGCCTTCGGCAATAGCGGTTTTACCTACACCCGGCTCGCCAACCAGTATAGGGTTGTTTTTGGTACGGCGGCTGAGGATCTGTATTACCCGCCTTATCTCTTCATCACGGCCAATAACCGGGTCAAGCTTGCCGCTTTCGGCATACTCGTTAAGGTTACGCGCATATTTGTTAAGCGCGTTATAGGTAGCTTCGGCGTTCTGATCGGTCACCTTGCTATCTCCTCGGAGGCTGATAATGGCTTTCTTCAAGTCCTTTTCGGTAACGCCGGCGTCTTTTAAAACGCCCGCGGTGGCATCACTGCCGGCAAGTATGCCAAGCAATATATGCTCAACCGATACAAATTCATCCTTAAACTCTTTTAAGTAAGCGGTAGCCTTTTGTAAGGCGCTGTTGGTGGCTGATGACAGGTAAATATCGCTCCCGCTAACTTTCGGAAAAGATTTTATCTGCGCATCCAGCGTATCGTTGAGCCTGTTAAGGTTAACGTTTAATTTTTTTAATAAATAGGTTATAACGTTTTCGTCAACCAGTAACAAACCTTTCAGCAAATGCGCCGTCTCGATAGCCTGCTGTTGGTTGCCGGTTGCAATTTCGGAAGCCTTTTGAACGGCCTCCTGGGCTTTTATGGTAAAGTTGTTAAAATTCATAGTACTTTATCAGCCTCAAAATAATTGCCATAACTTGTTTAATGAACAAATGGCATTAAAATAATTTTAACACCGCCATTTTGTCAATATACCCTGCCGCAACTAACAGTATTTCAGATTTTTAATAAAAAATAAACAATTTGATATATTTTTGGAGGACCCTTACGCAATAACGACCTTGGAAACGCACTTTTTTACAAAATTATCCCCCAAGTATAGTGTGGCCTATCGCAATTACTATACTTATCAAAACCTGCAGAGCGTTCGTACAGCAAGTTTTATATTTCTTACGTTAAGTATAGTTATCAGGATACTTTACCACGTTTTTCCGGAGAGCTTAACAAAAGCACAGAATTTCCCCGAGTTCAACTTTGTCAACTGGATATTCATTATTGTCACCCCATTTTTCTATTTAATAAGCCACATGCTGGTACAGCAAATGCGCAAAACCAAGTACGCCACAGCGGGCATGGCCTTATTTGTTTTTGTATTTGCGTTGTATATTATATGCTGCGGCATGTATTCCAGCTTTATTTCTACATCCGACCCGAGCAACGCCCTTACCCTTTACCTGATAGCCCTGAGTATTGTAAGCGTGCTGTTTGTTTTTGAATATTACGAGACCATAGTGCTGCTGCTGGGCATCGAAATGCTGTTTACCATGATGCTTTTCCACGCGCAGGTTGGACCTACAGAAATGACGCATAACCAAATGATATCAGCCATTTTACTTGCGGGTTTCTATTTAACTTCGAGGTATTTTTTCTCATACAAGGCCAGCTATTACGGGCAGATAGTGGAGATACGCCATAAAAACCAGGAAATTGAAAAGGCTAACGTATTTAAAAACCAGGTACTGGGCACGGTAGCCCACGACCTGCGCAACCCTATTGCCGCCGTAGAGTCGTTAGCGATGATGATGGAACTGGAAGATATTGACGAGGATACACAGGATAACCTGAAAATGATGCGCGAATCGTGTGTGAAGGCCCGTACTATTATTGACGACCTGCTTGCGGCCGCCCGCAGCGAACATACCACCAGTTTTGACACCCGTAAAACCGAACTTAACGAGATGCTGCACGGTATAGTTAACACCTGGAAGATACAGCAGGGCGGCCATACAAATGTGGTGCTGATAAGCGACGTAAAAACGGTTTATGCCCAGATAAATCACGAAAAATTCCCGAGAGTTATTGATAACCTGATCAGCAATGCGTTAAAGTTTTCGAAAGAAACGGATAATGTTGAGGTGCATTTAAACAGTGATAAAAATAATATCATAATAAGGGTGACAGACCATGGACTGGGCATACCCAAAGAGATGATTCCCAAATTGTTCGAACGCTTTTCGGGCGCGGGACGCACGGGGCTCAGAGGCGAGCAATCCACCGGGATAGGATTAAGTATTGTTAAAGACATTGTAGAAGGCCACGGCGGTAAAATAACCGTTAGCAGCGTTGAAGGCAAGGGCAGCACCTTTACTATTGTATTACCGCAGGCAGGGTGATCAGTTTGCAGTAATTAGTTGGCAGTTGGTTTTTAAAAAGCCTCGGGTGGCGGCTCGGCGAAAAACTTACGGTTAAAGTTCACCAGATATAACTCGTTGGTGGCGCGGGTGCAGGCAGTATAAAACCAGCGTAAAAAGTCGGTGTTTACCATTTCCTCGGTAAGGTACCCCTGATCAACAAATACGGCTTCCCACTGGCCGCCCTGCGCTTTATGGCAGGTAATTGCGTAGGCAAATTTTACCTGTAAAGCATTGTAATAGGGATTTAATTTTAATTCGTTATGCTTTGCGCGCCTGTTAGGTATGTGTTCGTAATCCTTCATAGCCTCCAGGTAAAAGCGCTTCTGATCGTCGGTCAGCAACGCTGGCGCTTCTGAATATAGCGTATCCAGCAATATCTTACAATCAAGCACAGGGTCTTCGGCGTAATCAATAAATTCCAACTGCACATCGGCAAACCTGAAGCCGTACATATCCTCTATCCGGCGCACCTTTTTAACACGGGCAATATCGCCATTAGCAATAAAGCCGGTGCTGCCCTCTTCCTGGTCCTGCAGCCAAAAATAGTTGTTCTTTACTACCATCAATTGGTCACCGCCGGTAAGCTCTTCCTCGCGCATCAGTATGCGCCCGCGTATTTGCCGGTTATACAGGTTAGCATTTTTATTACTGCGGCAGATGATCAGTGTATTATCATGCCCGTATTTGCTGTACGCGTAATTCAGGCCCTCTTCCAGCATATCCCCGCCCATGCGGTAAACATCTTTGTATCCTTTGGTAACAATTTGCGGCATTACCTCTTTGCCTTGCCGTATAATGTCGCGCACTTTGGTAACATTGTACAATATCCCCGAATCCTTTTGCTGCCGCAGCACATCGGTTAGTTCATAGCCGTACATGGTTAGGCCAAAGCGGTCTTTCATGAGTTTGGCATCCAGCGCGGGGCTGTCATCAGCGCCCACGGGGGGCAGCTGGGCGGTATCGCCCACCAGCATTAACTTACAATTTTTTGTGTTGTAAACGTAGTTTACCAGGTCGGTAAGCAAGCTACCCTGAAAGCGGCCGGGCTCGTCAGATATCATAGAAGCCTCATCGATAATAAAGAGGGTGTTGGCGCTTAAGTTTTCGGCTATGGCAAAAGATTCGTCAACGTTTAACGCCGACTTTTTACGGTAGATGCGCTTATGAATGGTAAAAGCTTTACGGCCGCTGTAATTGGTTATAACCTTTGCAGCGCGCCCTGTGGGGGCCAGCAGTACCGATTTAAAATTATACTTAGGCAATGCTTTTACCAGCGCGCCAAGCACAGTTGTTTTGCCCGTGCCTGCATAGCCCTTCAGGATAAAGCAATCGTCCTCTTCGCCGCTTGTTAAAAAAGTATGCAGTTTACCAAACAACTCGTGCTGCTGTAGCGTAGGCTCGTGCGGGAAACTTTTGCTGATATCATTTATTATCGACACAGCACAAAAATGGGGATAAGTATGGGAAATAGGTAATTCAAAATTTATTACTTGTATAACTGTTGACTCACCCGGCCATCGCGGCGCCCTACCACCCTCTCTCCGCTTTGCGCAAAAAGGGTCTTTGTTTTTTCTTTTTATTTTTCGTTTCATTTCTTTTCACCCGCTTTGCGCAGCAGAGAGGGTCGACCAGCGATAGCGCAGTCGGGGTGAGTACCACCAGGCCATTTGTAGCAAGGATGATAATTTGCTAATCAGGAAAAAATATTACTTTTGTTTACCTGCATGAGCGAACACATACACCACTATACCAGCGATGATTTAAGCCTTACACAGGCCCATAGCTACACCCTGTTGTTACAGGTTGATGAAAACTGCTTTAGTTATGCTGTAATTAACGGCAAACAGCTCTTGGGCTGGGCCGAGAACCATCCGGTTGACGAGCTGCGCGACCCGCAGCAACTGCGCGAAATTTTAACCGCCAACTACAAACAAGTTGTAACCGGGGTGCACGGCACGGGGTTTACCCTGCTTCCGAGCAGCCTGTTTGATACGGAACGTGTTGCTGATGCTGCCCGCCTGCTTGACGTAAGCGATGATGAGGAAGTAAGCGCCGAGATGCTGGATAACCAAAACATTATTGTATACAAGATTAGCGAAACTTTAACCCGCGCTATTAAGGACCTGGACAACCAAAAAACAGTTTATACCAACGCAGGCTGGATAAAGGCCATAGCAGATGCCCGGCCCGCCGATGCTGATATTTACCTGGATATGGGTAACGGCATAGTATCGATATTAAATTTTAAAGATACCAGGCTGCGCTTTTACAATACCTTTAAATTTAATAACCACGAAGAGCTTGCGTATTTCTGCGCCCTGGTATACGGCGAATTAGCCATAAAGCCCGAAGATGCCAGGCTGATAATAAGCGGCGACATCAATGATACCGATGGCTATTTTACATACCTGCAAGGTTTTTTCGGCGAGGTAACATTAAACACCTTGCAGGTGCTTAACCTGCCACAAACTACCCCATCTCATAAAATACTGGCCCTTGCTGCCTTATCGCTATGCGCATTATCGGAGGAAAATTAAAAGGCTTAAGGCTTAACCCGCCAAAAAATTTACCCGTACGCCCTACTACCGACCTTGCAAAAGAGGCGCTGTTCAACATCCTGCAAAACCAAATTGAGTTTGAAGGCATTAAAGTGCTTGACCTTTTTAGCGGCACCGGCAACATAGCCATGGAGTTTGCATCGCGCGGCGCCGAAAAGGTTACCGGGGTTGACCGCGCCATACAATGCGTACATTATCTTAAAGATGCGTCGCGACAGCATGGATTAAGCGCGATAGAGGTTTTTAAGGCCGATGTTTTTAAATACCTGGCCATGGAAACCGAACAGTACGACCTGATATTTGCCGATCCGCCCTATGACCTGAACAAAATACCCGAGATACCTAAAATTGTATTTGAAAAGAACCTGCTTGCCGAAGGCGGCATGCTGATAGTAGAGCATGAAAGCATGCAAAACCTAAGCAATCACCTCGCATTTACCGAGCAGCGCAAATACGGGCACTCGTCGTTCTCGTTCTTTAAAAAATAACCATCTGCCCCAATGAATGATAAATTAAGAAACCTGCAAACGACGGTGCTGTCAGATAACTGGTACACCTTAAAAAAAGCGAACTACGAATGGTTAGGTCACGACGGTAAGTGGCAGCCACAATCGCGCGAGGTTTACGACCGTGGCAACGGGGCTACCATACTGCTTTATAATAAAGACGCCCAAACGGTGATACTTACCCGCCAGTTTAGGATGCCTACTTATTTAAACGGAAATGAAGACGGGTATCTTATAGAAACCTGCGCGGGTTTACTGGACAAGGATAACCCGGAGGATTGCATCCGTAAGGAAACTGAAGAAGAGACGGGCTACAAAATAACTTCGGTACAAAAAGCATTTGAGGCATATATGTCGCCGGGATCGGTTACCGAGATCTTGTACTTTTTTACCGCAGAATATACCAAAGACATGAAAGTAAGCGATGGTGGCGGCCTGGCAGAAGAAACCGAAAATATAGAAGTGATGGAAATGCCCTTTACCACAGCCC
This sequence comes from Mucilaginibacter sp. 14171R-50, assembly GCF_010093045.1. NCBI lineage: Bacteria > Pseudomonadati > Bacteroidota > Sphingobacteriia > Sphingobacteriales > Sphingobacteriaceae > Mucilaginibacter > Mucilaginibacter sp. 14171R-50. Next base: position 3,551,995 of record NZ_CP048115.1, on the reverse strand, counting down.
TTGACATGGTTAAAACGGGCAGGATAAAAGATGCCAAAACCATGATGCTGCTGCAATACGCGCAGATAAATGGATTGCTTAATTAATGACGAGTGCGGTTAATTATCATAAATTATTAACTACTTTTACCCAAGCAATAACATCATCACTTGTATGAAAATAGCCCTTTTTCCCGGCTCGTTCGATCCTGTTACCAAAGCCCACGTTGATATTGTAAAACGGTCGGTAAGCTTATTTGATAAGGTTTATATAGGCATTGGGGTAAACAGTACCAAGCAGGGGTTGCTGAGTGTGGCTAAACGCGAGGATATGCTACGCGCCGTTTTTGCTAACGACGATAAGATACATATTGTGGCCTACGAAGGTTTAACAGTTGAGTTTTGTAAAAGCATAGGCGCCGATTACATGATCCGCGGGATACGTACCGTATCAGATTTTGAATATGAAAAGGCCATCGCCCAGATGAACCACGCCCTTGAGCCCGAAATTGAAAGCATTTTTATAGTAAGCAAACCGGGCTACTCGTCTATCAGCTCAAGCATTGTACGCGAAATTATCCGTTACAACGGCAATGTGGCACAGTTTATCCCTAAAGAAGCACTTCCCTACTTGTAATCAATTCCTCTTTTTCCAATACGTCAATAATAGAAGGGAAAGTGTTTTTTACAATGGTTGACACCTGGTCCGCTTTAAACCAGCGTACATCAGTAATGCCTTCTTCCAGTTGCGGTGTTAGTTTAGCATTGCCGTTATAGCTCATTTTAAACCAATGTGTTTTTTTGAGTACTACCTCGCCTTTGTAAATATAGGTATGGTAAGTTTTGCAGATCTTTTGCTCCAGTTTATTTACCTTAATGCCGCACTCCTCTTCCACTTCGCGCACGGCGGCAATTTTAGTTTTTTCTTTTTTCTCTATCTTACCTTTTGGCAGGTCCCACTTATCATTACGATAAATAAACAGGTGTTCGCCGTGCTGGTTGGTTACCAGCCCGCCGGCAGCCTCTATTAGTGTATTGCTTTTGATGATCTTTTTCAGAAAGGCTTTGGCGTTGTCGCAAAGCACGTAAAACAAATTGCCGGGTTGCTTATCAACCCAGTGATAAACTGTTTTCAGATCAAAGTGCTCTGCATCAATCTTTTGATAGTGTTTTGCAATTTTTGGTGTTTTCACTGTTAGCAAAATCACTTTTTCGTTAATATAAATTCTGTATTTTTGAGCCATGTTTACCAATAGTGAGACCGAACAGCAGGTAGCGGAATTTCTGCTGCAAATTAAAGCAATAAAACTACAACCTAATAATCCTTTTACATGGGCGTCAGGCTGGAAGTCGCCGATATATTGCGATAACCGGATCACGCTTTCACATCCTACCATCCGTACTTATATACGACAGCAACTAACGTCGGCCATACAGGAAGCTTTTGGCTCGGTTGGCTGTATCGCAGGGGTGGCTACAGCGGGCATTCCGCAGGGAGTATTGGTAGCGCAGGAAATGGGGCTTCCGTTCATATACGTTCGTGCTAAAGCAAAAGAGCATGGTACCGGCAGTTTAATTGAAGGTGAGATCTCTCCGGGCCAGCGTGTGGTGGTAATAGAAGACCTGATATCTACCGGTAAAAGCAGCTTACAGGCCGTAAACGCACTGCGCGATGCGGGTTATAATGTGGCTGGCCTTGCCGCGATATTCAGCTATGGTTTTGATGTAGCTACCGAGAACTTTAAAGAGGCTAAATGCCCGTTTATTACACTGTCTAACTACAATGCCTTGCTAAAATATGCCGAAGAGCACAACTACATTTCGGCGGCAGATACCGAAGTATTGAAACAATGGCGTACACAACCCTCAACCTGGGGACAATAACATCAATATGAGCGTTTTTGAAAGTGCCGTTACCGTAAATAAACCGGCAGCGCAGGTATATGCCTTTTTGGCTGATATGAACAATCACCACCGGCTGATGCCCGATAATATTGCCGATTGGGTATCAACAACGGATGAGGCCAGCTTTACCATACCCAATATCACCAGCCTTTCGTTAACCATTGCCGAACGTGTAACCGATAGCCTGATCAGGATAATCCCCACCGGCAAACCCCCGTTTGAAATGGAATTGAAATGGGCGTTAACTGAGGCCGACAATACAACCAAAGCTGTTTTTACCATTACTGCCGGCTTAAATATGATGATGAAAATGCTTGCTTCGGGGCCGCTGCAAAAGCTGGCTGATGAAGAAACAACTAACTTAGCAAAGCTGCTAAGTTAGTTGTAAGGGGTTTAAGGCCTTTTTACTTTAATGTGTTGCACTACCACAAGTGCATTCACAATAAACAGGCTTGTAACTACAATAGCCATAATTAAGCAGGGGGTTTAATAAATCAGGTTTAATTTAATTCAATAGTTATTCCAGAACGTAAGTTATGCATCTTTAGTGCATAAACAATATCCGCGTTAAAATAATTTGTTTACAGCGGGAAAAGGTGTGGAACCGGGACCCCGATATCATCCCGGAATAGATGAATAAATGCCCGGCTTGGTTGCATTTATCTATCTAAATGCTGCCCGGGTTCAAATAAATTAACTATTTACCGTATTTTTGCGCCAAATATAAGTGCAGCATGATTACGGTATCTAATTTATCTTTACGTTACGGAAAACGCACCCTCTTTGAAGATGTTAACCTTAAATTCAGCCAGGGCAACTGCTATGGCATTATTGGGGCTAACGGCGCGGGTAAATCTACTTTTTTAAAAATACTATCAGGCGAGATCGACCCTACAAGCGGCTCGGTGAGCTTTACGCCCGGCGAACGCATGGCCGTATTAAGTCAAAACCATTACGCTTTTGACGAATATACCGTTCTGGAAGCGGTGATGATGGGCCATAAGGAAATGTATGCCGTGATGAAGGAAAAGGATGCCATTTACCTTAAAGAAGATTTTACCGATGCCGATGGCGAACGTGCCGGCGAATTGGAAAACCTTTTTGCCGAAATGGATGGGTGGAATGCCGAAAGCAACGCCGCTACCCTGCTAAGCAATTTGGGCATTAAAGAAGAATTTCATTATAAGCTGGTTAAAGACCTTGATAATACCCAAAAGGTACGGGTGTTGTTAGCCCAGGCGCTTTTTGGCAAGCCGGATATTCTATTGCTGGATGAGCCAACCAACGACCTTGACATACACACCATTAGCTGGCTGGAAGATTTCCTGGCATCGTACGAGGCTATTGTGCTGGTAGTATCGCACGACAGGCACTTCTTGGATACCGTGTGTACGCACGTGGTGGACATTGATTTTGCCAAGATGACCATTTACACAGGTAACTACACCTTCTGGTACGAATCGAGCCAGTTGGCCCTTAAACAACGCAGCGATCAGAACAAGAAAATGGAAGACCGCGTGAAGGAACTGCAGGAGTTTATCCGCAGGTTTAGCGCCAATGCCTCTAAATCAAAGCAGGCCACCAGCCGTAAGAAAGCCCTGGATAAGATCAACCTTGACGAGATACAGCCATCAAACCGTAAATACCCGGGCATTATATTCAATAACCAGGGCCGCGAAATTGGCGACCAGGTATTGCAAACCGAAAAACTTGGCAAAACGCTTGGAGGCGAAGTGCTGTTTGCCAACATTGATTTTATGGCCAATAAAGGCGATAAAATTGCGGTACTATCTCAAAACAGCTTGGCTACATCCGCCTTTTACGATATTTTAACGGGCAGGGATAAAGATTATACAGGCAGTTTTAAGTGGGGTGTTACAGTTAACCTGGCGGATATCCCTATTGATAACGCCGAATATTTTAAAGGCAAAGACGAAAACCTGATCGACTGGTTGCGCGAGTACTCGACCGGCGAAAAGGACGACCAGTTTATCCGTGGTTTTTTAGGCCGTATGCTGTTTAGCGGTGAGGAAGTGCTAAAAAAGAGCAGCGTACTCTCGGGTGGCGAAAAAATGCGTTGTATGTTCAGCCGCATGATGCTGCAATCGGCCAATATGCTGCTGCTTGACGAGCCAACCAACCACCTCGACCTTGAGTCGATAACCGCGTTAAACAACGGTATGAAAGACTTTAGGGGCAATATCATCTTCACCTCACGAGATCATGAGCTGGTACAAACCGTTGCCAACCGTATCATCGAATTAACCCCGGGCGGTGTTATTGATAAGCTGATGACCTACGATGAATATATCAATAGCGACGTGGTGCAAAAACAACGCGAAGAAATGTATGCGATGGCGTAACCATTCGCTTCTCTTTATCGTCTTGCCGTTATGAAACGTTTATTACTTGTCGCTTTTCTGATTTTTTCCGGGTTGTTTGCAAACGCCCAGGTGTTTGATGGTGTGGTTAAAGATGCCAAAACCAATTTGCCCCTGCCCTATGTCAACGTGGGTATAATTGGCAAAGCGGTAGGTACCGTTACCGATAGCCTCGGCCGTTATAAAATAAACCTGGCGGGCCACGATGCTGACACGTTAAAGCTATCCATGATAGGTTATATTGCACAAACCTATAAAGTTGCGGGATTTATAAACGGTAACAAACAAATCATTGCGCTGCAACCTTCTGTTACCGAGCTTAAAGAAGTTAAAGTATCCAATAAAAAGTGGAAGGAGGTGGTTTTGGGCAACACCTCACAATCAGAGAATACCAACGCCGGCTTTGATGCAAACAGGCTTGGGCACGAAATAGGCACCATCATCAAAATAAAAAAATCGCCCACCTATCTTAAAAGGTTTAATGCGCATATCACTGACGCGCCGCTATATCCGGTGAAGCTTCGCCTAAATTTTTATACGCTGAAAAAAGGTATGCCCGACCAGCTAATGCAAAACCAGAATATCTTTGTAGATGTGCCTGCAGGGCAAAAAGATATACATGTTAACCTGGAGCCTTATAATATTTTTGCCGAAAACAACTTTTTTGTAAGCCTTGAATGGATCGAAAACAGCAAAGGCCATGGGCTGATGTTCTCGGCTTACCTGAGCCTGTTTGGCAGCGGTGCCATCATCTCGCGCGAAACCAGCCAGGCTGATTGGGAAAAAGAAGGCATTGCGGGTGTGGCGTTTAATATACTGGCAGAATATTAAAAGATAGATTACCTGCAATTGCCAATAGATTGTATATTTGCAGCCCAACAGCATACAAACACCCTGACTCCGTAGCTCAGTTGGTAGAGCAACAGACTCTTAATCTGTGGGTCCTGAGTTCGAGCCTCAGCGGGGTCACAAAAAAGCAAAAAGCCTCAGGCCGAAAGTCCTGAGGCTTTTTTACTTGGAGGGTTTCCGGGGTTATCAAGTTTATTTAACAATCCCCTGCCATTTAATATTTTCCTGATCTTTCTTTTCAACCTGTTGGTAAAAGTATGCTGGCTTAACCGCCCGTCATAGTATATCAGGGGCTCATCAATATAGATACAATTGGTATATTTTAATATCCTGAGCCACATATCGGCATCTTCCGCGCCCAACGGCAACTGGTTATAATACCCCGACCGGCTTAACACCGCTCGTTCTATCATCACCGAAGAATGTATGATAAAATTATGTTTACTGATAAGAGCGGACGTAAATATCCGCGGCAAACTACCCGACCAGCTGCCATAGTTTTTCAAAAAAAAGTCGCGGCAAAATTTTTCGTAATAGGTTTTATGATATAAGGGGTACGCCCTTTGAGGCTTAAAGTACGAATCGCCCATAAAACCTTCAGTGCATGACATTTGGACCCCATGCTTCATCATTTCATTTAGCTGAACCGATATTTTTTGGGGCATCCAAATATCGTCGTCATCCAAAAAGGCTATGTAATCGCCGGTGGCATGCGATATTCCTGCATTACGCGTATAACCCAGGCACGGGAAACCGCAAACTTCCCTGCTGCTTCTGTCTAAAACTATCCACTTTATATTGGCAGTATGCTTGTGTTTGAGGTACTTTCTGTCGGTCGATCCGTCGTCTACTACTATTATTTCGATATTTTTATGGGTTTGGCCCACTACACTTTCGATAGATCGTAGCAGCGATTTATACCTGTTATAAGTATTTATTATAACCGATACCTTTATTTCGCTAATCTGGTGCACGTTGCCTTTACGATCTTCTACAGCGATATCCGCAGCTAACATATTTTATGATAAGCGACCCTTTTTAGCCATCATTAAAGGGTGTTAAACGAGGGCCGGAATCATTATCAATATCATCACAGCTCCATTTACCCCCAGTCCCCAGTAATGAACCTTAAGCGATTTATGTCTTATAATATCATACAAAAAACCTACAAGGCCAATGGCCAATGCAATTAATTCTACACCAAATGGCATGGGTGGTGTGTGAGAATTACCCTTAAATCCAAATATCACGCCCGTAACAATAGCCATAGCTAATGCCGCCACATATAGAGCACGGTAAAGGTTTGCTGAAGTTGACATAACTATGCTTACAGTAACAACCCCTTAAGGTCTGCCGGCGAGTAATTGATAGATTTTAACGTTTTGTTATCTGCCGTACGAAAAACCAGGAACTTTGATTCTTCCTCTTTGTAATGCGCTTCGCTGCCGTCTTTTTGCAGGTAATGCGCTATGGTTTCATTAGCCTCTTGTATGCTGTTGCAGGCTTTGCTCATGTTAGAGCGGTGCACCTCGTCAAACAAGGCTTTAAACTTATCGCCCAGGCCAAATTCAAGGATAGCGCCGGCCAGTACGTATTGTATATCGCAAAGGGCGTCGGCAATTTCAACCAGGTTATTATCGGCAATAGCCTCCTGAAGTTCTTTCACCTCTTCGGCCAATAGAGCAACCCGCAGGTCGCAGCGTGCAGGCGAGGGTATAGTGGGGGTATCCAAAACGGGGTGTTTAAACGTTTTATGAAATTCGGCAACCTGGTTAAGTGGAGATGCTTCCTGCATAGTATTATAGGTAATAAGTGATAATGATACGCCCAAAGCTAATCATTTTTGAAAATTTCCTGGCTTATTTCGCTTCGGCAAACACATTTTCCCTGATCATAAAAAATGGCAACGACCCGTGCGACAGCACCCGGTCATGAAAATCCCTGATATCAAACCGGGCACCTTGCTCCTTCATTAACTCGGTTTTCCACTCCATTAATTTGGCTGCGCCGTGTTTGTAAGTTATTACCTGTGCAGGCCATCGTCGCACGCGCTGTATCTCGCGCAGGGCAATATCGTCCTGCCCCTTAATGTATTTTTTCCAGAAGCTTAGCGCTTGTTCATCAGTCCAGCCGTAATAATTAATACCTACGTCAAGCGGCAACCTAATAGATCGTACTATCCCCCACTCCAACTTGCCAAGCCTGTCGTAGGGTGTCTGGTAAAGGCCAAGCTCGGCACCGTATTCTTCGGCATAGGCGCCCCATCCCTCGGCAAAGCCCATATAATAAAATAAGTTTTGCACAGCAGATACCTTTGCCTGCGCCAAAACACACGATTGGTAATGATGGCCCGGCACCGCCTCGTGCAGAAAAAGCCAGTCTATCTGCCGTTTGTTTATATGATTATTTAACGCGTTATAGTAAAAAACATTATTATCATAGTAACCGGGCGTTTGTGCCAGTGCTTTACTATCTCCGGCCTTAATATCAACTTGCGGTATACCGGTATTATTGAAAAGCCTGGGCAGGTTTTTTGTTACCATTGCCCTAACCCGTTCAAACACATCCTGAATTTTCGCCCTGCCGGTAACATAAAAGGATGTATCGTTAAGGTGCTTGTAAAACGCGGCCTCGTCCAGTCCCGTTTCGCGGCGGATGGCATCTATCTGCCGGTTTTGTCGTTCAACCTCAGCGAGTCCGTATTTATAAACGTATTCAGGGGTTATATCGTCGTTTACCCATCTTTTAATAAGGTATTTGTACCATTCCTTTCCGTTAGGGATGTTATAGATACCCGTGGTCGCTACTATAGCGGGGCGCGCGTGTATATACCCCAACTCCAGGTTAACGCGTGTAAGGTTCAGGTCGGTTTCGTATTTTATCAACCGGTAATCCAGCTTTTGGGCGGCGGTTAGTTTTTGCGGGTCAAATTTTTTAAGGCCTTGTCTTACCCCGCTGAAAAACCCGAGCTGCTTTTTCTCAGCAGTAAGCGAGGGGATCTGCTTCAACTGCCCTACATAACTTAATTCAAGCTGCGGTATTTGCAGGGCGTTATAACCGCTGACAAAGCCGTCGGCAAATGTTTTAAAATCGCCCTGGGCCGCAGCCGCTGTGAAAGCGAGCAGCATACCGGCAAAAGCACTGTAAAATTTCATTATACGGGTTTATATTACAGACTCGGCGTTACCGCAATTGTTACCGCGCGGCAAATAAAAACCCGGCAGATTGCTAAAAACCGGCACACTATATAAGCCCGTTATTTATTGATGATAAAGGGATATCGTCATATTTAAAATATCCGGCCGCTTCTTTTATAAAAACAGATATTAAATTATCTTTATCAAATAAAGATTTTTATAACCACTCCTTTTGAAAACAATTAGCCGACGCGATTTTTTAGGCAAGGGCGCCATGCTAGCGGGCGGCACCTACCCTGCCATGATGGCTTTAGGCTTATTACGGGCCGCTCCCGCGCACGCATTTAACTTACACGGAAACGGCAACGGCAAACACATTATAATATTAGGCGCCGGCCTGGCTGGTATGACATGTGCTTACGAGCTGAATAAATTGGGTTATAGGTGCACCATCCTTGAAGCGAGGCACAGGACCGGCGGCCGCTGCTGGAGCGTACGTAACGGCAGCGCCCATGCCGAAGTTGATAAACCAACTGTTACCGCCCGGTTTGATGAAGGCCAGTACTTTAATGCCGGGCCATCGCGCATACCACATAACCACGAGCTTACCCTGCACTACTGCAAAGAGCTGGGCGTACCCATACAGGTATACAATAATGTAAACGAAGGCGCTTATTACTTTGCCGAGGGAACAGGCCCGTTATCAAACAAAAAGATAAAGGTACGCGAGGTGCACAACGATATACGCGGCTATATGAGCGAAATGCTGGCCAAAAGCATTGACCACGGCGGCCTGGATAGCGCCTTAACGAAAGAAGATGCCGAAAAAGTTATTGAATATTTAAAGGCCGAAGGGGGGTTGGATATAGACAAGCTATATAAAGCATCAGCAAGGCGGGGCTATGCAGAAATGTACGGCGCCGCAGATAAACCAGGCAAAATTGCCGACCCTTATAAACTGGCCGACCTGATACACTCCGGACTGATGGACCCGGATTTTTACAACGTTGCCGAATACACCTACGAGTTGCAGATGACCATGTTTCAGGCTGTTGGCGGAATGGATAAGATAGCATCTGCGCTGGAAAAGCGCGTGGCGCCCTCCTTAAAAACCGGCGCCGAGGTTACGGATATTATAAACCTGCCGGAGGGTGTTAAAATTTTATACACCGGTGCCGCCGGTAAGCAGGAATTAACAGGCGATTTGTGCATTTGTACCCTGCCGCTGCCGATTTTAAGCAACGTTAACCACAACTTTTCGGGCGACGTAAGCAGGGCGATAGATTACATTGGCTACATCCCAACAGGTAAAATTGGCCTGCAGTTTAAACGCCGTTTTTGGGAAGAGGATGAGCACCTCTATGGCGGAATTACCCATACCAATAACGATCTTACACAGATATTTTATCCATCATACGATTACCTGGGCAAAAAGGGCATATTGATAGGATACTATAATTTTAATGACAAAGCACAGAAAATAGGCGCATTAAATTATGCGGAGCGTGAAAAATTCGCACTGGAGAAAGGCAGGCTGATACATCCGCAATACGATAAGGAGTTTGAAAGCTCGTTCTCGGTAAGCTGGCATAAAACAAAATACAGCCTTGGCGGATGGGCGGTTTATAACACCGATACGCGCAAAAATCAATACCCTGCATTGTTAAAGCCCGATAAGCAGGTATATTTTGCCGGCGAGCATCTCACTTATTTGAACGCCTGGATGGCCGGTGCGTTTGAATCGGCACGCAGTACGGTAGCTGCGCTGCACGCCAGGGTAAGCGGTCAACAGGTTCAATATAAAGCGCAGCAATAAACAAAAACAAGTAAAAACTAAAAATACCTTCACAATGGCAAATTCAATTAACCGCAGAAACTGGATCAGGTCCAGCGCTTTTATAGCCGGGGGACTGGCTTTTTGTTCGGGCACCATCAGTAAGCTGGCCGCCATGCCCAAACGTGCCTTCAGATCGTCGCGCAGCTTAACAGACCAGGAAGCGGTTTTAAGCGGGCCGTTTGATCTTAAGGCGCGGCTGCTGGCCAACGAAAATCCTTACGGTCCTTCGCCCGCAGCAAAAAAAGCCATCGCAGAATCGATTGATAGCAGCTACCAGTACCCGTTTATGCAGTTATCGCAGCTTTCGGGAAAAATTGCAGCCTATGAAGGAGTTAAACAACAAAATGTGTTGATGGATGCTGGTTCCACTCCGTTTTTGCTGGCTGCCGCCATGCATTACACCCGGGGCGGCAAAAGTGTCATCACCGGCGACCCATCCTACGATGACCTGCCCAGTCGCGCCGAGGAACTTGAGGGTAAATGGGTGAAAGTACCGTTAACCACCGACTATAAGTTGGACCTTGATGCCATGGAAGCTAAAGTAGACGATAATACCGGGCTGGTCTACATTTGCAATCCAAATAACCCTACCGCTACAGTGGTTGACACGGATAAACTTAAAGCTTTTTGCGAACGGGTATCCAAAAAAACAATGGTGTTTGTCGATGAAGCCTATATCGATTACCTGCCCGATCCGCAGGCGGCTTCCATGGTGAGTATGGTAAAGGCCGGGCATAACATCATTGTAGCGCGCACTTTTTCGAAGCTTTATGGCTTTGCTGGTTTGCGCCTTGGCTACATTATATCGCAGCCGGATATTATCAAAACGTTTAAAAGATATACCACTCAGGCCTGGAGCATTACCGGCACCACCCTTGCCGCTGCGCTTGCCGGGTACCGCGAAACCGATTTTTTAAACGACACCCTCAAAAAAACAAACGCTGCAAAGGAGTATCTGTACACTGTGTTAAAGAAAGAAGGTTACGATTATATACCATCGTCGGCGAACTTTGTAATGTTCCAGCTTAAAATGGACGGTGCCAGATTTTCGACCGAAATGTTCAAGCGCGGTGTGGGCATACGGAACTGGAAATTCAACGGCAAGGAATGGTGCCGTGTAAGCATTGGCCGTATGGACGAAATGGAAGCCTTTGCGGCTGCTTTTAAAGAAATATCTTAATGTAAGAGAAGCAAGATATCAGGATGCAGGAAGCAAGACATATAAATATTGTTTGTTTCTTATCTTGATTCTTGATTCTCACAATCTTGACTCTATTAATATGCGTAAACTAACTATAACACTTTTATTAACCGCTTTGGTTGCTATTGGCCGTGCGCAAACGGTTACGCCCAGGCCGCTTACCCTGGCCGAATATACCAGGGCCCAAACGTTTAACATCGCCGATCTGGATAAAGATACCTACGTAAAATTTGAGAATGCGTATGTACTTGACCGATACGAGGGGCGTAAACCATACTTTATAACCGGCAGCGACGGCCTCAAAAAACGCATAGACCTTTACAAGCTGATTGCCAAAGACGGTTTGCAGGAAATTGGAACCATGGTTTTTTATACCAACGAAAAGGGTAAGCTGTACAAAGCCCTTGTACCCAACTTTACGGCTGAAGGAAAAGTTTGGGAGCAATATTTCCAGGATATTGATAACATTAACAAAGTGGAAACTAATTTTATCCTTAAACTGTCTTACGTTTTATCTAAAGAATTCAGCTTTCAGCAATATAAGCTGTTAAACGGTGGCAAGGATATGAAAGAAGAATCGGCCACCTATGGTAACGATATTTGCTTCCCCGGTGATGAACTGGTTACCATGGCCAATGGGGGTAAAAAGTTTTTGAAGGATGTTAAAAGCGGCGACCACGTAATTACAGTTGATCCTGCTACCAAAGTTGCTTCGGCGGCAACGGTGAAGGAGTTAACAGCTCACGTTGCCAAAAACTATGCGTTAACTAAACTTGTACTGGTATCGGCACAAACTAACGGACAGGATATCAGGCTGAGCAGTAAAGTGTTGCAGGCCACACCAAATCACCCGATGCTTACCGCACAGGGTAACCAAAAAATTGGCGAAATAACAATAGGCCAGGACGTGCTATGCCTCGATGAAAAAACCGGCAAATATCAGGCGTATACCGTGCTGTTGAAGACAGAAAAGGCAGGTGGCACCCAAAAAGTTTATAACATTGTTGCAGATGGGGGCAGCACCGTTGTTATGAATGGCGTGATGGTATTACAAAAATGACGGCATTTACCTAATGTTAGTAAACAGAGAAGCTGTTCAAAAAACAGCGGCTGTTTTTTGCTTTCAATTTGGTACACTTGCTGAATAATACATCTGCTGCATCTAATGGCTAAAGCCGTACATCCTATTTATAATTTACACTTCGCGCTGGTTTGTCTTAGCTCGCTTTTATTCTCGGCAAGCTTTAATATGCTGATACCCGAACTTCCTGCTTATTTGAGCAGCATGGGCGGCGGCGAGCATAAGGGCCTTATCATCGCTTTGTTTACCCTTACGGCGGGTATATCGCGCCCGTTCAGCGGCAGGCTTACCGATACGGTTGGCCGGGTGCCGGTAATGGCAGTAGGATCTATAGTGTGCTTTATCTGCGGCTTTCTGTATCCTGTATTAAGCACAGTATCCGGTTTTTTATTTCTGCGGTTATTGCATGGGTTCTCTACAGGTTTTAAGCCTACTGCAACAGCGGCCTACGTTGCAGATATTGTTCCGCGCGAGCGCTGGGGCGAGGCCTTAGGCTTTCACGGCATTTGCTTTAGTACCGGCCTGGCCATAGGGCCCTTTATAGGCAGCACCATAAGGCTGGCATATTCTTTAAATATGCTGTTTTATGCATCATCATTCTTCGCGCTAATGTCGATAGTAATACTGATGAACATGAGAGAATCGTTGAAATTTAAACAGCCATTTAGCTTATCAGTATTAAAAATATCGAAGACGGACATTATTGCAGTTGAGGTTTTGCCCGCAGCCATTGTTACCCTTTTGTCGTACGTCGCATACGGCGCGATATTAACCCTCATCCCCGACTGGAGCGGCCACCTCGGCATCATGAATAAGGGTTTGTTTTTCATGGTGTTTACCATTGCATCGCTGCTGATACGTTTTATTGCCGGTAAAGTGTCTGACAGGTACGGTCGTATTTATGTGATCAACACCGGTTTGGGCTTGCTGGTTATTGCCCTTTGTTTAATAGCGTACGAAAAAACATCTTTCGGTTTATTGGTTGGCGGCATAGTTTATGGTGTGGCAACCGGCATCCTCTCACCCGCCTTAAACGCCTGGACGGTAGATCTGAGCAAGCCCGCCCATCGCGGTAAGGCTATGGCAACCATGTATATCTCGTTAGAAGCCGGTATAGGTTTAGGCGCGCTCATATCCGGCTGGTTTTACCAGGATGTTATAGCGATGGTACCCGCAATATTATATGCTACGGCTGTGGTTGCTGTTATGGCTGTTGTGTATATGGCTTTCCGTTCAAAAACTCCCGAAAAACAGCGGGATGATATTTTGATAGAGGCCGAAGGCTGATCCGCCGGGCGATAACCCCTTTGCCACTTCAAGCGCTCGTACTATAAAGTATTGGTTTTTGCGATTGTCTTTTTAACAGCCGGTACCGCTTTTATTTTAACAGATGGAACTTTAACCGTTTCCGCCTCTTTTTTCGACTGATCATCCCCCCCGATCAAAGCACCTTTGTTTACCTTAATATGTTTAGCAAATTTTTTTGAAAGTTTCTTCGCTTCTTTTTCTACCTGTTTATCCAATTTTTTGGAACCTTCGCCAAATCTTGCAGTAATTTCTTTTAAATGTGTAACCAGGCTTAATTGAATGGCTTTCTGAGCTGCCTTTTTTGCTTCTTTTACAAGGGGTTTAAGTTTATCTTTCATATATAACGGTGTGATAATATCTGCAAAAGTATACCACAGCAGGGTTACTTTAATATTATCATTATGTTAAGCACTTAGGGTTGCTTAACATTGACTTTTACATTTTCCGCGTTAAGTTATTGATTACCTTTTTAATACAAATTGATACAGTACTGCATCTGCGCCATTAACTTTAAACTGCAGCGCGTTTGCTACCCCTATTGCATTTTGTTGTAACAGCTCTTTTGTGCTTATGATCTTAGAAACATCTATACCCAGTCGCCGCGGCGATAGCGCGTATTCCCTGGCTTCTTTACCGTAATTTATAACCGCCAGATAAAACCTATCGCCTGCCTGTTTAATGAATACCTCTGATGTTGTAACATTACCTTCAAGCGGGCGAAATGCTTTGCCATTCTGTATTACGCTTAGCAATTCAGCGTCCTGATAGTATTTTTTCACACGCGCCGTCCACTGACCCGTCACCGAAAAATCATCTCCTGATATCCAGGTACCCGTGATAATGGCGGATAGCAACCGGGCGCGGTTGGCCCCTATTGTTTCGTCGGCAAATACTACATGATCTGCATCTATAAAGTTATAGAGATAGGTTTGCCACCAGCCATAACTTACGCTATTTAGCGTGTATTTTGTATGGTGGATGGTTTTAAACGCATCGCAGGCTATGCGCCTCATATGTACATAGCGCCCTGTTGCCATGCTGGGGGATATAGCTGCGTACACCAGCATTTGCCCGCCAAGCTGGTCAACTACATATTCCATCCCTTTGCGGTATGCCTGCATTCCTGTGGTTACTGTAGGGTCGTAAAACCGGTTAGCCTCGACAGATGCGTGGCCCAAAAAATCTATCTTGATCATTTTAAACCCACAGGCTTTTAGCTTGCCCAATACAAATGCTATGCGTTGTTTTGTGCCAGGGTGTGTGGGGTCTAATGCCCTTGCGCCATCAATATCGTTATAACCGTTACCTATCTTTGTCCATAATTCGCCATAGGTGTAGTCACTGCCATCTACCTTTCTGTTTGGGCCGCCGGCATGTCCCCAGTCGGTAAATGGCGCCCAGTAAATACCCGGCTGCAGCCCCTTTGATTTACAATAATCTGCAAAATGTTTCAATTGGCTGTAATCGCCGTTGTGCACCAGGTTGTCCCAAAACGAATCCAGATCGATAAAAGCAGTGTTGCCTGTACGGAATGCAGGAATGCTATCCGCGAAGAAGTTTGCTGTTTTGGTGATATTATCAAGCGTGATTTTTTCCTGTATAACGCCCCAGCTGTTCCAGCCTACAGGGGTTGGTTTATTCCAGTTAAAAATGTAAGGTGGTTCGGCAATACGGTTGGCCTTTCCATATTCTTCCATACCCGTGCGCCAGTCGTTAAAGAAACCAACAAATATTTTTGGCGATTTTACGATACTTCCGCTGATGCTGCCATGCTCAATTTTGTCACGGGTTACCGTTTCTGAAGTATAACCGCCCCAAACCTTAATTTGGTTTAAACGTGCAAGGGATTTCACTTCAACCCCTGTTTTCCAAACTTCATGTTCAACAGAACCGGCTATGATACCCGCCCTGTTTTGGTTTGAAAACACCGTACCTACTTCAGAACTTACGTCCATAGTACCGTTAAAGGGTTTTGAATTATAGCTAATGAAGGTATCGTTATCAAATGGGACGAAAACCGAACGCACATCGTCCCCGGGTAATTTCGTAAAGCCTCCGTTAAAAGGAGACATATAATTACTTTTTAGAGACACCCCGATAAATGATAGTTCCGTTAGGAAATAGTTGCGGCCGGAGTAAGTATAGAACACCTGCCGCATGGCAGGCAGGCCTTTACCTGTTAGCATTAAAGTATGCCTGAATCCTTTTCCAAAGCCATCATGTAGCGGCAGCCGCGTGTATTTTATTGCCCGGTAATCCTTAGAGCTGATAATATCAGTGTTTACTTTGGCATACGCATAAATATCTGCGAATATGAGCTTGCCACTTTGAAACACCCGGTAAGTACCTGTGGTTAAATTGTAGCTTATTTTACCGGTTTTACCAAAGGGAAAAGTAACCAGTTGCGCGTTTGGTTTGGAACCGCCCTTGGCCTGAAATGAAAACGCGACGAAAAACACGATACCGGCTAAGTACCGTTTAAAGGTTGTGAGCATCGTTAATAGACTTTAAATTTGATATCAGGCCTTTACGGCTGACCATGTTTTTATAACGCCGTTGATCTTGACCTTAACCTTACGGGGACGTGGAGAAGTTATACGGCAATTAACCACTTTGCCGTTTTTCCAGCTAAAATCCACGGTATAATTTCCGCGGGCTTTCAGGCCTATTACGCTGCCCGATGCTTTCCAGCTGTCGGGCACAGCAGGCAGTAACTCAATGAAGCCCGCATGGCTCTGTATAAGCATTTCGGCTATGCCTGCGGTTGTTCCAAAGTTGCCGTCTATCTGAAACGGCGGGCCAGCCGACAGCAGGTTTGGATAAATGCCGCCACCTGCACCGTAATTTATATCGGTTTTAAGGGTTGGTTTCATTATTTCGGTAAACAATTTGTACGCCCGGTTACCATCGTGCAGGCGAGCCCAAAACAACTGTTTATACGCGATCGACCAGCTTGGACCGTCGTCGCCCCTAACCTCTAATGTTTTTTTACAGGCTTCGGCAAGCGCGGGAGTTGCTTCGGGCGTGATCAATGCTGCAGGATACAAACCATATAAGTGCGAAATATGCCTGTGCTGCGGTTCTGTTTCTTTATAATCTTCCAGCCATTCCATCAAACGGCCATCCTTGTTGATCTGCCCCACCGGCGGCAACTGCTTTAACTTGGCCGCAAGGTCTTTTCTAAGCGCTTCATCTTTACCTAAAAGCCGGGCAGCGGTTATCACATTGTTAAATAACTCGCGTATGATCTGGTTATCAATGGTCGGCCCTACACATATGCTGGCCGTTTTGCCGTTTGGCAGGTAAAAACTATTCTCAGGCGACGAAGAAGGCGAGGTCACCAGCCAGCCGGTTTTTTCGTCTTTAATAAGCATGCTGCTGTAAAACTGCGCAGAGCCTTTTAATATGGGATATATATCACGCAGATAGTTCTTATCTTCCGAGTAGGCATAATGCTCCCACAGGTTATTACATAACCAGCCCGAACCGGATTTGGTTACCCCCCAGGACGCACTTTCACCCGGTTCCGTAAAACCCCACACATTGGTTATTACGTGGGCAACCCATCCATCGGCATTATAATAAGCTTTTGCAGTACGCTCGCCGGGTTTAACCATGCCTTTAACCAACTGGGCCAAAGGCAGGTTAAGTTCCGATAAGTTTGACACCTCTACCGGCCAGTGATTCATTTGCACGTTGACATCCAGGTGGTAATCGCTGTTCCAGGGGGTGTTTATCTGGTTGGCCCACAGGCCCTGCAAATTTGGCGGCAATAAACCTACACGCGTACTGCTGATGGTTAGATATCGCCCATACTGGTAAAACAATACCGGTAAATATTTATCGGCATTGGGGTTTTTGTGGAAGCTGATGAGCCGCTGATCGGTGGTTTCATCGCCGGCTGTGCCTGCGCCCAGGTCAATCTTAACCCTGTTGAACAGTTTTTGATACCTGGCAATATGCTGCGCACGCTCTTGCGTGTAAGTGGTTTTTAACGCGGCTGTAAGCTGCGCATCTACATTTTTTTTATAATCAGCCCCTCTGAAATCGGTGCCGGCTGTAATGTAAATAATAACTTCGGTGGCTTTTTTTATAACCAATTGATTATCAGTATGGCTTAACGTACCCCCTGTTAGCCGTGTTTTAACTTTGGTAAGATATTGCATGCCACCTTTATCTGTACCACTTTTTAGTTGCCCGTACATTTGCAGCCCGCCGTTTTTTTCAATGGTAGTGAACCTTTCGGGGCGGGATAAAGAGATGCTAAAACTTAGTTTCCCCGGCTTATCGGCGGATAGTTTGATGATACTTACATCATTGTTAAAACTGGTGAAGTATTCGCGCTTGTAGTTAACCCCATCCATATTATAAGTACAGGTTGCAACCGCTTTATCTAACGAAAGTTCGCGTTTGTAGTTGGTAAAAACATGCTCATTAGCGGCATAATCAAATTTAATTTTCAGATCGCCAAGTACCTGGTATTTACCAAATGGCTCGCTACCCGAACCTTTGCCGGTACAAATAAAGTTTTTGTCGACCAATGCCTGTGCTTCGTTATTCTTACCCTCGGCAAGCAACCTTCTTATTTCGGGCAGGCTTTTGTATGCTTCATAATTATTGGCATCCTGCGGCGCACCCGACCATAGGGTAATATCATTTAAAACTACATGCTCTTCCAGTTCACCCCCATCGGGTGTCATACCCAAATGGCCGTTACCTAAAGGCAGGGTCTCTTCCCACTGTGTAGCGGGTTTATCGTACCAAAGCTTTAGTGGTTTGGTTTGGCTGTATGCTGTAGCGGCAAATAAAAAAATGATGGTAATTAGGCAGAAGTATCTTTTCATTATCGGTTATGTTATTCAAAACAGCTTATTAAAACGGGCCGGATTGACGGGGTTGTTTTAACAATTGGTGAAATACTAATTGGTTGGCTAAAAATATATGGTTGTTTCCGGCTTTAAAATGGACAAACCCCGCAAACAAATGGATTATTCGTTCCTAAGGAAGTAAACTATACGGCAGGCATTACCCTTACTGGCCGGGTTATGCCGGTTGGCTATTTTTAGCTTAAGCACGTGCCTGCCTTTTGCCAGGTTACCATTAAATAATATGTACCATGGCAGGTGCAGCCAGCCGCTCCATTGTGTGTACAGGTCCACGGTTTTATATGCGCCATTGTCAATGGCATACATTACCATTCCGGCGTCACTACCCGATACAATACCTATACCGATAGCAGTTCCGGTAAAAGGCAATGTTAATGCTGCCCCGGGCTTATCAGCGGCTAATACCGGCACGTTTACAAAATTCGGGCGGGTATCCAGGCCATCCTTAGGAACCCAGTTTTTGTCAATAGCCCAGTTTTTATCGTGTTGCGCGTTGCTGATGTTATAATAGCTTCCGCGTTCAAAATTTGACGCGTTCAAAGGTTTCGGCAGCTTTTTTACCCCGGCCTGTTTAACACGTTTTTCGGCGCTGGTTTGCAGCAAGCTTTTTATAGTAGCAAAATATAGCTCCTGCCCAAATGCTGCCGGGTGGATGTCTTTAAAGTCGTTAAGCCAGCTAAATTCCTTATTTTGAATTTTATCATACACTTCTTTAGCCAGATTAATTGATGGCAGGTTGTAATGGCTTGCCACCAGTTCGTGGTTTACTACTTCAACCGGACTGCTTCCCCTGGCGTAATCGCTGTTCTTATCCGGGTCGGCAAAGGACATCATGATGATATCCATTAAAGGGTTGGCCCGCCTGGCGTGCCTGACAATGCCTTCCAGGTCGCGCACCTGGGTAAGGCTATCGGTTCCATTAACCCTGTCGTTTACTGCGGCCTCAACAAACATCAGGTCTACCCGGCCTGAATCCAGCACATCGCGCCTGAGGCGAAATGCGTGCGGTAAACTGCCCAGAGATGGTATGCCTGCCTGGATAAATCTAAACTTTGTTTTTGGATAGCGCTCTTTAAGATACTTGCACACTTTATCGCGCCAACCGGGGTTAAAAGTTATTGATCCCCCTAAAAAAGCTACTGTCGCGTCCTGGTTTTTGGCTACTGTCGAAAAAAAATGCTGAAGCCCTCCGCGAACCGAGTAATAGTTATGGTAAGGCAGTAAGGGCTTTAAAGGATATGTATTAGCGACTATGAAGTCTGCAATACTGTCGGGATGCTCAATGTTAAAATGATGCCCAAATAATTCCTGTGGTTGTTTATCAGCTGTCATTATATACGCTGGGCCACCAAGCGCTATATATTTCCTGATCAAAGGATAGGTATTCTCGTCCGGAGGTACCAACTTGTCTGTATTACTGATCATATGCAGCAGCGGAACTTTAAAAGAAGCAAGCCCTTCCAAATTATCTACGGGATTGTCAGTATAAGCCAGAGCTTGCGCCTCGGTAAACCTATAAATTTGTTTCAGTTGTTTCCACGCAGCGGTGTCGCCCATCCCCTGCCCCTTGCCACCTGGCCAGCTTTTAAAGTCGCAAACCGGTGTTTCCGCGTAAATGCAGCTCACTTTATCCGGGTTGCGCTTTGCCCATCCGTAGGCATACAATGCGCCCCTGCTTACGGCCTCTAAAGCTGGCTTAGGCGATAAAGAAACCGTCTTTACCAGGTAGCTGTAAAACTTATCCCAAACCTGCAGTGCCTGCGGGGCGCCGTACTGATCGTCGACATTGATATAGGCAACGTAAAATCCTTTTGTAAGCAGGATGCTGTCAATATCGGTATGCCAATCTGCGAACGACGAGCGCCAAACCCAGGGATTACCGGGGAGTGGCGTTGAGGGTTTAACATAGTAGGCCCGGTAGTTATCTATGCTAAAATTAACACGTTCAAAACCTTTCCATGTGTTATTTTGCGCCTGTAATGGCCCTGCGCTACAAAAACAAATAATAGCAACAAACAAATATTTAGTCATAAGCAACAATTTATGGCCGCCGGATAAGATCAACAGCTCATCTGCACAAAATCAGCAAGCCATCCGTTTGCGAAGATGGCTTACTGATTTAAATAAAATATTTTAACCGGTTATTTAAGTACGTCATTAAAAAAGGTCAATTCGCTTATGTTACTATAATAGCCATCGCCAGTAGTTACGTGCTTAACCCTTATGCGGATGTACCTTACCGGTGGTATACCTGCATCAAAGTTGACCTTGATCAACTGCTGGCCGTCGTCATTGCGGGTAACATCCTTTAAAAGCGTCCAGCCCTTTGCCTGCATTTCCGAAGTCCAGCCGTTATCATTAGGCGACAGGTTTGTAGCGGCATTGGTGATATCGGCGATGCCCCAAATTTCAAACTGGTCAGGGTTATTACAACAGTTACGGCCGGTTTCTTCCATGCTTGTAAGCACTTTGTAAACCTTGCCCATATCAAATGTAAATGTATGCGGCAAATGATGGTCGCCATCGCTATGAAAAATGTTTGGATAACCCTGCGGGCCAACCGAACCGTCCCACAGTTTGCTTACGCTGGTACCCGACTCGTAAGTGCCCACATCACCATTCATCTTATATTCCCTGAACAATGATTTAGCGCATTGGCTTATCCCGTTAATTTCCGGGAAAGTGCTGTAATTTGAAACATAAAATGTATCAATAGACCCTTTAACAGGAATATAGCCCGAACGGAAGCTTACAGGCTCGCCCGATTTATAATCTGTTATCATAAATGATGTACTATCGGGACTGAGGTCTTTTTCAACTATCTCCCCGTTACGGTTGGTATATTTTATAATTGTAGATACATTGAGCGATGTAGTATCAGCCTGCAAAAAGTTAAGCTTGACATTGCCATTTTCGGATATGGTAAAAGGATTGGCAGCATCGTAAACACGGTTTGTTAACCCGCTTTGATAAACCGGCCCGTAAACCTTAACGTTGTTGATCTCTAAAGGGATAGAGCGGTTCCCCTTGGCATCATACGAATAAATTGTAAACGAATAGATATACTCGCTAAGGCCTGGTATTATAGCTGTGATAGAGTCGGCGGTATTATGGTTGGTTGAATTCACCACAACCGAATCGGCTTTATTGTTCCAGTAAATAACATACCTGCTTATGCTGGGGTCCGAACTTGGGTTCCATACCAGCGCGGCCCTTAAGTTGCCCGGTTTTGAATGTGGTTTTACTACAACACCCGGGTAAACCATTTCTTTATCACCTAAAAACTTCTTAAAGTCTGTATCCTTTTTTTCGCAGCTTATAGCGCCAATTACGACAATAGCGAACAGACATATTCGAAAAATATTTTTCATAATTTCTTTTTTAATTATTCATTAAACGTTACTGCGGCTTACCAAAAACCGTAACCTCCATTAAATGTGCAGCATCGCCCTTTCCCCAGGTATCGTGTACCAGCAGCCTGAGGTATTTAACCGCCGGTGCTGATGCAGGCACCAGAAAATCCACGCCGGCCATTACAAACTTCTCATCGGCTGCGTTTGTGAAACCCGGCTGTAAGCCCGATGGCGGGTTTGGATAACGGTAATTGCCCAGGTTAACCCAATCGCCTACCACGGCACCAACCGGTGCAGATTGTGGCAATACAACGTCCTGTGGCGATTCGACAGTTGAGCCCCACCAGCTAAAGTTTTTTGGATTACCATGAAAGAAGGCGTATTCTAACGGTCGCTCGTATATTTTTATACGGCTTATTTGCGCGGTTACCCCTATGCCAAACGTACATTGCATGGGTTTGCCGGTACCCGGGTTGGTGTGCCATCCGTTTGAGTAGCCGTCAATTTTGCCATCCCACAGGTACGGAAGATCCCAACCGTAGCCTATTTCGCTATCGCTTGGTTTACGGTACACTGTAAATTTGGTCTTATCCAACTGAGTTTCAAAAAGCGGCGTAATATCCAGTAAAGTAGTATCTGATATGTTACCATATTTATCGGTTACGTAAACCCCAAATTTGCGCTGTACTGACGGAAAGCCGCGTACGGAATAGTTTATTGTATCCTGATTGGTGTAATGCTGATCGCTCACCTCAAGCGCCTGGGTAGAATTATCCATCGCGATCAGGATCACCCCAATTTCCTTTTTATAGGGATTTAACGCCTGGATATTAACCCCTCCAAAATCCGTAGTAAGCGATACCGTAGGCTTAATGAGCTTGTAATACGGCACATCCGGATTTACAGTTACGGTTAACGGGTCAGACTTTACATTTGCCCTGCTCACGGTGTATAGCGTTACATCGTAGGGCTTATTGGTAGCAAATCCCTCCACCTTCACCGTGTCGCTGTAATAACTCGACTTGGTTTCTCGTGATGTTTTATCATTGATGTTATATTGTGCCAGCACATACAAAATATTGTCAGAATTGGGCAGGTCGTAAGTAATATAAGCCCCCCCGTTATAGTTAGTAACCTTTACGTTGGTAACTACAGCCGGTTTTGTTTTATCGGTAGATACCGGTTCGGTATTGTAACCATCATTCTTTTTACAGGCCGAAAGCAAACAAACAAAAGCCAATATCTGCAGGCTAAACAAAGCCTTTGCGTAATATTTATTTATCTTTTTCATATCAAATTCTTTTATAGCTATTTCTACCAGTAAGGGTTTTGAACCAAATTGTCGTTAACTGTCAGGCTGATATCCTTTATAGGCCACAGGTAATTGCGTACACCGAATATGGCCGAGAACAGGGTGCGCGGCTGATAATAATTAGCCGGTTGTGTTTCGTAAAGGTTCCACCCCTGCATCGGTTGGCTTAATACGCTTTGCAACTCCTTCCAGCGGCGCAGGTCCCAGCCGGCCTGGCCTTCAAACATCAGTTCTAAACGGCGTTCCTGGTGAATGATCTGCCTTAGCCCGTCCTTAGTGTTAACCTTGCCCGGGTTTTTAGCGTAATTTGTCCATGCTTCAACAACTCCCAGTAACCCCGCCCTTGCGCGCACCTTATCTATGTAGGTGTAAGCTTCGGCGGTTGGGCCGTGCACTTCATTAAGGGCCTCGGCATATAACAGGTATAAACCGGCAAGTCTGATCAATGGCAGGCGATAGCTTATCTCCTGAAAACCATCGTCGTACACGGATTGATAATGCACCAGCTTTTTAGGCCATATACCCGTGATATTTAAGGTGTTAATATCCTTAGGGCCTGCATATGATTCGATACCGCGTGCTTCAACATGATAAAGATCATTTAAATTTATCTTGCCGTTACCAAACCATATCCCACCATCGAAACCAAGACTGGCGTAAAAACGGGGCTCGCGGTTAAAGTTCTCCTTGGCGGTTGAGTAATTTTGAGCAATATAAAAGCGGCTGGCCTGATCGCCGGTTTTGATATTATACCTGCCTGCATAATCAAAGGTCTTATCTTCGTTTATCGGCACACCTTTATCTGAGTAAAAGAGTTCTTGAACAGAAAGTGGTACCGCAAAGGTAGATGGGTTTGAAAATATGTTTACAACACCTTTCTGCGTTAAACGCGGTGTAGCATACCCCTGCCATTGAAAGGTTGGGTTCAGCGCCCATATCACTTCGGGGTTTAGTTCCCATTTTTCGGTAACGGCGTTTTGTATGGTTAAAACCTTTCTTAACGAATCGGGCAGAACCGTGATCGTAGACGGCGGGATAAAACTATACAGTTTTAAGCCGTTGGCTTCACAAGCGTCAATCGCGGCCTTGCATGCCAATGCCGCCCTGTCCCATTTTGTTGGGTCGTAAGTTGACGGAAAAAGCTTTTCGCCGTCTTTATTTTGTGTACTTGTATAATCCGGATTGCCATTAAACAGCGGGCTTGCCGCGGTAGCTAAAACCTCTGCCTTTACAGAAAGGGCAATTAACTGCGTAATACGGCCAAGTTCCTGCGCCTGGTTATTTATTACAGGCGGCAAATCGGGTGTCGCCTCATCTAACAACGATACGATATAATTGAAAGTTGAATCAACTGATGCGCGTTTTACCTTTATTTCATCGGTAGAGGCGGTTATGGCCAGGTTGTTTTTGATCAATGGTATCGGGCCATACATACGCGCCAGGTAAAAATGATAGTAAGCCTTTAAGAACTTAACCTCGGCTATCCATCTTTTCTTTTCTGCAAATGACAGGTCTACAGGCTTGTCAATATTTTCGAGCATGGTGTTGCACCTGCGTATCGACCTGAATATAGCTTTACCGCTTTTTTCACCATCCCAATAATTAAGGCCGGGCTCTGCGCTGTTTTGCGACCCCCTAAGCAAATTGAAGCCGGTTTCATCAATAGGATGCTTGGTTAAATTATTGGGGTAGATGATTTCGCCCGAAGTTGTAAAACCAGCATTGGTAGTAACATCTGCAAATTGCTGCAAGGTTGCATAGCAGGTAAATAAATAGTTTTCGGCTTCGTTACGGTTCCTGAAAGCATACTCGAGCGTGCCGGTGTTATTGGGCGCCAGATCGAGGTACTTCTTGCAGGATACGCCCGATAGCAGCAAAACTACCGCGCATAAGATCTGAGATATTTTTTTCATATAAATGATCTAAAATTGTCGTATGATTTATAGGTTAACGTTTAGCCCTACGTTGAATACTTTTTGTATTGGATACGCGAACCCGTTTCCGCCTATTTCCGGATCCCACAGTTTAAACGGACTCCAGGTGTATAAATTCAATCCGTTGAAATAAAGACGGACTTTATTCATTTTCCATTTCTGGGTTAAGCGGGTTGGCAGTGTGTAGCCAACCTCAACAGATTTAAGGCGCAGGAAACTGCCGTCGCGCAGCCACCAGGTGCTATTTTGCCTGTTGTTTTCAATCTGGTTGCCGTTTACACCCAGGCGCGGGTATTGGGCGTATAAGTTTTGATTGTCCTCAGACCAATGGTCGTCGGCAAACGCTTTAAGCAGTTGGGTATTGCCGCTTGCATACGCGCCGTCGGGGCTTTGTATAAAAGGGCTGGTTCGGCTCGGGTCGATAAAGAAGCTCACCTGCGCCTGCCCCTGCAAAAAGGCCGAAAGATCAAATCCTTTATAGCCACTTGATATACCGTAACCGTAAACAATTTGAGGGGTTGTGGGGTAGCCAATAAATGTTTGATCTTTACTATCAATTTTGCCATCGTTGTTCAGATCGCGATATTTTATATCACCGCCTTTTGGTGGTATACCGCCCGATGAAAATATCTGGCTCGGCGAATTTGCCGCTTCGTTATCATCAACAAACAGGCGTTCGGCAATATAACCCACCTGGCGTTCCAGGGTTTGTCCTACTCGGTACCGGTAGTCCTCAGCATATTGAGGCTCTTCGTATTTGGTGTATTTGCTTGATGAAACGGTTAAGTTGCCCCTGCCCTGTATAAAACCACTTTTACCAAATGTTCTTTTATAATCCATCTGCAAATCAAGGCCTTTGGTTTCGGCGGCGCCAAAGTTAGCGCTGATCTCGGCCTCTAAGCCCATTGTGCTGGGTATAGATGAGCGCGCTTGCAGTACATTGGTACGGTTAAATTTGTAAACCTCGGCAGTAACGTTGAGGTCTTTTAAAAGCGTAAACTCGAGCCCCAAATTAAGCTGCTTTGAAGTTTCCCAGGTGATATCGGCATTTGGATAACTATTAACTACAACACCGTTGCGGCCATACCCGTTATTGGTACCAAAATACGCCGGGTTGCCGCCATTAAGATCCACGCGGGAAAGATAGAAAAAGCGCTCTGAGCCGATCTGGTCGTTACCTACGGTGCCGTAGCTTCCGCGAAGTTTTAAGCGGTTGATAACCTGATAAAGGCCATCACCCCAGAACTTTTCATCAGAAATTATCCACGATGCGCCAATGGTTGGAAAAAATCCGAACCGGTTTTTAGCGGCAAAGCGTTCGGTGCCGTTATATCCAAAGTTAAATTCTAAAAAATAACGGCTTTTGTACGAGTAAGTGGCACGGCCCGCAAGGGTGAGGTTGCGATAAGGCAGCGAGTTGAACAGGTTATCGGCATTACCATAAAGCGTTTGCTGTTGTGTGCCTATTAACGAACTGCTGATATTGTGGTCGCCCATCCTTTTGGTATAATCTACCACACCCTGAAAGAACAGATAGGTATTTGCCTGGGTATTGTTAAAGTTACGGCTGTAATTCAGGTATTCTGTAGCAGCGCCGGGTTGCGGGTTTAACCATGATAAAGTATATGTATTACTTGGTTTATCGTACGAGCCGATGTTGTAATAAAACGGATTATAACCCATTGAAGACTCGAAATAAGAGAACCTGTTGGTATGAAACAACCCTCTGAAGCTTAAGCCATTTGTCACAAAATCAAGGTTCTGGTTCAACTCCATTTGTGCCGACATGCGCGACTGGGAGAAGTTTTTATGCCCGCGTAACAAGGCAGCATAAGGGTTAAGATAGGCTACCGCGTTTGATCCGGTACTACCTGCTGATGGAGCATTGCCAAATAGTATATGCTGTGTGTTCACATTAGCATCATCCGCCGGATACGAGGGCGCAAATAATACCGGGCTGGTATGCATGGCTATATTATACAAATCGGTTGAGAACGAGGCATCAGCAGTTAGCGGGCCGTTGTATTCGTTAAACGTTCCGGATAATCTTACGATCAGCTCTGTAGATTTGGTTAAATTGATATTGACGTTTGAACGCAATTGATAGTTACGGAAGTTAACGTTATTGTCGTTGTTGTTCATAACATCCTGGCGCAGTATGCCGTGGTCGATATTATAAGATCCCCCTACGTAATAGCGGGCTACGCCGCCGCCCCCGCTTACACTTAAGTTCGCCCTTTGCGTGTTGGCGCGGTCTTTAAAAAGCGTTTTCAACCAGTCTACAGCCGGGTATACATATTGGTTACTGCCCGGGGCGTTGGCCAAAGTTGCCTCGGTATTGATAATTTTATTTTGACTGAAAGGCAGCGGACTTAACGGGTCGCGGGTGATGGTCGCTTCGTTAAATAAGCGCATATAAGTGATGGGATCTGCCAGCTGCAGGTTTTTAACCGATTGTGAAACCGAGTTCTCTACCCGCACATTTATTTGCGGCTTGCCAACCTTACCCTCTTTGGTGGTCACCAAAATCACGCCGTTCGCCCCTCTTGCACCATACAACGCTGTAGCGCTCGCATCCTTAAGTATCGAGAAACTTGCTATATCATCAACCTGTAAGCGGGCAAGGTCTGATGTGGATAGTTCCACATTGTCGATTAAAATAAGCGGGTCTTTTTTATAGCCGAAAGTGGTTACCCCCCTGATAAAAAACGAAGAGTTGTCCAGGCCCGGCTGCCCGCTTGGCTGGTAGGCTATTACACCGGCTACCTGGCCCGCCAGGGCGTTTGTAAGGTTGCTTGCCGGTATCTTGAGGTCGGTAGGTGTAATGGTGGTTACCGAACCTACAACGGCTTCTTTGCGTTGCTTACGCCCGTAGGCGGTGATAACCACATCCGCAAACTCATTTTTTGTAACTTTCATTACAATGTTATACGTCTGTTTATCGGCCGAAACCGTAAAGGTTGTTTCCTTATAACCTACATAGGTAACCCTGAATATGGTACCCGGTTCGGCATCGATAACGAACTTACCATTAACATCAGTAGCAGTACTTACATTCTTTTTGTTTGTGGCTACAATGTTTGCACCAATTATACTGGTGCCCGTGGTATCGGTGATTACCCCTGTTATTGTTGCCCTTGTTTGCGCGTAGGTATTGGTGCTGAATGCCGAACACAATATCATCATAAGATATAACGTACCGGCAACCTTCCTGAGCGCGACTTTTGGCAGCCAAAAATCTGTTATGCGTTCGTAAAATAGTTTCATAAATGTTTCCTCATAATTCGGTTTTAAATTCTTTTATTCTAAAAATCAATTGGTCCATTACATCCTAAGATCTTTCAGCGGTTTAAAAAGGCACAAGTTTCCCCTTCTGCAACTTCATGGCAAAGCCATATAGCTACAAGTTTTAACTACACTTCTGTACAATTCAATGATTACGCGTTTGAAATTGCACCTTGAATTGAAGAGCAAAAAACGCGTCTTTCAAGGGTGCTTATAACCGGCGTGATAAATCTGAAAAAAACGGATGAGGCATATTTCTTGCCTGATATGTGTAAAAATATTTCATAATTATAAGAATGGGTTAATTGGTTGGCTAAATTTAGATGCTTAATTTTTCCTTTAAAATGGATAAAGCTTTAAAGGTGATGGACTATTATATTATTTTATTACAAATTTTGCTTATCAACAAGTTGTATTTGTTATAACAGTTGCCGAAATATAACACAGGCATCAGCCTACCTGAAAATCCAGAACAAAACCACCATGACGGATATCAGCAAAACAGATAAAAACTTGTAGTTACCAAAGCCGTACCATCCGGGGCTTTTCAATGATTCCAGCGGCGATCTCCAGTAAAGCTTAGCGCTTTCGGCGGTATGGGTTGCCGGATAGGCCAGTGTAAGCGCCCCCTGTAATAGCAAACAAAAAACAAATAAGTAAAAAGCCATCATCATAAAGGGCACCGCGCCGATAAAACTGTGGGGCATAAGCTTGCTAAAGGCAAACACAAGCACCCCCGCTGCCGACCCGATGTATAGGGTTAGCTGCGCCGACTTTGCCGACGCCCTGCCCCAGAATACTCCCAATAAAAAAACGCATGTTATGGGCGGAGCTATATGGGCAATAATATCATTTAAACCGTTAAAGATGCTTTCGTAGCTGTTAAGCAGCGGTAAAAGCAATAGCGATATGATAAACGATACCCCGGCAGCTATTTTGCCCGCCGTAACTAATTTCTGGTCAGTAGCATCTGGCTTGTATCTTTTGTAGATATCATAACTGGCCATTGTAGATATAGAATTGAGCGCACCGGATATCTGGCTCATTAATCCGGATAATAGGGCCGCTACAAGTACCCCTGCTAAACCTTTGGGGATAAGCTGTAGTATCATCAGTGTGTAAACGCCTTTGCTGTTCACAACTTCTTTGCCATCTACAATAGTTTTTATACTATGTACATCCAACTGCCCGCTTTGGTATAACGCATAAGCAAACAAGCCGGGCATCACAAATATAAATACCGGTAAAATTTTTATAAATCCGCAAAACAGAGGGCCTACCCTTGCATGGTTTTCATCCCTGGCACCCAAAACTCGCTGTACGATGGTTTGATCGGCACACCAATACCAGATACCCAGTACCGGGTACCCCAATAATACCGCATACCACGGCAGCCCGCTGGAATCGCCATGGGGGCGCATCATAGACAGTTTACTCAGCTCGTTCTTTTGCTGCAGCACATGCACCATACTATCCCATCCGCCCGCTTTGTTGTAAGCCACAACGCTCATAATAACAGCTCCTGATAGCAGCACTACGGTTTGAATAGACTCGGTAACTACAACTGCCTTTAGTCCGCCTACCACCGTGTAAACAGTAGTTATCACCGAAATGATAATAATGCTGGTATACATATTAACGCCAAACAGTGTTTGCAGAACAATGCCACCCGCCAGTAATGAGAAAGATATATGTATGATTATAGCTGATAGTATTGATATAAATGCCAGCCAGTCGCGGCTGGCGCGGTTGTAACGTTTCTCTAAAAAGTCGGGCAAGGTTGATACTCCTGATTTGATGTAGAACGGCACGAAGAACACCGCAAGTAAAATAAGCGTGAACGATGCCATCCACTCAAAGGTGCCATTAAGCAAGCCGGTATCAAAACCGCTTTGTGCAAGGCTCACCAGGTGCACGCACGATATGTTAGTAGCAAAAAGCGCCAGTCCTATCATGGGCCAGCGCAAACTTTTGCCTGCCAGGAAATAATCGCTCGCGACGTTTGTTTTTTTACTTGCCGACCGATGCCGGAGGCCGGTCCATAAACCTATTGCCAGGATCAGGATAACATACAGAATACTTACGGTGGCATCAAACGATCCTATCATGGCTATGCGGTGTTAATTCTTTAAAATAAGCAGGTCGCAACTGCTGCCGGCTTCCTGCGGTGTCACGTAAATGCCATTTACAATTTTAGCAGGATTTACGAAATGCTTTTGCAAATGGGGAATATGCTCCAGGAATAAGGCCTGGTGCCCCATGGCGATATGGTTAAATAAAACCAGGTGCTGATGTAACTGGCCCATATCGCCCACATGCGGCACAACCGGCACACCAAATTTTTTGCACATCAGGCTTATGGTAATAAACTCACTCACTCCGCCTACCCGTACGGCATCTACCTGCATAAACGAAGATGAACCGGCTTGCAAATAATTTTTAAAAATGATCTTATTAGGCACGTGCTCACCCAGCGCAAGCCGTACCGGGGCAATGGCGTCTGCCAGTTTGGTATGCGCGGTTACATCGTCTGGGTGTGTGGGTTCCTCAATCCAGTACGGGTTCATATTCTTTAACCGGGTACAAATATCAATTGCCCGCGGCAGATTCCATTGCTGGTTAGCGTCAAGCATCACCTTAACGTCATCGCCGGCAACTTCGCGTACGATATGCGCCCTGCGGATATCCCGGTCAGGATCAGCGGATCCTACCTTTAGCTTCATGGCGGTAAAGCCTTGCGCCAAAGCTTTTTTGCAGTTTTCCCTAACCATTTCGTCAGGATAATTAAACCAGCCCACGGAAGTATCGTAACCCGGATACCCTTTATCTAAAATGCTTTTCCTTGCTTCCTTTTGCGACTGCTGTTCGGTAAGCATACTCACTGCCTGGTCATAGGTCAACTCGTCTTCCAGGTACGACAGGTCGAGCGTATTTACAATTTGCTCAGGCGATAGCTCTGTAAGCAATTTCCACAATGGAACACCCCTTTTTTTGGCCCACAGATCATAACAAGCGTTGGTTACCGATGCCAGGGCCAGATGAACAACACCTTTATGTGGCCCAAGCCAGCGAAATTGCTGGTCGTTAGATAGCGTCCTGAATAATTCGCCAAAGCTGGCCATGGTTTCTTCAATATCCCTACCTGTTAGCAGGCGGGCATAGTATTCCGCTGCCCGGCAAACCAGGTTGTTACCCTCTCCCAAAGTGAAGGCAAATCCCGTTCCGGTTAGGCCGCTATCGTCTGTTAGCTGCGTTACTGCGTATGAGTATACCGGATCGCGGTGTATAGCATCGCTGCCGGCGTTACCATCCAGCGGGAAACGAATGTCTGACACTTTTATCTTCGAGATCATGATAGGGTTACTTTTTCATCAACGATGGCGTTAGCGCGTCCGGGTTGCCCCGTATATCTGCGATACCCTAACTCGGCCCCGCCCGACACAGGCAGGATGCACCCGGTAATAAAACGCGCTTGTTCAGATACCAGGAAGAGGCAGGCATCGGCCACAACATCACCTTCGGGGCAGTACCCTAACGGGTGGATCCCGTCCAAATAGGTTTCTATATGAGCTGCGTTGGGTTGCTGACTGCTCCACCGCCTCAGCATGG
Source organism: Mucilaginibacter sp. 14171R-50 (assembly GCF_010093045.1). Lineage (NCBI taxonomy): Bacteria > Pseudomonadati > Bacteroidota > Sphingobacteriia > Sphingobacteriales > Sphingobacteriaceae > Mucilaginibacter > Mucilaginibacter sp. 14171R-50. The sequence continues at coordinate 3,519,939 of NZ_CP048115.1, read as the reverse complement.
GGGTCCATACACCTGCAGGAGCCACAGCGTTAACACGCACCCCATACGGTGCATAATCAAGCGCCATAGATTTTGTAAGGGCATTAACTGCACCTTTAGTAGCAGTATAAGCCGCATGAAGTTCCTGCCCAATATCGCCAACAAGGCTGCTGCTGTTAAGTATATTGCCGCTGGTAGCTTTTAAAGCTTCGATACCAAATTTTGTAGTATTATAAATGCCTTTAACGTTTACATTAAAAACCCTGTTCCACTCTTCGTCAGTAGTGGCGCAAACGGTTTTAGATGGGTTAGACACCCCCGCATTGTTATGAATGATGTTTATTTTACCGAACCTGGCCAGGGTTTCGGCAATTGCCCGCTGCACATCCGCAGCGCTTGAAACATCCGCAAGAATGTAATGAATATTATCATCGAAAAATTGCGATCGGCATTGCTGTAAACTGTTTTCTTTATGAGTTATGATGCTAACCTTTGCCCCGGCCCGGTGGTAAACCGCGGCGCATTCATAGCCGATGCCTTCGGTACCGCCGGTTAAAAAAACAACCTTATCTTTTAGTAATTGCATAAATGTGCACAATAATTTAATACAAGCCCGCAATTAATACCTGCACTGATTGATACGATACTAAAACGGCTGTATTTTGTATGACCCCGCGTTCTTTATCTTAGTCAGTCCCCCTCAAAAAAGCCAGGCTTCTACCGGTTGATACTTATAATTGGTTTATTAAATACGGTGACCAAATTTAGTTTCCGGCAAAAAGTTATCTAATAGCCAATTCATCTATTTTAATGGATAATTCTATCGGTATTTGAAAATTGTTATCGGTTATTTGTCAATAACCATTATTATTACATTAAAAAAAACTTACTTTGGTACAACCAAGCGGCATTATTGCCCACCTAATGGAATATTCTATTAATTACAATTATTAAAAACATGGCTGGTTCTTTTAAAAGGAAGGATGGTTTTGAAGGTGAAAAGCTAATGAGCTTGCCACAAAAAATACTGAAGGACTTTGTAAAAAAATACCCTTCGATATTTAATATTTACATCACGCAAATAGGTTATTTCCCGCAGGCGTCCTACCATTACAAGGAACGGCGAAAAGGCTGCGAAGACAATATATTGATATATTGCCTGAAGGGAAAAGGGTATTATATAATTGACAAGAAAAAGTTTGAGGTTACCCCTAACCAATTCTTTATACTGCCTGCCACCGAGGTTTATATGCGCTACTGGGCTGATGAAGAAGACCCATGGACTATTTACTGGGTGCATTTTACCGGAGACGATATCGCCACTTTTAACTCGTCGTTAAACATTGGGTTGTTTAAAGGCCCGGTACAGATCCCTTTCAATAATAAGGCGCTTGATATCTGGAACAATATATATCAAAACCTGGAAATGGGCTACAGTAAAGAAAACTTGTGCAATGCAACCTTTTGCCTGTATAATATGATAGCCACCTTTTTGTTCCCGGATAAACATGTGGTAAGCGAACCAAACGATGCCCCGGATATTATAACAACAACCATTATCAATATGAAGAACAATATTGAAAAGAAAATGACTGTTGAAGATATGGCGGGGCAGCACAAGCTTTCCAGTTCGCATTTTTCCAGCCTGTTCCGAAAGGCTACCGGTATGCCCCCTATCGATTATTTTATACATCTTAAAATGCAGAAAGCCTGCCAGTACCTTTATGCAAACGAAGCCAAAATAAAAACCATAGCGATGGATCTGGGGTATGATGATCCGTACTATTTTTCGCGCGTGTTTAAAAAGTATATGGGGATGTCGCCTGAGCAGTATAAACTTACCACCAACGTTCGGTCGCAGGTGTAGGGATAAACAAAGTTAGCAAAGTGATGCGCCGTTGCAGTAGTCAGGCTACGATCCAATCCATCCTACCGGTAAGCAAGTAACCGAACCTGGCAAATGTTCAATTTTAATATTGGTAAAATAATACCCGTTCATCAAGCTGACGGTACAGGCAGAGATTTAAAATTTACTTTGAAAAACGCGCTTTAACAGCCCGTAAGTAGCTTTGTTACAATAGTGTACATTTTAGAAAATGTAGTGTAATCATCTGCATTGGCGGCAGTTTAACTTCGGGTTAATTATTTAACCAAATTCAAACACGTTATGAAAAAACTTAATCAACTGTCTGTAGGCGGCGCGTTGCTGCTGGCACTGTGTTTTGGCTGCGCTAAAGACGCGAACAAACCAAGTACTACACCTAACAAGGCCGAAGCGACTGTGCCACGCGCGGCCGTACCCCAAAGCGCTTTCAATCTTTGGCAAACATGTAACGGCACGCCTTACAACATTTCGGGTACCAATGGTATTTGCGTACCAGTGGGCAATTGCAGCACTGATATTGATGCAGCACAGCAAAAAAGCGGACAGAATGCAACCGGCATGCAATTTAACGGCTGCTTTAAAGGGGGCTCAAACGCCTATAGCTCGGCAAGCGAGCAAGCGGTTTTTTTGGCCGACAATGTTTCGCAGTGGAACGGTAACGAAATGGGCTTTGTGAAAACCCTGAATGACAACGCGCTGAAGGCGTATTTGCAGGGTGGCGGCCAATACTATACACAAGTGTTATCCATTAACGATAACGGTTATCATACTTATAAGTGCCAGGCAAGGTCAAGCAATACACACCAGGTTGATTTTTATGTAGACGGCGTATACAAATGCACCCTTACTAATAATAGTGGCAGCTACTATAATAAATACTACTACTTTGTAGGCACCAACCACTGGTACGGCGGTTCAAACCCTACTGGCCAGCAAATTGAAATGTACAACATGACCACTTATTAGCGCTTACCATAACCCTTAAAACAATAAATGCCGCCTTAAAGTGGCATTTATTGTTATTTTTTTTCGAGCGTCAACACTATTTCGTTAAAATCAGATTCAGCTTTGATTATGACCTGAACGGATCAAACTGATTTTCCAGGCACATTTGTACTTTGTTTTACGAGTGAAATTAAAACATATACTTCATCAACGGTTTGCGCCGGAAGCTTTGGTCACCTGTCTTGCTTTTGCTGTGCAAATATGTACTTTTGAAATTGCAAGCCCTTAATTGGTGATCTTGTGCTTTTTCAGCCGAACGACGATAATGCCAAAAACCCTTCTTTCTACATATAACAATTATCCTTATAAGCCAGGTGGCGGCGTTGTTAAAAGGTTTTTATGGTATTATGTCAATTTAATATTCTTTAAATCGGGCTGGTTTCCTTTTAATGCTTTCAAGATATTTTTATTGAGGCTGTTTGGTGCTCAAATTGGCAACGGTGTTATAATAAAACCCGGGGTTAATATAAAGTACGCATGGAATCTTAAAATCGGCACACACAGCTGGATAGGCGAAAGTGTTTGGATCGATAACCTGGCACCTGTTATCATTGCGGATAACGTTTGCATATCCCAGGGAGCCGTGCTGCAAACAGGTAGCCACAATTACAAAAAAGAATCATTTGAGCTGATAACCGGAAACATAACTATTGAAGATGGTGTGTGGATTGGCTGCGGCGCTATACTAAACCAGGGCATAACTGCCGGCAGCCATAGTATAGTTACAAGTGGATCTGTAGCCAACAAAAACCTGGAGCCGTATTTTATTTACCAGGGCAACCCTGCTGTTAAGCTGCGGCCCCGAATTATGGAATAATATAACCTGCAAATGCAAAATAGATATTTGCCGATACACACCCTAATACTGATAGTGCTGTTTGTAGTAGCCGTCGTATTGTGCGTACTTACTTTTACAACTCCCCCTGCTATTTTCCCCGACGCCAGCTGGGGGTTTCTTGTTTTGCGCTCTATGCAAATGGGCGGCAGTTTCAATATCTACACACACCCCGCTCAGCAAAATATCGCTTTAAATGCAAGTGAATTCATTTCGTGGTGGTCGCCGGGCCAATACCTGCTTCCCCAGTTTTTTAAAATGGTATTTGGCGTTAATACCGGGCATGCCTCTGCTATTACTATTGCCGTTTGCCAGGTTACCGGTCTTGCGGGTTTCTATATGTTTTTCAAAAAGGTGGGTTTTACGCCGTTGGTTAGCGCTTTAAGCCTCGTTGTGATCATTTGTCAACAAGCGTATTTTACGCCGCATATTTTTTATACCGGCGGAGAAGTACTAATTTTTGCCTTTGCCGGATGGTTTTTATATGGGTGCGTTAAATTTGCAAACCCCGATTACAAACTGCTTTTGTTTGTGCTTTTTTCGGGGTGGATAGGCTTTTTCTGTAAGTCCTCGTTTATATGGATATATGCAGCGGGCCTGTTATTTATATGGATATCCATTTCCTTTGGCCTTAAAGGTATTAAAGCCTGGGTAATCAACAGTTCATGGATAGCAATACCCGCAATTATATCCGTAACCGTTATATACACTTTGTATTTAAGCAAAGGACTTAACCCGGTATCAGCACCAAACGGTTTCAGCTTAAGCTGGAAAACACTGGCCTTCCCTGTGGCATCTCCCCTGCTTTCCGGATTTTCTGTAGACGACCTTTTTAACGGCCTTATATTCCACAACGATGTGGCCATACTATCGCCGGAATGGGCTTTGGCTGTAATGCTGGCGCTGGCTGTGATAAGTGTAATATTAGTGTGTGCCGTATACAAACAAAACCTGAATAAAAATTACCGGTTGATCCTCGTTATATTTTACGGTGTATCCATCCTGTTTTTTGCTTCGGCTTATATGCGCAGGCTGGATATTTCTTACGAGGCCCGCCACTTCAGGATAATTGGTTTAATAATTATCCCCGGCGTATTGCAGCTTTTTAGCCGCTATAAGCCGGTTTACCGGGTTGTGTTAGGATCAATGGTTGCAGCTATACTTTTTTTCAGCCTCAATTTTTATTTAACAGGATACAAAGGTTTAAAAACTGACGTTGCCTACGGAACATCAGGTATTGGCCAGCAGTTTATTGATCAGCAAAGCCTTGATTACATTAAGCTGCTCGACGACAAAAATAACAACGCCGTTTTTGTTTTTTTTAGTCCGGATATTGGTTTAGAGGTACGGCACAACCGTGTAATTATCCTGCCCGGGTTAAATAAGGATATCAATATAAACTTTGATGAATACCTTTATAAAGGCCATGCAGGGCCGTTATATATTTTAATGCCTTCGTATTATATGGGTATAAGGGCAAGCGTTATCTTAAAATCATTTCCGGGTTACAAAGGCTTTTCGCTTAAAGAGTTAAGTGATAATTATGTTTTGTATTTTGCAACAGAAGCGCGTTAACAATTTAACAGCATCAACCGTGCTTAATGCTGTCAACCCAAATTGCCTATAAGAAAAGTATTGGTGCACACCTAAAGTATGTTGCCGCTATGCCATAACCGAAACCATGTTAAGTACTGTTTGGCCAAGCTCCTGATCGCCGGTAATAATTACCTTATCTTTTATTTGATCCGGTCTTAAGCTTTTCGAAAAAAGCTTCCAGGCGGTATCCGGATCAATTATAATTTCGGTGTCAGGCTGCACTCCATTCTCTTTGCTTAACGTCCAGCCATTATCCGCCCGTACCAGAAACCATGCCCCGCCAATATCGGTAGTTATCGTTGTTTTTACCACCGTGCCATTTTCGGCTAAAACATTTCGGTAAGTATGCGGTAAAGCAAGCATAAAAATGTCGATAAACGGGTAATAAAGTTCAGGGGTCATTAAGCCGGGTTTATTTACAGCATCGCGTATCTGCTGCTGGTGCAGCCATTTTTCCGTGTATTCGCGCGCAATTTCCATCCAGTTTCTGCTTTCCATTTCGCCCGCCCACTCTACGGCAAAAGCCGATCTGCCCCACGGGTCAACCGATTTAAAGTAATCGCAAAAAAGCGGTCCTGTTATCTCATGTAAAACGATAAGCATTTGCGGGCTTACCCTTTTCATGGCTTTTACCCAATCGGCATTAAGGCCGTTTAAAAAATCCAACAGGTCCTGGCGCGATTTTATATCAGGTTGCTCGCCATAAAAACCGTCGCGCAGAATGGATAATATGCGTATGTTGGTATCCAGCAGATGTGCAACCACATCCTTCACTACCCACAACTTTGCTATCGTCTGCTTTTCCCATTCTTCAGGTGTGAGGGACATCAGTAGTTCAATAAGCTTTTTATCCAGAACGGGCAGCAGGTTTACTACATCAATAGGAACAGGCGGTTTGGTCATGACGTTAGGATTGATCGTGGCTCAAATAACCGTAATTTTCTTTAAAAAATCTGATTTTTTTCCGGGCAAATTGGAGTAAAACCGTTGCTTTAAAGAAGAATAAAATAGTCTTGTTTATAATTACAACCATAACTATAGGTTAAAATATTAACTATCCGATTAAACAAGGACGGGTCTTTGTATGTTAATAATTTATGGACCCATCCGGCTATGAACACTTTTCGCCTGCAGAAGCTATTGCTTACCAGGAAGAGTTACGCCATAAAATCCGGATCCGTGAATTGACCACCCCTATCAATACCATCGCCGGGGCCGATATATCCTTCGACAAAGACTCGGCAATACTCTATGCCGGAATTGTAGTTTTCAAATACCCGGCGTTAACTGTTATAACTACTTCAACTGCAATATCGCATACGGAGTTTCCGTACATTGCCGGGTTGCTGGCTTTCAGAGAGTTGCCCGCACTGTTTAATGCTTGGAACAATCTTTACATTAAACCCGACCTGCTGATACTTGACGGCCAGGGCATAGCGCACAAACGGCGGCTGGGCATAGCCACACATTTTGGCTTACTGGCCAACGTGCCAACCATTGGCAGCGCCAAAAGCAGGCTGCATGGCACCTATGATGAACCTGCCCCCGAGATGTTTGCTCAGAGCCCGATGTATGATCAAAACGAACAGATAGGCGTGGCGCTGCGCAGTAAGCAGCATTGTAATCCTATTTATATATCGCCGGGGCACAATATCAATATTCAACAAAGTGTTGATGTAATAATAAATTGTATTCGTGGCTACCGCATGCCCGAGCCTACAAGACAGGCGAGTTCTTTAGTGAACAGGATCAGGGAAGAAAACAGTGAAAAACCCAGCCCTCAATACAATTTATTTGATTGATATCCGTATAGTATCAATCCATGCAACGCCTAACTACCCTCACTATTCAATATTACCGCTCGCTGCTGCTTTATAATATAACCTTTACTTTTTTGTGTATAGTTTTAGTTGCCTTTGGCGCAGGCATCAACCTGGTGAGTATTTTCTTTTCAAAGATCATCGGTTTTTTATCCGCGGCAGGGCTGCATTATTACTCATCGGCCAATACATACTTTTATTATCGCAATGCGGGTATAACCATCAGAAGATTATATTTTTATGCCTTTTTGGTTGATCTTGCAGCATTTACATTAATCGCCCTTTTAATTAACCTATGCAGCCGCTTGTTTTAAAGGTTGATAGCGTTCAGCTGCAGTTTGATAACCGCAAAATATTGCAGGACATTTACCTTGAATGCCGGCAAGGCCAGGTGATTGGTTTATTAGGCAGAAACGGCAGCGGTAAATCATCATTGCTACGGGTTATTTTCGGTACCCTGCAGGCTTCGTATAAATATGTAAGTATTGATAACAACTTTATTTATAAAGGGTATCATAACAACCGCATAGCCTATTTACCGCAGCATGGTTATTTACCGGCTCACATACAAATAAGCAAACTTGCCAGAATGCTGGTGGACGAACAGGCCTGGGATGAGTTTGCCGCCTTAGAAATATACCGGCAACATTCGCATAAAACAGCGACGCAATTGTCCGGCGGCGAACTGCGCCAATTGGAGATGCTGATGATCATGCATAGCCGCGCCGATTTTATATTGTTAGATGAACCTTTTACCCATATATCACCCATTCAGGCCGACGAATTTAAACCCGTTATACGCAATTGCGCCAAACGTAAGGGCATCATTTTAACCGATCATCAATATTATAATATTTTAGAGGTTAGTGATAAAGTGATCTTATTGAATAACGGCTGCACAAAACACATCACCAATAATGATGAATTGGTTACTTACGGCTATCTTAGCGGTAAATAATACTTTATCACCATGACCATCCCTATTTTCCAGGCCGATGCCTTTACCGATAAAATGTTTGGCGGCAACCCGGCCGCAGTTTGTCCGCTGGATGAGTGGCTGCCCGACGAAACGATGCAGAAGATTGCCCTGGAGAACAACCTGGCCGAAACTGCTTTTTTCGTAAAGAACGCTACCGGCTATCTGCTGCGCTGGTTTACTCCCGAACTGGAGATCGACCTTTGCGGCCACGCCACCCTGGCATCCGCACATATATTATTCACGGAACTTGGTTATGAGAGCGATACCATTTATTTTGATACGGTAAAAGCTGGCACGCTCGTAGTAAAACGCGAGGGCGATAGATACTTGATGGATTTCCCGTCACGGCCTCCGTTTGCGGCTGATAAGCCGGAAGGCCTGATTGAAGCCCTTGGCGGTAAAAAACCAAAAGAAATACTGCGCAGCCGTGATTATTTTCTGGTTTACGATAACGAAGATGATGTTTTGGACATTAAGCCCGACCACTTTGCACTATCTAAAATTGATACGCTGGGTGTTATTGTAACGGCGCCAGGCAAGGATGTAGATTTTGTGTCGCGTTTCTTCGCACCGGGCGCAGGTTTACTCGAAGACCCGGTTACCGGGTCGGCACATTGCAACCTGATACCATACTGGGCCGGCAAACTGGGTAAAAACACATTACATGCTTACCAAATAAGCGCCCGCAAAGGCGAGCTTTGGTGCGAATTAAAAGGCGACCGCGTTGTAATGGCAGGCAAGGCGGTTACTTATTTAAGAGGCGAGATAAGCCCCCCAACCCCCTGAAGGGGGAGTTTTAAAAAAAAACTATATTAGGCTCCCCTTTAAGGGTTGGAGGGGCCTACTTTTCCACATTTAAATGTTATTAACTCTCTTATAATCGGCCTTTAAAATTTGCTTACAAGACGTATCTTTCGGGTTCAATTGCGGCAACGATATATTAAAACTTACAGATCATTCATCGTTGGCAATTTACGATAGCAAATGCAACTTACCAGGTTAGAAATCAAGGGTTTCAAGAGTTTCGGAGATAAGATCACCATTAATTTTAATGAGGGTGTTACCGCTATTGTTGGGCCAAATGGTTGTGGTAAAAGCAATGTTGTCGATTCGATACGCTGGGTATTGGGCGAGCAAAGTACCCGTGCGCTGCGGTCCGAAAAAATGGATAATATCATTTTTAACGGCACTAAAAGCCGCAAGGCAGCCAACCTGGCCGAGGTATCGTTAACCTTTGATAATACCAAAAATGTACTCCCTACCGATTATTCGCAGGTTACCCTAACACGCAGGCTGTACCGCACCGGCGAAAGTGAGTACCGCCTTAACGATGTACAGTGCCGCTTAAAAGATATTACTGATCTTTTTTTAGACACCGGTATAGGCGCAGATTCGTACGCCATCATTGAGTTAAAGATGATTGACGAGATCATCAACAACAAGGAAGGATCGCGCCGTAATTTATTTGAGGAAGCTTCAGGTATTTCTAAATATAAGCTCCGTAAAAAGCAAACTTTCAATAAGTTAAAAGATACAGAAGCCGATCTGGAGCGCGTTGAAGACCTGCTGTTTGAGATAGAGAAGAACTTAAAAACGCTTGAGAACCAGGCTAAAAAAACCGAGCGCTACTACAAGCTTCGCGACCAGTATAAAACGCTGAGCATTGCGCTGGCATCGTTCCGCATAGCAAATTTCAGCAGGTCGCTTGCCGAAATTGAAGAGAAGGAACAGGTACAGCGGGAAGAAAAGGCAGGCATTGCTACGCAGATAGATAAGCTGGAAGCAGCTTTACAGCAAAGCAAGCTGGATAGCCTTACCAAAGAGAAGAACCTTGCCGCACAGCAAAAGGCCAGCAACGAGTTTACGGCTAAGATACGTGCCTACGAGAGCGAAAAACGGGTAAAGAACGAGCAGTTGAAGAACGCACAGGATAAAGAGAGCCGTTTAAAGGACGAACTTGAGCGTGATAATAACCAGTTTAAGCACGTACAGTATAATATAAAGCGGCTGAACGAAGAAAAACTGCAGGAAGAAGAGAATCTGCACATCATTACCCAGCGCTTGGCAGAGTTGAAAGAGGCTGTTGACGAGCTGCGCGCGCAGCAAACCGAAGCGCGTAATGAACTGAACGAGCTGAACAGCATAAACGGCCGCCTGCAAAACCAGGTATACAAGGCCGAAAAAGACATCGATATCCTGAATATACAACAACAGGCGCTTGAGCAGGAAAGCCAGCGCAATATGGAGGATACCACCAATAAAGAAGCCGAGCTATCGCACTTTAATAAAGTGGTTGCCGAACTGGAGGGCCGCGTTGAAACGCTAAAAAGCGAATATGAACTGGCTGTTGAAGCTGATAACAAATTGCAGCAACAGGTAGCCGAAACGGAAACCGAGCTTAAAACTGTCATAGACAGTATTGCTGCCGACGGCCGTAAACTGGACGCCAAACAAAACGAATATAACCTGACAAAAAGTTTGGTTGATAACCTGGAGGGGTTCCCGGAGAGTATCCGTTTTTTAAAAAAGAACACCAATTGGGCTAAAACCATTACCCTGTTCAGCGATATTTTATTTTGCAGGGAAGAATACCGCGTAGCTATCGAGAACTACCTGGAGCCGTTTATGAACCATTACGTAGTGAATACTTACAGCGAGGCCATTGCGGCTATTAACCTGTTAAGTAATTCGGCAAAGGGCCGGGCGCAGTTTTTTATTTTAGATAATTACGAAGCCACTAAGCAGGGCGATAAAACACTGGTAGATGATGCGGCCATCCCTGCCCTATCTGTTGTAGAGGTTGAGGAGCGCTACAAACCGTTATGCAACCATTTGTTAAAACAGGTTTACCTTGTTAACGACAATACCGAACAGGATATTAACGACATATTATTACCGGGTGATGTAGTGCTTATTGGTAAAAGCGGTAAGTTCACAAAATCTAAACACACCATGGCAGGCGGCTCGGTTGGTTTGTTTGAGGGCAAGCGTATAGGTCGCGCTAAAAACCTTGATAACCTGCTGAAAGAGATTAAGCAAGCGGAGAGCCGCATACAAAGCTTTAGAGCTAAAAGTGAGGAATTGCAGAGCCGTTTGGCAGCTTTAAAAGCATCAAACAAAACCAACGAACTAAGACAGCAGCAATACCAACTAAACCAGGTTAACACCGAACTTATCACCGTTAGAACCAAGCAGGAACAGTACCAGGCCTTTATTGAGAACAGCCTTAACCGCAAACAGGACATAGCCAATAAAGTGGCCGGTATAAAAAACGAGATACTTACACTGGGCCCGTTATTGATAGACCTGAAGGCGCAAAAGCAGGTACAGGCCGATATGCTGCTGGAAAAACAGCAGGCCTTTAACGAGCTTAATGAAATGGTTACGGTGCAATCTAACATCTACAACCAGGAGAATATCCGCTTTCACCAGCAGCAAAATAAGGTTTCGGGATTGGTAAAAGACCTTGAGTACCGCGAAACGCAGCTGGAGCACCTGGAAGTACGCATCCGCCAGAATAGCGCCGAACTTGAAAAGGTTAAAGCGCAGATCATGGAGAACCTGCAGCAAACCGGCGACAGCGATGAGAACCTGCTTGAAATGTATGAGCAGAAAGAGGCCCTTGAAAAAGGCACCGCCGAAGCTGAGCAGGAATATTACGCCTGGCGCGCCGGCATTACCGAAAGAGAGAACGAAGTTTCGAAGCTTCGGCAGAAAAAAGACCAGACCGAAGCTATTGAGAACGAGTTGAAAGATGAGCGCAACAATTTAAGATTGGAGCTTAGCGCGCTTAAAGAGCGGCTATCGGTAGAGTTTAATGTAGATATAAATGACCTGCTTGAAGCGGAAGATAATGAAGCCGGGGACGAAGAAGAAATACGCGAACGCACCGAAAAGCTAAAACGCCAGCTGGATGATTTTGGCGCTATAAACCCAATGGCGGTTGAGGCTTATAATGAAATGAGTGAGCGCCATACCTTCATCCAGGATCAAAAGAAAGACCTGGCCGAAGCAAAAGCATCGCTGCTGGCCACTATACAGGAAATTGATGATACGGCTAAAGAAAAATTCATGTCGGCCTTTATAATGGTCCGCGAAAACTTTATCAAGGTGTTTCGCTCGCTGTTTAACGAGGAAGATTCATGCGACCTGATACTGAGCAATCCCGAAGCTCCGCTCGAATCGGAGATTGATATTATCGCACGGCCTAAGGGTAAGCGCCCCCTTTCTATTAATCAGCTTTCGGGCGGCGAAAAAACGCTGACGGCCACGGCCATACTTTTCTCGCTTTACCTGTTAAAGCCGGCCCCCTTCTGCATATTTGACGAGGTTGATGCCCCGCTTGATGATACCAATATCGATAAGTTCAACAACATTATCCGCAAGTTCTCAAAAGAATCACAATTCATTATTATATCACACAACAAACGCACCATTGCGTGTACCGATATTATTTACGGTGTTACCATGGTAGAGCAAGGGATATCGCGGGTTGTACCTGTAGACCTTCGCGAACTGGCAGATTAAACGGAAATTTGTTTAACAAAAAAGCCGGAAGTTTAAACTCCCGGCTTTGACTGATAAAAGGCGAATTATTTTTTAGCCTTCGGATCATTAAGTATCATCCCTCTGAATTTTTTGCCTTCAACTTGAATACCAACCTCGCGGGACTGATCCACCGAAAAGGTTTTAAGCTGGTTAGCGCTTTGTATTCTTGTACCTGATATGGCGAAGGTGCCGTTTTTAACATAATTTATAGCGTATGCAAACAGCCCTTCTGCAGGGTCGCCGAAATCTTTGGTAACATCATCATTTGCAAGCTTGCCCGGATAAGTAGTACTTCCCGGTTTCATACCGGCGTAATAACCGCCGTTGCCACTGGCATTCTTAGTTTCAAATTGCGGTATGTACATTTGATATTTATTGATATCGATATCAAAGAAACCCACCGGTTTACCATATGAAGTTGTACCTATTAGCTTCACATCCATTTTTGGTATTAAATTGTTTATGGTAAGCTCGCTGGCTGATGCTGTAGAGCCGGTTACTATAAAAAATACGTGGCTTAGATTAAGTGTAGCGGGCACATCTGCTTTCGAAAAGCGTATCGTATTAGCGCTTGGTGTATAGTTAATGTCGAAATAGCTGTAAGTTTGGCCGTTATCGTCCTTACGTTTCTGATTTTTAAGGATGGTGGCCTTACCCTCAGTCATCATCTGGTTAAAATTATAGCTGAACATCACCGAGCCGTCGGCACTTGCAGGTGCAATTAAGTTGCTTAAATATTCGGCTGTCGACACGTAGCCGCCGCCGTTATACCGCAGGTCAACAACCAGGTCGGTTATGTTACTGCCGGCAAAGGTGTTAAAAGCAGTGTTAAGTCTTGGTACAGCATTCGCATCGGCTGTAAAACTGTTAAAGGCGATATAACCTACTTTTTTACCGCCGCCTGCATCAATAACCTTTGTAACCAAAACAGGGTTCACCGTGTAACTACCGGTTGACATGGCTGCCGTAAAGGTAGTGCCATCAGGTTTTTTTAAGGTAAGGGTAATGTCGTTCGACTGGCTGTAAGCCTTGATAAGGAAGTCAACATTAGTTCCGTTATCATAAGTAAGGCCCGAACCTGTACGGCCGTTTATGCCCACAATCTGGTAGCCTCTTTTTAACCCTTTTAGATCGGCCGGAGAGCCCGGGTAAACATATTTAACCCTGATGTCATCCTCACTTATCCATACCGGCGCAAAGCCAAAATCACCTTTTACGCCGCCTAACTCGCCTGATACGCTGCCATCGTCAATAAATGAGTATTTGGCGTAACCAGGTGCAGGCGTGTAATATTCGTACGGTTTACCGGTCTCGGGGTTTTTGCTGTATTGGGTCATCGCGTCAATTTCTGTTTGCAAAGCATCCAGATCGCTTGTGCCGCTAAAAGAGCGCGGCTTGAAAGTAGCGTAAGTAGGCAGCGAGGTGTTCCAGTAGTAGGTTTGTTGGGCATACAAAAATACGGAATCTTTGATCAGGTCGAGCGTAGAGCCTGTTTTAGATGGGCCATCAGTATTATCGCCGCCGCCATCGCCACCCGGAGTGATCTTCTTATCTTTTGAACAAGATGTGATAATTGTTACCGAAACAATTATAAATAAGTAAAATATTTTCTTCACAGTTTAAATTATTAGTTTGTGTTTTATTAACGAAGTTATTATTTATATATTATGTTAGTTTAATTTATTATTTCGCTGACGTTTACATAATCAATCCCGCAGGCTTCGGCACATAACCTGTCTGTCTCTGAACCTTCTATCATTATCAGGTCGCGTCGTTCCAAATTATGCTCTTTCATCAATAAATGTAATACGTCCGGTTCGGGTTTAGGCACGCTTTCTTCAGTAAAATAGCATGTTAAATACGGTTCTAAACCATGCCATTCAATTTGCCTGAGCTTATTTAGCTGTTGCTGCGCGGCACCGTTGGTAACTATAAAAAGCTTTTTACGGTCTAAAACCACTTCCTGCATAAAGCTAAGCATATTTTTATAAAGCAACAATTTTAGCGGCAGGCGCGATGTTAGCAGCATTATTTCCAGGTTTTTTCTGTACTTCTCATCTATATTTAACCTGGCGGCAATTTCATCAAACACTTTCCCCTCCCCTTTTTCATTATACGTATTTATCATTAACTCGGTTGTCCTGGCCGCGCTATTTAATTCGGTGTACTCCAACAGGTTGGCAAACAGGTAATAAATCTGGTAGTAATAATCTTTAGCCGGGTACAGCACATCGTCAAGTTCAAAGATAAACGCCTTTTTGCGCGGGTCTATGTCGTTATACGTTAAGGCTGCCATTTATAATATCTATGTTATATTCTTTAAACAGTTGTTCTGATAATAACAGCACGGCTGCTTCCTGAGGGTTTAACAAGTAAACAGCCTCGAAACCGTTATCAAGGCAAAGCGTTAGCATTTCGTGGGCGTAAGTATCTGTCGCGGGGTTTGGCAGTTTAAGCATCTGCATAAATGCCGGTAGCTCGTTGAAATCGCCTAATACAACTTCGTCATTGGGCAGGCTGCCTTTAAGCTTATGCGCCGCAGCCGATGTAGCGGAGGTAACAAGTATCTTCACTTATAAATTGTTTAAAATTAGCCCATCTTTCATTAATATGGTGCGGTCGCTCATGTCAGACAGGTCCTGGTTATGGGTTACAATGATAAAGGTTTGGTTAAAATCGTTACGCAGCTTAATAAACAGCTCGTGCAGTTCAAGCGCGTTTTTAGAATCGAGGTTACCTGAGGGTTCGTCGGCAAATATCAGCGCCGGATCGTTAATTAGCGCCCGCGCCACCGCCACACGCTGCTGCTCGCCGCCGGATAGTTCGGCTGGTTTGTGATGTATCCTGTCGCCCAGGCCAAGCATCTGTAATAGTTCAGTCGCTTTTTTTTCGGCATCGGCGCGTGACACACCCGCAATAAAAGCCGGGATGCAAACATTCTCGAGCGCGTTAAACTCTACCAGTAAATGATGAAACTGGAATATAAAACCTATCTTTTTGTTGCGAAAAGCGCTTAAGTTTTTATTATTGAGCTTACTAACTTCAACGTTATCGATAAATATCCGCCCCGAATCCGGGCTGTCCAAAGTCCCCAGTATATTAAGCAAGGAGCTTTTGCCCGCTCCTGACGCGCCTACTATGGTCACAATTTCGCCGCGCTTAACTTCCAGATCAACGCCTTTAAGGATATGAAGTTTGCCGTATGATTTATTTATAGATTGCGCTTTAAGCATGGGCGAATTTAGCGATTAGAGATTAGTTAATCAGCGATCGGCCGATTATTTTAACAGATATTTAGAAAGATCGTCGCTGATATTATTACAATATAATGGAGATAAATATTACAAATCTCTAATCTCCAACCTCTGATGTCTAAAAACAAAATAGTAGCTTTACCGCAAATTCTTCAAATACATGAACATTCACGAATATCAGGGCAAAGCGATCTTAAAAAGCTTTGGCGTACGAGTACAGGAGGGCATAGTTGCAGATACACCTGAAGAGGCTGTTGCTGCCGCTCAGAAAATGAAGGAAGACTTTGGGTCGGACTGGACAGTAATAAAAGCACAGATACACGCAGGTGGCCGCGGTAAAGGCGGTGGTGTTAAGCTGTCCAAGAATGCCGAACAGGTTAAAGAAATTGCAGGCAAAATTATCGGCATGCAACTGGTTACACCGCAAACCGGCCCCGAAGGTAAATTGGTAAAGAAAGTTTTGGTTGCACAGGATGTTTATTATCCGGGCGAAAGCGAAACAAAAGAGTTTTATATAAGCGTACTGCTCGACCGTGCTAAAGGACGTAATATCATTATGTACAGCACCGAAGGCGGTATGGATATCGAAGAGGTGGCGCACTCTACCCCGGAACTTATCCATAAGGAAGAAATTGACCCTAAGGTTGGTTTGCAGGGTTTCCAGGCCCGTAAGATAGCGTTTAACCTGGGCCTGTCGGGCGAGGCGTTTAAGGATATGGTAAAATTTGTCACTGCTTTATACAAAGCTTATGACGCTACCGACTCCTCTCAGTTTGAAATAAACCCGGTATTAAAAACATCTGATAACAAAATTTTAGCGGTTGATGCCAAGGTTAATCTTGATGATAACGCGTTGTTCCGCCACCCGGATTACGCTGCCCTGCGCGATACCGACGAAGAAGACCCTACCGAGGTTGAAGCAAGCAAAAGCAACCTTAATTATGTAAAACTTGATGGTAACGTAGGCTGTATGGTTAACGGTGCCGGTTTGGCAATGGCAACCATGGATATCATTAAACTTGCAGGCGGTGAACCTGCCAACTTCCTTGACGTAGGTGGTACCGCCAACGCGCAAACAGTGAAAGCCGGTTTTAACATTATCCTTTCAGACCCTAATGTTAAGGCTATTCTGATCAATATATTTGGCGGCATTGTACGCTGCGATCGTGTTGCACAGGGCGTAATTGATGCTTATAAAGAGATAGGCAATATCCCGGTTCCAATTATTGTACGCTTACAGGGTACTAATGCCAAAGAAGCAAAGGAACTTATCGATAATTCGGGCCTGCAGGTTTATTCAGCTATTTTGCTGAAAGAAGCTGCCGACCGCGTTAAAGAAGTTTTAGCGCTATAAGTTAGAGATTTGAGAACAGAGGTTAACGATCGGTTAACCTTAAAAATATAAGGGAGCCGAATTGGCTCCCTTTTTTGGTACTTAATATTTTTTTAAACATTCCCCTATCCTGATAGTTAAATCTCTATATGTCTGTAAATTGTAATACTTCAATATAACAATACATGTTTAAACATATATTATTATATTTGTGTTATAATCAAGAAAAAACAAAAACTAAACATCATGGCAACAACTAAATGGGTATTAGACCCAACACACTCAGAAGTACAATTTAAAGTAAAACACCTTGTAATATCTACCGTAACCGGCTCTTTTAAAACCTTTGAAGGTTCGTTAGAGACTGATAACGAAGACTTTACGGATGCTAAAGTTGAGTTTTCGTTAGATGTGGATAGTATTGACACCACTCAATCGCAACGCGATGAGCACTTAAAAAGCGCAGACTTTTTTGATGCGGCTACCCATCCTAAAATTACCTTTAAATCTACATCGTTCACTAAGGATGGTGATGATTATAAATTAAACGGACTTTTGACCATAAAAGATGTGACTAAACCTATAACACTTAATGTTGAGCATGGTGGCATAGCAGGTGACTTTTATGGCAACACCAAAGCGGGTTTTGAAGTGAGCGGCAAAATAAACCGTAAAGAGTTCGGCCTTACCTGGGACGGCGTAACCGAAGCAGGTTCTATTGTTGTAGGCGAAGACATTAAATTGATAGCAAACGTGCAGTTTGCAAAACAAGCGTAAAATATTATCAGTGATTGGTTGATCAGAGATTAGTTGCTGACATCGTGAAAAAAGCCATTCGTTTAAACGGGTGGCTTTTTCTTTTTAAAACTATTTGTCTGTTATATTTGCTTTACACTTATGTTAATCAAGATCTACCCGGAAAACCCAAACGAAAAAGCAATAGAACAGGCCGTTGATGTATTGCGCAAAGGGGGCATTATCATCTACCCTACCGATACCGTTTATGGGCTTGGGTGCGATATTACCAACCAAAAGGCTATTGAGCGGATCTGTAAGATCAGGAACATCAAACCCGAAAAAGCAAACTTCTCATTTATCTGTTACGACCTTAGCCACATATCAGATTATATAAAACCCATTGATAACGCAACCTTCAGGGTGTTGAAAAAAGCGCTGCCGGGTCCGTTCACTTTTATATTTAACGCAAGCCACGCGGTGCCCAAGCTTTTAAGCAGCAATAAAAAAACGGTAGGTATACGTGTACCTGATAATAACATTGCCCGCGAAATTGTGAAGGCATTGGGCAACCCTATCCTTTCCACATCAATACATGATGAAGACGATATCATTGAATATTCTACCGACCCCGAACTGATACATGAAAAGTACGAGGATATGGTAGATCTTGTTATTGATGGCGGCTATGGCGACAATATACCCTCGACGGTGATAGACTGCACATCGGGCGAGTTTGAGGTTATTCGCGAAGGCAAAGGCGACCTGCAAGAATATTTATAACCTTATATTTGCCGCATTACATGTAATCTACTCAACACATTTTGATCAGTAACCTTAAACAATTTGCCGAATTTATACGCTCTTACGCCACAGGTGGTGCTATTCTTATTGCCTGTGTAATTATATCGCTTGCTATTGCCAACACCGGGTTTAACGATAGCTTCAGCAATTTGCTTAGCATCCAGCTTGGCCCCTACACCTCATTGGCCTGGATAAACGATGGATTAATGGCCATATTTTTTTTGCTGGTTGGGCTGGAGATAAAAGACGAAGTTTTAAACGGCGAATTATCCGACAGGCATTCGGCCACACTACCCGTGTTTGCAGCCATTGGCGGTATGCTTGTACCAGCCGGCATCTATGCGCTTGTAAACCTGAACACGGCAACATCCGCCGGCTGGGGTATCCCTATGGCTACTGATATTGCCTTTGTAGTGGCAATTATCAGCGTTATAAAATCACGCGTACCGCAGTCCTTACAGGTATTTATAAAAGCATTGGCTATAGTCGACGATCTGGGGGCTATACTGGTTATCGCTATATTTTATTCGGCCGGCCTGCACACCACCTATTTGCTGTTAGCGTTAGCGATGTTTATAATGCAGCTGCTATTTAACCGCTTTAACGTGCGTTACATAGCGGCATATCTTATACCCGGCGCGTTTATGTGGTATTTTATCCATCATAGCGGTATACACGCTACTGTTGCGGGGGTGCTTACAGCAATGGCTATCCCGCATAGTGTAAAACGGAATTACTCGCCCCTAAAAAAACTCATCCACCTGCTCGAAAACCCGGTGAATTTTATCATCATCCCCATATTTGCGTTAGCAAATTCAAACATCAACATTACGGAAAGCCTGTCTATGGGTAACATCATCAATCCGTTGTCGGCTGGAATACTTTTTGGTTTGCTGTTAGGAAAGCCAATAGGCATCACGTTATTTAGCTGGCTGGCTGTAAAGCTCAAACTATCAAAACTTGCCCCGGGCGTAAAATGGGCGCAGGTATGGGGTATTGGTCAACTGGCGGGGATAGGCTTCACTATGTCGATATTTATGGCGCTGCTTTCATTTGCAGATACCGCACTGCAAGGCCAGGCTAAGTTTACCATATTAATTACCTCTTTGTTGGCGGCAACAATGGGTTATGTTGTTATGCTTCAGATCAGAAACAAAACCGGGCGAAAGGCGTAAAGACGCAATAGCTTGCGTCTTTTTGGAATATTTCAATTAGTCGCGAAGTATCACCTTTCTACGGCAAATATTCAGGATTTAATACTGCTGATAAACGCCTGGATCTTCTGCATGTAACCATCCTGCCCAAGCAATTTTACAAAAGCGCTGCCAACAATGGCCCCGTTTGCATATTCGCAGGCTTTGCTGAACGATCGGTTATCTGAGATGCCAAAACCGATAATGGTCGGATTCTTCAGTTCCATCGCCTTAATGCGACTGTAATACCCTTCAATACTATCAGTAAGCTGCAGGTTACCGCCTGTTATAGATGATGATGAAAGTAAATAAATAAAGCTATTGCTCAATTCGTCTATCTTGCGTATCCGCTCGGCCGATGTTTGCGGCGTTACCAGGAAGATGTTGCTCAGCCCATTGTCTTCAAAGTGGTTGCTGTACAGCATTTCGTACTCGTACATCGGCAGGTCTGGCACTATTACACCGTCTACCCCTGCTTTGGCTGCGGCTTTGCAAAACCGTTCAACGCCGTATTGCACAATGGGGTTAACATAACCCATTAACAAAACCGGCATGGTTACACGGCTGCGCAGTTGTTTTAGCTGCTCAAACAACACGTTCAAATTCATGCCGTTATCTAACGCCGTTTGCGAACTGTGCTGAATGGTAGGCCCGTCGGCAACCGGGTCTGAATATGGGAAACCTATCTCCAGAAAATCCGCGCCGGCTTTCTCCAATGCTTCCGCTATATCAACCGTCGTGTTCAGTTCAGGGTAGCCGGCTGTAAAATATATAGAAAGCAGGTTGTCTTTTTTTGTGGCAAAAAGCTGGTTCAAGCGGTTCATCGGCGAAATAGTGTTATCCATGTTGCTTGCAAAAGTATTGTTTATTAATGTTTTTACCACGGCGTGTGCAGAGTTTTTTCACTCAGATAGCAAGCTCATTTAACAGTTGTTGATTCTATATATATGTTGGTCCGTCGGAGGTAATAAACCTTATACAACCAAATAATTTTGTTTTGCTGATAACTAACCTCTACTTTAGAGCGGTTTGTTTGATACCTGTAAAAACTAAATTATGTCTCCCGGAATACTACTTTCGTTTATAATAGGCTACTTTTTGGTGTTAATGGTGATTTCTTACCTCACCTCCAGGAAATCGTCTGATAACGACACCTTTTTTGTGGCCAACCGCAACTCTAAATGGTACCTGGTAGCGTTTGGGATGATAGGAACCGCCCTTAGCGGTGTAACGTTCATATCGGTACCCGGCAAAGTTGGCGCCCCAAGTGGCGACCAATTTGCATATTTTCAGTTTGTGCTGGGTAACGCGGCAGGGTTTATTGTTATTGCCACGGTATTGCTTCCGCTATACTACCGTATGAAGCTCACATCAATTTACAGCTACATAGAGCATACTTTAGGTACCTGGAGCTATAAAACCGCAGCGGGCATATTTTTGTTGAGCCGCACTATCGGCTCTGCGTTCAGGCTTTACCTGGTGGTAATTGTGTTACAAAAGTTCATCTTCGATAGCTACGGCGTGCCATTTGCAGCTACGGTGCTGATATGTTTAGTGCTCATCTGGTCTTACACGTTCAAAGGCGGCTTAAAAACCATTATCATAACCGATAGCCTGCAAACTCTGTTCCTGGTATCATCGGTATTCCTGTCAATCTATTTCATTTGCCGCAGCCTTGATTACAGCCTGTTTGAAGCTGCAGACGCGATAAAAAACAGCAGCTATTCTAAAATATTTTTCTTTAACGATTTCCTGAGCAGCCACTTAAATTTTAGCAAAGAGTTTTTAGGCGGGTTGTTTATTACCGTAGGCATGACCGGCCTTGACCAGGACCTGATGCAGAAAAACCTGAGCCTTAAAAACATTAAAGAAGCGCAAAAAAACATGTTCAGTTTTACAGGCGTGTTTGTGGTTATCAATATCTTTTTTTTAAGCGTAGGCGCTTTGCTTTACCTGTATGCCCAGCGCAACGGCATCTCGGTAGAAAAAACCGATTACCTGTACCCCACTATCGCGCTAAAATATCTGGGCATTATACCGGCTATGGTTTTCATGCTTGGTTTAACCGCCGCTACATTTGCCACAACCGATTCGGCACTAACAGCGCTAACTACCTCTTTTTGTGTCGACTTTTTAAACTTTAACAAGCGTGGCGATACGAACAGTAAAAAAATGGTGAACGTTCGGCATTACGTGCATGTGGCATTCTCGGGACTAATGTTCCTAACTATTATCCTGTTTAACGCTTTAAATAACGATGCGGTGGTAACGGCTATTTTCAAGGTCGCCTCGTACACTTACGGGCCGCTGCTGGGGTTATACAGCTTTGGGTTGTTTATGAGCCGCAGGCAGGTTGCAGACAAGTTGGTACCATTTATTTGCCTCATATCCCCGGCGGTGTGTTACTTCCTGAGTACCGAATCAAAAAACCTATTGGGCGGCTATGTATTTGACAACGAGTTGATCATTGTAAACGGGCTCATTACCTTTATTGGCCTGTGGCTCACCTCGCATGCAAAAGTCGGGAAGACCATAAGTGCGAAAGCAGCATAAAGGCACCTTGTAAAACCTTAAGGAAAATTTATTGTAATATCTATCATACTACCGGACTTACTGACTTACGGTCTTCCGGACTAATCTACTATCATGACTGGTGAAGAAAAAATAAGACAAGCATTCGAGAACAAGAACTGGCAGGAAATAAAAGTTACTGACTCCTGGCAGATATTTAAAATTATGGCCGAATTTGTTGACGGCTTTGAGAAACTGGCCAAGATAGGCCCCTGTGTATCTATTTTTGGGTCGGCACGTACCAAAACCGACAACCCTTACTACAAACTGGCCGAAGATACCGCCCGTTTACTTACCGAGCGCGGCTACGGTGTTATATCGGGTGGCGGCCCCGGTATTATGGAAGCGGCCAACAAAGGCGCCTACGAGGCGGGCGGTAAATCTGTAGGGTTAAATATCGAGTTGCCTTTTGAACAATTCCATAACAAATATATCGACAGGGATAAGATCCTGGAATTTGACTACTTCTTTATCCGTAAGGTAATGTTCATGAAGTATTCGCAAGGGTTTATTGTTTTACCGGGTGGGTTTGGCACCATGGACGAATCATTTGAAGCGATAACACTGATACAAACCGGCAAGATAGCCCGGTTCCCGATAGTTTTTGTGGGTGTTGACTATTGGAGCGGCCTGTTTAAATGGGTAGAGGAACGTATGCTTAAAGAAGAACACAACATCAGCGCAGAGGACTTGAACCTTTACCGCGTGGTAGATACTGCTGAAGAAGCTACAGAGCATATTTTCCGTTTCTACGACAAGTATGTGTTAAAGCCGAACTTTTAATAGAATCCCCGCCCGGCATCAACGGAATTTTATTAAATTAAGTGCATGAAAAAATCACTGACCGCTGTAGCGGTTATAGCTTTTGTACTGGTATGTTTATGGTATTTATTAAAGGTTACTTACGTGTTTGCGGTATACAAGGTACCCACCGATGCCAATAAACCCGCTATTAAACCCGGTGATGTTATCTACGCGTCGCGGCTTGCAGAGCCGGGCCTAAACAAATTTTTGTGTTTCCAAAAGCCGGGCATTCCGTTATCAATATTCAGGTGCGTGGGCTTGCCTAATGACGTGATCGAAATAAAAACGGGAATTGTATATAAGAACGGGCAACCTTTGGACGAGCCTTGGGTGTGGAACGAATACCTGATAAATAAGGCAACGCTGAATAGCATTATAGGTTACGTGACCGTTAATGGCCATGACCTGTACACGGTAAATGACAGCACCGCGAGCGTTGCTATATCTAAAAATGATTTACGCGAACTTAAGCTGAACCTGCAGCGGCGGGTTACAGCAAAAGATTCTGTTAATGAAATGATCTCGAAGGCATACCCTGGCACTCATTATAACGAAGATAATTTTGGGCCGGTAAAAATACCCGCTAACAGTTATTTTGTACTTGGTGATGACAGGCACAACGCGGCCGACTCCCGGTATATCGGTTTTATAAATAAGGATGAAATAAAGGCAACGGTTATTAATAAGTAACCGGCATAAAAAAGGCCCTTCTGACGAGGAAGGGCCTTCATGTCTTATAATAAATTCTATTATTTCACCATAGATACTTTTGGCGCGCTGGCAACCGCGTCAGGGTTGGTGGTCATCTCAACCATGTCTGTAACTTCGTCCAGCACCGCCTCGGATGAGCCCGAATAACCCACGTATTTAAAGCGGATATTGCCGTCTTTGTCAATTACAAATTTGGTAGGTATGCCGCTTACATTAAACTGAGTTACCACTTTGGCCTGGCGGCCCTGCTCGTTCTTTTCGTCTATCAAAACGTGGAAGGTATATTTGTTATCAGCAATGAACTTTTTAACTCCGGGCAGATAATTATCGCCGTTTTCCCAGGTATCAATAAACAGGAACTTTACGTTGGGGTTGTCTTTAAATTTGTTAACTGCCATTTGCATACCGGGGAACGATGCTTTACAAGGCCCGCACCAGGTTGCCCAAAAATCCACAACTACTACTTTGCCTTTAAGGCTTGCCAGCGATACCTCTTTCCCATCAAAATCCTTCAACGCGAAGGCCGGCGCAGGCGTATTGATCATTTGCTTGGCCAGTTTTTCTCTTGCAATAGCCGATTTTTGCTTATCCAAACCGGCCAAATAATCGGCATAGCCGGCATCGCTTCCTTTTACTTTGGCGTAGGCTGTAGCCAATTGGTTTTTCAAACCTTCCGAGCTTTTGCCGGCAACAATAGATTTTTCGGCAACTTCTTTTGCTTTGGCGTATTGCCCGTTTGCGTTTAGTATCATGGCATAATGCTCATTAATTTCAGCATCCTGGTATGCCATGCCCTCATAAACCGCACTTTGGTATTTTAACGCTTCGGGGAATTTACCCTGTTTGTATAAAATGAACGCGTAGGTATCGGCATTGTTCCGGTAGGTTGCGCGGTTATTATCGCTCATTTGCTTAGCCGTCATATACATACCGCTGCCGCCATTTTTCAGGTCTGCGTCTAAAATATCTAAAGATTGTTTTGAAAATGCCGCCGCTTCGTCCAGGTGCTCGCCTTTTTCGGCCATGTTCCAGGCAACATTATTCAGTGCCATAGCCAACGGCGCCTTATTTTTAACCTTTGCCGCCCACTCGTTATATTTTGCGGTATTATTTGCGTTTAGATATGCAGATGCGATTTGTGACCTTATATTGTCAAGCGTTGCAGCGCTTTTATCGTTCTCAGGATACTTGGCCAGGTAAGCATTATAAAGCGCTTCCTTTTTTACCGCATCCCGTTCTTCATTAATCGCCATCCGCGCCGCATTTTGGGCAGCTTCTCCGTTCGGAAATTTCGCGGTAATAACAGCGGTCAATGAGTCGGCCGAACTCTTTTTCCTGAGCATGCTGTAAAGGCTCGAAGCCATCATCATATCTTTTTCCTTGCCGCTGTTCGACCATGCCGCCAATTTATTCTTAACCAGCTCCTGGCTTGCCGGGTCTTTCATGCCGGCAATCATTGCCATATAGTTCAGACCGTAGTCCTGTTCGCTTTGGGGGTATAATTCAAACTCTTTCTTATACAGGTCAATGGCCATTGGGGCGTCGGTTTTTAGCTTGGTAAAGTAATTACCCATCCCGCTGCCTAAAGTATAGGCTTTCATGGCGTAAGCACCAGCAACCGGTTTATTATCACTGTCGTAAACCATATACACGTATCCCTTTTCAACATTATCATCAATAGCGTCACCGCTGCTGAGCTTAAAAAACAATGTTTTTGTATCTGCCGGTACGGTAAACTCGCCTTTTAGTTCCTGGCCTGCTTTAGTCAGGTTAACTTCTGCGGCGTTATTCTTTTTATTGTCTAAAAAGTAAATAACAGCATTTACATCTTGCTTCCCGTCAAGCGGTGTGCCAGCGGGGTTATAAGTAAAACTTACCTTCTGCCCTACTGATGGTGTTTCATCAGATAATTTGAGGTGGCCTGCGGTTTGCGCAAACGCACCATGCATAAGCAACGCACAGGGTAATGTTAAAAAAAGTTTAAGTGTTTTCATGGTGAACTAATTTTTTAGTCAATTTAAGAATTTATTGATGTAAGTTCCAAATATTATCTGATAATTAATACCGAGTTTTAAATTATTAGTTGTTTATTTACGGCAATGGACTTGCTTACCCAACCTAAAAAAAAGGCCGCACTAAGTTTTATATTTATCACCCTGCTTATTGATGTTATTGGCTTGGCCATTATCATTCCTGTGTTTCCAAAACTCATAGAAACGCTTATCCATGGCAATATCAGCCAGGCTTCAAAATATTCAGGGCTGTTACTGGTGGCTTACGCGGTTATGCAATTCCTGTTTTCGCCAATGGTGGGCAACCTCAGCGATAAATACGGGCGCAGGCCGGTACTTTTATTCTCGCTGTTAGGTTTCGGTATCGATTATCTTTTCCTGGCGTTTGCCCCTACCATAGGCTGGTTATTTGTGGGCCGTATTATAGCAGGCATAACAGGGGCAAGCTTTACAACAGCTTCTGCATATATTGCCGATGTTAGCGAACCCGAGAAACGCGCCCAAAACTTTGGAATGATCGGTGTGGCTTTTGGGCTTGGTTTTATTATCGGCCCATTTATAGGGGGCGTATTAGGTGATTTAGATACCAGATACCCCTTTTATGCAGCGGCGGCCCTGGCACTCTTAAATGCGGCCTATGGTTTTTTTATACTCCCCGAATCATTAGACAAAGAACACCGTCGCGAATTTGACTGGAAGCGTGCTAACCCAATGGGTTCGTTATTGCAATTGAAAAAATACCCGGCTGTAATTGGATTAGCTGCCTGCCTGTTCATTGTTTATTTTGCCGGCCATGCGGTACAAAGCGTATGGACATTTTATACAATAGAGAAGTTTAAATGGAGCGTGGCTACGGTTGGCTATTCGTTAACTTTTATAGGAGCAATGATAGCGCTGGTACAGGGTGGCTTAATACGTATAGCGATACCCAAACTTGGGCAAAACCGCAGCATTTGGATAGGGCTTATTTTATATGCTGCAGGTATGCTGCTTTTTGGCCTGGCCAACAAAAGCTGGATGATGTTTGCCTTTATGATACCTTACGCCTTAGGTGGTATTTGCGGCCCCGCCCTGCAAGGGGTGATGACCAACGAGGTACCGAAGAACGAGCAGGGCGAACTGCAGGGCGGCCTAACAAGCCTGATGAGCCTGAGTTCTATTTTCGGTCCCTGGTTCATGACCTGGATATTTGCTTACTTTACTGCTGATAACGCACCAGTTCATTTACCGGGCGCGCCATACTTTGTGGCATCGGCTTTGATGCTCATTGGCGCGATACTTGCCGTACGTAGTTTCAAAAAAGAAAAACGATCTGCAGATGAACCGTCTTTTAACCGCAGCTTACATTAACAAGATATTTTATGAGTGAACCTGTTCAACACGGCAAGGCTGCTTTAGGATTTATCTTCGTTACGATATTTATAGACGTATTGGGGCTGGGTATCATCATCCCTATCCTGCCCAAGCTATTAGAAGAACTTGGCCACGTAAATATTAGTATGGCCAGCCAGTACAGTGGATGGCTTACATTTACCTATGCATCTATGCAGTTTTTATTTGCGCCGGTGCTGGGCAACCTGAGCGACCTGATAGGCCGCAGGCCGGTGCTGCTGTTCTCGCTGCTTGGTTTTGGTATAGATTACCTTTTTATGGCCTTTGCCCCTACCATACTGTGGCTTTTTGCCGGGCGTTTTATTGCCGGCATAGCAGGTGCCAGCACCACCACAGCTACTGCCTACATAGCCGATGTAAGCAGCGGCGATAAACGGGCTGCCAATTTTGGTTTAATAGGCGCTGCAACCGGCTTAGGCTTTATCCTGGGTATTGGTTTAGGCGGATTTTTGGGTGCCTACTGGATAAAATTGCCATTTATAGTAGCCGCCGGGCTGGCTTTATTAAATGCGTTGTATGGTTACTTTGTATTGCCCGAGTCGTTAATATTGAGGCATCGCCGCAGGTTCGAGTGGAAACGCGCCAACCCAGTTGGGTCCTTGTTAAGACTCCGTAAGTATTCAATGGCCATTAGCACATTAATAACCGCCTATACCATAGTTTACATTGGCCAAAAGGCTATCGAGAGCGTATTGCCCTTTTACCTGATAGAAAAGTTTCAATGGACACTGCACAGCATCAGCGCCCTGGGTGTTTTTATCGGCCTGCTGATCGCGGGTATACAGGGGGGCTTTGTGAGGTGGACGATACCCAAATTTGGCCTGCGAAAAAATATTATGGCCGGGATAGCCTTTTATGGTATAGGCCTGGTATTAATAGCATTTAACAACGTTGGCTGGCTAATGTATGTTTACATGATACCTTACTGCCTGGGTGGTATAGGTGGCACGGCTTTGCAGGGCTTTATATCTGAGAACGTACCAGCCAATGAGCAAGGCGAATTACAGGGGGCGCTTGCCAGCCTGGTAAGCTTAACAACCATTATAGGGCCGCTGATGATGACCACCCTGTTCCATCACTTTACC
Source organism: Mucilaginibacter sp. 14171R-50 (assembly GCF_010093045.1). NCBI lineage: Bacteria > Pseudomonadati > Bacteroidota > Sphingobacteriia > Sphingobacteriales > Sphingobacteriaceae > Mucilaginibacter > Mucilaginibacter sp. 14171R-50. Next base: position 3,491,398 of record NZ_CP048115.1, on the reverse strand, counting down.
ATCAAAGGCGCATCGGTTTATTTCCCCGGGGCGCCGTTTTTAATGGGCGCGGTATTGATGTTCATCAGCGTGATATTGACCATACGCAGCTTTAAAAAGAAAGATCCGAAGCTGCTGCCGCAAAATGCTTCTACACCAGGCCACTAACCCCGCCGGATATGACAAACTTCATCACCTCGGCGGCATTTTTATCTATCGGTTTTACTTTATCTGCCGATACAATAACCACCTGCCCTGCAAATGAATACGACATTGGAAAATATACCGCTACCTCGCCAGGCAGATGAAGCGCCCTCATGTCCTTTTGAACAAGGAAACCTATTTTTTTTAGTCCAAATTCGTTAACTTCTACTAAAACGGGCTCGTTGAACTTTTTCTCCTCGCCTACAAACGCCCCGGTGAAGTCTTTTATCGATGAATACAAGAATTTAAATAACGGCAAGCGGTTGAGCCAGCGCATAAACCATTTTTTAATGGGATCGGTTATCACGTTGGTAACCAACACGCCGGCTATTAAAATAATTACAATTACGGTTAAAATACCTAAACCCGGTATATATAAAGGTTTACCTTTATTATCAACCAATAGCTCGCTGCTAAGGTTTAGCGATGTATCGATGCTTGCTATGACCCAGAATATCAGGAAAAAAGCTGCGCCAAGCGGCACAACAATCAGCAGGCCTTTGATAAAATAATTTAAAAGGGCACGGAATATTCTCTTCATCAGGTAATTAGTAATTTAGTGATTTTTGAACGACTAAATCTGGATTTCCCTATCCATCTAAAATCTGCGCATTGCACATCTACTCGTAAAAGTACACTCTTTTTACCCGCTGTGAAATATTTGTTAGTATTTCGTAAGGGATGGTGCCTATCTGCAGCGCAAGTTCTTCTATACGTTGCTGCTCGTTAAACACAATTACCTCGTCCCCCTCTTTTACCTCTACGTTGCTTACATCAAGCATACACATATCCATAGTAATATTGCCAACCGTTGGCACAAGCGTTCCGTTCACCAGCATACGGCCCACTCCGTTGCCGAAAGCGCGCAGGTAACCATCGGCATAGCCAATACGCACGGTTGCTATTTTACCATCGGCCTTAAGGCTGCCGTTACGGTTATAGCCAATGGTTTCGGTCGCGGCCATTTTTTTAACCTGCGATACCGTAGTTTTCAGTGTCGCCACCGGCTGCAAGCCACTTTCTTCGCGCGGTACGGCGGCATCTACCCCATACAGGCCAATACCCAGCCTTACCATATCGTAATGCGCATTCGGCCAGCGTATAATGCCCGATGTGTTGCTGATATGTTTGATCACTTTATAACCCAAAGCCTCCTCAATCTGTGTAAAGGCCTTTTCAAATATACTGATCTGCTGCAAGGTAAAAAGGTCATGCTGCTCGGCATCACTGGCCACCAAGTGCGAGTAAACCGACTGTACTTGTATATACGGGTTAATCTCCAGCAGGTCGCAAAGGGCTTCAATTTCAAAGCCTTCAAAACCAACACGGTGCATACCGCTGTCAATTTTGATGTGTACGGGGTAATTATATATCTCCTCATCCTGGGCAAACTTTACAAATTCGTCAAGTAAAGAAAAGCTGTAAATAGCCGGTTCTAATTTATTGGCAACCAGCTTGTCATAAGCCAGCGGCTCGGGGTTAAGTACCATTATAGGCAGGGTAATGCCTGTGTCGCGCAGGGCTATGCCTTCGTCGGTATAGGCAACCGCAAGATAATCCACTTTGTTATACTGCAGCATATTTGCTACCTCGAAGGTGCCGCTGCCGTAGGAAAAGGCTTTTACCATCGCCATTATTTTAACTCCCGGCGTTAGCCTGGCCTTATAAAAATTTAAATTGCTCAGTAAGGTGTTCAGGTTTATCTCCAACACCGTTTCGTGTGCTTTTTGGCCCAGGGCGCGACTTATCCGCTCAAATTCGAAACTCCTTGAGCCCTTTATCAGGATGGTTTCGTCGTGCAGGTGCAGCCGGTTCATCTCCTTCAGCAACGATGCCGTGTCTGCATAAAAATGCATTTGCGGCAGGTTAAAATAATCCTTATACTGCTGCAAAAACGTTCCTACCCCAATAAGCCGGTCAACTTGCTTTGCGCTTACCATTTCGGCAACCTGCCTGTACAATGCTTCCTGCTGCAGCCCCGACTGGTAAATATCCGACAGGATGAGGGTTTTCTTTTGATGCTGGTTTTGCTGGGTTAAAAAATTAAGCGCTATTTCAAGCGACTGGATATCCGAATTATAAGAATCATCTATAATGGAACAATCGTTTATACCATGTTTCAGCTCCAGGCGCATACTCACGGCGGCAAGGCGCTCTATACGGTCGTCCGCGTCTGCCGGGCTGTAGCCCATGGCCAGCATGGTTGCCCAGCAAACTATGGCGTTCTCTATCGAGGCCTCGTCGCGAAAAGGTAAAAGGCACTCGATCTCTTTCTCCTGGTAAATGGCGCGCATGTAATATTTACCGGATATGGTGGTTTCGCTAAATACATACAGGTCAACCAGGTTAAATTTGCGGCTCCAGGAAAAACAATCGCGCAGTTTCAGTTCATCCTTATAATCAAGCAAGGCTTCATAGTTATATATCAGCTTTTTGCAATTCTTAAACAGCTTCAATTTTTCGGATAGCTTTTGCTCAGGCGATTCGAAACCTTCATCATGAGCGGTACCAATGTGGGTAAGCACACCTATTGTTGGCTGTATAATAGCTTCCAGTTTATCCATTTCGCCCGGCGCTGATATACCTGCCTCAAATATCCCTAAATTGTGCGTTTGGTTCATTTGCCAAACTGATAACGGCACCCCTATCTGCGAATTATAGCTTTTAGGGTTACGCACTATGGTCTTTTCGGGACACATCAGCTGGTAAAGCCATTCTTTTACAATAGTTTTACCATTACTGCCGGTAATGCCGATAACCTCAATATCATATTGTTTGCGGCGATGTGCTGCAAGTGTTTGTAAAGCCGCCAATACATTTGCCACAACTAAAAAGTTAGCATCGGGCATTATAGTATCAGGCTGATGGTTAACCACAAAATTGCGCACACCTGATGTATAGGCATCGGCAATAAACTCGTGCCCGTCGCGCCGGCCGCCCAACGCGAAAAACAGCGCTCCTGTGGGGTTATTTATCCGGCGGCTATCCGTTAGCAGTACGCTGATGGCGGCATCCTCTACCACTGTGCCGCCCGCGTTTATTACCTCTTTTACATCGTTTATAGTGTAAGTATTTTGCATGGCACTAATATCGTACACTTTTGATGGATTTAATAAGCAAGTGGCAACAAAAAGTGGGCAGGTTGTGATCAGCCTGTTGCCTTACTTATCATTGTCTTAATGAATCGTCTGAGTTGTCTGACGGGACAGGTTTTTTCTTCAATATCCAAAAGCCGCCTTTTATCAATGTCGAAAGCGGGATGGAATACGCTATCGTTACAAATCCACGTCTGTGCCCAGGTGTTAGCGTACCCAATTCATAACCGCCCCCAAACTGAAAATTCAACACACTAAAAGTCGCTGTTAAAGCAAAAATATTGGTTGCCCCCTGATTATTGGTTACCGTGGTAGTGGATGTTGCGGATGTTGACGGATCGGTTTCTGTGGTTGTTTGGGTATTAGTGCCGCTGCCACCACCGCCTGCGGCAAACAAAACTCCTACCTGGAAGCCCAACCGGTTAGTCAGTTCCTGCGATATCACAGTGCCGTCGGCGCTGGTAATTCTTTCCAGTTTGCCCCACGAATAGCCCACACCTGCACCTACTGAATTAAACAAGGATACACTCGCTTTTTTATTTTCTAACGCGGCAGGATCGTTAACTAAAAAATTGACGCGAACCATAGGGATAATAAAATTGGTACTTAACACGTGTGCCGAGTAATTTACACGATTGCCCGCTACCGCTTTCCCTAACCTGACCTCGTCTTCGTGTTCTGCTATTTTCAAGGCATGCTTAAGCGCTTTCTTCGATTCGTACTTTTCAAATTTGGCCTTGTCTTTAGCGTTCAATTTAGCTTTCTCACTTTCTTTTTCTTGCGCTAAAAGTGCAGCTGTTTTCTGGGCCTCGGCTTTTATTTCGGCCTCAGTTTTTACCGGGGTGGTAGTTGTTCCGCCCGTTTGGGCACTGGCTTTTATGCAAAAAAGCACCATCGTAATAAATAAAAGTTTTTTCATGTAATTGTGTTTAGATATCATGAAATTACTTTTAAATATTTTAAATAAACAGGGTGTAAACACCTTTTTTTATGTAATAGCTATAATTACTTTCAGCTTGAACACAGTTTCGATCTTGTGAGGATTTTAATGGAATTTTAACGTATTTTGATTTTAATGGATACGCCGAAAAAAGTAAAGATCACCGATGTAAACGTTGCCATGGCTAAAGCGGAACATTACTGCGCCTACCAGGAACGCTCGCAGCAGGAAGTGCGCAACAAACTTTATGACTGGGGCTTGTGGCCCGACGCGGTAGAAAACATAATTACCCGACTAATTGAAGAGAATTATTTAAACGAAGAGCGCTTTGCCAAGGCCTACACCAAAGGCAAGTTTAACCAAAAAGGCTGGGGTAAAATAAAGATAAAGCAGGGACTGAAGTTTAAAAACGTATCGCCTGTATTAATAAAAAAGGCGCTTTTAACCATTGATGCAAGCGACTATATGGATACCCTTACCCGCTTGATGCAGAAAAAAGCAGCCACCCTGCCCGAAAGGGATCCCTATAAACGCCGGTATAAACTGCAACAGTATGCCTTAAGCCGTGGTTTTGAAACCGACCTGGCCACGGAGGTTTTGAAAAACAGCGAGTTATAAAAAACTTTAAAAAAAGTTCATTTTTTCCTTGCAGAACATTCATTTCTGTCTATATTTGCACTCCCGCAAACGCAATAAGGCACACGCCGAAAGCCAAGCAGGAAACACCAACGCGAAAGTAGCTCAGTTGGTAGAGCACGACCTTGCCAAGGTCGGGGTCGCGAGTTCGAATCTCGTCTTTCGCTCAAATCCCTTCCTAACCGAAGGGATTTATTGTTAAAAGGTTAATCGCCTGCTCAGATGGTGGAACTGGTAGACACGCAGGACTTAAAATCCTGTTCCCGTTAAAGGAGTGCGGGTTCGATTCCCGCTCTGAGTACAAAAGCCCGATACACGCCCGTATCGGGCTTTTTTGTTTTTACAGGTCAGTCAATATACAGTTGTGCAAACTTTTGTCAGTCATTGGAATTACGATTCCTTTGCAAAGCCATAATTAGAGTAAGTATTGTCAAATTTCTCCAAAGGGTAAGCGTAATGACACAGATAGATACTATGTCAAAGAAAATCAAATAGCGAATAGTTGTTGAATGAAGTACTAACTTTAATACATACCCTATCATCGCAATTACAATTAAGGACTTTATAGCGTTTTTTAAAAGAGTGATTGTTGTAAAATATAACGGCGTATAGAAAAATATATCAAACAGAGGAATTAAGTGCTGATTCTCGTCAGTGGGAATATGAGCGGTTGTCTTGAAAGTAATCAAAATGGTGAGAAGTGTTAATATAAATCCAGCGAAAGTCAAGGATATTGTTGATAAGTCACCTGTTAATGAAAGCAAAACTTCATTTTCTGGAATTGCGAAATTATATCGATAATAAAAGCAATAGGCGATTCCTGATACAACAGCGCTAATGAAATAATCAACTAAAAGTGCTCTTTTAAAATACCAATCAACCATTGTATCGATTTTTTAAAAACGTGTCGAATCCATCTTTAATGAGTTTGTAAATATCCGTGGTTTTGATTGTACTTGTTAAATTAATCATTACCGATATTTCAGATTTGGTATCAAATAAATCAAATCGCTTGGCATTCCCATCCTTGTCTTCATAATTTAAAACGAATTTGTCAAATGCGTCGGCGTTGTTAGGTTTGCCAAGTTTGTTTAATATATGCTTAAGACCTGTTAATAACCCTGGATGTGTTGAAGCTGTGTTATTTTTTTTACCCTTTCTCTGAAAAAATGCTTCAACACGAATAAACTCAGGTTGTAATTTGGTCAATAAAGTACCCCATTCGCTTAGAAACCCTTTCGTGTCATGATCCATTTCTGAAAATTTTTTACTCTCAATTTTCATATCAAAATCGAAGACCCCTAAAAGCCCGTTTAAAGTTTCATCAATATTTTTTTCCATCATCATTCCTACAGTTAAAGAACGACTCATGTGTAAATATTCTGTCGACATCGCACGAAAATAATATTCAATGTCAGTCATCCTTGGGCCGTTATCGTTAAATTCTACACAAACAACAGCAGTCGGTCTTTTCATATCAATGAAAAAATGAGTTACTTCTGTAAACTCTCCCATGTTCTTATCAAATGGTACTAAATCGATAGAGCCTGTGGGTTTTAATAATGGTAGCTTTCCACTTCTAATCAAAGCCATAGCAAACTTTAATCGCCTTTCCAAAGGCTCATATCCTGTATAACTTATATACAATTGCCGCGAAGGTGTATTTTTTCTATTCTTAAACCTATCAAAAATGATAATATTATTATTTGACCTTTGTTGATTAATAGCATCGACAATTCGTAAAATTATATCATTGCTGTTAAGATTAGCATGTTCTTTTATTGGGGAAAAGAGCATCGTAAAAAAATTGAACTTTATTTCTTCAAGTTCACTATTAGAGCTTTGATTAGCTTCGTTCATAATATAAGTTTAGGTTTATGATAAATATAAGGAAATTTACGAGACTTCATAAATAAACACGGCTATTTTACTAAACACTCTCGTTAAGCAGTGCTATACTCTTCTTTTTAACCATTAACCTCAAGCTTATACCCTTTCCCACGAACAACGACAATATTGATATTAGGATCGGGTTCAAGCTTTTTCCTAAGTTTTGAGATAAACATGTCAAGGCTGCGGCCTACAATAACACCTTCGTCCTCCCATATCTCTTTTTGAAGCCGGGCCCTGTCTATGGTTTGGTTTGGCGATAGTGCGAAGATACGCAGCAAACGCATTTCAGTCCCGGTCAGGTCTGTCGATTTTCCATTTATGATAAGCTTACGATTAGTAGCATCAAACGTTACCGCACCTAATGTAAACACTCCGGTATGCTGGTCACCGGTTAATGCTTTTCGTGCCTTAACCGACCTCGAGAGTATAAAGCCGATGAACGCCAACAATGGCAGGCTGCCCAAAAAATAGCCGGTCTTTGCTTTAATTATTCCTGCCGGTTTAAATTTAACGTTGATGACGTAATATTCCCGGGGCTGTCTTCTTCCTTTGCACGGTACGATATCATCTTTTTTATTTTTAGACACAGCAAATCCATAGGCTACACTGTTAGTGCCCCTGTTTAAAATATTGACAACATAGTCACTTGTGAGCGGATCATTAGCCAGCACATGGCTAATAGTATTCACCACGAGGGTTGGTTGAAAAGTGAACCGGTTCTCGAAACTGATCTGGTATTCATTGGCTGCGACCTTTTTTACCGGCAGTACCCTTGAGGTGCTGTCGCCCGACTGGAGCAGCAGTTCGTGCCCTATCCTTCGCAGCAAAATTTCCCTCCGGGCGATATTAAAGTCGTCACTTTCATCCATGCTAAAAGCCACTCCGATCATAGAGATAAACGCGATCAGCATCAACCCAAAAAGGTACTTATTTTTCCCCGAAAGCATATTTCGGCTATCAACCATAGTGTCAAGTTTTTATTTACAAAGTTTACATTTTTATTTACAATCCAAATTCCAAAAGAAGAAAAGTATCAAAGTAGATTTGACTTATCAAATTTAAAGGACATGAAAAATCAAAAAATGAAACGACTATCTGTACTTGTTCCGGCTATCCCACTGGTATTATTTCTCCTGAATTCTTTTGTATTAAAAGAAAACAAAACGGGCGCTAAAATAACGGAAGGGACTAAATCAGGGGTTTTAAACATTGTTTACAGATCTACGGATGGCGGACAGACATGGCTAAACATTAGCGAAGGACTGCCTGAAAGTTTGCAGAGATCGGGTGTTTGGAACGGGGGGCTTGTTGCAAACAACCGCGGGTTATATATACGTGCTGCAAATGGCCTTTTTTACGATGACCCAAATTCCAAAACTTTTTTTTGGACAAAAGAGATATTCCCTGGCAAGCAACGTAACATTACTGCCGGCAATAATGGGATACTTGCATATGATATCAGGGGCCAGTTTATGCAAAAAATAAACGGCGCGGATAATTGGGTACCCGCGTACACAAATTTTCAGGAGCAAGCCGTACGCATAGACAAAACGATGGATTGGATGTACAAGAATTTCAAAGAGAGAGAAGTACGCACCGTTTTTGAAACTTCGCGCGGTACAATTCTCGTTGGCTCCAGCAATAGCCTTTTCAGGTCTGCTAATGGTGGAACGAGCTGGAAACAATTGCATGTTGGGGATGGCAGGATGAAGTTTGTAGAGTTGAACGGTGTACTGTTAACCACCAGCAAAAATGGAATACTAAGATCGACCGATGATGGCGAAAGCTGGGATCGTGTAATCAGCGAAGGGGGGCTTGGTATAGCTGTTGAACCTATAAATGGCGGATTTGCTGCTATAGTTTACAACCCCGTAACCAAGATAAACACATTACATATTTCGCTGGATGATGGCAAAACCTGGAACGCCACAGGCAAGGACCTTCTACCCTCGTGGAATAATTTATTGATGAAAAAAATGGGCTTGGTCGATTCAACGCCGGAAATTTTATCAATTAAACAAATGGGCAAGTATTTGATATGTGGCCGCACAGATGGCATCTTCCGGTCATCTGACCTGGGCAAAACCTGGAGCAGGTTAGAACTTCCTGCAGTAGAAAATAAAGGCTTCAATTTATCTGTTTCGGGTACGGCGATTTATATTTTTCCTAATAAAGGATGTTAAAGCCAAGACCCTATAGTATTATTCACAATGTAGCTTCCCAACAGTGGTTGGAATGAATACCGTTTTAAATAAGATCCTCTTTAAATATATTTAAAGAGGACTTATTTATAATGACAATACAGCTGAAATTATCCCTTCAAAGCTCCCAGGTGTTTATAAGTATTTAACAGTAAACCTGTCGCGGTACTTACCGAACTCACAAATTCCAACTTACGGGCGTCGAAATCTTCTGTAAACAACCGTTTGCCTTTGCCCAATAAAACCGGGTAAGTGATAAGCACCACTTCATCGGCCAGTCCTTGATCAAGCAGTATTGAAGTCAGCGTCGAGCTCCCAACTACGATCAGGTCGGGGCCATCAGCAGCTTTAAGATCGCGTATGGTGTCTGCGATATCGCCACCCAAACCTTGTACCGGCCCCCATTCCAGGCTTTCGGGCCGGTGGGTTGCAATATATTTTTTAGCGGCGTTTATAGCATTTGCCATTGGGAAGTCGCCGGCTGTAGGCCAATAGCTGCTGAATATATCATACGTACGGCGGCCAAGCAGTAAGTCGAAGTTTGGGCCATAAGCCTCAAATAACATTGCGGCACCAGCCGGGCTGCGGTATGGTGTGGTCCATGCGCCATAGGTATAATCGCCGTCGTGCTCTATCACGCCGTCCAGCGAGATGTGCTCAAATATCCTGATCTTTCTCATATGGTTCTGTTTAGTTTTTGTTTAAGCCAAAGGTAGTACCCCCAGGCCACGCACGTGAGGTGCATTAATGACAATAAAAGGGCGTTTCGCGACTACATGACTTATCTTGTTAAGCGTCGATCAAACCCCGAGCTTCGCTCGCTGCCCTAGCCGTGCATTCAAGCTAAAAATATTCAATTTTTACTTTGTACTTCAAAGTAAAATATAATAACTTTGCAATGCAAAGTACTTTTAATTATTCGTAACAAATATTTAACTTAATTCATTTAATCATTATGACACAAAAAAACATTTTAATACAGCGAGTTGACGCGGCAACATTAACCAAACGCATGTTAATTGGCGCGGGGATTGGATTGATCGTAATCCTTACGTTTATACTTCCCGTTAACCACCCGCGCGCCGAATGGGGCAAGTTATGGATGGTAAGGCCGCTCCTTATTGTTCCTTTTGCCGGCGCGGTAGGCGGTGCGTTTCATTATTACGTAAACCTGCTTACTGCCGGCACCTGGAAAAGGGTTTTGGCTAATGCAATAAGCCTTATCGTATTTATCATAGGCTTATGGATGGGTATTGTATTAGGCCTGGTAGGCACCCTTTGGCATTAACGGCGCGACACTGATCAGCGGGCGTGTAAAAGCCGGGCAAAATGGCATCCCCGGCTTTTACAGTATTGCATATTTCCATCGATTTGATAAATTGCAATAAACTCGTTTGAAAATGAAAAGATCAGCCAAAACCACCCTCAATCGCCGGAAATTCATTGCAACATCTGCTATCTCAGTCGGCGGCCTGGCATTATCTTCAGTAACACCGGCTTTTACAAAGATATTGCCGTCGCGAAAGCAGTATACGGTACAAAATATTATTGACCTGATCATGAACGAGGGGAACCTGTTACCCATCAAGGGTACGGTTGATACGCTTAAATCGGGTGAGCCGGGCATGATCGTCACGGGTATTGTAACCACCATGTTTGCTACAGTGGGGGTGATAAAAGAGGCCGCAAATCTTGGCGCCAACTTCATTATAGCGCACGAACCAACCTTTTATAATCACCGTGATGATATCAATTGGGTTAACAATAACGATGTGGTGAGGCAAAAACAAGCTTTGTTAAAGGCACAGCACATTACGGTTTGGCGCTGCCATGATTATATTCACAGTTTAAAACCGGATGCAATGTTATACGGGGCTATGAAGAAATTAAACTGGCTCCCCTACTTTACAACCAACACACCAACTATCACCATCCCCCAAACCAGTTTAGCGGCTTTGGTTAAACATCTTAAAACATCATTAGGTATCAGCCACCTGCGCATTATAGGTGATCTTAACCAATACTGCAGCCGGGTAACCTATTTACCGGGCGCGCCGGGCGGGCAAATGCAGGTAAGTTTCGCGATAAATCAAAAACCAGACGTGCTTATTGTTGGCGAATTATCTGAGTGGGAAACCGCCGAATATATACGCGATGCCCGCCTGTTAGGCTCAAATACCTCTTTGATCATACTGGGTCATAATATGAGTGAAGACCCCGGCATGGATTATTTTGTTGATTGGTTGCAGCCAAAACTTACAGATTTGAAGGTACAGCATGTACCATCCGGCGATCCCTTCACGTGGCTTTAGTCGGCATACACCCCCAAGTTGGTCGTATTTGCCCCTTTCGGTATGTAATATGGCAAGGTAACTTTGTGTAAATAAACAACAAAATAAAACGTCATGAATAAGATAACCCCATTTTTATGGTTTGATAACAACCTGGAAGAGGCTATGGAATTTTATCAAACCGTGTTCAAAAACTTTAGCGTAAATAACGTCCTCAGGTATTCAAAGGCAGGCCCCGGGCCGGAAGGAGCCGTTATGACAGCGTCATTCACTTTAAATAGCCAGGAATTTACCGGCATGAACGGAGGCCCGCAATATAAGTTTAACGAGGCTGTATCATTTGTTGTTGATTGCCAAACGCAGGAGGAAGTTGATTATTATTGGGAAAAACTAACCGCAGGGGGCCAGGAAGTAGCATGTGGCTGGTTAAAAGACAAGTTCGGGCTTGCCTGGCAGGTAACACCGTCTGTGTTGATAAAGTACCTGGGCGACAACGACAAGGAAAAGGCCGGCCGTGTTATGCAGGCCATGATGCAAATGGTGAAGTTGGATATTAAAGGTATAGAAGATGCTTATAACGGCTAAAGCAATCCGTCATCATTAAGTGTTAAGGTGTAAGGTTTTAGGCGTGTTTTCATGTAAATACATATCTATTGTTATTCGGCAGATTTTGCCTACCTTAATGCCTTAAACCTTACACTTTTTATAATGAGCTTATCTACAAACGTTGGCGGCGACACATTTTCATTAAAGCACAAAGTGCCCGGGAGTATCCCCGATATCATTGGCTTTAATAAATGGCCTTCTACGTTTGTGAAATATAAGTTTCGTCGTGCGGATATTGTTCCGCAGTTACAAATTGTTTTCTCGTTCGATATCAGTCGTTACCAATCAGCCACCGCTTTATCCGGCAGTGATACGGAAACACCGCAATGGATACAAAACGCGATGGACGACCTGATCATGTTTCAAAATATCCGGCGTCAGCTAAGATGGAAGTACACACCGGATAGGGAAAAACCGACCGAAAAATTACCGGTCACTAATATTTCACTATTTACCAGCCTCACCCCTGCCATTACCTATCCGTTTTCAAGGCAGCAAACCGCCAATACGCTGGCATTTATCAATATCGTAATTTCATGGCTGCAACAATGTATCAACTCCAGCAATAGCAACTTAACTTTAAAAGCACCGGTTAGCCGGTCAGTCTTCTTCGCACTTACCGAAGGCATCAACTTTAAAAATGTATTTGAAGTAGAAACCACCCTTACTATCACAAGTGTGGATACAGAAACCGGCTCGCCTGGCCCACCCTCTGTTACCCCCATATCGCCATACATTGGAGCAGGCCTGGTTAGCTTTGCCAAACAATTCGAATTGGTTTTTAAAAACGATGACTGCCGTTTAAAACTTGCAACAGGCATCAGTCATTCCGGTAGTAACAACTTAAATCAGCTATGGGTAATACGCATTGCAAACAGTAATACAGGCACGGGAATATTTTATAACATTATAGCAGGTACGGCGATGGCCATAGCACCGGCGCCGCTATCAACAACCCTTGTTGCCAACAGCAGCACACCCATACGCCCTTATAAGACCGGTACCGGCATTAATTGGGAAAATCCACCCGAATACCTGCGGTTTGATGGTGTGGATATTGATACCTGGATGCGGGAAGTTCTGCGGGGCATCGATTTCCTGTTTACCGCGGCTCATATCAAACAAGTTTTCGCTTGTAACGCATTATATAAACTGCAGCATCCGGAGCATGGAGACCTGCTGAACGATATAGCACAGGCTAAAAAAGGTATTATTAGTGGGTTGGTCAACCAGCTTTCGCCCGTAATTGCCGGACAGACCGCAAACCTTGATGATGCCGCCGCATGCCTTGCCCAACAATTAAACGATCGGTTATATAATTTTTATTCAACAACCGCTGTAGTACAATATAGTGTGGCTGCCGCCGTAAACGGCGATACAGGCATAGTTAAACTTTTAGGCGATGTAAAGCCCGTGTCAATTCCGTATAAAAGATCAGGCCTGCAAACCCATAGCGCTTCAATAAAACTAAGTACGGAGGCTGACGGTAAAGCACAGTCATTTTTATCCTTTGCGATAAACCTGAAAAATCCGGCGCAGCAAACACATTTGTCCTTTAGCGCTAAATTCAGGCCAACACAGGTCGATTACACAACAGACAAAGGGTCGAATATCATACTTACCATATTACTTTCCGAGCCCTCGGCCGCATTTAATGCAGATATACCCATTGTTATTCGCGAATACCCAACACCGCCCACGCTGGTATCGCAGGTAACCGAAAAAACCTGTGAAGATGATGCGGTAACTATTCCGTCCGCCCTATTGTGGAATTATAACTGTGAATACGCATCACAAACGGTTGCGCAGGATGTGATCACCGCTCAACTGTTTGTTAATGAAAAAACGTTACCGGCTAACGCTGCCGTTTCAGGTTCAAGCGACCTGTTTGAAAGCCTGGCACAATTTGCAAGCGTATATCCATCAATAAAAACAGACCTGAAGAACGCGTTGCGAAAAATAAAGCCCGCTACGAAAACGGATAGTATAAACTACAAAATCGCGCTTCAGGCTCTAATTTCCTTCGCCCGCTTGATCACAAATGTAAAAAATGCTTTACAGGGGCGGCGAGCCAAGCCAGCTATAGCGGCAACTACCTCTCTTAATAACTCCAATGTGTTTTGCATACAAGAGACCACAGCAGATAACGGGGATGATAGCAGGCTAATGGTAACGGTATACGCGGACAAAAAAGCCCCCAAGCAGGTCGAACTGCCGCAGGTGATCATAGAGGGATACCACCCAACCCTCGCCAAAACTTTAGATACAGAGGAGATTATTTCTAAGAGCTATACCTACTCGTCGGGTACCGGGGCTTTACAGTTTGCAGATACTGTGGGCGATCGTAAAAGCAGGTTGATGAGGTTTGGATCATTTAATGCCATACAGACACAAAACCTTTGCAGCACGGTCGGCATTTGCCGTAATAAAAATTTGTTGCCCAAACCAAGCGGTGGTTTTTTTAAAACCGACAATAAATTTATCTATGATGCTAAAGGTACTATCCCCAGCCAAAGACTATCTCCCGGGCTATCCTGGGCGGGTGTAGAATTAAATATTGCCAGTCTGAATAAAGGCACCACTAAACTCAGTTTAGAAAAATACCTTGAACTATTTATGAAAGCATTAACAGATGCAGCTGATGATGCATCCTTCGAGATGAAAATGCAGGTAAATTACCAATACTTTATTGACGAGAAGGGCTTGATGCCGCCGGTTACCATGCCTGTACTTATGGTACCACCTACGATGTTCCTCGCCAACGATACTGCCAAACAAAAACTGTTTGCTACCGAAGTTTCGGGCGGTATAAACGCGTGGCAGGAAGCCCGGGGTATACAGGATTATAACCCGCGTTATAAATTAATCATTTCAATATCTTCAACTGCGGATAACAGCGCGCAGCTATTTTACCTGGATAGCGCTTATATCGACCAGAACGACATCGACCAATAAAAATTGCGGTTATCTGTGTACACGTTTAAACACAAATAACCGCATCAATCTATAGGTTTTCTTTTTAGATGCTTAGTAAACGGTGTCGGGTGCTTTGTAATCAAATATAAAATCTACAATTTTTTTCAGTTCGGGTATTTTAAGCTTGGTGCCTTTGTATTCCCATTTTTCCCGTTCCTTATCTATGCTTATTTCACCCAAAAAGTTCGGGTCATTTTTATCAGTAGGTTCGTTGGGTATTTCTTTATGAGACAGCCTGTTCAAAAATTTCGCGGCAAAAATTTTATAGGCTCCGCTTCCCCAAACACCTCGTTCTGTAACTATTTCAACCTGCTTTTCAGGTTCATTTTCAGTACCAACTTTTAAAATTACCATATTGCTTTAAGATTATATTGTTATGACAAAACTTCCGCTAAGTTGTTTGCGTGAAATTAAGATTTTTTTTACAAAATCGTATCATGCGGACGTCTGATTTCGCAGCAGCTTTTAATCAAACATTTGTCACTTTTGAGCGTGATATCGGGTAAAAAAAATCCAAAATATTATATTTGAGACCGTTTGAGTTTCTATTCCCCAACAGCTATAACATTGAAGGTGCATTTGCAAATCTCTGCAAGCCGTTTTACCAGTATTATTTTATCAATACTGTTTTTAACAGTGTCCTGCATTTCACGCTCGCAACCCGTGCCTGCCAAGCAAGACGATACTATTGATTATTATAATAAGCTGGTGTTGCGTTACCGTTATGATAAACCCGACTCGGCAACTTACTTTGCTAATCTGGGCCTTGAAGTTGCCAAACGCTTAAAAAATTTGCGCGGGCAAGCTTTAATGCTTAACCAATTAGGCATGATAGCCGACAATGTTGGGCAATTTGACAGTTCGCGTACCAAATATCTGGACGCGCTTAAATTATACAAGCAAATTGGCAACACCAGGGGAATGGCCACAGAAAACATACGACTTGGCGTGGTTGAGATACGCAACGGGCAGTATGATAAGGCCATCGGTTACTTTTTACAAGCCCTTGACCTTAGCCAGCATAACGGGAACCTGGCGGGGCAAATGGAAAGCTATATTACCCTCGGCGAAGCATTTGCCGCACAAAAAAAATATGCTGAAGCTATCAGATACTATAAAGTTGCCGAGGGTTTAAACAACAAATTGCCTTTTTCTAACCTATCGTTAAACTTGTTTAATGATATCGCCTCGGCTTTTCGCGAAACCGGCAGGCTTGATGAAGCAAAGGCTTATTTGTTAAAAGGGATAAAACAAAGCAACGTTCCGCAGTACCAGGGGCTGAATATTACGCTGACCAATACACTTGCATCTGTTTACGCAAAGGCCGGCGATAGGCAAACGTCAATAAAACTGCAGAAATCAGCACTGGAAAAAGCCAGGAAGATCAATAACTACATCCGTCAGATTCAAACGTTAACAGGTTTGGCAACCACTTATGGAAAGGCGGATCCTAAAAATGCGTTATATTACTGGCAGCAGGCCTATAAGCTATCTAAGAGTAAAGGTACCTATAATGAGCAAATAGCCGATTTAAATGCCATCGCCGATATTTACAAATCTCAGCAAAACTATAAACAAGCTTACGAGGCCCGCACAAAACAGCAGCAACTGGCCGACACTTTCTTTTATAAGAAAATGTCGAAACAAATTGTAAGCCTGCAAAACGCCTACGAGTTAAACCAATCTAAGGCGCGTGTGCAGGAACTGCGCTTTGCAAACAACAAAAATAAGTTGGAGCAAAATATAGCATATGCTGTTATTGCGGGTGTATTGGTTATTCTTTTGGTGGTGATATTTTACTATTTTAAAACCAGGCGGCTGAACCTGCTGCTAAATAAAACCAACGCCGAACTACAGGAGTCGAACACGGTGAAAGACAAACTGTTCTCGGTATTGGGGCACGACCTTCGTTCGCCCTTTATATCAGTTATCAACCTGCTCGAGATAATAGACGATGACCTTGAGCCCGAACAACGCAGGGACATGCTGCACCGGCTGGAAATAAATACCCGGGCATCTTTAGATACGCTTGACAGCCTGCTTAGGTGGGGGCAAATGCAAATCAAAGGCATCCAGCTTAATCAAACTCATTTTTTTATTGCCCCATTGATCAAACGTTCGGTGTTGTTCCTCTCGGGCGTTGCCGCAGGTAAAGGAATTCATATTCAAAGCGATGTTGCAGATGATGTTAAAGTACTTGCCGATGCAGATCACCTGGAATTTATTATCCGTAACCTGCTTTCAAACGCTATAAAATTCAGCGAGGTTGGGAGCGACGTTACCATAACGGCCGCGTCAGAAAACGGCCGTACAGCAATTACCGTTACAGATAAAGGTATCGGCATACCTGCTGATAAAATAGATGGGATATTTAATCTTAATAATGTAAGCACGCGCGGCACCGGTAACGAAAGCGGCACCGGCCTTGGGCTTTTATTATGCAAAGAGTTTGCCGAGGTAAACCACGGTAGCATACAGGTTACCAGCAAACAGGGCGAAGGTTCGGCATTTACAGTCACGCTTAAAACTGCGTGATAAAGGACTTACCCTATCTCTTCATCCCCCTCATTCTCCTCGCGTTCTACGGTCAGGCTGCATTCGCCAACAAACAAAGCAAGCGCGCCAACTGCCGCAAGTACAGGAGCAATAACTGCCGCAACAACCCCTACCGATAAAGGGAACGTCATAAGCTCCTTTCCATTTTTATCGCTTATGGTAATACTGGTGATGTTACCTTCTTCAATAAGTTCCTTGATCTTATTAACCAGGTTTTTGCCATGAATGCTAAAGGTTTCTTTCTTTTTCATAACGTATAGACTGCTGACAGTCACATAAGTTACAAAAAAATGGAACGGCTTGTTTCAAAGATATTTCAAGAGCGCTACAACGATTTTTGCATAGCCGTTGCCGATTCGGGGCAAACATGCGCGAACTCTGATGAGCCTTTTACTTCTTCGGGGATATCCATACGGGCAATATGTTCGTAACCCTTTGTTTCAAAATAATCCCGGGAACTTTCGGTGAAAAGGTATATCGCTTTAAGGCCCGTATCAGCGGCAAGCGCTTCTATTTTACTAAGCAATTGCGACGCGATGCCCTGTCCGCGCCACGCCCTTGCGGTAGTGACCGAACGTAATAACCCATAAGCACCATAAGTTTCCAAGCCGGCAACACCTATTACTTCTCCATTATTTACTGCCACAAAAAAGTTATTGAGCATAATACCAAGATCGCTCGTTGGCAGGTTCTCGGTGGTTAGTAAGGCGATAACATTATCGCGGTATAGTTCTGCAGGCTTTATTTGAATATCCATAGCTGTTTTTACTTAAAGCAATCGCATCGGCGATTTTGTTTGCAATATATTGAACAGGCCATTATTTGCTCACGACGCTACGCTTAACAATGGTAATTCGATAACATAGGTAACCCCCCTGCCCGGCGTAGCATCAATAGCCAGGCTACCGCCGATGTACGCCACGCGCGATTCGATATTCTTTAATCCCAGCCCTTTGTTGGTCTTCAAAAGGCTGTCCTTGTCAAAGCCTACGCCATCGTCTACGATCATCAGGGTAAGTTCGGTATCGTGGTTTACCAGCTCGATATGAATATTTTTTGCCCGGGCATGCTTAAACACGTTAGATATGATCTCCTGCACGCTTCGGTATAGCATAAGCGTAGTGGTTTTATCTATCGGCATGTTATCCGTGTTCACCCATTCGGTATAAATGTTAACCAGGTCTTTATTATTAAGCCTGTGTATAAATTCCTCAATGGCCTCCCTCAGATTTTTGTTGAGGATATAAGGCGGCATCATACTGTGCGACAGGTCGCGCACCTCTTTTATAGAGTCATCCAGCATCTGCAGGGCGGCGTTATCTTCATCCGCCGGGCCATCATCTAATTGTGAATATTCCAGCTGCATACGGGCGCTGCAAAGCATTTGACCAATACCATCGTGCAATTCACGGGCAAGGCGCTGGCGTTCGTTCTCTTCGGCATCCATAATAGCCTGCGTGCGCAAATGTTCTTCCTCAAGCATCGCCTCGCGAAAGCGTGCCTGTTGTTTAATGCGGTAACGGTTGTAAACCAGGTAAAATATAATGGCTAAAAATATAATAGTGGCCAACAAAGCGTAAATACCAACCCGGTTACGGCTTAACTCAGCCTTTTGTTCTCTTGCTTTAGCTAAAAGCAGCTTGTTTTCCTGTTCTTTCTTGTCGGTAGCATATTTGGTTTGTAACTCCTCAATGTCTTTATTACGCTTCGCGTCCAGTTCTTGCTGGGTAAGCTCAAGGTAGGTTGTCTGCGCTTCAAAAGCCTCTTTATACTTTCCCTGCATTTTATAACTTATAGCCAGCTGGCTGTACGTATATGTTTCAAGGGCGGCATATTTAAGCGCATGCGCCTTTTTTCCCGCTTCTATAAAATAAGGAGCAGCCTCGGCCGGCTTATTTATTTTTAGATAAAGCTCACCTATATTATTTACGGCTATGGCCTCTCCCGTTTTATCGCCTACACCGGCGCGCAGTTGCTTGCTCTCGTTCATGGCAGACAGGGCCGGGCCGTATTGCCCTTTTTCGGATAATGCCGAAGCCATGTAGTCTAACGCATACGCCATACCAACTTTGTCTTTGATAACTTTATAGATAGCATAACTTTTGCTGAAGTAAGTTATGGCGCTGTCCATTTTGCCGCCATCTAAAAACATCAACCCCCTGTTATTTATAGCGGCGGACAGCCGCTGTTTATTTTTGGTTCGCAAGGCGTAGCTAATTGCTTTTTGGCTGATCTCATCTGCTTCCTTCATCTTTTTCAAACGCAGGTATAGTATCGCCATGTCCGAGTATAGCTCGGCCAGCCCGTCGGTAAAATCTGCAGCCTGATAAAGTTTTTCGGCTTCGATATACCAGCGTAACGTTTTATCGGGGTTGCCCGAAAGGTAGTTGCCCATGCCTATCATAAAGGCAGCTTCGCCTTGTAACTTCGTTTGATTTTCGGCCCTGGCCTGCCCATAAGCGCGTGTTGCAAATTTGACAACCTTAGCGAAATTGGTTGTTTTGTTTACGCGGGCCGAATCGATAAGCTGCCTTGTTGTTTGTGACGATGCACCAAGGCTAAGAAAAACGACGAACATCACGACCAGGGGGATACGCTTCATATTCTGGTTTGTATAAATATGATGTATATATAAATAATATTTATGATAATCAACGGAGTAGGTAATAAAATACTACATATGTAGTATGCCAAAACCACTATTTTAAATCTGTTTACCGAACTTGTGTGTCAGATACTTGTATTACTATCATCTAAAGACATCAACCCATGAAAATTTTTCAGCAAATAACGCAACTGAAACAGCGCCGGCGCGGTTTTCATATTATTACAGCCGACGTAGTAAACGCCATCCCACAGCTAAGCGAGATCAAAATCGGTATATGCCATGTATTTATACAACATACTTCGGCAGCTTTATGTATCAACGAAAATGCCGACCCTACTGTACGGCAAGATTTCGAAATGTATTTTAACAAGGCCGTGCCCGAGAACGATCCAGACTATCGGCACGATGATGAAGGCCCGGATGATATGCCCGCGCATTTAAAAGCTGCTATGCTGGGTTGCTCGGTACAGATCCCTGTTCGTAATGGAAGGTTGGCGCTGGGTACCTGGCAGGGTATCTACCTGTGCGAGCATCGAAACTATGGAGGCAACCGAAACCTGGTTATCACCGCCTGGGGAGAATGACGCCGTGTTTGTCGCTTTATGCCCCTTCTTTGACGCAAAAGCACCTTACGCAGGTTGATAAGTTTATGCAGATTTGTAATATCCAATAATATAAATATGGAATTGATAGAAATCATCAACACTGCAAAACAGCTTAACGTGCGCGAGGCCATGCTGGAGAACTCCACAATTAAAACGGCATGCCTTAATGGCTTGCAGATGAACGACGTTTCGGCTACCAACATGAAAATATCTGATGCCAACCTTAGCGACCTGGAAATCTGTTACGCGCAATTAGGCGGGGCATATATCCACAGCATAGGTTTACCCCCCGAAGGGCACCCGAATTATGACGCTAATGCCAGGCAACGTCCGCTCAAATTTGAAGACTGCTACCTGGCGGGCAGCACTGTAACAAATTGTGATTTAAGCGGCGTTGCCATAAGCAATTGCAACCTTGCCGGCACAACCATCAATGGCATTTTGGTAGAAGACCTGTTAAAGGCTTATCATAAGTAACAGTTGTATAAACGCAACGAAGCGCCTGCAGGTACTAAATGATAACAGTACCGCAGGCGCTTCGTTTACGCTCAATATAAAATTACTTTTTAAGCCATTGCTGTTCCAGCACTTTCATAAAATAGCCGCCCACCACACTGCGCGCCTGGAAACCCACCTGTTTGCCGTTGGTGGTTTCGTGCCAGTCGCTGATAGGTACGCGCGACGATGTTTCGGTGGCGTATTTATAAATAGGATCAGTTAGCGCTTTAAAATCATTGGCATTATCCGCTAACGTCGCTGTCCATACTATCCAGTCGGATTTTGTATACGTTTTGCGGCTATCCAGCGGCAAGCCGTATTCATTTTGTTTGGTAAGGTAGTATTTTATCTCCTTTTCGTAAACCGATTTAGGGAACAGCTTCAATCCTAACAGTTTATCCCAAACCAGGTTATATTTCTGGCTCCAGGTATCGGGCTTTTCAAACACCAGCGAGTAGTGGTCGCCGGCGTCGGCCATTTGCATCCACTTAGCTACAAAATCCTTTGCTATAGTATGGTATTTTGCAGCGGTAGCTTTATGGCCAAGCATATCTGCCAGCATAGCGTAAGCGCCAATACCGTTGATGGCTTTTAACGATAAGTTGGCGTTACGCGCCAGGTGCCCTGCAAAGTCGTCGGTACAAAGCTGGTTGGCTGGGTCAAGCCCTTCTTTGATCAGGTAATTTGTCCAGGTGGTTAAAGTTGCCCAATGCTTTTTAGCATAATTGGCATTACCTTCGGCCTTTGCAATGGCAGCAACCAGCAGCAGCATGTTACCAGACTCTTCTACCGGCATACCTTCGCCGTAAGTTTGGCCGTTGGCAAAGGGATAGGTACCCAGATCATGCGCGGCAAAAGGGTGTTTGAATTTACCTGTTTCACTAAACTCGAAGATGCCGTTCAGCATACCTTCGGCAAGCTTTGGGTTATAAATTAAGAACAACGGCGCCGAAGGATAAGTAACATCAACAGTATTGATGAAACCGCCGCTGAAATTCTCTTTAGATAACCACAGGATCTCGCCTTTAGGGCTTTGGGTTAACATATGCGCGGCAATGGCCTGCCTGTAAGCAATGGCGCAAAGCTTGGCATATTCTAAACCACCCGCTGCTGATGCCTTCACATTCATGGCATCGTCAAAGGCCTTACATTTAGCAATTACCGTTTTGTAATCGACAGCCGCTTGCTTCAGCTCGCCCAACATGTTTTTTCTACCTTCTTTATTCCACCACGGCCTCAGTTTTTTACCAAAGTATTGAACCGAAAAACCATCATCATACCCTACTTCGATAAACCTTTCGACAGCAGCACTGCCAACCCTGCCAAACGGGATAACCGTGTTTAAAAACGCCCCCTCGCCGCCCGCGGTTGTAGCCGGCATTGATTTACCCGTAAACGACCCCGCAGTCTGCATATCGTTACTGATAAACTGCGTAGCTTTTGCAGCCGCCGGGGCTGCCACGTACAGGTAGCCCCAATCTATACGCAGGTCGTCGCCTTTCTTTTGTAGTACCGGCTGTTCTTTTGTACCAACCTTTAAAACAGATAGCTGTTTTTGTATATATCGCTGCGCTATAACGGGTTGGTTAGGTTTATTACGCGCCAGATCTGCCGATGCGCCAAAGTAAACCTTTACATCATGGGCTTTATTATTATTTGCCTTTACGCTGTACGTGATATAGGTTACCGGCCTCGAGAGCAGGTTAAGATTATCCATCAGCAATGGCGATGTAAATGTTAGTTTAAGATCAGCATCGCCACATTTAAAGGTATATATGGTTTGTGTAGCGTTAATGGTAACGCCAGTTTGCTTAGCTGTTTTAACATCCATATTGATCACCGGCTTTAACTCATCGGCGAAACCGGCATCCAGCCATGCACCGCCGCCTGTGTTAACGCAATGCATAGCAAGCACGTTCTCGCCATCCTTTAGCTTATCTGCAACGTCGCCTTTTAGGTCAACCGGCAGCAGGTCGCCATTGGCGCCGGGCCCTACCGCTATTTTTTCTCCGTTAAGGTAAACCTCAGCATCGTCGTCATGACGTAGTCTTAGGATAAGCTTATTTATAGGCTCCGACTTTTTATAAATGAAGGTACGGCGCACCCACAGGTCGCGGGATTTCCAAAGTGTTTTGGCCATCTTGGGATCGTCGCCAAATGGCGCCGTACCCGTTTTCCAGCCTTTATCGTTAAAATCAGTTGCTTCCCACCCGTCTGCCGGTTTGCTTTCGGTATATTTTGCCGTATAAGGCTTTGTTTCGCCATCGGCTACTAAATTTTTGTAACTTACCGGCATTTTACCCATAAACCTGTACGTTTCACCATCTACTTTTATCAATCCCAACATCGATTGGTTTTTGCCCGTCCAGTGGCGGGTGGTAGATTCGTTCAGGTCGTCAGAAAATGACCACACGCTAAAATAGGTATTGTGCGTAATCAGCGGATAAGCGGGCGCCTTGGTAGCTTGTGCATGGGCAAAGCTATTCGCAAACACCCCTGCCACCAGGCAAACGGTCTTTAAAATGTTTTTCATGAATAGATGTTAATGTTACAGTTATAAAGTTTGGTAAATATACAAACTCAATTAGTTTAACCTAACAGTTGAGGCTTTTGCGTATAAGTTTCCCAAAGTAACTCGCCAAAGAGAGTGTTAGCCCAGGCAAACCACTTACGGGTAAATTTTGTAGGATCGTTTTTATGGAACGACTCGTGCATAAAACCTGTACCGCCGTGCGTTTTGCGCAACGTTTCAATACATTCCTTTATTTCGGCATCATTGTTACTGGTTATAGCGCGTATGATGATGCTTATCGGCCATATCATATCCTTGCCGATATGCGGGCCGCCAATCCCCTCGCCTGCCGTGCCCTTAAAAAAGAAAGGGTTGTTTAACGACAATAACATCTTGCGGGTATTGATATAAACGGGATCGGTGTTTTTTACGGCATCAAGGTATGGCATGCCTAATAAACTCGGCACGTTGGCATCGTCCATCAGGTTGTAACTACCAAAACCGTTCACCTCGTAAGCGTATATTTTTCCGTAATCCGGGTGATCTATTACAGCGTTTTTTTGCAGCGCGGCGTCAACCTCGGTTGCAAGTGCCAATAAATCGGCGGCTAAAGCATCATCCTTTGAGATACTTTTTACCATTTCTGATGCCTGTTTTAAGCTGGTTACCGCGAAGAAGTTTGAAGGTACCAGGTACGAATAAATAGTAGCATCATCACTGGGGCGGAACGCCGAGCAGATAAGGCCATTTGGTTTAACCGGGTAACCATAACCGTTCATCGGCACACCATCGGTAGCCCACGATGTTCTGCGCTGAAACGAGTATGGCCCGTCGTTTTCCTTGCGCTGCTGCTCTTTAAATGTTTTCAGAATGCTTTGTATGGCGGTTTTCCACCTGCCATCAAAAGGCGATGTATCGCCGGTAAGTTTCCAGTATTTATAGGCCAGGCGTATAGGGTAGCAAAGCGAGTCGATCTCCCACTTGCGCTCGTGCAGGCCGGGTTTCATGTCGGTGACATCATCCTTCCACTCGCCTACTTTGTTAGGGTCATCATAAAAGGCGTTGGCGTAAGGGTCGCGCAGTATACAGGTTACCTGGCGGTTTATTACGCCTGCAACCAGTTTTTTTAGGTCGGCGTCTTTATTTATAAAGGCAATATACGGCCAAACCTGCGCGCTGCTATCGCGCAGCCACATGGCGTCAATATCGCCGGTAATTACATAGGTATCGGGCTTATTATTGACAAGCTTATAGGTAACCGTTGTATCCAGCGTGTTTGGGAAACAATTTTCGAAAAGCCATCCCAGTTCCGGGTTTTTAACTTTCGATTTAAATTCGGCTATAGCTTTTTCAACCGATACACTTTTAAACCTGCGCTGCGATACAGGTACCCTTACCACAGGAAAAGCGGGCTTAGCCGCTAACGAAAATTTGCTCATTAAAACACCGGCACCCAATACCGTGGTATTCCCAATAAATTGCCTTCTCTTCATATTCATAAATAGGTAAATAAAAAAATCTTCCGGACAAATATAGCCCGGAAGATCCAACTCTCTGTGTTTAAAATTTGCCGGCTGCTTTTAACGTGGCTGCGGCTTCCATCATCGTAACCCCGCTTATCTGCGTGGTGAGGTCTGTAGTGCCCGATGGTTTTGATTTCCAGTCGGGGCTAACCATAAGGTCGGGCCTGCTTATCCCTTTTACAAATAAGGTTTCGGCATTATATTTTAAAAATTTGGCGTAAGCTTCGCGGTCGGCGGCAGCAACGTCATCTTTAAGGGTAAGTAAGGTTAAGTACCGTACCAAAATACCTTTAAACAAACCACCGTCGCCCTGGCCTTCGTTTCTCAGCAGGCCTCCCGGTGCAATATCCAGATCTTTTATTGTAGCTGATGCCGTGCGTACAGCATCGGCTAAATAAGCGGCATCGCCGGTAACGTTATAAAGCTCAAGCGCGGCGCCGATAAACGTACCCTGGTTATAAGTAAATTTATTTTTGCTGATCTGCCCGTCATGGTCGCCGTTAATACCATCCCAAACTATGCCGCTGCCCGGGTCAACCAGGGTGGTTTTCAACCACGAGTACAATTCTTTGGCAATGGCCAGATCGTCGGCATTGTGCTCTAAGCGGTAAAGGCGGGCCGCGAAAATTATAGCGGGCGCATTTGCCGGGGTATTTTTATAATCAAGCTGCGATTTTCTCCAGGCAATACCACCACCCTGGTTATCGTTTTTGCCTGTTTTTATGTCGGTCCATAAAATATTGGCGGCATTCATATAATCATTGTCACCGGTTGCCTCAAAGGCACGCAGGCTTGCAAGCGCCAGCCACTCCATATCGTCATAATACTCGTTCTGATATTTGTTACCATTGGTAATGCGGGTACCATTTAATAACGATTTCATGCGCTGTTTGTAAATATCGTTCTTGGTGCGCAAGTAAGCGTCGGTAAAAACATCAAGCGTGTGGGCCTGCGGCCAGTAGTTATAATTGGTGTTGCCGGCATTGTTCTGCACAAAATAATTACCATTGGCAGACAGAAACGTGGTGTAAGTTTTCTCCTGCAGCGAATCGGCCGTAGCAGCAAAGGTATAATCAACCGCTGGGGTAGGCTTATTGCCATAAAGCGGGAAGGGTTTGTCCTTTAAGCAGGAAGTAAGCACAACCGGGATAAGCCCGGCCAAAGCCACTTTTTTTATATGTTGGGTGATGCTGTTCATAAACTAAAGTTTAATGATGTTAAGTTTGCAAGGCCGTGAGGCCCTGCAAACCAGTTTTATAATACTGATTAGTTACCGGTTACCGTGTGTGTATACTGAGGGACGGTAGCGTTGAATATTACTTTAATGTCAGCAGTTTTATTATCAAAATCGTGGTTAAACTTAAATGTATAATCGTACTGCGAGTTGTTTACCGGCAACATGTAATAGTAAGTTGGCGGTGTACCTGCATTTGCCGCGCTGTTATCAGCATTTGCACTGCCGTAATACTGGGTTGTTGTTGAACCATCGGCATTTTTGAACGTAAACCTGAACTTGTAACGTTCGTCGCGGCCCCATGATTCCTGGTGGAATACAATTGATTTATCATTTGCTTCCCAGGTACCATTGCCTGCATAAGTAAGGTCAAACCATATCTTGTTATCCGCAGAGAACCATAAACCTACGTTGGTAACCTCGGTAGTTTTGTACGATGCCACATTCATATCAACTTCTATCCTTTCAACTTTGGTTGAGCCGGTAAACTCTGTATTGCCGCCTTCTGTAAGCTTAGTACCATCATACGAGAATGTCGACGGTGTACCGGTAGTACGGTCAGCAAAGTGGAAACTGCCTGCTTTTAACGAAGTGAACGCCTCAAATTTACCCGGGGCGGTTTGTTTCATTTTGATGGCTTTGGTCAGGTCGTCGCCACCTTCGGTTGCAGTACCTGTTATAAACAGTTCGGTTGGTATTTCGGTAAAGCCGGCAGGGCGCTCAATTTCAACCACGCGCTTTTGTGTGGAAGAGACGGCATTAATACCTTTTGATGAACGTACTGTCCAGATAACCTTGCCCGATTCCTGTGGCTTTACACCAGCCAGGGTAGCAATTTTGTTCAGATCGCTGAACGATGCGGTAAGCTTGTTGTACAATCCGTTACCATCTGATGGCACCGAATAAAGGGGCTGTGAAAAATCACCGCCCTCTTTATCGAATACCACTTCATATAAAACCAACCCGTTATCTTCTGCGCGGGCCTGCTCCCATTCAAACGAAACAGAGCCCGATGCGCCTGACGCAATCTTAATGTATTTACCATCTTCGGGTAAAAACAAGTTGCTAACCGCAGATACGTTTGTATTACCTATTGTTTTATCTTTTTTGCAGCCAGATACAAACATCAGCGCTACTATACCTGCAACCAGGCAGTAAAAAATATTTTTCATGATCTTAATAAATTATAATTTTTTATAAATATTTAATGAATTACCAGCCCGGGTTTTGAGTAAGGTTGGGGTTAATAGCCCTTTCGTCCCTCGGTATCGGCCATAAATAATTTTTGCTTGCATCAAACGTGCGCAGGTTAGCGCGTATATAACCGCCATCTACACCGGCAGCGCCAAACTTAGCGCCATGCGCCCAGCCATTCAACACATCGTCGGCAATTTTCCAGCGGCGTATGTCAAATATGCGCAGGCCTTCCATGGCAAACTCGCTGCGGCGTTCGTTGCGCACTATCTCACGTAACTCAGAAGCACCAACAGCCGGGAAGTTAAGCGCGGCAGCATTGGTAAAGCCTGCACGTGCACGTATTGGTTTTATGGTTTTGTCCCAAACGCTCGCATCAAGCTGTCCAAGTTCCATTTTTGCTTCGGCATACATTAACAGCACATCTGCATAACGGATGAGTATCAAATTAAGGCCCGAACCAAAGTCGGCAGGTGTTGATGTAGGGTCGTAGTATTTACGGGTATAATAACCGGTTGGCGAGGTAATCGCTCCGGGCGCATATTCATCAAAGTGATGCTCCTGATCCGGGTCTGAACCGGGTTTAGTGTAAATAGTTTGTATGCTGTTATCCGGTTTTTTCCATTTGTACAGATGATATACAACGGTATAAGTTAAACGCGGGTCGCGGTCAACATACGGGTTGTTCTCGTCATATCCTGAGCCCGACTCGCCCGGTTTTTTGCCGTTCAGCATCAAGTAGCTGTCAACCAGCTCCTGTGTTGGCGCAACAGCGTTAAGCCTGCCGCCTACTGATAATGGTGCCAGATCCCTGAACTCGGTATACGAACGGCTGCCCACTGATGGCGGCAGGTATTGCAGATCGAACATCACCTCGCTGTTATATTCGTTCTGTGGCAAAAACAAGCCTTCGTACGATGGGAACAGCGCGTAAGTTCCGTTATCGGTTTTACCTATCAGCTTTTCGCATTCGGTCACAACATCAGCCCAACGGCTCTCGTAAAGCAGTACCCTTGCCTTTAAGGCAATAGCAGCGCCCTTGGTTACGCGTCCCCTGTCGGCATCCGCCAAAGCTGTGTTTACCGGCAGGTCGGCAGCAGCCGCATCAAGTTCTTTCAATACAAAGTCGACTACCTGTGCCTTTGGCGTGCGCGAAATGGTCTTCGCTTCGTCAATGGTAAGGTCTTTCTCAATCAGCGGCACATCGCCCCACCAGGTTTCCAGCAAAAAGTAATGCCATGCGCGTATAAACCTCGCTTCAGCCTTCATGCGCGCTTTTAACCCGGCATCCATAGCGGTAACGCGGTCAACATTTTCAAGGAAAATGTTACAGGTTTTTATGCCGTTGTAATGGTCGTACCATTCGCTTTTAAAACGGCCTAATGACGCGTCGTAAGTGCCCGCGGCCAACGATGCTGCATTAAAAGCATCGCCACGGCCCATATACGCATTGTCAGAAAGCGCTTCCTGCGAAAAGAAATACCCGCTGTTTGATATTTGTGTATAAGCTGTGTTTAAAACGTTATTTGCTTTATCGGTTGTTGTCCAGTAATTGGCATCGGTAAACCTGTTTTCGGGCGCAAGGTCAAGTTTCTTGCAGGCCGATAAACTTAATGCCAGTAATAATGCAACCCCTATTTTGTTGATATTAAATTTTTTCATGTTTGTATAGATTAAAGGGTTATATCAATACCAAAACCATAATAAACAGGCAACGGGTACGACCTGCCGCTGTTTGCACCACCCGCACTCACATTACCCCCTAATTCTGTCGACTCAGGATCGATAAACTTCATACCAGAGAAAGTAAGCACGTTTTGCCCGGTAAGGTATGCCCTAACTTTGCGCATGCCAATTGTTTTGGCCACACCTACGGGTAAAGTATAACCTATTTGTACATTTTTAACCCTTAGGTATGAGCCATCAAACAGGTACATATCAGAGCCCCGGCGGAAATTGTTCTCGTTAGACTGGCTGCCACTTGCCGCAAGGCGCGGGTACCGGGCATTGGGGTTTTGCGGTGTCCAGTAATCAAGCTGGTGCTGGTAAATAACCTGCGAATAGTTAACGTGGAAAGGCTCAACCTGCTCGCCCCTTACAAACATGCTGCGTTTGCCAACACCCTGTAAAAACAGGTTAAAGTCGAAACCTTTGAACGTCATGTTATAAGTAAAGCCGAACGTTAAGCGCGGAAAACCGTTGCCCAACACAAACTTATCGTTCTCGTCAATAACACCATCGCCATTCACGTCTACATACCGGTTATCGCCGGGCTGCACATTAAGGCCTGCCGGTTTAGGGCCATTGTTGATATCATCAAGATTTTGGAAATAGCCATCGCGAACCAAACCAACGTACGACCCGATAGGTAAACCAACTTTGTTGATGATCTGCATCTCGTCGTAACCTTTTAGCTGGTCGCCGCCTTCCAATTTCAACACCTTGTTTTTGGTATCACCCACGTTCAACGCAAAGCTGTGGTTGAAAGCGCCGGTTTTTAAGCGATAATTCAGATTAACTTCCCAGCCACGGTTTTGTACTTCGCCGGCATTATAGTCGGGCAGCGATGCGCCAAATACGCCGGGAACTACAGGCGGCAGTAAGATATCGCGGGTAATTTTGTTGAAGTAATCAACAGAAAGTGTCAGTGCGTTCTTGAAGAATGTTGCATCGGCACCTACGTTAAAGGTGGATGCGCGCTCCCAGCGGATATCAGGGTTAGCAAATTTAATATCGGTAGTGCTTACCGGTAAGTTATTAAACGCATAATACGAACCTGTTGATACGCCATAAGTATTCAGGAACTGGTAAATACCAACGTTTTGGTTACCCAATATACCGTATGATGCACGCAGCTTAAGGTCGCCTACCTTATCGCGGTAGTTTTGCATAAAGTCTTCTTCGGTAATGCGGTAACCTGCTGTTACCGATGGGAAAAATGCATCACGGTTTTGCTTTGCGAATTTTGACGAAGCATCTATCCTGAAGTCAAACTCGCCGTAGTATTTGTTTTTGAATGAGTACGACGCGCGGCCGAACAAGGAGTTCAGGCTGGTTTCTAACCTGTTGTTGTTTGTTGCGGTTGATGATGTTTCAATAATTGTACCTGTAATTGGCGTACCCAGTTCAGGATCGGTATATTTTAACCGCAGGTAATTGCTCTGGTTATCTGTCGATTCGTTTGCAACGCCTAACAATATATCCACGTTATGATCTTTTGCAAAGGTTTTGGTGTATTGCGCCAGGAACTGTGTATTGATATAAAGATTTTTGTTGTTATCATCGTTGGTGTTCCGGTCAGACCCATACGTGCCTTTTGGCAGGTAATTAACCTGCATAACGCGACCGAACATGTGGTTAGAAAGTAATGTGCCACCAAATACACCTTTCAACTTCAGGTCTTTAGTGATGCCCAGTTCGGCTGTAAGGTTTCCAAAAATATTATCGTTATCGCGCCTGCGGTAACCCCCTTTTTCAAGGATACCAAGCGGGTTAAATTCTGCCAGTACATCATTGGTTAAATAATTGCCCTGGTCGTCTTTAATGGGATAATAAGTTGGTGTACGGCCCGCATCAACTATCAGCGTACCGGTGTTATAAGAGTGCTCTTTTATCTCGGTACGGGCGTATGAAAGAATGCTGGTCAGTTTTAAACGGCCAAACTCGGTGCTCATGTTCATACGGTAGTTGTAACGCCTTAAACCGTAATCGGGGCCAACCAGGTTGCTGCGCTGATCAAGCACGCCGGCTGATACCAGGTAGGTAGATGTAGCATTACCGCCCGACAGGCTAAGGTTATGACTTTGCTGAACAGCGTTCTTTAAGATAGCATCTAAAAACCATTGGTTATCGCCCTGGGTTTGAAACTGGCGTATTTGCTCGGGGGTGTAAATTGGCGTTAAACCCGCATTTACTACCGCCTCGTTGCGCAAAATGGCGTTCTCGTAAGAGTGTACCGGTTTGTAACCAACATGCGGAACCTGCACGCCACCCTGGCCATTATATGTAAGTGATGCTCCTGCGTTTTTGCTCCCCTTTTTGGTAGTAACCAGTATTACACCATTTGCCGCACGCGATCCATAAATTGCAGCGCTACCGGCGTCTTTCAACACAGATACGCTCTCAATATCCTGTGGGTTTAACAGGTTAAGGTCGCCCCCGGTTATGCCGTCAATTACAATAAGCGGGTTATTATCACCAAATGTACTTACACCGCGTATGTTAATGGTTTGATAAGCGCCGGGCTCGTTACTGGTTTGCTGTATTATTAAGTTAGGCGATGTACCCTGTAAGGCCTGTGTAAGGTTTACTGCGGGCTTGCCTTCAATGGCTTTTGATGTTACCTGGTCAACCGCGCCAATAACGTTGACACGTTTTTGGGTGCCGTAACCAATAACTACAACCTCGTTAAGCGAGCTTTGTGAGGCCACCAGCTGGATATTACCAACGGAAGTTTGCCCGTTAAGCGGCACTTCTTTAGTGGTAAAGCCAATAAAGCTGAATACAAGGGTGCCATCAGTATTTGGAACGTCTAAAACAAAGTTTCCGTTAACATCAGTCACCGTGCCTAAGTTGGTGCCTTTAAGCTTTACGCTTACACCCGGTAAAGGCAGGTTGGTATCGTCAACCACCCTACCCTGCACCTTTACAGCTTGAACCGCCTGCGAGGTAATACCTGTAAGTGTTGTAGCGGCCGGTCCTTCGCCTATAACCACAACATCATCAATAATTTTGTAACTGAGGTTAAACGGAGTTAAAACCTCATTAAGCACCTCCCTGATGCTTTTGTTAGTTACGTTAAGATCAACCCTGAAAGTCGGCTTCAGTAAATTATCCGCATAAGCAAATTTTACTTTTTTATCGGCCGCAATCTTCTCAAGCGCATCGGTAAGCTTTTGGTTTTTAAACTTAAGCGTTACCTGTTGCTCTAAAAATTTCTGGCCATACGAATTGTTTGCAACCGCTGTAAAACACATCAGGCAAACAACAAAGCAGGCAAGCGAGGTAAATTTCATTAATATTAATACATAACGAACTACTCCATTTGAAAATAGAGATATATTCATAGATTTGAATAAATTAAAGTGTTTGAAATTCAAGTGCAGCGTTCTGAATTCGACCTCTGAAACGTACACTTAATAATAACCCGGCATTTTAATCACCCTGTTTCAAAATCCTATTGAACAGGGTTTTTTTATGTATTTATGTCATCATCTGTTTTATTTAGGTTAATTGATAATTGGTTATCTGTTTTGTAATTGGTTTTTCTTTTGTCAGCAGCCCTTGCCTTTTAAATAATAGCCAGGCCCATCGGCGTATGCCCTGCCCCTCACCAGTTTCGAGATGATCTTGATGATGTTTTGGAGCGATACATTTGTAAAATTGGCTGTTATGGAACATTTTACAAGGTTAGCATCAGCCTTTACCTGTATGTTGTACCGATGATATATGGCGTTCAATACTTCGGGCAGCGGCATATTCTTTACGTTAAAGTCGCCGCTCTTCCAGCCGGCAAGGGTATTTACATCAACGCCCTTACTGGTAGTTGCGCTGTGGTTTGCTTTATCTACCATCACCTCGTCTGATGGCAGCAGGAATACTGTTTTAGCAGCCCGTGCAACCACACCAACCTTTCCGGTGGCTACATCAACTTTTACAAACTTATCTTCGGGGTAAGCCTTTACATTAAAGCTGGTGCCTAATACCTGTGTTTTAATATCGCCCGTATGAACGATAAAAGCTTTTGTTGCATCGTGCGCTACTTCAAAAAAGGCTTCGCCGGTTAAGGTTATCTGCCTTTTATCGCCGCGGAAAGCTTCGGGGTAACTTAGCTTACTGCCCCCGTTAAGCCATACTTTTGTACCGTCGGCAAGGGTTAGGTTTGCCACCTGGCCATTGATTGTAACAATCTGGCGTTGCGCTATCGGAGATATCACGTCAAGCACCTGGGTACGGTATTGATAGATGAACGCAGAAGATGCTGCTATAGCAACCAATGAGGCAGCAACCATCCATTTTTTATTTGTGCCCGCAGGTTTAACCGGCATGGCATCGATATCGTCGATAATGCGGTTGTATACGTCATTGCTGTTAAAACCTGATTGCCCGGCTTCCAGGTCCTGATCGTTCAGATCAAGGTCCTCGAAATACCTGGTCACAAGTTTTTCCTGCAAAGAGCGGTCTTTGGCCTGGATTTTTTTTCTCAGAAAAGTAAACTTTCTCATTGGTTTATATGTGTAAGATGCGTTTAGCATGCCTACCCCCTAAGCCGGATGAAATATTTTTTGAGATGAGCGGAAGGCGGAAGCAGAAAGCAGAAAGTCCAAAGCACAAAGCTTTTTATGAACTGCTGTTATAGCTTTCTGTTTTTAGCTTTGAGCCAAAATAATTAACGCAGCCACTATCATGGGCAGGTAATCGCCAAGGCCGGTGCGCAGGTAGCGCAGGGCAATAGTCATTTGATTTTCCACGGTTTTTACCGAGATGTTTAAACGCGAAGCTATCTCTTTATTGGAAAGGTATTCCTTACGGCTTAATGTAAATATCTGGCGGCACTTTTCGGGAAGGCGCTCTACATTATTTTCGAGTATATTGCTGATATCCCCCTGAAGCAGCCTGCTATCCGTGGTATATTTTTCGGTAAGCATGGCAATGGCCGAAAGATCAAGCGTGGCCCGCTGGGTGCGCAGGTACATCAGCACACGGTTTTTAATGGCAACCTTAAGGTACCACTCCAGCGAAGAGATATTCAGCTTATGTCGCTTTGTCCACAGGTCGATAAAAAGCTCCTGCACCAGATCTTCACAGATGGCCTTGTCGCGAAACAGATTATACGCTGCCTGGTAAACTTTGGCCGAATATTTTTTGTACAGTGTTTCAAACGCCTTACGGTCGTCCAGCCTTAGCAGATTTAAAAGCTCTGCATCGGGCCACATTTGATATTCCTTTTGTGGAAGCATAAAATGAGACGGTAGATAGTTTGTATATTGGTAGGGCATAATTACAAAGTATTTTTCAAATAACAAATAGCTGCTTAAATTTCGATACACTAAGCCCCTGTTTTTTATGAGCATGCTTTAGCCGGCATTTTGTTAGTTTTACTAAAAATCTTATACTACTATGCCTACAGTTGCATTGGGAAGTAAAGCCGGTAAATGGATAATGGTATCAACCATTATGGCATCGGCTATGGCCTTTATCGATGCCACGGCGCTAAACGTGGTATTGCCATCGCTGCAAAAAAGCCTTGGCGCCAGCGGCACCGACTTGTTTTGGATCTTAAACGCCTACCTGTTGATGCTGGCTTCGCTGATACTCATTGGAGGGGCGCTGGGCGATAAGCTTGGGCGCAAAAGAATATTCATGACAGGTATTTTTATTTTTATTACGGGCTCTGCAGCCTGCGGCTTTGCACCGGGCGTAACTTTGCTTATCGTATTCAGGATGCTGCAGGGTATTGGCGGGGCACTAATGATACCCGGCAGTTTATCACTTATCTCTTCTTCTATCAACCCGGCCGAGCGCGGCAAAGCCATTGGCACCTGGAGCGCCTTTACCACTGTGGTTACCATGGGCGGCCCCGTTTTAGGCGGCGCCTTTGCCGATGCCGGTTTGTGGCGGTACATTTTTTTTATAAACATACCCATTGGCATAGCCGCCCTTATCATACTGGCTAAGCAGGTTAAAGAGATACGGGGCGACGAAAACAAACAACCCCCTGATATTGCGGGCGCCATTGCCATTGCTTTGGGCCTTGCAGCCGTTACTTTCGGTTTTTTGCGTATACCTGATGTTGGCGCGGGCAATTGGCAGGTGTATATCACGTTGGTTGGCGGCCTGGTTTTATTAACGGGTTTCGTGCTGATCGAAAAACACAGTAAAAACCCCATGATGCCGCTGCAGCTGTTTAAAAATTCAACCTTTAGCGGTGCCAACCTGCTTACACTCTTCCTTTATGCCGGCCTAAGCACAGGCATGCTGTTTCTGAGCTTAAATATGGTACAGGTCCAGCGGTACAGCCAGCTGCAATCGGGCTTAACGTTTTTGCCATTTACCATATTGATGATCGTTGTCGCGCGTTTTGCAGGAGCGCTGGCCGACAAACACGGGCCGCGATCATTCCTTATAGCGGGACCTGCCATCGCAGGTGCCGGGTTGTTTTTGTTGTCCTTTGTGAAACAAACAGCCGGTCCGGCAGATTATTGGACCACTTTTTTTCCAGGAATATTGGTGCTTGGTTTGGGGATGTCGTTTACGGTTGCCCCACTTACTGCGGCGGTTATGGGTTCGGTAAGCGATCGTTTCTCGGGCGCGGCGTCAGGTGTAAACAACGCGCTTACACGTGTAGCCAATGTTTTCGCTAACGCGATATTGGGCGCTTTGGCGGTGCTGTTGTTTTCGGGCGCATTGCAAGGCAGCATCAAAAATTTAAAGCTGGACGATGCGCAGGAACAAGCTGTTGTAAAACAGGCTGTTAACTTAGGAAACGCGAAAGCACCCTCGGAATTTACAGGGGTGGAAAAAAGTGAAATAAACAAGGCATATACCGGCAGTTTTATAACTGCTTATGCCAATGTGATGCGGATATCGGCCGGGCTGGGCTTTTTGGGCGCGCTAATGGCAGTAATGTTCGTTAAAAACAACGCTGTAAAGCCAGACCAATAACCAAATTTCTGCCGATATAAATAACAGAAGCGTATAGTATTTATCATAAAAAGTGTGATATTACAGCCCTTTTACTATCAATCAATTGTAACACCTGTACCATGAACAGAAGCAAATTCTTAAAAAACAGCGCGTTGGCAGCAAGTTCGCTTTTAGCCGGTAACGCGGTTTTGGCCAGCACAACAAGTTGCAATACGGGCGCGCCGGCGGCGCCCGGCAAGCCTTTTAACATGAACTATGCACCGCACGATGGCATGTTTAAAAACTCGGCAGGTACAAATTTTTTAGATCAGATACAGTTTATATACGACCAGGGCTTCCGGAGCATCGAGGATAACGGCATGAGCGGCAGACCGCCCGCCGAGCAGGAAAAAATTGGCAACCTGCTGGCAAAGCTGGGTATGGCTATGGGTGTCTTTGTGCTCGACAAAGGTGGTAACGGGGCTAATACACTGGCAGCAGGCAAACAAGAGCATGTTGATATTTTTTTAAAGGGATGCCGGCAGGCGGTTGAGGTATCTAAACGCTGCGGCGGTAAGTTAGCCACCGTTGTACCCGGCGATTTCGCCCGCAACCTGCCCCTCGATATTCAAAACGCGAACGTAATAACTGCCTTACGGAAAGGTGCCGAAATATTGGAGCCGCATGGCATTGTAATGGTGCTTGAGCCTTTAAGCGATACCCCCGATCTGTACCTGCGCACATCCGCGCAAACCTATATGATATGCAAAGGGGTTAACAGCCAAAGCTGCAAAATCCTCTACGATATGTACCACATGCAGAAAAATGAAGGTAATATGATCAACAATATTAAGCTTGCCTGGGACGAGATCGCATACTTCCAGATAGGTGATAACCCCGGCCGTAACGAACCTACCACCGGCGAAGTTAACTACAAGAATATCTTTAAATTCCTGCACGAAAAAGGCTACAAAGGTGTATTAGGCATGGAGCACGGTAACTCAAAACCCGGTAAAGAGGGCGAACAAAGGGTTATTGCTGCTTACAGAGAAAGTGATAACTTTTTGTAGAGATTAGTTATCTGCCCGAAGGTTCATAAGCATACACTACGTGATACGGCGTACTTTTCAGTTTGGCCGACAATTGCCCTACGCCTAAATTTTCGGCCTGAGGGGTTGGCTCGCATATCGAGTAGGTTTTACCCTTGTACACAATTGGGTAGCCCACCGGCTGGCTAAACTCAACCGCCATGGTAATGTGGGTGGGATAAAGCAGGGCTATCATGGGCAGGTTATATATTTCTTTTACCAGGTAAAAGAACAAGGCCGCGCGGTCATCGCAATCGCTGTAATTGGCGGCCAGTGTTTCTCCCGGCGACAGGCGTTTCTCTTTGCCGTAGTTGTCATTATCATTCTCATATAAAAACGCATAGCGGGTAAAGCGCATCAGGTAGTCTACGCCCTTTTGCTCGTTCATCCCTTTCATATTCTTTTTTAACAATGGGATAAGCGATCCGTAAGTTTCTTTACTCAGCGGGATATTAAAGTATGTTTCGAAACTAACACCCGGGTAATTGTTAAACGCCTTTTGCTGATCGGTATTCAGCTTTACCTTAAAATAATATTTCTTATGATCGTACTCAAACGATACCTGTTTCTCGATGTCGTGCTCGGGCATAAAATCGGGCATCATGGTTACCCGGTACGAGAACGCTCCCGTTGCCCCGGCTATAGCGATATTTACGGGTACAGGCGGGTCGTCGTTAAGGTTGGCGTTAGCATAATCATGAATATTAAGGCAAACGTATTGCTTGCCATTGATCATAAAGTATGGTATATCGCTGATATCTTCGGTGTTGTAAACATAAAATATCACCTTGTTACTTGTTAGCGCCAAACGCGCATCATATCCCGATTTATTTAGCATAAACCACTTATAAAAAGTGTACCTGCCATAATTTTCTTCCTTAGGGCTTATTTGCTGCGCTACCCGGCGAACAAGCTGGTAATACAACCAGTCGTTAAGCTGATGTTCTTGCTTATAGGCCAAAAGCGAATCTATGATGGGCCGGCACTTTGCCGCGTTAACCGCGGCATATCCTTTTTTGAAACTTTCAGAGCTAAACTGCTGCGGGATATCTACCATAACAGACCTATCTACCACAACAGTAAATGGGTCTTTATAAAAATCTACGCGCACCTGCTGCCCCTGCCCTTTTACGGCAGTAAAACACACTGCAAAGCACAGTGTAAGCAAAAAACAGGAAAGCGCGCGCATGGGCTTAACAATTTGGTTACATTAAATGTACGTTATTTTAACGATTATTTAATGCAAAAAATTATTTAAATCGCTATAAGTTACAGCAATTGCCTGCCGTTTGCTGCCACGCAAATTAAACAGGTTATAAAATGCTTACAGCTTTTGGTATTGTTTAGCGGCATCATCTAAAACCAGTACCCAATCTTGCCCGTAACCGTTTGACGGCGGGCTGAATTTATTGTCCCGCCGGTT
This sequence comes from Mucilaginibacter sp. 14171R-50, assembly GCF_010093045.1. Lineage (NCBI taxonomy): Bacteria > Pseudomonadati > Bacteroidota > Sphingobacteriia > Sphingobacteriales > Sphingobacteriaceae > Mucilaginibacter > Mucilaginibacter sp. 14171R-50. The sequence continues at coordinate 3,452,711 of NZ_CP048115.1, read as the reverse complement.
TGAAACTGTTCCGGCATCCCGGGTTTTACCATCGCGCGGGTTATACCAGTAAGCGTTTAAGGTGTTACCTGATATTTTATTGGCAACCACAGTAAACGGCTCACCGCTGGCCGAGTAAACAAATATATAATCTGTACCGCGCGCTGCCTGGATACGCCCGGGCGCGGGCTTGTCGTTTTCCAGCACCACCGACTGGTCGGGTACCCTGTCCAGCAACGGGTGCGATTCCATCAACCTCCGTACATAGCGCATCTGGTTGGCGCCCGGCAAATCAACAGCAACGTACCAAAACATGTGCGGGCCGTTTAGCGGCTCGTGCTTGGGCGAATACATCTGCCAGATGTCATGACAGCCGTAAGTATGTCCAAAAGCCCCCGAAAGTAAATCTAAATAGGCTGATTTACGTACGTCGTAAGCGCTTGAAGTGCCCAAGTCGTTCACATTAAAACAAACGGGGTGGTCTTCGTAAATGGGTTCGCCGTCAATAGTAGGTTTTGTTGGTTGGGCGTTGTACGATGCGTTTATCCTGTCGTAAACCGGCGTATCGCGGCAATGCCCGGTCTGGAACATGTTAAAGCTAAACTGTGCCGATGCAAGCTGCGCTGCAGCTATAAAAACGATCAATAAATTATATTTCCTCATGTCAGATCATTTTGACGGCAGGGCGAACGCCACATAGCTATCGCCCGACTTTGTATTCATTTTACCGCCGCCACAGGCTATCACAATGTATTGCTTTCCATCAATTTCGTAAACCGATGGTGTTGCGTAACCCGGCGCCGGCAATGTAACCTGCCAAAGCAGCTTACCGGTTCTTTTATTGAAAGCGCGGAACTTACCATCTTTGGTGGCGGCAATAAACAGCAGCCCGCCTTTGGTTATAACCGATGCACCATAATTTTCGGTACCCGAATCTTCTTTTCCGTGCGGAAATTCAGGATCGTTCCCCAAAGCTCTTTTCCAAACAAATTTACCCGTATTAAGGTCGATAGCGTTAAGGGTGCCCCAGGGTGGTTTTATACCGGGATACCCCTCTTTGCTTAAAAATTTATTGTAGCCGGCCATCGCGTACGGCAGGCGGTAATACTCGTCGTTTTTACCAAATTCGTCAATAAAGCTTTTAGGCTGCTCGTTCCCGATATCCAGCACAAACGAAGCTATAGCTTTGCGCTCCGCGGGCTTAAGCTGCCTGAAAGCCGGCATCATCCTGCGGCCGGATTGTATCAGCGTATCAAACTGCAAGGCATTATATTTTCTGTTGATATTGATAAGTGAGGGAACAGTACCCGCTCCTTTGCGGTCTGATCCGTGGCAGGTCATGCAGTACGATCGATAGAGCCTTTGCCCGGCAAGCAGGTTGGTTTCGCCCGCAGCGCCTTTGGTGTCAACGGTGAGCATGCTTATTGCCCAGGCCATTTCGTTGGCGTTAACGTACAGGATACCTGTTTCGGGGTCGTAAGACGGGCCACCCCATTCGCCGCCTCCGTCAAGCCCGGGAAATTCCACTATTCCACCAAGCGTTGGCGCGTTGAACATATGATTGGTACGGTAGCTTTTAAAGGCCGCCAAAACCGCTTTACGCGAGCTATCGGGCATATACGGGTTCAGTTCCTGCTCGGTTACCAGCTGGCGCATAAACGGGGCAGGTGCAGTTGGATAAGGCTGTGTTGGCGATAGCTTCTCGCCTTTCAGGTCGGTAAAGGTTGGCACCGGTTTTTCTACAATGTCGTAAACGGGTTTCCCGGTTTCCCTGTCGAAAGTGAATATAAAACCTGTTTTGGTGGTAACGGCAACAGCATCAATACTTTTTCCGTCTTTTTTTATGGTGACCAATGCCGGCGCAGTTGGGATATCCCTGTCCCAAACATCATGATGAATATCCTGAAAATGCCATTTAAGCTTGCCCGTTTTTACATCAAGCGCCAGCAGGCAATCGGCGTACAAGTTATTGCCCAGGCGTTTTCCGCCATACCAATCGTACGATGCCGAGCCTGTGCAGCCATAAACAATACCTCGCTTTTCATCAAGGCTAAAGCCCGACCAGGCATTTGCACCGCCGATGTATTTCCAGGCGTTTTTGTCCTCCCACGATTCGAAACCCGGTTCGCCGGGGTGCGGGATGGTGTGGAATATCCATACCTGTTTGCCGGTAAGCACATCAAAGGCCCGGATGTGACCGGGTGCCGCGTGCGCGCCCTCGTCTACACGCGTGCCCATTACCATAATATTACGGTACATGATAGGCGGCGAGGTTGCGGTAACAAACAGGTCTTTTACGTCGCGGTCAAGGCCGTCGTGCAGGTCAAGCTTGCCTTTATCGGCAAAGCTGCTGATGGTTTTGCCGGTTATGGCATTTATGGCATAAAGGTACGGCCCGGCGCTGTAATATATCCGTTTATCCTCACCATTGGCCCAGTACGCCACCCCGCGCGAATTGTTCATGATAAAAAACATTTTTTTGTCCTTAGCCAGCGAATCGAAGGGGTTAAACTGCCATTTTTCCTGGCCGGTGGTGGCATCAATAGCAAACAACTTCATTTTTGGCGTAGTGCCGTACAGTACCCCATCAACAACAATAGGGTTACACTGTATCTGCGAATGGTTTATGGTGTCGGCATCACGGGTGTGGTATGTCCACGCTACCTGAAGCCGACTAACATTTGTGGTATCTACCTCCGTTAATGAAGAATAATGAATGTTTTCATTTGAACCTTTGTATTGCGGCCAGGATCTGTAATCCTTTTTTTGGTTACAGCCGTACAGCAATACAAAAACGGCAGCCGCAAAGGGCAACCCAATAATTTTTTTCATTTATAATTCAGGTTTAGCGATCAAGTTAAAAATAAATTTTGTGATGTATATCAGGGCTGGCCTGATCGCAGCATTTTTATAGCGGGGCAGGCTGCGCTTGCCTTAAAATTCGCAGCCCTGGCACCGGCGGGTTGGTGTGCAGCGGCCTTAAATATCTAATATCATTTATTAGTCGCTGATAAACAAGGCATTACTTGGGTAAAACCCAGTTTTGGCGGTGGTGACGCTGTTGCGCCACCAATAATATCAACTAACTGATAATCAAGCGTTCATGAATGTTCACGGTGTTCACGTGCGCCGAACGTGAACACCTGCCGGTAAGCGATAAATATCTCTGATTTACTTGTCTTTAATAATAAGGTCGTTTACATCATCAAGCAGAAAGCAGTGTGCAAAATTGGTCATACCGGTTTTCGGGTAATAATTTACAGCGGCCGGCGCAGCAAGCAATATGAGTTTGGCTTTTGGCGAATGCTTTTTGGTTTCGGCTATTAACCTAACTCCAATCCCCGATCGCTGATACGCCTGGTCTACGGCAAGGTCAGAGAGGTAAGTGCAAAAAGCAAAATCAGTTAGCGCGCGCGATAAACCAATCAGTTTGCCATCCAACCGTGCGGTAACTATCAGGTTGGCGTTTTGCAGCATATCCTTTATGCGTTCGGCATCGTCAACGGGGCGGCGCTCGGCAAGGGTGCTGCGGTTTAATACGTCAATAAATTCATCCGCGTTAAGCGTAAGTTCGCGCTGGTAAACAATTTCTGAAATGGACATTGTAATGGGTTTAATTGTAAATTATACTTTTAGAGGCGCAGCAGGGCCATGTTCAAATTTTATAATTCTGCAAACGAGCTAAATAGTCCAATAAATATAAATGGTTTAGTCCAGTTAATTACTTCCCCGTAAAGATCAGCCCGGGATTTGCTGCGCGCATAACCAGGCAACAGGCATATAGATGATGAAACACCTGCCGTGTATAGCCAAATGGCAACCTGGCAAAACAAAAAGCCCGGCTTTTGAGCCGGGCTTTAAATTACTTAGGTCAGGGCTTTAGTTCTAACACAAACCCACCTTTCGGCATCATGGTAACCATAAGTTTGTTGTCTTTTTTCTTTACCACATCGTTATGAACGATGTGCGTGTGGTACTGCCATCAGTAAATAGGGTCCCCCGATAACTTTTTTTGTGGTCTAAAAACGGCAGGCTTATGGTGTAGTTTTTAGAAACATTTTCGCCGTTAATACCGGCAATATACCAGTTTTTGCCTTTACGCCTTGCTATAACGGCGTCTTTACCGGGCTCGCCCTGTATCAACCTGGTTTCATCCCAGGCGCTGGGCACATCGCTTAAAAACTTTTTTACAGCCGCATCCTGGCTCAGGTACGATGAATCGCTGTCGGCAAAATGCATCATACCCGATTCAAATACCACGCTTAAAGCCAGTTCGTGGGTGTTGGTGGTAGTATGGGGGCAACATTTATAATCCGAAAATGTTACCGGCGTATAATCCATAGAACCGGCCACGTTGCGGGTATAAACGTATATGGTGTTTAATTCAGCGGCATCCATCGCAAATCGGGGATCCCATCCATAGTTCTCTGCCCCGCGTACCGACTCCATTGATAGCAGATTGGGGTATGTTCGTGCCCAGCCCCGCGGCATGGTACTTCCATGAAATATCACCATGATCTGCTGCTGGGCGGCGTCCTTTAAAATATCCAGGTACAGCTTCATAACATCCTGTTTATCGCTTTGAAAAAAATCAACTTTAATGGCTTTAACTCCCCAATCGTGAAGTTTTTTCATCTCCAGTTTACGGGTATCCGGGTTAAACATCACATCGCGCGGTTGTTCGGTAACGTTATTATGGGGCCCGCCAGAGTTATACCATAAAGTTAGTTTTACATCGTTCTGCTTTGCGTATTTAACCAGATCCTCTATTGTACCGCCTTCAGTGGGTATATTCCAGTTAGCATCTACCAGTGAATATTCCCAATTCATTTTAGCCGACAGGTCGATGAAACGTTTCATCGTTGTTATATTACGGCTGCTTGCATGGTCGCTCCACCAGCTCCATGACGATCGGCCGGGTTTAACCCACGATACACTGCCGATAGCATTTGGCTGCGCTAAGTTATTAACCAGGTTTGACTGTACTATAGCGGCGGTATTTTTACCGGCAATAATAAGCCGCCACGCGGTTGCGAAGGGCGTTACTGCAACCGGGTACGGGCTACCCTGCCCCAACCCTTCGCCTGCCAGCGGGAACGCCATTTTATACACGCCGTTATCGCAGTTTTGCTGCAGGTGCATGGCAGCGTTATCGGCAGTAGTGTTACTTTCTGCTATAAACAACCAATGATCTTTGGTATGAAAAAGGGCGGGAAAAGCCCAGCCGCTGCTATCTTTGGCGGCGGTTCCGGCTGGTATGCCATTTTTAAATACATTTTCGTAAGCCGGGTCGTGGCCATAGGGCTGCATCCATGCAGAGGCTTCGGGCACGGCAAATTCTGTAAGTTCCTTTACCAGCGTATAGGTTTTAGCTGAATCGGGAAAACGATACCTGAAGGCCACACCATCGTTATACGCGCGCAAATCAATAGTTACCTGGTTTTGTTGCCCGTTTGCAAAGGTGATGCTCGCCTGGTTAGCGTTTGCACGATATACCCCGGTTTTCCCTGCAGGCAGGGTATATATTTCGTTAATTTTACGGGTAAGTTCGTTCACAAAACTCAGTTCGCCGGTAAATTTATCAGTAGAGCTTTCAATTCCCAGTTTTGAGCGACGGATGATATCGGCGCCGTTATTTTGCACATAATAGCTCAAACTGCCGTTATTTAATTCAAGGTTTATTTGAAGGGAACGATCTGGCGAATAAACCTTCCATTCTTTAACCGTTTGCGCCAAAGTTGCGGTGAGTAACCCTAAGCTTACTGTTAATATTAAAGTAAGTTTTCTTAAAAATGTGTTCATTAATTTTTCCTGTTAGGTGATGGAAGATTAGCAATGCCTGCTGATTTAGCTATACCGGCACACGCCGAAGTTACACACATGCAGTTATTAAACAAATTCCCCTGCGTTTTATAACAACGCCTTTATAAAACCCAGGGAAGGTTTTTGTACCATCTGCAAAAAGACTTATTTAAAACTGTTTATCATTGTATTCGTGCGCTAAACCGGGCAAATGCTAATTGTGCTGATTGTATTCGTTTAAGCTCGCGCACCAAATCAACTGTGCGAAGCTACCTTCTGAAAGCGGGCTTTTATACGAAGGAAATAACGTTCGTAACCATAATATGATAAAGTAGCCAGCGCAACCACCGCAACTAAGGTTACAACATAAATTACGATATTTTGCACCAACACACCGGTGCCGTTCATATACCTTTTTACCAGGTAGAATACCAGGAACAGGGGATATTTGTGCAGCAGGTATATCCCGTAAGATATTTTGCCCATGTACTGTAAAGGCCTGCTCTTCAAATTAAAAATACTTGTGGCGGGCTCACATAAATTTACAATAAGCAGGGCCGCCAACAGAGCCATAACCATATCGCCCTGTGGTATTTCGTGCTTTAAATAAAAGTAAATAAATATTATAAAAGCCGTAATTGACAACCATTGTGCAACGCGGGTAAAAAACCAGTCGAAGAGCTTCTGAAACCTGAATGTAAACGCGTGATGTTTGGTATTGTAATAAAGCGTTGCTACAATTGCCCCGATCATCATATTGTCAAACCGGGCATAATATAAAAAAAGCCCTAAATTTCTTGTGAACGGGGTGTTTACCGGGAAATTGCGCACCGCGATATTGATGATTATCAACATGCCTGTTATGATGATAAGCGCGTTAAAAATGTTCTCGGGCTTCTTTATTTTAAAAATGTGGGGATGAAAAATATAAAATTGTTCTTCGGTGCCGATAGACCATATCGGGTCGAATATGGAGGGAAGCATTTTTAGGCAAAAAGCAAGGTTTGGTAAAAAAAACACGCTTAGCCATAGCGCGGTAGACGAGCCTTTAGCCGGGTATACAAAGAAACCTATTATAACCACCAAAAAATACAGCGGCCAAATACGAAGGATGCGGCGTATGTAAAAATCTTTGAGGCTTACGGTTTGATATTTCTTCTTTTCGACCAGCAGCAGGTAGGTGATCAAAAAACCGCTGAGCGCAAAAAATATAGTTACACCTATTTTACCAAAGTTTTGCAGGCTTATTGCCAGTTGCTGTAACCCGTATTCGGTTTTATGATATTCGATATGCGATACCACTACCATCAGGGCAGCTATTGCCCTTACGCTATCTAAATTTGAAAAATAGACCGGACTTTTGTTATCCGCTGTGGCTTGTTTATGGCTTTGCATACGCTGCTTTACATCTTATTTATTATCGCGGTAAAGTTATTTGTACACGTATCAATATCAAATTCATAAGTAAATGTATCGCATGCACGGGTAATTATCATCAGCCCAAAATGTTCTGTCAGGGTATTAATATCAAGCGGACCTGTTTCCGTTACCTCTTCTATAAAAAACTGAAGCCTGCAATTGTTTGTTAACCTGGCGTTCAAAATGGCACTGGCATCGGTATAAACCGTAATAACCTTATTGCCGTGATGCTTGCCCGGCAAGGGCCATACCATCAAATTTTGGTTACTGCTAATGGTAAGCCCGTTACCGGTATCAATTTTTTTAATGGCTATCTGCGCGCCGGTTACAGCAACTTCAATAATAGTTTCGCCCCCGCCCGAGTGTTTTAACGAGTTGGTAAGCATTTCAACTAACACTAACTTTAATTTAGATACCGTACTATCGCTTACCTTACCTGTGTTGGTAATATGGTCGATGATATCGATCATCGATGGATAAAGGCTCTCGGCAAGGTTATTGAACGCAAACTTTTTTAAGCTGGCATCGTGCATAATATTAGCTTTTACGCTCAGCGGCATCTGCTACCGAACCATATATCATAAATGCCTTATCAAGCCTGATCAACTGAAACAAACCCGCTACATCTTTATTCAACCCGGCCACCACTATTTCTGCCTTGTTGGCTATGGCATATTTAAGCGATGAAACCAGCGCACCCAGAAACGAACTGTCTACATATATCACCTGCTCAAAATTTACAATAATGTATTTGTTTCCGTGGTCAATCAGCTTTGTCATCTCGTCTTTAAAACTGTCAGATACGGTAAGGTTTGCTTCCTTTACCTGTATATCAGCTATCAAAGCATTATTTTGCGTGTTGGTTCTTAATATCATGAACTTGTTTTTTGTAAATAAATTAAGCTGCAATCATCAATATGTGCAGTTGCCTTTTCTTTTAAAAACCCGCTTTGTTTAAAACTGGCAAAAGACTGGGTCAGGAAGGGTGTTACGGCCGTGGTAAAGGTCTCGTAATCGGTTTTTTTTCCTTTTTCCGTCTCAAAATCAATAATCCCATCTGTAAATGCAAACAGTCTGTCGCCGTTGGTAAGTTTTAGCGTCACCTCGTCAAAATCCCCATCGGGCATCAGGCCAAGCAACATCCCGCCCGACCGTATCTGTGTTAGGCTGCCATCGGCGTGGTTAAAATAAAGCAAGGGCAGGTCGCCCGCGCCCGAGTAGGTTATGGCCGAGGCAGCGGTATCGATCATAATAAGCGACAAGCTCGACAGTACATCGTTCACTACCGGATCGTGATACACCACCGCGTTAATTTTCTGCAGGATACTTTTTGTAGAGAAATTGCCCTCGGATATGCAGATGCGCACTGCGGCACGTATATAACTTAAAAAGCCGAACGAAAAATACCATGCGCCCCACTTCTTCCCCATTACATCGCCTAAAACCACAAAGGTATGCCGCTCATCAATCGTAATAAAATCAATAAAATCGCCACCGGGGTAGTTCTGGAAAGATTTATGCCAAAAATCAATTTCGAAACCGTTTACAGCCGGCAGCGTTTGCGGCACCGAATGCAGGTTTAGCGCCATGGCCGCAACGCTTAGCTCTTTCAGCGTGCGTTCATGTTCCTCCCGCACGCTATTTAAAAAGTTGTTTATTTTTGATACCACCACCGGCAGCGGGGTATCCTTCAAAATATAATCTACTGCCTCCAGGTTAATACCTTCCAGCATCAGATCGTTATCAACCTCGGATGTTAGGAACATAAAAGGGATATCCTTATACGCTGGCATGGCTATCAGCTTTTGCCTGAACATAAAACCATCCATATCGGGCATGTGATAATCTGACAGGATAATATCCGGCCGCTCTTGTTTAAGCATATCCATCGCCGCATTTGCCGAAATGGCTTTCATGCAGTAAAACCCTTCTTTGCTCAAAGCCCTGCCCATCATCTCCAAAACAATCGGGTTATCGTCAACCAACAGAATTTTTTTTAATACGGGCATACTAAGGTTATGCGGTGCGCTTTTTTAGTAAAGCGCTTAAAAACAAATATACGCCTGTAAACACAATAAGCAATGCTATCAGGTCCATTAGGGTTACCCCATCGTTATCGTTAAAATAAAAAACCGTAAACATTTCAAAATACGGTGGCGCAGGCATTATGATCATGGCCATACCCAGGGTTATCATTACGATGCCTATAATGATAATAACAAACTTTTTTACCCTTTCTTGAGTGAGGTATTTTTTTGAAACATCGGTATCTAACTGGTGCTGCGACAGCAACATTTCCAGGTCGTTGAGCAGGTCAACCCTGTCGCGGTCGGTATCCAGTTCTTTAAAGGCCTCAATGGTTTTTGGCAAGGATGCCTCATCAATAGCGTTATTTATTTTTTGCTGTATGGCTTTAGCTTGTTTAGCATCAACACTACCTTTTTGAAGCAAAGCCACCAACTCATCAGCTTTCTGGTCAATTAATGCGGCTTCGTTAAAAACTGGTTTATCCTTCAATTTAATAATTTTTTTACTGAACTTTTGCTAATATTAGGGCATTAAAAAATACTGCATGAAAAAAGTATCTGTTGTCACCATAAATTTCAACCAGGACAAAGTTACAGAAGAGCTTTTAGTATCAATTGCCCAAACCAACACCTATCAGAACCTTGAGGTGATTGTTGTAGATAATGGCAGTACTGTTAACCCTATTCCATTATGGACTGTTAAATACCCCGATGTTAAGTTTATACGGTCTGAACGTAATTTAGGTTTCTCTGGCGGCAACAATATTGGTATTGCACAGGCTACCGGCGATTACTATTTCCTGGTGAATAACGATACCGAATTTACGCCCGGCCTGGTCCAGAAACTGGTAGATATTTTAGACACCCACCCACAGGTAGGCATTATATCGCCCAAACTTGTTTATGATTTCGACAGAAGCATTATACAGTATGTAGGCTTTACCCAGGTTGATTATTACACCTGCCGTAACCGCGCTATCGGTAAAAACGAGAAGGACGTAGGGCAGTATGATAACCTGCTGGGGCAAACAGGTTACTGCCATGGCGGTGCCATGATGGTTAAAAAAGAAACCTGCGAAAAGGCCGGCTTAATGGCCGATAACTTCTTTATTTATTACGAGGAAGTAGACTGGGGCGAACGCATTAACAGATCTGGCTACCAGGCCTGGGTGCGCGGCGACGCCGTTATTTACCACAAAGAATCAATGACGGTGGGCAAGAACAGCGCTTTTAAAGAGTACTTTATGAACCGCAACCGCATCCTTTTCATCCGCCATAACGCGCCTGCCTTAAAAGCCCTTGTGTTTTATTTTTACTTTGTTTTACTTGTTGTACCGCGCAATATTGTAAACTACATTAAGGAAAAAAAGTACGATTTCATCAGCATACTTTTCCGCGCTATCTGGTGGAATATTACCCATAGTAAGCATAGTACCGAATTAGGCTTCACTATAAATAAAGTTTCATGATACTTACCTTCTGGATAAGTTTATTCGTTGCCTTTTACACCTTTGTCGGTTACGGGTTTTTGCTGTATTTTATCATAAAAATCAAACGGGCTGTTAAAGGTAAACCTTTTATACCGGCTGTCGCCGATGATAGCCTGCCTACCTGTACGCTGGTTGTTGCCGCCTATAACGAAGAACACTTTATAGCGCAAAAAATTGCCAACAGCCTGCAGCTGAATTACCCGGCAGGCAAACTTAAATTTGTATTTGTAACCGATGGCTCGACAGACAGGACGGCCGAAATAATTGGCCTGCACCCGCAGATACAACTGCTGCACCGCCCCGGGCGAGCCGGTAAAATTGCCGCCGTACACCGGGCAATGGAGTATGTGGAAACCGAAGTTGTGGTTTTTACCGATGCCAACACTTTTCTAAACCCAGAAGCCATTACCCGCATTTGCCGCCATTACAGCGATAAAACAGTGGGCGCCGTTGCTGGCGAAAAGCAGGTGCAGATAGATGCCAGCGCCGATGCCAGCGCAGCCGGAGAAGGTTTTTACTGGAAGTACGAGTCGGCGCTTAAAAAGTGGGATTCGGAGCTTTACTCGGTAGTGGGCGCGGCAGGCGAACTGTTCAGCGTTAGGCGCGATCTGTATCAGGACGTGCCTGCCGATACCGTATTGGACGATTTTATGATATCTATGCTGATTGCCGCCAAAGGTTACCGCATTATTTACGAACCCGAAGCCTACGCGCTGGAAACCGCATCTGAAAATGTATCGGAAGAGCTGAAGCGCAAGATCCGCATTGCAGCGGGGGGCATGCAATCTATATTACGTTTAAAAAACCTGTTGTTTTCTTTTAAATATCCGGTGCTGTCGTTCCAATACGTAAGTCATCGTGTGCTGCGGTGGACGGTGACCCCCTTCTTTCTGATAGTGGCGTTTATTACCAACTTTGCCGTAGCATTTGCAGGAAAGGGCTTTATATACGAAGTACTTTTTGCCGGGCAGGCGTTGTTTTATTGCCTGGCCATCTTCGGCTATATTATGGAGGAGCGCCACATCCGCATCAAAGTGCTTTTTATCCCCTACTACTTTTGCGTAATGAACTACGCGGTAATAGCAGGTATTATCCGCTACTTTACCACGCAGCAAAGCTCCGTTTGGGAAAAAGTACAAAGAAAACATTAGCCGGGGGTTAATAAACGTTGTCGGCTGAATCTCACCCGCCCGTCATTGCGAGGTACGAAGCAATCTCAAAACTTTGCATAACCGATATGCTCCAAGGGAGATTGCTTCGTGCCTCGCAATGACGGTTTTTACAAGTTATTATTCTACCCCTCTTACATTCATCTTCATTACATAAACAGCCTTTGATGCTGTTATAAACAACGTGCGCCTGTCCTTTCCACCAAAACAAACATTGGCAGTCCATGGTTCGGGAACAGCTATATGGGCAATCTTTTGCCCCTTGGGGTTGTAAATGGTTATACCGTTACCTGCCGCGTACAGGTTACCCTGCTCATCAAGGGTTAAACCGTCGGCAGTTTGCTCTGCAAATACCCGGCGGTCGTCTAAAGTGCCATCGGTATCAATATTGAACTTGTATATTTTACCATCGCCAATATCGGCAACATACAAGTAGTTATCGTCCGGCGTACCCACAATGCCGTTTGGCTTTTTTAAAGTTTCATCTGCAATAACAGGCTGCACCGCACTGTTAACCAGGTAGTAAACCTTTTGTCCTTCCAGTTCGGTTTTGGTGCGTGTCCAGTAATCGCGCTGGTAATATGGGTCGGTAAAATAGATGCCGCCTTTTTTGTCTACCCACAGGTCGTTGGGGCCGTTAAGCAATTTGCCGTTAAGATCTTTGAGCAGTACCTTAACCTTTCCGTCCGGGCTTATTTTCCAAAGCCGGTTATGCTCATCGGCACATACTATGAGGTTACCTTTACGGTCAAAATACATGCCGTTCGGCCTGCCGGCATTCTCCATAAAAACGGCGAGCTTCCCATCGTTACCGTACTTCCAGATACGGTTATTCGGCTGGTCGGTGAAGAAGATATTTCCGGCTTTATTTACCGCCGGCCCTTCCGTAAAAGCAAATTGCCGCGAGATCAGCCTGGGTTCTTCTCCAGCATCAAAAAGCGCCTTATTCTGCGCAGAAACATTTACAAAAAGCACCGAAAAAACCCCGAAAAAATTCAAGAATTTTCTAATATTCATCTCAAAATTTGGGTGGTGTTTTATTATCCATTAAGGATGATACGTCATTAAATTTCGCCTCTTTATAAAGCCCGAAATCGCTCAGCGCAATACAAACCGGCGACTTGATAACGCGCAGCCGCACCTTGCTTGTGGTAACATCGTTATCCAGTTTTATAAGCCTGTTGCCACCAATACTGGTGGCTTTTGCTACCTCTTTCCACCGGCCGTTTTGCCAGGCATCTATGGCTGCTTCTTCTATCCGCTGGCCAAGTTTTATGTTTTCGCGAAGGCGTATCACGTTAAACGTTTGGGGCTGATGCATATCAAGTATCAATTGAGGTGTATGCACCTTATCGTCTGTAGACCAGTAAGTATATCTATCAGCATCTAACAGGTTTGCAGGGCCAAATTTCGCTTGGTTGCGCCCTCTGGTGTTGCTTGCGGTAGGCGTTGCGCCCTTAGCAAGGTTAACCGCGAAAGTGCGTTTTAAGATATCTCCAAAAGCTTTCAATGAGGCCACATCGTTGGCACTTAATTGCCCTGTCCTATCGGGTGACAGGCCAAGGTCGAGCGCCGCGCCGCGGCCTACGCTTTGGTAATAAAGCCTTAACAGCGCTCCCGGCGTTTTCACAGAATCATCCTGCCGCTGGTGGTAGAACCATCCCGGCCTTAACGATACGTCACACTCGGCTGGCATCCAGTATTTTCCGTCGCGGTGACCTTCGGTACCTTCATAGTCTTTCACATAACCGTTGCCTGGCTTTTTACCCGCATCCGGGGCATGCGGTGTATAGGTGGCCCAGCTGGTTTCGCCGGCCTGGCCGCGCTCGTTACCTACCCAGCGCACATCAGGGCCAACATCGCCAAATATTACCGCGTTGGGCTGCATTTTACGGGTAATTCCCCAAGTTTCGTCCCAGCCGTAGTAGACGGAGCGGTCTATTTTTCGTTCCTCTCGCGCCCCGCCATAATAGCCGTCGCCGCCGTTGGCGCCATCATGCCACGATATAAATAACGGGCCGTAATTACTGTAAAGCTCTTTTAGCTGCTCGCGATAGATCTGCGTAACATACTCAGGCTTACCGTACAAGGCGCTGTTCCTGTCCCACGGCGAGCAGTAAACGCCCATCTTCATACCCAGTTTATCGCATGCCTCGCGGTATTCGCGCAGGATATCACCTTTGCCATTTTTGTACGGGCTTTTACTGATGTTATGTTCGGTTGTTTTTGTTGGCCACAGGCAAAAACCATCGTGATGCTTGGCCACCACTACGATGCCCTTAAAGCCACCCGCCTTTGCCGCACCAACAATTTGCATTGCGCTAAAGTTGGAGGGGTTAATCAAACCAGGACTTTCGTCGCCATAGCCCCATTCCTTGTCGGTATAAGTATCTACACCCCAGTGTATAATGCAGTACATGCCCGTTTCCTGCCAGTTAAGCTGGCCCAGTGTGGGCAGCGGCCCATAAGGCTTTGGTGCCTGTTGGGCAAAGGTTAGTGAGCTAAAAAGGAGTAAAAGTAGCGTTAAGTATTTCATGTTCATGGGTTGATGAAGCAATAGGTGCAAGCTCAAAGCTAACATTTACACACAAAATAATTGGCAGAACGGCCTATTTCTTTTAAGTTAGCATTCCCTTTATCCTGCCTGTATGAAAACTCGTTTCTGTTACCTGCTGCTTTCATTTTTAATGCCGATAACGGTTATCGCGCAGCAAAAAATGATCTATAAAGACAGCAAGAAGCCATTAGACGCTCGTGTAAAAGACCTTGTATTGCGCCTAACGTTGGATGAAAAAATAGCCCTGTTAGGCTATCAAAGTAAAGCAGTGCCCCGGCTGGGCATACCTGCTTATAACTGGTGGAACGAGGCGCTGCACGGCGTGGCAAGAGCTGGCGAGGCAACCATATTCCCCCAGGCTATTGGCATGGCGGCAACCTTTAACGATGACCTGCTTAGACAGGTATCAACCGTTATATCCACCGAAGCAAGGGCAAAGTACAACCTCTCTACCAATATGGGCAGGCGTCTGCAATATATGGGCCTTACCTTTTGGACACCCAATATCAACATCTTCCGCGACCCGCGCTGGGGCCGCGGACAGGAAACTTACGGCGAAGATCCTTTTTTGACCTCGCGCATGGGCGGCGCATTTGTAAAAGGGCTGCAGGGCGACGACCCGCATTACTTAAAAGCCAGCGCAACCGCTAAACACTACGCAGTACACAGCGGCCCCGAAGCCGGCAGGCACGAATTTGATGCTATTATCGACGAAAAAGACCTGCGCGAAACTTACCTGTACTCGTTTAAATACCTGGTTGATGGCGGCGTAGAAAGCATTATGTGTGCCTATAACCGCGTGAATAACGAGCCCTGCTGCACCAGCAATACCCTGCTGAAAGATATTTTGATGAACGAATGGAAATTTAAGGGCCATGTAGTTACCGATTGCGGCGCCTTGGATGATATTTACCTGCGCCATAAAACGCAGCCCGACCAGGTAATAGTAGCTGCAGAGGCTATTAAAGCCGGCGTAGACCTGGATTGCTCTACCCTGCTGCAGAATGATGTAATGCAGGCGGTTAAACGCGGTTTATTAAAAGCAAGCGATGTAAATAAAGCGTTATCGGCAACGTTGCGTACCCAGTTTAAACTTGGTTTTTACGACGATGCATCGCTTAATCCTTATCACGGTTACGGTGCCGATAGCGTGCATAATACCCGGCATGTGGCTCTTGCCCGCAAGGTTGCACAGCAAAGTATGGTACTTTTAAAGAATGATAATCAGATATTACCGCTCAGCCGAAGTAAATACAGCAGCTACATGGTTGTGGGGCCCAATGCTACGTCGTATGACGCGCTGATAGGCAATTATCATGGCACCGGCAAGGTCATCAACTTTGTTGAGGGCATAACTGCGGCTGTTGGCCCTGCAGCCCGGGTAGAGTATGACCTTGGCGCAGATAACCGCGATACTACCCATTTTGGCGGTGTTTGGGCCGCAGGCAATGCCGATGTGACCATTGCGGTACTTGGTTTGTCGCCGGTTAACGAGGGCGAAGAAGGCGACGCCTTCCTGGCGCCAGGCGGTGGCGATAAACTGGATATTAGTTTGCCCGCAAGCCATATTGCATACCTAAAACGTCTGCGAAGGGATGTTAAGAAGCCCATTATAGCCGTGATAACCGCAGGCAGCGATGTGGATATAGAAGCGATTGCACCTTATGCCGATGCCGTTATACTGGCCTGGTACCCCGGCGAACAGGGGGGCAATGCGCTGGCAGATATTTTATTCGGCGATGTATCGCCATCGGGGCATTTGCCGGTCACTTTTTATAAATCGCTGAGCAACCTGCCCGATTACAAGGACTACAACATGAAGGGCCGAACCTATCGGTATTACGACGGCCCGGTACAATATCCGTTTGGTTTTGGCATGAGTTACACCACATTTGCTTACACTGCAGACGGTAACTTCAAAACCAAATACAAACCTACTGATACCATCAGTGTTAGCGTGAACATTAAAAATACCGGCGAATTTAAGGGCGACGAGGTTGTGCAGGCTTATATTCAATATCCCAACGTGGATAGAATGCCGTTAAAGGAATTGAAAGGATTTAAGCGTGTAGGCGTATCCAAAGGCGGGCAACAAACCGCCAACATTCGCATACCGGTCAGGGAGTTACAAAAATGGGATTTAAGCACTAATAAATGGAAGCTTTACCCTGGGGAATATAAACTGGTGTTGGGAAGCAACTCGATGGATGAGAAGGTAAGTTTGAAATTTGATATCAATAACTGATCTTTTACCGCGTCATTGCGAGGAACGAAGAAGCGAGTGGCTATCTTGCTGTTTAGAACTATTTATTTGTCATTTTTATTATTTTCATGTACTCTAAAGATCAGGCATCACAGCTAAAACAAGCATTCTGGACGGCATTTGGGCAATACATGAGCCCGGTGCTTTCTGCCGAAGGCCTGCGTACTAACTGGATCAACTATAAAACGGGCGTTAAGCATATTTACTTCCGCATGCAGGCCGATAATAAAACGGCAAGTATTTCCATCGACATCACCCACCCTGATAAAGAATTACAACAGTTATTTTTTGAACAGTTCACCGCTTATAAAACTATGCTGCACAGCACTCTGAACGAAGACTGGGAATGGCAGCTGCACACAGCCGACGAATATGGTAAAACCGTCAGTCGTATTTATACCAGCATCTCCCCTGTCAGCATATTTCAAAAAGAAGACTGGCCAAAGCTGATCTCGTTCTTCAAGCCCCGCATTATTGCGCTGGATGAATTTTGGAGCGATGTACAGGTTGCGTTTGAGGTGTAAGCAAAAACTTGTCATGCTGAACGATAGTGAAGCATCTAATCGCCGCCAGGTTCCCCACATGCATTAGGTCCTTCGCTCGCGCTCAGGATGACAGGTAGAGAATAAATCTAATTTTTTTGCTAACTTTGTTAGCATGAAGCGTTCAGGAAGTGCCGATCTGCCTTTGCATTATGGTTATGTGCCCGTTTGGCTTGCCGAACGGATGGCAAAGCTGGGCCTGGCCGTAATGGAAACCATTGTAATGGATTATGGTAAGGATGAAGTTTTGCGCCGCCTGAGCGACCCGTTCTGGTTTCAGAGCTTGGGCGCGGTGATGGGTATGGACTGGCATTCATCAGGTATCACCACTTCGGTGATGGGTGCCTTAAAACGTGCCATTAACCCACACAGCCGCGATTTGGGGATATATATTTGTGGCGGCAAAGGCAAGCAATCCACCAAAACACCGCAGGAACTGTTGAACGTTTGCAACTCCACCGGACTTGATGGTAACTACCTGGTAAAATGCAGCAAGCTTAGCGCCAAGGTTGATAACACCGCTATACAGGATGGCTTCCAGTTATATACCCACAACTTTATTTTAAGTGATACAGGAAAATGGGCTGTGGTACAGCAAGGTATGAGCGACAAAAGCCGAACCGCACGCCGCTATCACTGGCATTCGGAACAGCTTACATCCTTTGTAGAAGACCCGCATACGGCTATTCACGGCCATAATAATGGGATGATATTGAACATGGCCGATAAGCTGGCTAATGGTTCGCGCAGCGGGGTAATGCAGATAGCCGCCGAGCAGCCCGACCGCATGTTGAAAGAAATAAGCAGGCTGGTGATGCCAAACCATCACGAGGTAATGGCTAAGGATGTTGACCTGAAACGCCTGGGCGCTGTGCTGTGGCTGGCGCACGAAAAACAGCCAAAGGATTTTGAAGATCTGTTATTGCTGCAGGGCCTTGGCCCGCGCACGCTGCAGTCGCTGGCATTGGTAAGCGAGGTGATACACGGCACACCGTCAAGGTTTAAAGACCCGGCAAGGTTCTCTTTTGCGCATGGTGGTAAGGATGGCCACCCCTTCCCGGTGCCTACCAAAGTTTATGACGAAACCATAGGCGTATTGCAAACCGCCATCCACAAAGCTAAATTGGGCAACAGCGAAAAAAGCGAAGCCATTAAACGCCTAACCAATATAGTCCAAGCGGCCGAAAAGGATTTTACGCCCAACGCCAATTTTGACCAGGTGATAGAAAAGGAAAGAAATGATTCGTGGAAGTACGGCGGGCGCACGGTTTTTGGAAAAGCTAAGCCCCCCACCCAACAACAACTGAAACTATTTTAAGTCGAGGCAAATGCTATTTGCTTTTTTTAGATGATCCTGAAGTGTTGGCAAAGTTTTGTCGGCGTAGCTTTTTAGCTTCTTGTCTATATTATCTTCACCCTTTTTAAAAACGAGTATGGCATTTTCATGGTCGTTAACCATTGCCTGCATGTACTCTTTATCAAATTTCTGCCCCGTTTTTTTAGATAAACTGCTTAACAATTGCTGGTGGGCAACGGTGAGCGTATCGTTTGGTGTCTTGCTGCCAGCTATCTGCTTCAATTCAGCATCCGCATTAGTATGGTCGGCAATTAACATTTTTGCAAACTCCAATACCTCTGGGTTTTTAGAATTGGTTAAAGCTAACTGAGAGGCTTTTATTTCGGCCGCACCCGATTCAAGCGCACTTTTTACAAACGAAATACCTTCCTCATTTGCCTGATTTATTTTGTTGTAGTTTTTGGCTTTGCGATTATTACAAGCTTGCGTGAAAATAAGGGCGGTTAATGTAAGGGCGATATAAAATGTTCTTTTCATCATAAATATTAGCTTGTAATACTTAGGTAACAAACATTGGTACATACAGTTTCAATAAATAGTTTTATTGTGAGGCTAAATATCAATGGCGTGTTTTCATGCATTTTAAAACAGGTGTTTTCACCCTTGCATACAGTTATTGATTATCAGATATTTATATACCTAAACTTAAATCACAATTATCATGTTAAAAGATTTCTTTAACTCCCTCAGTAAGCTGCAAACAATTGTTATAGCAGTTTTAACATTGTTAATATTTGTGTCGTTTGTTCCACAGATACCGGCTATAACACGTTGGTTCAATTCTTCAACATCAGAAGAATATGAGCCCTGGAATCCCGAAAACATCAATGTAATTAAAAACAATATCGACAGACTGAATAACGAAGCGGAGGATATAAATTTTCAATTGGATGTACTTCCCTCTTTTGAGAAAGATATCGCATTAAATATTAAAATACTAAACGATACCAAGTTAGATACGCCTTACAACACCGTTGCAGCGAAACTTCAGCCCAATAAAATTATAAACCCTATTGAAACCTATTATGAAAATAGTCCCGATAATGCCGGTTCGTATGTAAAAAAATTAAACAAATCATTTAGCCTGCAAATTGATAATAAAAAGCAGCAATACGTTCGGGAATATATTAACATGATAGACGCGCTGGGGTTTAGTACCGATTATTTTTACAATAGAAACGATACGTATATATTTTCCCCGGTGAATTTTTATCCTAAAAAATCAGCCTTTGCGCCAACAATGCCGGTAAACAAAACAGATTTGACTAAAGGGCTTACCGGAGTGTTCCCGGCTATGAAAGATGTCAACCCTTTATTCTTAAATTCTAAATCAGAACTTAAAAATATCCTTACCGCTTTAGATACGTTACTTTTAAAACGAATTACCACTTTAGAGGCCCGGAAAAAAGAATTACCTGCTAATCAGGAGAAATTAAAGGACGACTTTAATAAAAAGAATTTTAATATTAACCAATACGCCGTTGTAATAGGGATCCCCTTTTTTATAATAGCTGCCTTGCTAATGTACTGGTACGGCCTTAGAAGCAATAAAGAATCAAACGGAGTGCCCGGCAATGTCATGAACCCGAAAGACAAGTTAGCCTTTGCTTTAAATACCATAACGGTGCTGATACTTATACTATCGCTGCTGATATTAGGCCTGGCTAAAGTGATATCCGAAAATGCACTCGCAGCTTTACTGGGCACAATTGGCGGCTATGTATTAAACAATGCAAAGACTAAAGACGCTCAAACTATAACAACTGCTAATGGACCGGCAGTAGGAACAACTGTAATAAATACCGACGATAATGACACCAAAAATTAATAACGAATAAGAATTATTACTTTAAGTATCAAAGCAGAGCTATTGCTAATATAGGCTGTGTTTACCTACAATGCTTTGCAGCTAAAGCATTACGCTAAGTTCCTGCCCGCATTTACTATACCATACACGGTGCGTATAACCAGTTTATTGTAGATACCTGTTAGTTCATCATCATCAGTATGGTTAAGGCACTGCAGGGCATAATGTTGAATGATGACAAGGGGTAATACTATCTTCTCGCGAAGGGCAATCGAACGCCTGTCTACCGGGAATTCTTCCATCAGCACCTTGCTATCCGTTAACTCAAGCAACATCTGGCGGGTCAACTCATACTCGGCTTTAAGGCCCTTCCAGAATTTTTTGAACCTGGCGTCTTTTTCCATATAAGCCGTTACCCTGAAATCGGATTTGGACATCGACATCATGCAGTTATCCAGCATTGTTTTAAAGAAACCCGAATTTTGGTAAAGTTCCTGCACCGCTTTCCATTCGCCATCGTCTTTCATCTTCTTTAAGGCCGTACCTACACCGTAAAAGCCGGGGATATTTTGCTTTAACTGGCTCCACGATGTTACAAAGCTGATAGCGCGCAGATCCTCTAACTTCAGTTTGGCATCGGCGTTACGTTTTGTAGGCCTGCTGCTGATATTTATTTGCGATAAGAGTTTAAGCGGACTGAATTTCTCGAGGTATTCCATAAACAGCGGATGCTCGCGCAGGGCCAGGAAAAGGCTGTGGCTTTCTTCGGCCATTTTAGCGATCAGGGCTTTATGTTTGTCGTCCAACAGGTCGTTATGATTAGGGTGCAGCGCGCTGATAACGCCGGCGTTAACCAATTGCTCGGTATTGAAACGAGCAGTTTCAACCGATCCGTACTGCGAACTTATGGTTTGTCCCTGTATGGTCAGTTGTATATGGTCATTAGCAATTTCTTTTCCCATCGATGCATAAAAGCGATGAGTTTTGCCGCCACCACGCGCAGGGGGGCCGCCGCGTCCATCAAAAAAAGCCAGGTCGATATTATGTTTGCGGGCCATCGCCGTTAATTCAACTTTGGCTTTATAAATGCTCCAGTTGGCCATCAGGTAACCGCCATCCTTGGTGCTGTCGCTAAAACCCAGCATGATGGTTTGCCTGTTACCCCGCTTTTTTAAATGATTTTTATAGAACGGATGAGTGTATAACTTTTCCATTACCCCGCTTGCGGCCTTCAAATCGTTAACCGTTTCAAAAAGCGGCATAAAATCAACGCTCAGCTTATCCTTTTCCCAGCCGCTCCATAAAAACAATGCTATCAGCTGTAAAATATCCGAGGCTTCCTGGCAATTGCTGATGATAAATCGCTGGCAGCCTTTTTCACCATTACGATACTGAATCTGCTTCATCAGCCTGATGGTATCAAGGGTATCGCGCACCAGGGGTTCAGCGTTGGCAGGGCATACAAAATCAGCCTGGTTAAATGGCAGACTTTTGATTTTGGCGGCCTCGCCCATTTCGGCATAATTCTTCGGCACGCCGGTATATACTTTTTCGGTAGTATATTTAAAAACGTTGCGCAACACACGGCTATCCTGCCTTATGTCAAGGGTGGCAAAGTACGATCCAAATAATTGCACCTTTTGTATCAGGTTATCTACAATGCTTACAAACAGGCTATCATGTTCCGTCACCAAGGTTTGACGCATTGACTTAAGTAATTCAAGCAATTCGGGCTGCAGGTCCTTCGGGTTCTCGGGGACGCCAAAAGCATTGTCGTAAAGCGTTTTTTCCAGTTGGCTTATGGTATCGGCAAACCCTCTGAAGGTGATCCGGCGCTTAACGTTCCTGAAATCGCGGTAATAGCAACGGTATATTACCTGCCTTAACATTGATGATACGGCGCGGGTGGTTTCGGTGGTTACGTTTGGATTGCCGTCCCTGTCGCCGCCGGGCCAAAACCCAAGCTCGAGCAACTGTTGATTGCCCTCGATATCAAATTCATCTTCCAGTTTTGACTGTATACCAGCAAGTGCGTGATAAAAAATATTCTCCAGGAACCAAACCAGCCTAACGGCTTCATCCACCGGCGTAGGCGAGGTTTTGTTAAAGAAAGGTGTTTTACCTAATTGCTGTAAAAGGCCGTCAATAGATGGGATATCATTGGTTTTAAGAGCCTCGATCAGGTCGGTCATAATACCAAGCACCGACCCGGGGTAAAATTGCGTAGGGTGTGCTGTAAGCACCAGCCTTAACGAAAAATCTTTTAATTGTTTACTAATGCTGGCCCTTTCCTGCTCGTTTTGAGAAGCCTGCTGTACCATGCTTTGAAGGGTGCCGGTATCGTCAACGCGGCCGATCTTACTGAACGACGAATCTTCAATAGCATCAAACAAAACCACTTGGCGTTCAATGTATTGTATAAATCTGAATAAACGGTTTATTTGCTCCCGCTTATCAATACCCGGTACATACTTTTCAAAAAACGACTCAATGATCTCGGTAGGCGACAATTGCGCCGCAGTGCCCGCATCGCAATGCGAACTAAAAAAAGGCAACAATATACCTGTATCCTTAACCTGGTAAAAAGGCAGCGTTTGAAACAAGCTGTTGTATAGCTCAAAGCGCTTTACCACTTCGTGATTAAATATCGATTCTTTCTGACTAAGCCTTAAGGTAGCTGGCATAATAACACAGGTTTATAAAATTACAGGAATATTGACGGCGTAATTTAACTATCTAAAATTAAAATATGGTAAAAACTGAAAAATTTATAATGGTTTGCACATTTTAATGCAATAATTGTTATTGCGGAACACTCCACGTTTTATTTGTTTAATTTTGCATAATAAATTCAACGCCTAATAATGAGTAGATGAACAACCCTAAAAGAGAAATAAAAAGCTTTTTTTACGGCCAGTATTTTTCGGACGGGTTGCGTATGTCTGTCGGCATTTTGGTACCATCGCTGGTTATGATGCAATTAGGCAATTTCAGCATGGGGTTAACCATGTCGCTTGGCGCGCTTTGCATCTGTACTGTCGATGGTCCCGGGCCAATATCCCACAAACGCAATGCCATGGCTGCGGGTAATTTATGTATGTTGGCCGTAGCTGTAATTACCGGTTTTGCCCGTTTCAATGTTTACACACTGGGTGCAGAGATCACCATATTTTCCTTTCTGTTTTCCATGTTTACGGTTTATGGCAACCGTGCAGCATCTATAGGCACCTCGGCATTGCTTATTATGATACTGATGATGGATAAGGCTGTACCCTTACCACAACTGCCTGCCTTTTGCGCTACACTTGTGGGTGGCGGCCTATGGTACATGGCATTTAGCCTTGTTTTTGTGGGGTTAAGGCCTTATCGGGCGGCACAGCAGGTACTTGGCGAAAATGTGGCTGATATTGCCCGGTTTTTACGTATAAAAGCTGATTTTTATTCGGGCAATGTTGATATTGATGCTAACTACCGCAAACTGGTGTTGCAGCAAATACAGGTCAGCAATCATCAGGACGCCGTGCGCGAAATACTTTTTAAGAGCCGCTTAATAGTTAAAGAATCAACCCCCGCCAGCCGGGTAATTGTATTAACGTTTATAGACCTGGTGGATATGTTTGAACAGATAATGGCCACCCATTATGATTATAACTACATCCGCGAGAAATTTGAAAACACGGGTATCCTGAAAGATATTGCCGACTTTCTGCATCATGTTGCCGATGACCTCGACAATATAGGCTATTCCATACTGGCCAATGACCGGCCGGAAAAATTAAGCAATCTTGAACTGCGGCTGGAGCAGCTAAAACTTAAAATTGACGCTGTAGGTACAGATGATAAGGAAACCAGCAACCTGGTGCTAAAAAAGATTCTTATAAACCTGCGGGACCTGAGCAAAAGCATATCAAACATTTATAAATACTATCACTCTAAAGCATCTGACAGTTTAGTGCAAAACCCTACTGATGTAGAATACTCTAAATTTGTAACCCACCAGGATTATGCACCGCATATTTTTACAGATAACCTTACCTTTAACTCGGGGGCCTTTAAACATGCCTTAAGGGTAGCCATTGTGTGTTTGGTTGGTTTTATAACCGCCAAGAATGTATCACTTGGCGGGCACAGCTATTGGGTGTTGCTTACCATTATTGTAATACTTAAACCAGGGTTCAGCTTGTCTAAACAGCGTAATTATCAGCGTTTGATAGGTACCATGGCAGGTGGTGTAATTGGAATATTGATCTTGAATTTTGTGCCCGATAAAACGGCCCAGTTTGTTTTTCTGATTGTATTTATGATAGGCACCTATAGCTTTCTGCGGTTAAATTATATAGTGGCCGTTATATTCACCACGCCTTATGTACTTATACTTTTTAAATTTTTAGGCTTAGGCCTCATAAACGTGGCGCAGGAACGCATAATTGACACGTTAATAGGATCTGGCATAGCTTTCATAGGCAGCTACACCTTATTCCCGACGTGGGAATTTGAACAGATAAACGAAACGCTTAGATCTGTTATCAGGGCTAATGTTAATTACCTGAAAAAAATATCAGAAAGTATTTCGGGCAAAGCGGTTGAAATTACCGAGTATAAGCTTGCCCGAAAAGACGTATATGTAAATTCGGCTAACTTATCGGCCGCTTTTGAGCGCATGACCTCCGAGCCCAAGAGTAAGCAGCGAAGCATTAAGGACATTCATAAATTTGTGGTGCTCAACCATATCTTAGCATCCTATACGGCAAACATAGCGTCAGCATTAATTAGGTTAGGGCAATTACGCCCGCATACCGATATGTTAAAACTCGTTAAACGCAGTATAGCCGTTTTGACAGAAATCGAAAAAAAATTAAGCGGCGAAAGCACAGAAAAGATTTCAACACCCCCAAAAACGGCCGAAACTACGAAACCGGAAATTCCCTCCGTGCCCCTAACGGCCGACGACCTGTTAATGAAAGAACAATTAGGATTTATCAACAAGATAACTGTTGATATTGCCAAGATCACAGACAATATTTTAAAATAGCTTATCGCAAATGCTTAAAGATCCTGAAGGGGTTGTGAGGAATCGCTGAGCAGACAAGTGCCCAAGCGTTTTGGCAGGTACATCCTCCGGGCGTTGTCTTAACCATTTTTGTGTTTGCCATAAAATTTTGTCTGGCTTACATTAAGCGAACCCGGCGGAATAGGCGCATCCTTTTCTGCTTTTGCCAGTGCTATACGTATTTCCTCATCCGTTTCGTGGTCAATTACACGGCCTTTTTCATACAGCGGCAGGGAAAGTAAATTGGTAACACTTACCCCCGGCAATTTAACATTATCGTTGTCAAGGTCAAAATCGGCCACTTCAATAGGTACCAATACCCGGCCCTCTTCAAGGTCAACATCGTTGCTTTCCATATCAACTACTATGTAGCGTACTTTACGGGTGTTTGGGTTAAACATCAACTCGTACACCTCTCCTACTTTGTTCTTATGCGTATCAATAACATCCCAGCCAAATATATCGGGTTGGCCGTCTGCTATTTCAAAGTCACTATCGCTTAACTCCTGCAGGTCATCGTAATCTGTACTGTTATCTAAAGCCATAATTTATTGGGTTGAATTTACTGTCTCGGGCCTTCTGTAAAGGCTACTATTTCTACACTGCGGTTTTGCGCCCGGCCCGACTTTGTTTTGTTGGAAGCAATGGGCTGTTTTTCGCCGAGCGAATGTACTGACAGGTTTCCGGCCTCGATACCACCCTCGGTAAGCAGCCAGTCCTTAACCGCGTTTGCGCGGCTGGTACCCAGTGCATGGTTGTCTGATTCCGATCCAACCGAATCAGTATGTCCGTAAATGGCAATAGCAGCTTTTTTATATCGTTTTTCCAGGGATGCCGCTACCTGCTTTAACTTTGACTCGGCGGATGGCTGCAAGGTACTTTCGTCAGGCGGGAACAAGATATTTTCACCCATGCTGTAAATTGTATATTTATCGGTACCTCTAACTATGATGGCGGTGTCGGTTACCTCATCATATTTTACCTTGGGTATGTTAAAATCTATCGCGTTCCAATCGGGCTGCGTGGTTACAATTACATTGGTGTCAATTTTACTGCTGTCTTTTGCTACCGTATCAGTGCTGTCTATCTTCAGCGGGGCCGAACGGTTACAGCCGCGGTATAACAAAACTGCTACACCTATAGCCAAAACAAAAAATATGAGCCAGATCCACACGGAGCGGCGGCGTTTGGGCTGAACATCTAATTGTGCCATTATTGGTTGATAGTTAGTATCATGTATCAAGCATTAAACGGGCCAATTGGTTTTAAAAATTTTAGATTTTAATCAGCCTTTTTTGTATTATAAACGCCACCGCTATGTTTGTATACAACAGGAATGTTACACAGGTAACTTATGTGTAAATATGTTTTAAGCCCTGCATTTTATACATTCGCTATACAAACTAAGCCCTATATCAAACAGATATGAAAAACTTTACCAAACTGCTTGTTGCCTCGGCATTATTTGCCGGCAGCACAACCTTTGCACAAACCAAAAGCCAGGTTGTGGATAATATTGTAAAAGAGGGAAACGATAACTCCCAGCTTGAAAAGCTCGCCCACGAATTACTTGATGGCATTGGCCCGCGCCTTGTAGGTACCCCACAGTTTGACCAGGCCGGCAAATGGGCGCTTGATAAGTACAAAGGCTGGGGCATTACTGCCCGACAGGAAAAATGGGGTGAATGGCGCGGCTGGGAACGCGGGATATCGCATATTGATATGGTTTACCCGCGCGTTCACAGCATTGAAGGCACACAACTGGCCTGGAGCCCGGGCATGAAAAAGCCGGTTACCGCCGAAACGATTATTTTACCTGAACTTGCAGATTCAATAGCTTTTCAAAAATGGCTGCCGGCAGTTAAGGGCAAGTTTGTAATGATATCGATGAACCAGCCAACAGGCCGCCCGGATGATAACTGGAAAGAGTTTGGCTTAAGCGGGTCAATAGATAAAATGAAAGCCGAACGTACCTCACAAACCGCTGCATGGCGCAAACGCATCAGCAATACAGGCTTAACTAACCGAACTTTACCGGTAGCGCTGGAAAAGGCCGGCGCGGCGGGTATCATTACCAACTATTGGAGCGCAGGTTTTGGTGTGGATAAAATATTTGCTGCCTATACCAAAACTATCCCTACGGTTGATATAGCCCTTGAGGATTACGGCTTGCTTTATCGCCTTACCGAAAACAATGAAAAACCACGTATCACTATCCAAACCGAATCAAAAGAGCGCGGTACTGTACCAACTTTTAACGTTGTTGGCGAAATAAAAGGTACCGAAAAGCCAAACGAATACGTAATGCTTTCTGCGCACTTTGACTCATGGGACGGCGGTACCGGCGCGACTGATAACGGTACAGGCACTTTGACCATGATGGAAGCTATGCGTATACTAAAAAAGGTTTATCCACACCCAAAACGTACCATATTGGTTGGCCATTGGAGCAGCGAAGAGCAAGGACTTAATGGTTCGCGCGCATTTGTTGAGGATCATCCGGAGATTGTTGCAAACCTGCAGGCCCTGTTTAACCAGGATAATGGTACCGGCCGTGTGGTAAACATTAGCGGCCAGGGTTTCGAGAAAGCAGGCGACTTTATAACGCGGTGGCTCGAGGCTGTGCCCGACACCATCCGCCACCAGATCAAAACCAATTTTCCGGGTGCACCGGGCGGAGGCGGATCTGATTTTGCCTCTTTTGTAGCCGTGGGTGCCCCCGGGTTTTCACTCGGTTCAAACAGCTGGTCGTACGGTAATTACACTTGGCACACCAACCGCGATACTTATGATAAGATAGTTTTTGATGATTTGCGCAGCAATGCTATATTGACCGCTATACTGGTTTACATGGCAAGCGAGGATCCGGAAAAGTTCCCGCGCGACAAATCGAACAACCTCCCCGCCGGACGTAACGGGCAGCCTGCCAAATGGCCCGAGCCTGTTAAAGCAAACCGCCATGGTGGATTTGATTGATAAACTTTTTACACAAAAAAACCCGGTACATTAAAAACGTACCGGGTTTTTTATGAATTAAACATTACACTTGCGGGTGTTTCTCCTGCATATTCTTGACGCCCTGCCGTACCAGTTCCCGCAAAACATCTTCGTTGATGTCGACCAGTCTTTTCACATGAATGCAACTGCCCGACATTTTATGCTTTCCAAACTTTTGCAGCAACCCTGTTTTAGCATCACCCGGTGATATATACAACGAAAAATCATTTGCCCGTGGCGAAAAAGCAACCAACGGTGCGTCACCTTCGCGCCCGCTTTCGTATTTGTAATGATAACTTCCAAAACCCACTATCGCGTTACCCCACATTTTAGCTTCAAACCCCGATTCCTCCTTCATAATTTCAGCCAGATGATGCCCGTCATGCCTTTTGGTTTCGTCAGTGATCTTGTTTATAAAATCGTCCACGCTTGCGGTGTTTTCAGTGGTTTTATTTGCTGCCATGGTTTCTAATTTTATCTACTTATTACATTATAAAGTTAATATAATTATATATCCCAGTTAAAATTTACTTCCCTGTTATTCAGTTTCCACCTCGCCGGGAACTGGTTAGTTAACCAGTCGAGCGGCTCGCCATTTGGTTGCACCCCTGCGGCATCAGTAAAAGCCTGCTTTATAGCTGCTTTTTTTTCATTATCTAATATATCTAATTCAGCTGATATAAATAGCGGCGAACCGCTTTCGGCCAGCAATTGCATCCACTGCCTGTTCTTTGCCCAGGGAATATACTTGGTTAAGCCTACGCAATCTCCGTCGGCAGCGTAAAAAGTGTTGTTTTGCGGCAAGCGGAAACCAAGCGTATTTACGCCCATTTTCCGGGTGCGTGCCCACTCCCTGCCGCTTGTGTCGTCGCCGATACGGTTAAGCTCAAACACTCCTGCCGATAAATGGCTAAATGTATTGCAGCCTATAAGATACATGTCGCCCGCCGACTCCCGGATAGCGCCATACAGATTATTAATGATCTCGGCATTGGTTTTGGTCTGGTCGTGAAACTTCCAGCCGGGTGTTGTAAAGTTATCATTCATTTGCATACCCCATTTGCCAAAAA
Organism: Mucilaginibacter sp. 14171R-50; assembly: GCF_010093045.1. Taxonomy (NCBI): domain Bacteria; kingdom Pseudomonadati; phylum Bacteroidota; class Sphingobacteriia; order Sphingobacteriales; family Sphingobacteriaceae; genus Mucilaginibacter; species Mucilaginibacter sp. 14171R-50. The sequence goes on along the minus strand of NZ_CP048115.1, from coordinate 3,423,182 downwards.
TATCCCAGCTGCTGTAATCGTGCTTCACCATGTGGTAACCCCATTGCTTGTACAAAGATATATTGCGTTTTACACGGGCTATATTTTCGGGTACTGTGGGATCGAGTATTAATTCGTCATCCTGGCCGCGCCCTGGTATTTTAGGGGCAAGCAGCGTTTTACTATCATCCCGCCGGGCTATCAAAGGGCGTGTCCACAATCCCGGGCGCATACCATGGCTTTTTATTTCGTCGGCCGTTTTATGCATATCCTTAAATTTATCGTTCACCAGCGAAAAATCGTCAGGTTGCTGCCAGCCATCATCAATTACCGAGAACGGGCGATTAACCGTGCTGGTAACCATTTCGGCCATTGCAGCGGTTTGATCTTTGATAGTTTGAAAAGAGTTTTTACCATACACCACATACCAATCGTTAATGCCATAAACCGGCTGTTTTGGCAAACGCGGATTTGTGCACATCACCTTACAAAAATTTGTTAAAGCGCTGTAGGGACTTTCGTGCAGTTTGCTGATACCTGTTACAATATCGGCCGCATGCAAGGTACGTTCACCAAGTTTAACACCTACGCCGCCCGATTGGGTATCCATGGTAAGTTCAATGCTGCCCGGTTTTACCTGCCAATAGCAAATGGTGTTGGCGCCCGTTTTAACGCCGAAGCAAGCGGTTTGTTTACCATCGTACAACAATGCGTACCACGGTTTTTTTACATTGGCATCAGGGGCTCGCCATGCCAGGTCGCCATAGCTGCGCTCCCAATGGTCTCCCAATATTTTCGAATATTTTTCAGTTTGATATTTCCAGTTGAGTTTAACAGCCTGCAATTCGCTAAGTGGCGCGTGCACATACACCGCGCGCGAGTTGGCGCCCGACTTGATTTCGACCCTTATATCCTGATGGATAAATACCGACCCGCCTTTACCGGTAAGTTTGATCCATTGACCGGCAACCTGCGCCCATGCCTCATCAGGCTGGCTAATAAGCGAACCGCCGGTAACCGTAGCATAAGTTAACCTGCTGTACATAACCGAGGCAACCCCTGCGGCCGATAGTTTTATAAAATTGCGTCGTAACATAGTTTGTAGTATAGATGGCTAATTTAACAATTACAAAGTTTTGTACAACACATCTGTCAATTTATGGCGCACATGATATCCATCTCAATAAATAAGCCGCTAAATAAGCGGCTTATTGGTGATAACGTTATATGAAAGTATTTATGCAAGGCTGCTTTTGTTACTCTACAGGCTTTTGCTGCTCAGCCATGGTGTGGGCCACGGCACTATCAGGCATCATATTACCTACGCCAACCTGCATTTTGTTTTTAAAGCCCGATATTACCCTGTCGGTACCGGCCATCAGCGCCTCGTAACCATCTTTCGCAACATCAGCAGGGTCAGACATGGCTTCCTTATCCTGTACTATCTTGCTTTGGTTCATATCTGCCTTGTTAAAGAAATCAGTGTCTGTCGGGCCAGGCAACAGCGCGGTAAAAGTTATGCCGCTATTCTTCAATTCTTCGCGGATGGCTGTTGTAAACGAAAGTACAAATGCTTTGGTAGCATGATATACCGCCTGCCATGGACCGGGCATTTTTCCCGCAATCGAACCAAGGTTAAGCACTTTTCCTTCGCCGCGGGCGGCCATTTGCCTTACAAAATGCTTGGTAAGAATAACTGTAGCGCAAATATTAAGACGAATAATGTCCAGCTCACGCTCCAGGTCGTTATCAATAAATAAACCATACACACCTTGCCCTGCATCGTTTACCAATACATCAACCTGTTGTGTAACCTCTGTACACAGCGCTTTTACCTGCTCCATATCCGACAAGTCCTTAGAGATGGTACTTACTTCGATACCGCTTTGCTTAAGTTCAGCCGCTGTGTTCGCCAGTTCCGCCTCGTCGCGCGCTACGATGATTAAGTTATACCCGTCGGCTGCAAATAGCTTAGCCAGTTCTTTGCCAATACCTTCTGTCGCACCGGTAATTAATGCTGTTTTTTTATTATTTTCCATAGTAGTAGTTGTTAATAAATGAAAATTTTAACCGTTAACCACCTCGCCGCCGTTAACATGAATAACCTGCCCGGTGATATATGAGGCATCGTCTGAAGCCAGGAACACATAGGCCGGGCCAAGTTCTGACGGCTGACCGGCCCGTTTCATGGCCGTTTCGCTGCCAAATTTTTCGATCTTTTCCGTGTCGAATGTTGATACGATAAGCGGTGTCCACACAGGCCCCGGGGCAACTGCATTCACCCGTATGTTTTTTTCGGTGAGATTGGTTGCGAGCGACCTTGTAAAAGTTGTTATAGCGCCCTTAGTTGACGAATAATCGATAAGCGCGGGCGATGACCTGTAAGCGGTAACCGAGGTTGTATTGATGATGCAATCGCCTGCCTGCAAATAATCAAGTGCTGCTTCGGCAAAATAAAAATAAGCGAAGATATTAGTACGAAAAGTGATCTCCAATTGCTCTTTGCTGATGTTCTGCGCATCTTTCTGCGGAAACTGCATTCCGGCGTTATTTACCAAAACGTTTAATTTGCCCAGTTTCTTTACTGTCTCTTTAACCGCCTTTTTACAAAAGCCGTCGTCTTTTACATCGCCTTTTATCAGCAGGCATTTCCGCCCGGCAGCTTCAACCAGTTTTTTTGTTTCTTCAGCATCTATGTCCTCATCCAGGTAAACAATGGCTACATCTGCCCCTTCTTTAGCAAAATGCACACTCACAGCCCGTCCAATGCCGCTATCCCCTCCGGTTATCAAAGCTACTTTATCTAAAAGCTTTCCGGCAGCTTTATAGCCGGCCTTTATGTACTCTGGTGCCGGGTTCATTTCTGCCTCTATGCCGGGCTGTTTATCTTGTTTCTTTGGTTTTTTTGCTGCTGTTGCCATATTACTTCAAATAGATAACTATATGCATTAGTCGTTACCGACACGGTTGATCATATCATTTTGAACAGATTTTTTAAGGCAAGGTTTTAACGTATAATAAAATTTATTTCTTACAAATACTCAAACACCCGCTTTTCTCCTTTGTATAATCTTAAAACCATCAAATGCGAATTAACATGGACGACAATAACAAAATCAGCCGCCGCAAAGTAATTGGCGGTATTGGCACCACACTTGCAGCTGTTGCAGCAGCGCCGGTTTTGGCTGCAACTAATAATGATAAGATTATGGGAGCATTACCTTTAGAAGACCCGATCAACAAATATCCAAAACCGCCTTTTGAGGCGCAATCGCAACCATGGCCCGGGCTGGCCGGTAAAATGACGCCCCGCCCCGATCATGGCGAGAAAAGCTATAAAGGATCTGGCAGGTTAGCAGGCCGCAGGGCATTGATAACAGGTGGCGACAGTGGCATAGGCCGTGCAGCTGCTATAGCCTACGCCCGCGAGGGTGCGGATGTCGCCATAAATTATTTTCCGACGGAAGAACCCGATGCGCAGGAAGTAATTGCGCTGATAAAGGCCGAAGGCAGAAAAGCGATAGCAATACCCGGTGACCTGCGCGATGAAGCGTTTTGCAAGAAACTGGTGGATGAGTGTGTTAGCAAACTTGGCGGACTGGATATTTTAGTAAACAACGCCGGCAGGCAGCAAAGCCACGACTCTATTTTGGATATCACCACCGAACAGTTCGACTGGACAATGAAGACAAATATTTACGCGCCGTTTTGGATCATAAAGGCGGCGCTGCCGCATTTACAGCCCGGATCTGTTATTATTGGCACCACATCAGAACAGGCATACGACCCCACTCCCGACCTTTATGATTATGCACAAACCAAAGCTGCTACCATGAACTACGTAAAATCGCTGGCTAAGCAACTGGCACCAAAAGGCATACGCGTTAATGGCGTAGCGCCCGGCCCTGTTTGGACACCGTTACAAGTTAGTGGCGGCGCCAGTATGGAAAAACTGAAAAACTTTGGAGGGCAAACGCCATTTAAGCGCCCGGGGCAGCCGGCCGAGCTGGCCTCGATATACGTTCAGCTGGCGGATCCCGGCGCAAGTTTTGCCACCGGGCAGATCTACGGTTCATCTGGCGGCGCAGGGCAACCTTAAGAATAAAATTATCGTTATAACTTATTTTTTTTCAAACAATAACAAAGTATCACCTGTTGTAACAACATACATTTAACCTAAGAAAACATGGCAACTAAAACAAAAACAACCAAAAAAGGAAAAATGGAAAATTCAGAGTTTCATGAATTTTTTGTTGACGAGTTAAAGGATATTTACTGGGCAGAAAAGCACCTGGTAAAGGCTTTACCAAAAATGAAAAAAGCAGCAACCAGCCCCGAACTGGCTGCCGCCATTGATAAACACACGGCAGAAACCGAAACGCATATTGCTACGCTGGAACAAGTATTTGAACTGTTGGAGGAAAAACCTGCGGCAAAAAAATGCGATGCAATGGCCGGTTTACTTGAAGAAGGCAATGGTATTATTGAAGATACCGATAGCGGCACCATGATACGTGATGCAGGCCTTATCTTAGCCGCGCAAAAGATAGAGCATTATGAGATAGCTACTTATGGCGGCTTACGCACGCTGGCAGCTACCATGGGACGCGATGATGTAGCCGAACTGCTGCAGCAGACCCTGGATAACGAAAAAGCAACTGATGAAGCGCTTACCACTTGTGCTGAAAGCCTTGTGAACGAGCAGGCAGTTGCCGAATAATTGTATTAACTGCTTATCAAAAGGCCCTGTAAGTTACAGGGCCTTTTTTTGTGGTTAACGTAACCCAAATAACAGGGCAAATCCTGGCTAACCTTGTTTTTTTATGGCGCTAATATCGCCGTTGCGTTCCATGTACACTTTATCTATCTTATCCATATCTTCGGTAAGCGCCGATTTACGTACTCCCTGCATAAGGTCCTCTTCACAAACCAGTGCGCGCTTCATTTGATCTCGCAGAAATCTATCCTTATCAAACAACAATATCTTATCCCCTTCCATAACCCTTACAAAACGGTTGTTTGTGGCTACAAGCCATCCGAAAAGGCGGTGAAGCAGCACAATTACAAAGCAGCACACCACCACCGGTATAAAAGGAGAAACGCCGACTATTGCGCGGCTCAATACCGCACCTAATGAAATGGTGATAATATTATCAAGCGGGTTTTTAACGCCGAAAGAGCGCCTGCCGGATACACGGATGAGTAGCAGGGCTATAAAGAACACTACAACACCCCGGCTGCTCATTTGAATGACATTGAGGTCTTTCCCCTCGCCAAAAATTTTAATAAGGATCTCCATAGGTTTTACTTCTGTAATTCATTGATCAATAATTCGGCCGTTGCTGCAACGGTTTGGTGAATAACTTCTTCGCAACTTCCTTTAAAAACTTTACGGAAACTTGCCGGCTGCCCTTTTATAAGGGCAAAAACAAACATGGTACCTACAGGCTTTTCAGGGGTTTCGCTGCCGCCGGGGCTGGTTAGGCCTGTTACAGTAACCTGTATATCTGAAGGGATAAGCCGCGCCAGGCAATAAGCCATCTCGCGGGTAACCTCCATCGACTCCGGTGTGTAGGTATCAATAAGATGTTGCGGTACTTTTAATAAATCTACCTTCAACGAAGCATCGTAACAGGTTATACCACCTTTAAGTACCGCGCCGGAATGAGGCGTAAGCGCAAATTCAGAGCAAAGCCACCCTGCGGTAGCGCTTTCGGCGAAAGCAATTGTTAAGTGTTGGGCCGCCATCAGGCTGGCACATTGTGTGATCTTGTTTTCGGCCATATTATTGGTTTATATCGTATATAGATAAACAACCGGCGATAAACAAGGTTTAAAAAAATTATGCCTGCAATAAGAGATTGGGCGTATAAATCTATTTAATCGGCAACGTAAAATAAAAGGTAGAGCCTACGCCAAACTCACTCTCTACCCATATTTTGCCGCCATGCCTTTGTATGATTTCGGCACTTAGGTACAAACCGATGCCGAAACCCGAAATATGCCTGGTATGCTCGCCCTCTACCCGGTAAAAACGCTCAAACAACTTTTCCTTATCCGTATCCCTTATTCCTATACCCTCGTCCGTTACGCTCACCTGGGCGCCACCTGCAGTTGCCACACAATTTATAGTTATATGGGTCCCCTTCGGGGAGTACTTAACAGCGTTGTTTAACAGGTTGGAAATTACCGATCCTATTTTATCCGGGTCGGCTTCAACTATCACAGGCGTAGACGGGTCAAATATTATCTTGTGGCTGGTTGCAGAAAGTGCAGCTTCATGCACTGCACTTTCAAGTAGTTCTTCCAGGTCAAATCGCTCAGGATTTATGTGTATCTGGCTCGATTCTAATCTGGAAATGTTTAAAAAGCCATTGATAATGGTGGCCATTTTACGTGTTTGCATGGTTGCCTTGTCCATGGCGTTGGCTAAAAACGGATCGTCACTTTTCCGAAGTTTAACGTTGGCCGCCTGTATCAGCGCTGTAAGTGAAGTTAGCGGTGTTTTCAGTTCATGACTTACCATTCCGATAAAGTCGTTCTTACGGGTTTCATCGCGCTTCCTTTCAGAAATGTCCCGGGCTATCTTAGAGGCTCCAATGATATTACCTTTTGTATCTTTTACCGGTGAAATAGTTAAAGAAACGTCAATCAATTTACCATCTTTTGTTACGCGCAGGGTTTCAAAATGCTCAATCCGCTCCCCCTTCTTTAAACGCTCGATAATACGCGGCTCCTCTTCATGCCTGTCCGCGGGCACCAGTTTCAAGATATGCTGCCCTATAGCTTCCGACTCAGCGTATCCAAATAACCGCTCAGCAGAACGATTCCAACTGGTGATAACGCCATCAAGCGTTTTGCTTATAATAGCGTCATCTGAAGATTCTACTATAGCTGCGAGTTTAGCGCTGCGCTCTTCTGCTTGTTTAATATCAGAAATATCCAGCGCTATAATAAGTAACGCATAAATTGCCTGCTTATCGTCCCTAAGTGGTACAAAGTCAACTCTCAGATCGGTACCATCCGCGCCTTTACGCTCTTCAGTAATATGTTCTCCGGCAAGGGCGCGTTCAAATAACGGCTTAACATCGTTGTAACGGTCAACCGGTATCACTTCATTTGCACGCCGGCCTATATAGTCAGGGTTATCATAACCCAATTGGTGCATCAGGTCCCCCTCCACGGCTACAAAACGCTGGTCGGTGTCAACCAAAATAATAAGCGACTTCGGGATATTCACGGCGATGGATTTAAATAGCGCCTCGCTTTTTTGAAGTTCCTGGCGGCTCATGGCCAACTCTTCATTTGTGGCCAACATTTCTTCGTTAGCTGCCGCGAGTTCCTCATTAATAGCGGTTAATTCTTCATTAAGCGCCTGCGTTTCTTCTTCGCTATCCATCAACGCCTTGGTACGCTGCTCAACTTTATCCTCAAGCGACCGGTTAAGTTCAGCCAGGTTCTGCTGTGCTTCGGCCAGCTCCTCATTTATCGTCATTAACTCTTCGTTAGTTGCGGCTATCTCTTCGTTGGCAGCGGTTAATTCTTCATTAAAGGCCGCGGTTTCGCGCTCTTTATCGTATAGCTCTTTTTGCAAACGCTCCTTTTCTTTTATATCACGCATTACGGTGTAATAAAAGAAAAGTGAGATAATTATTGCTAAACCAATGGCAAACAAGATAGCAAAAGGCGTAAGGGCAACATACCGGTTAAGGCTCGCCGTGCGTTCAGACAGCAATTGCCGTTCGGCCGTTTCGGCCTTATTAATTGCAGCACGTAAGGCATCCATGGCCATTTTTCCACTGCTTAGATCGGCCGGTGTTATAGTTTCGTTACGTTGCTTTTTTTCGATGAGTGCCCGTAGGATGCCAAGGCGGTGTTCTAATATCGCCTTAAGCGAAGCCATATTTATCTGCTGGCCAACATTGTCTGTCGTAAGCACTTTCGCTTCGCCAATAAGGCCGAGTGCGTGCCGGTAAGCGCCATTGTAAGGTTCCAAAAAACGGCGATCGCCGCTTAGCAAGTAGCCCCGCTGCCCGGTTTCGGCATCTTTCATTACCGATAGGGTACGCTCCAGCTTTTCTATGACTAAGTTACTGTGTGCCACCGCGTGGTTACTCATCAACAACTTCTGAAGGGTGGCATACGAGATAATACCAACAAGGATCAGGATCAACAGGGCTGATCCAAAGCCTATCTGCAGGTTACTGTTTAACTTAAGTTTCATAAGGCGGCCGGCATATTCCTTAAAGGAGTGCCGTTAAATATAATACTTTGAATAAGATGCTGCAAATATGGCGTTTGAACATCCGTTTTGCAATCAAAAACCTCATTGGTTTGTTATACCTAAAAAAAGGAGGAATTATGCCCTGGTATAACGGAGATTATCCGCCATCTTACAAAAATCAGCCAAAAAAGATTAGGGATAAAGCTACAGAGATAGCTAACGAGGTATTAAAAACAACCGGTAACGAAGGTGAAGCTATTGCCACCGGCCTGAAGCAGGCACGCGCACATTTCAAAAAGGAAGAAGAAGCAAAAAAATAATAATGCCCTCAACGGTTATTGCCCATATTGGTTACGATGCAGAAACTAAAAAGCTTACCATTGTTTACGTTTCAGGGCATACGTATGTTTATCATTCTGTGCCCGAAACTGTTTATAAAGACCTAAAGGCGTCGCGGGTAAAGGGCCGGTACCTGCGCTTTTTTGTGAAGGACAAATATTTATTTGAAAAAATTGCCAGCCCTGTGCCCATTGATACCTCCCCCGCCACCTGAATAACCTTATACCTTATGGTAGTGACAGTTATTTATTAACACCCGATTTTTTGGGCACGCAATTTGCAAGTTACTGGTAATGAGCTCGGACGAATTTAACAAACTAGGGTACCACAAAAAAACAGAAGCTGTTTTGACAGGCACCTTTTTGGCTGACCGGCTTACTGACCACTTTTATGTTAAGCTTTATAACCTCGACAATTTTTATATAGAAGTTTTCTTCGACGATCGCTCGCACCTGATTGTTAAATTCCGTGCCTTTGAACATACCCTTTTTGTATTGCCCTACCTGGAAGAAGTAAAAATAGCGGTGTAAATTAGTGTCCCGCTAACGCGGCGGCGATACGTTTTATTTGATGCACATGCCGTTTTGTATGTACTATTGTAAAGGTTATAGCTTCTGCACGGGTAATATAGCCCATCACCGGCATCTCAAATGCTTTACATGTTTTGGTCATGTCAAGCGTATCAATGGCTTGCAGCAGGTTTGTTTTGATTAATTGCAGCTTTTCAATTAATTGTTGTTTTTGATAAATCTTATCCTCCGGTATGATAAAGTCCGGAGATTTAAGCTTTGTATCAAAATCAAGGAAAATCGATTTAAGTTGTTCCACCCCTGCTTCCGGGTCGCGGTTAGTGTCAGTCACTGGTCCGTTCAGTAATTCCACAAAGCTGCCTGCCGATAAAATCACATGCTGCGCAACCTGCGCCGCTGTCCAGCTTCCTGCAAACGGTACAGTGTTCGCCTGCTCATCGGTTATAGATGATAGCCCGGCCAGCAGTTCGTCAAAGGTTTGTGCTGTTTCGATATTTGCTTGTTTAATATTCATACACAAATGTGCGTGTTAAGGAACAAAAAAGGCGGTGATAAAAACGACAATTTAGAGGTGTGATCGCGCCAAACTGCACGCTAAATTAATACGCTTACTTTTGAGCAGCTTTAATAAACTCAGGATAACGTGCCTACTGCATGGGCCGCAAGGCTAAGCCGGGGCGGCTGAGGTTTAACACCGCATTAATTCCCGGCAGATGGCTCGTCTAATTTTGCTGATATATTCTTGATAGCATCGTCGAGCTGCACCGCGGCATTTACCAGGTGGTTTCGTGATTCATGGAAGGCATCTTCCTTATTATCGCTGTTTTCGATAACCGTAACTATCCCTAAAATATTAGAAAGGTGCCTGCGTACCTCGTGCGAATTGATAAACGCGAGCTCATCCTTTTTAAATTTAAAGAACAACTGTTCGTAATGTCTTTTTTGCCTGATGTTTCGATATAACATCGTACCGATACCAATAATAAGTATTGCGCTTATGGCGGTAAACACTAACCACAGGCGCGTTCTTTTAAAACTTTCTTCTTTGCGTATGTAGGCACCCTCTATTTCATCTACCTTGATCTGCGAAGAAATGATACCTACCTGGGTTAAACGTTCAATTTGTTTTTTTGCCTGCCCCAGTGCCAGCTGATATTGTAAAACCGCTTCATCTTTATCGCTCCTGTTTAAGGCTACGCCACCCAATATTTCATATAATCGCACCTGTATCTCGGGGTGGTTTTGATATTCCCTGCCGGCCAATACCTGCAATGCAACATTTCGAGCCGAATCTAATTTCCCGGCTTTGAAGTAAGCGTCTGCAAGGTTTAATTCGTCATAAGCTTCAAATACAAATTTAGGGTCATCCTTTGCTGCACGGATCAGGGCGACAGCCTGCTGATAATTTTGTTGAAGTAAAGCAAGGTAGTAGGCCATTCTTTTATGAATAGTATACAGCCGGCCCGATGTATTTGGGGCATTGTTTAATAATTTACTGTACAGCGCTACGGAGTCTGCCTTACCCAGGCAAAAATAATTTTCTGCCTTGTTAGACCAGATCATCACTTGCAGAATGTTATCTGCAAATTTTTTCTGATCTACAATTCCCTGGGCCTCCTGCAGGTAAAGCAACGACTGGCTGTACAGGTTGTTTTTGTAATAAATATCGGAGATGTTGATATCAACCATCGCCTGTATATAGGCATCGTTAAGGGTTAAGGCCTCCTTCCTGGCCAACCTAAAATTAGATATAGCCTCGATGGTGTTACCTTTAATTGTTTGCAAGAAAGCCATATGCGTAAAGCAGGCATACAGCAGGTAATGCGCCTTATTTTTATGAGCCAGTTCAGTAGCTTTGGTTAATGTCTTTTCGGCCTCCTTATAACGTTTAATCCCCATCTGATACATGGTTTCAACAAAGTATTCTAACGCTTCCTGATTTTGAACGTGGTGCGTTTGCAGTATATTTAGCAGCTCCGATTTGGTGGTCTCCAGTTTTTTTACCGGTACGTCATTGAAGTAGTAGCGGATATTGAGCACCAGTTTTTTTTCCTTCAGGTCCGGATCCGTAATTTGCAGAATATGTAAAAGACTGTCTTGCTTAGGTGTTGCGCATACATGGCTGATCAAATAACAGCAACAAAAAATAATTAATAAAGCACGTTTGAGAAGCATATATGATTTAGCAATTGGCAGTTATCATAGGGTTGCCTAAAGATAAAAAAATATTTCGTACCGGTTAAACAAATTGATATCGGTTATCCACCAATCGTTCATGAAAGAAGCTATTAGAAGTAAATCGGCCGGTTGTTAGCCGGCCCTTGTTGTGTATATTGCAGTCGTACAGTGTATTATTTCTTGAAAGCACGGTATACCGTAGCCTATTCGTAATATAAACCGGCCGTTGCTGTGCTGTTAAAGTATATTAACGTTGTGGCGTAGTGTTAGCCGTATCTTGTTTTGCCCGCGCTGTATCGCCGGCTGCTGTGCCGGCAGAGGAAGCCGATGCATTGGGCGGTATTGTTCCCGAAGAGTCAGCTCCGGTAGCGGCTCCCCCGCTACCAGTCGAATCCTGGCTAACAGCGCTGCTATCGGTTGTGCCCTGTTTACTGCTGCCGCTGCACGCGGCAAATGCAAGGCATGCGCAAATGGCTGCCGCTAAAAGTTGCTTTTTCATAGTTTTTTGTTTGTTATTTATCTGTATCCTCTTTCGTCAAATAATTCCAATCGATAAAGCGGAGAGTGTTGCGTTAATAATCCCGCAAAAAACGACACCAAACCAAGCAGCAGATGAGGCAGGAATACGAAATGGTAAAAGCCGTAGATCCACGGGGCAGCAATTAATATAATACCTACTATCATATCTATAACAAGGTGCAGCTGCATCGGGAATGCTTTGAAGATCCCGTATGGATGGGTGCTGAATATGGCCATCACCAGTTGCATGGAGCCCATACACAAAGGCAGGTACAGCGGCGCGCCGCCCAACTTGGCAAATCCGAAAATCCAGGGAGAGAAGGTAATAAGCAAGCCGCCAACATAATCTAGTATGCCATGCGCTTTCAGAGAAATTATAGGCTTCATAATATAAGTAATTATTGCTGTTACGCCCGCTAAGCAGCGTTACAGCGTGTGTTAAAAATTATAGTTGATATAGTACGTGCGTAATTTCAGTTGTCTTTTAACCGATCGGATAGTACATAGCGAAAATATTTCGGTAAGGCAGCAGTATGCAGATTAAAAACAACCTCTAACCAAATAACCATATCCGGGCCCGAAAGTTTTATCAAAAGAAAAAAGATTAACTACAAATTATAATCTAATGATCTTAATGCGAGGGGCACGCGGCCGGAACGTTTCTTTCATAACGCGCATTACTATTAAAAAAATGAATTACAGGTTAAAACCTTTTAATACACACGCTGGTTGTATACATACCTTTCAGATACCATTTAAGTACTTGCCGGATAGAATATTGATTTATCAAGTTAAACTGTGATTATACAGCTATGAATAAATACGACATCCATTTAAAACAAATTGCACCTGTAAAAACAGGCAACCCACCACATCTTTTTTTTATAGAAGTATTCCGAACGCTCGTTCGCTATACATTTCCCACTCACTATTATCCGCCGGCATTGTAAGACACTTACAATTGTTGATGATACAGCCGGCACCTTTTACTGGCATTTAGTATAATATTACACAACCACAATATGAAACCTGAATTAACAATTTGGGCGGTTACAGCCGCCGAACAACTAACAAACCTATCTGAAAAACCCCTTCTGCAGCGCAAGGCTAACGAATTCACTTTTAACGTACACCTGCTGCACGACACCTTATGGGTAATTGTAAAATGGAGAAATAAAGACCGGGCGGCGTTCCGTACTGCATACTCTCCAGACGGATTAAAAGTAGAGCAGCTTACCAAACGCGAGGACGGCGCGCAGGTGAATTTAAGCTCAACAATTGGCGAGTTTAATGTTGATATCACCTTCCCCTATGCGCAAAAAACCGTTTTACACTACACCGTAACCTTTAAGGCAAGCAATAACCTGTATATTCCCTTTTGGCCTAAGGACGTACTGATGTTAGGAAATAAGGGCACCCAGGTGCCGGCTGGTGACGTGCATATCAGGCAAAGAGGCATCCGCACAGGGGTGGTATATGCGGCGTTTAAACAACCTGCAGAAGGGTCGCTGCTTTATTTCCAAAACCTCACGGCCTTAAATGATTACTGCCAGCTTACCGAAACGTCTGTTTCTGAAACCGTGGGCGGTGAATGGCCGGAGTTTGGGTTTTCACTGCCGCTTACTAAAGAGAAACCAATGCCCGCGGGTAAAAAACTAACCATTGCCGACGCGTTTGTATCCTTTAGCACCGATACGCCCAAAGATCAGTTTGAGATAGCAAGGCAATATCTTGATCACTTGGCAGCTATTTATCTGTTATTACCACGCCCGGATACCAAATACCAGGACTACCCAGACCTTATAAAAAGATCTATCCACGACCTTGAGCACAATAAAGGCTGCTGGTGCCAGCATAGCGGCTGCTCTTACCTGAACGCCTACGTATGCGATTACGCTACCCCGCCCGAAATTATGGTACAGCTTGCCGTGCTGCTGCCGGTGTGGGATTATATGGATTGGAGCGGTGAAGACCTGCCCTTTTCAAATCAGATATACGAAAACCTGCGTACCTTTTACAGCGATGAATTAAAAACAATAAAGCGCTGGCTGCCCGCAGCCGAAGATCAGCTGGATGAATCGGAAGAACAAAAGGTGCCCAACACCATGGATGCCTGGTATTTGCATCACCCCTTGTTAAACCTTGGCCGCATGGCCTTAAAAGGCGACAAAGTTGGCAAGGAGCTATTTTTAAATTCGGTTGATTTTGCGATAAAGGTTGCCCACCACTTTAATTACAAATGGCCGGTGTTCTATGATATGCAATCGCTTAAAACGCTTAAGGAAGAAACGCAGCCCGGCATGGGCGGCGAAAAGGATGTGGCTGGTGTTTACGCCCAGGTAATGTTGCTGGCGTATGATGTAACCGGCAAAAAGCGATTTTTGGAAGAGGCCGAAAAAGCAGCGCAATCACTTGTGCAATTTGGGTTCGATATATTTTACCAGGCAAATAACACAACATTTTCTGCTAAGGCCATGCTGCGCCTTTATAAAGAAACTAAAAAGCAGCAGTACCTTGATCTTTGCTACCTGCATATAGCAAACCTGTTTAAAAACATGGCCATTTGGGAGTGTAACTATGGTTACGGCGTAAACTTCCCGATGTTTTTTGGCCTGTTCCCGTTAAATGATGCCCCTTACCTGGCTGTGTACGAAGAGCAGGAAAGCTTCGCATCAATGCACGAGTTGTTGGTGTTGGCTGAAGGAACCGATTTTTTACCGAGCGCCCGTTTGTTGCTGGCCGAGTATGTTAAATATATGATACACCGTGCAGTTTATTACTTCCCCCCTATGCTGCCAAAAGAAATGCTGGCTGATGAAACTAAAACCGGCGAGATAGACCCGAAACTTTGGATAGCGCTTGAGGATATTTACGATGGCTGGGAAAAAGCGGGTGCCGTTGGGCAAGAGGTATATGGCGCCGGGCTATGCTTTGGTATAGTGCCACGCCATTACATACGTATACCCGGGCAATCGTTTATGATATATATGGATTACCCCACCGGCAATAAGGTTGTAAAAAATAATACCATAACTATAAACGTACTGGGCAGCAAGGAACTTACATGCCGCGTATGTATTATTAAAACAACCGATGGAAACCTTCCAAAAATAAGCGTTGTAGCCGGCAATGAACAAGACCAGCAGCAGTTGGATAAGCTAAGTGCTAAAAAGCTGCCAAATGAATTTGAAATACATGGCGAGCAGACCATTATTATAAAGTGGAACGATTAATATGACTACTATGGAGGATGATAAAATGAAAGCCGCGTTAAAAACACTTGAAGGAGATTTTGAACTAAGCCAGGTTAAAACACCCGAAATTAAACATCCCGATTGGGTTTTGGCCAGGGTGAAGGTGGCCGGTATATGCGGTACCGACCTGCGGCACTGGAAGATAAAGGAGCCCGAATTGGAATGCAAAATAATGGGTCACGAACTTGCCGGCGAGGTGGTTGAGGTTGGCCCTGCTGTTACCAACGTAAAGCCCGGCGACCGGGTGGTTATTGAAACCCTGCTTGGCGACGATACCTGCGAGTGGTGCAATATTCAACGTTATAATTTGTGCCCTAATTTGTATCCGGTACGGATGAAAACGCTTTCGCAGGCGTTTGCCCAATATGTGGCCGGGCCCCAAAAGAAATTTTATAAACTGCCCGATCATGTAAGCTTTGAAGAAGCAACTTTACTTGACACTTTTTCGGTTTGTATGCACGCCATACAGTTAAGCGGTATCAAGTTAAACGATAAGGTGGTGATAATAGGCGCCGGTTGCATAGGGCTTGGACAATTGCAATTAGCCAAAATAAGCGGTGCCGATGTATTGATCATAGATAAGGTTGATTCGGCCCTGAAGCTGGCAAAAGAGCTTGGGGCAAACGAAGTTGTAAACTCTGAAAATGAAGACCCCCACGAAAAAGTAATGCAGTTTACCGGGAACCGTGGTGCCGATATTGTATTTGAATGCGCGGGCGGCTCGGCAATGCCCATGACCTTGCCCCAGGCGGTAACCTATAGCAGGGTAAATGGCAAGGCGGTTATAGTAGGTGGATTTGAAAAAGACCAGAAGCTAATTGAAATGGATTGGTCGCGAATTCAAATGTCGGAGATCAAATTGATCCCGAGTGCGAGTTACTCGTTCTGGGATATCTATCCTGAAATGCAGATGTCGCTTGACCTGGTGGCAAATGGCAAGTTAAATGCCAAAAAACTCATCACTCATAATTTCCCGCTTGATAAGATCAACGAAGCATTTGAAACCGCAAGAAACAAAGAAGAAACCGGCGCTGTGTTTGTCGCGCTAACTGTTTAACTAATTAATATTTACGGAATGCAAAATAACATTAGTCACGATAGTAAACTGCAAATTGCCGGGGCAGGTATAATTGTGACCGGCGGCACCACCGGTATAGGCCGCGCCATAGCCGCGGTGCTGGCTAAAGAAGGGGCAAATGTTTTTCTGTGCGGTACCAACGAGGAGCACCTGAGGGAAACTTTACAGCACATTGAAGATAAACAGGTGCGGGGAAAGGTTAAAGGAAAAACCACTGACCTATCCACGGAAGACGGCATAAAAGAACTTTTTAAGAGCGCGGACGAACATTTAGGTAAGCTGGACGTGTTAGTTAATAACGCCGCACTTGCCCACCAGGATGTTTATGACGGCGAATACAGCGATTGGGAGCGGGTAATAAAAACAAACCTGCTCAGCTACATTGCCTGTACCCGTTACGCCTTAGATCGCATGACGCCCACCGGCAGAGGCCACATAATTAACATAGGATCGATGAGTTCGGACGTGCGCGAAAAAGGCAGCTCTATTTATGTAGCCACTAAATCGGGGATACAAGGATTTACTGAGACCCTGCGAAAGGAAGTAAACGAAAAAGGAATAAAAGTATCGTTGGTAGAGCCCGGCGCGGTGATGTCTAACATGCAGCCAGACGAGGTTGAACAACAACAGGAAGCCCTGGCACGAATGGAAATGATGGAAGCGGAAGACATTGGGGACGCCATTCTGTTTGCATTAACCCGGCCAATGCGATGTGATGTAGCCGAAATAAAAATAAAGCCTCATTTGCAAATCATTTAATGCGTAAACAATTACACAGCCGGTTCATCATTCACTGACGATGATTCTTCATTTGATTTGATGAGCCGGTAAGTAATAGTTGCAAACACCGCAAAAACCACGTGCGCCGGTATGCGCTGCAGGTAATAATGATCGAACCGCATAAGCGGCGGCAGCGGGTGTGCCTTAAAAGTGCCCTTCCATATTAAAAAACCCAACACGCCGCTAACAAGGCCAAGTATTACCCCGTTTAGTATGGTGTGTTTTATTTTGCGCGTTTCCCATAACTCCACATAAACGGCTGCAAACACAAAACCCATCGCAAAATGGGCGCCCCATCCGGCTATCTGTTTTGCATTTTTTGATAACGCTGGTGCCAGCCTGCCAATCATGGTGGCCAGGTGCTGTGGTTCGCGAAAATTCTCTCCGAATATCTCCGACATCAGGTGGCTGCTAAGGGTCATCACGCTGGTGCCCCCAATGGCTGAAAGTGCGGTTTTTGCTGCTTGGTTCATAGCTGTAAATAATGTACATAAAAAAGCAATTGCCGTAAATTTTGTTTTACGGCAATTGCTTGTATTTTATTTTTTCCGGGTAACGGTTGTAACAATGGCCGCTGTTACCAGGGCCGTTATAGCCAGTTTGGACAGGAAGCCTACCGCATTGTGCTTCATTTCAACCTTCCACCCTCTTTCCGCAAATACATTGGGTACATGGCCTTTTCGCAAGTCCTCAATTACGCCCTCAAAAACGTTTATACGGTCGGCAAATATTAACGGCAGCCAATGCCGGTACCGGTCTTCGCTGTGTTTAAAGGCGTAACGCCTGATGGCACCACTGAGGCCCGATGGTGGTACGCTGGTACCAAAAACAGTGGTAATGGCCGGTCGTTCGGTCGACTGCAATATCTCCACGGTTTGGGGCTGCTGAACCGACCGCTCATAATTAATACGGTTATGATCATCGCCGGTATAATGTTTCATGGGGTAAGTCGGCTCGTTTTCCGGGTCGGCGTCCATACCATACCCGGGAATTGTAGTTACATCTATATTATTATTTGCCATGGTTTTAAGATTTTGTAGATGGTATCAATACTGTTTTTATACAATTGTCCAGTTTGGACGAGAAAAGCCGGTAAGCATCGGCCACCTCTTCTAACGGGATGCGGTGTGTGATCAGCTCTTTGGGGTTAAGCCTGCCTGATTGTACATGATCTATAAGTTTTGGCAGCAAACGCTTTACCGACGCCTGGTTAGCCCTAAGCGTTATACCTTTATTTACAACATTCCCTATCGGGATAAGGTTAAACGGCGGGCCATACACACCCACAACAGAAACTATCCCTCCTTTTTTTACCGAGTTGATAGCCCATTGTAACGCAGTACCCGCACCTGCCTGCATTAAACTTATGCGGCCACTAAAGGTTTGCAGGGTATTACCTTCTGCTTCGCAGCCCACGCAATCTATACACACGTCGGCGCCGTACCAGTCGGTGGTTTTCTTCAGGAACAATACCGGGTCTTCCAGCGATTTGAAGTTGTACACCTCACATTTCGCATAGTTTTTAGCAAACTCCAGGCGGTAATCAATATGATCGATAACAATAACACGCGACGGGCCAAAAAACCAGGCACATCGTGCGGCCATAATACCTATTGGGCCGGCACCAAATACCACAACCGTATCGCCGGGTTTTATACCACCCATCTCTGCAGCCTGGTACCCGGTGGGTACCACATCGGTTAGTAAAACGGCATCGTCGGGGTCCATATCAGCGGGTATAACGGTGGGGCCTACATCGGCATAAGGTACGCGTACATACTCGGCCTGGCCGCCGTCAAAGCCGCCCGCAGTGTGCGAATAGCCAAATATCCCACCTACCGCGGTTGCCATAGGGTTAGATTCGTGACAGTTGCCATACAGCCCTTGTTTGCAAAAGTTGCACTTGCCGCACGCGATATTAAAAGGCACAAGCACCTGGTCGCCTACTTTTAAGTTCCGCACCATTGACCCAACCTCTTCTACTATCCCGGTAAATTCGTGGCCAAAAGTAGACCCAACGCGGGTGTCGGGCACCATACCATGATAAAGGTGCAGATCTGAACCGCAGATGCAGGTACGGGTTACCCTCACAATAGCATCCTCAGGGTGCTGTATCTCTGGCATTGGCCGCTGTTCGGCCCTGACCCTATAGGGCCCTCGGTAATTCATTGCTAACATATATTCTAATTAAGTGGTGTTTTCCTGATAGAAGAACATCGCGAAGGCAACTTAGTTTGAAAATATATTAATTAAAAAGAAAGAAACAATATTTTTTGCGATTGGTTATATAGACGGCCTTATGGAAAAATAGCTGAATAACAGGAGTGATAGCATGATCTGAATTTGAAGAAACAAGCGCTCCTTAGTAAGCTGTTCATATCGGGCCGGACTTATACGACACCGGCGATTATAACAAAGTTGCTTGTAGTCCCTTGTAACGATCTCTAAATCAATATAAAAATAAACATATGGTACCAGAAGAAAACGCGGCCCCGGGCCAGCAGAATTTCCCTGATGAAAATGGCGACACGCAACGCGAAACCCAATCAGGACAGGAAATAATCAAAGGCGCACGCCAGGAAGATCAGTTGGATGCGATGAAAGAAGAAGCGAAAAATAATCCGTCTGAAAACAGCCAGGGGGCATCGCCAGACGATGCTGAAGGTGAGGATAAGAACCGCCTATCGCAAAACGATATTAACAACAACATCAACACTTTTGAGCAAACCCAGGCCGCCCGCTCGGCTCTGGAAACGCCTGAAGGAAAAAATAACGGCGCCAAACCCGCCGCTTTCGACGGGCAGCAAAGCAGCCACCCATAACGGTTGCTTATTAACTTTTAAAGCAGTACCAGCAAAGGACGAATATTAATATCATGAAGGCTGCCCAGGCAGTGAAAAAGACCCATAAAGGAATTCTTTTGCTATTTAAAGTTTTCATAAAAGTTCTTGCTAAATCGGTGGTATCGTTAGCGCATCGGAAAGTAGATATTTATATTACAAATCCGGAGCGGGAATGTTTAACTTTTAAATAAATTTTTTACTTATTTAAAAACATATTCATGAATCGTGCGGTTATGCAGATATACTGATAACATTATGGACAACGGTTCAACATTTGTAAAAGGCCAAAAAGTAATCACCCCACGGGGCGAAGGCTACGTAGTTGAAATATCAGGCAATGATGCTACGGTGAAACTTGATGGCGGCGAAGAAGCCACAGTTCGTACGGACGAGCTGGAGGATGATTCGGACGCCGGGTAATAATAAATTTTGCAGGGATGCCTGCATACTAATATTAAAACAAAATATTATGAAAAAATTATTTGTGATAGCTGTACTCTCTGTATGTACAGTTTTAAGCGCTTGTAAAGGGAACGGAAGTACCAGTACCGATACGACCTCTACAATGTCTGACACTACCACAGGTTTAAACGACGGAACCGGCGCGCCTGGTTCAGGTACAGGTGCTGCAGGTGCGGGTACCGTTGGCGACTCCACTGCTACGCCGCAGGATACTGTTAACGGTGCACCCCAGCCACAGCGCCCGGACACCATGAAGCACTAAGTGTGCGTTCATCAGACCAGTTCTCAGTTATTCTTGTAATTTAACGGGCGGGAAATCATCCTGCCCGTTGTTATTTTCGGTCGTAACCCGTATCCTTGGTAAGCTGGAAGGATAGTTTTCCTGCAGATACTTCAGCATGTTTTCGCGAATATAACATCTCAGATCGAACGCTTTCGATGAATTGTGCGCGCTCACCAACATCCGCACTTCAACAGTTGTTTCCTTTACATCTGTTACTTGTAATATGCCCAGGCGTTTATCCCACAGCGGCGTTTCATTAAGCAACCGGGTTAACTCTGCCCTGAGCGGCTCGGCGGGTACATTATAATCAACATATAAAAAAACTGTACCTAACAGTTCAGAGGTTGTCCGCGTCCAGTTCTGAAACGGCTTTTCGATGAAGTAATTTATAGGCAGTATCAGCCTGCGCTGATCCCAGATATTTAATACCACGTAAGTAAGTGTTATCTCCTCTACCCTGCCCCATTCGCCCTCAACCACCAGCACATCGTCAATACGTATAGGCTGTGTAAACGCTATCTGGAAACCCGCCAAAAGGTTGCCTAAGGATTTCTGGGCGGCAAAACCTATAATAATACCGCCTATACCTACCCCGGTGAGCAGCCCGGCCCCAAGCTTTCGTACACCGTCAAAACTTAGCAGAATGAGCGACAGTGTTATTACAATGATGAGCACCGTAGAAACCTTTCTTACAAACTGCAGCTGAGTGCGTACTTTACGCTCCCTAAGGTTATCCGTTTTGTTAAAATCGTATTTATAGTACACATAATCTTCAAGTACCTTAATAGCGTTCATCAAAATACTTGCAAACGATACGAGCAGCGCTATACCGAGCCACCGCCTTACATCGTTATCATAAGCGTCTTTTAAAGCCACAAAGGGTAACAGGATATTTGCTACAAAAAGTGGTATAAAGTGGTTCAAAGGCCGGCTTAAATGGGTTACCACCGACCTGAAGAAAGAGTACTCCGCTTCCTTTTTATTCTTGTAATAATTTAACAGCAGTTTAATAAATACCTTGATTATAAAACCAATAAGCAGCACAAAAGCAATGATCGCCAGGTTCCACAGCCATGGCGGCAGTTGTTTTGCCCATATATTTATTTGTTTTTCCATTACAAAAATATCGGTCGGTCAAGTTTCATCGCAATCCTGTAAGCCGCGTTCATGAGCCCCACATGGCTGTAAGCCTGGGGGAAGTTACCCCACTGGCTTCCTGTTGCCTCGTCAACATCTTCGCTGAACAGCAGCAAATGGTTGCAATATTTCATCAATTTTTCAAACTCTTTGATCGCATCATCAATCCTGCCAACACAGGCAAGCGCTTCTACATACCAGAAAGCACAGATCAGGAAAGTAGTTTTAGGTTTGCCAAAGTCGTCGCTGTGTATATACCGGTAAAAAAGACCTCCTTCGGTCTTAAGCTCCTTTTCCAGGGCTATCAAATGATCTTTAGCCCGCTGCGATGCCGGATCGAGGTAATTCATCATGATAAGCTGTAGTGTGCTTGCATCAAGGTAAGGGCTGCCCACAGCATGTGTGTAAACCTTCCGTTCTTCATCGTAACAACTTTCTATATGCGCCGCGGCCTTGTCTTTTAATCGCCGCGCTTTTTCTACCAATTCATCATTATTAATGGTCAGCGCTATTTTCTCGGCCGCACAACATCCCGCCCATTGAAAAAGGTTGCTGTAGCAATGTATATGTGCTATATTTCTGAATTCCCAGATACCGGCGTCCTTTTCATCTATGGTACGTTCTATTTTATTAAGGATGAATAAGATCCATTTATCAGAGTCTTTGCGCTCGCTAAAAACAAAACGGTGATCGGTGTAAAGCGGCAAAAGCGAAACCAGCACCTGGCCGTAAATGTCGTTCTGAATATGCTCTGATGCCTGGTTGCCAATGCGCACCGGTTTATTCCCCATATAACCATCCAGATGTTCCATTATGGTTTCGGTGAGGTCCTTATTGCCTGCAATACCGTATAGTGGCTGGTACCTGAAGCTGTCTTTTTCCCCGAAAGAAATATCGGTTATATAACTAAAGTAACGCTCCATTTCTTCAAAATGCCCTATATGGTTTAACGATGTAAGCACGTAGTAGGTATCGCGCAGCCAGCAGTACCGGTAATCCCAGTTGCGCCCGCTTCCCGGCGACTCCGGCAAACTGCTGGTGCTTGCCGCAATTACAGCGCCCGTGTCCTCGTACTGGTGTATTTTAAGGGCAAGGGCGGCGCGGATAACGTAAGGCTGGTAAAACCCCGCTATAGAAGAATGCTTGATCCATAAGCGCCAATACTCAACCGTTTGCCGCAAGTATTTTTCTGCAATGCCTGAAAGCGATTCATCTATCTCGGCCCCATAGTTCAACAGCAGGTATTTGGTTTCGTTAAGCGAAAAGTACGATGCCTCGGCAAGGTAGGTAAGCGGGATGTTCGAAGTAAGCGTCATGCGTTCATCGCAACCGGTAAATTCTATCGAGTCGCTGCCAAGCAGCTGGTCCCATTTATTACGGCCATAATCGCAAACCGGTTCGCATTTTACGCGCACCCTGGGGTTACCCTCCAGCACTTCTATCTTCCGCACCAATATTAGCGGTTTGTAGTACCGTTCGTTTTTCCGGAACCTCGGTGCAAAATCCGTTACCCTGTATTTGCCGTTGGCGCAGGTAATTTCTGTACACAAAACGTTGGTGTTTTCCAGGTAATATTGCCTTGATGTAAACTCGCCCAAAGGCTTAACAGAAAATTCGCCGCCCTTATGCTCGTCAAGCAAACTTCCGAATATAAAGGGGCTGTCAAAACGGGGCCAGCACATCCATTGGATGTTGGTATCTGTATTAATATGGGCTAAAAATGCACAATTGCCAATTATGCCGGTTTTATAGGTATGTGTTTCCATTAATCAATTTAAATTAACATACCAACAACTATAATTTGTAATTGTTAACAAAACCTGAAATTATTCTGCATTTGCTGTTTCTGATAGCATAGCAATTAATAAAGTCATATCATTTAAACTTAGGGGTTTGTTTAAAAGATGTGTACAGCCAAATTTTGGTGCAAAACGCTGTAAATCATCATATTCTGTTAGTAGCGCTACCGGCAGGCTATGTAAATATTTATCGCATTTAATTTGATGGCATAAGCTTCCGCCGTTACCGTCCTCTAATATAAAATCAATAATTACCAGGTCGGGCGTATGCTTATAAAGCGTGTTTAACAAACCTTGTGATGATTGCCGTGTTACACCCTTTACAGCCAGTTGAGAACAGCAATCCTTAAACAGATCTATTGTACAGGCATCATTGCTCACTAAAAGAATATTGGTGGTCATAAAGCGTGGTTTATTATATAACATTTAAACAGCGCACTGGTTTTATAATTTTCATATAACGATAATTTTAAATTACTAAAACATTTTAACGGTATTTTAATTCCTAACTGCATGAAAAAGATTTATCCCGGAAAGCCATACCCACTTGGCGCAACATATAATGGCAAAGGCGTAAATTTTGCGCTGTATGCCGATAACGCCACTGGTGTTGAACTTTGCCTGTTTGATGCAGATGACGAACGAAAAGACCCCGAAGTGCGTATAACGCTTACCGAGCGTACACACCAGGTTTGGCATTGTTACCTGCCTGATATTGCCCCCGGGCAACTTTACGGGTACCGGGTGCATGGCCCCTACGAGCCACAGAACGGGCACAGGTTTAACGCCAATAAAGTGCTTATAGACCCGTACGCCAAAGCCATATCAGGTACCATAAACTGGCACGATTCGCTTTTTGGATACGAACTTGGCCATGAGGCCGAAGACCTGAGTTTTAGCGAATCAGACAGTGCACCCTTTATTCCGAAAGCAGTTGTGGTCGACCAGGCGTTCGACTGGGGCGACGACCAGCCGCCGCGCACACCTTACCATCAAACCATCATATACGAAACGCACGTAAAAGGGTTTACACAGCAACACCCCGACATTCCTGACGAGATCAGGGGCACCTATGCCGCAATAGGCCACCCGGCTTGCATAAAATACTTAACCCAACTGGGAGTTACAGCCATTGAGCTGATGCCGGTGCATCACTTTGTAGCCGACAGGCACCTGGTTGAAAAAGGACTAACCAATTATTGGGGCTATAACACTGTAGGTTTTTTTGCGCCCGATATACGCTATGCCGGCAAAGTAGAAAACGGATTGCAGGTGCAGGAATTTAAACAGATGGTAAAAGAGCTGCATAAAGCCGGTATTGAGGTTATTCTGGATGTTGTGTACAACCACACCGGCGAAGGTAACCATATGGGCCCTACACTGTCCTTAAAAGGCATAGATAATTCATCTTACTACCGGCTGGTTGATGATGATAAACGCTATTATAAAGATTACACAGGCACAGGCAACACCTTAAATGCAATGCTGCCCAATGTGCTGCGCTATATTATGGATAGCCTGCGTTACTGGATCACAGAAATGCATATAGACGGCTTTAGGTTTGACCTTGCCGCAACACTTGCCCGCGAACTGCATGAGGTAAACCGGCTGAGCGGCTTTTTTGACATCATTTACCAGGACCCGATCATTTCGCAGGTAAAATTAATAGCAGAACCCTGGGATATTGGCGAAGGTGGTTACCAGGTGGGCAACTTTCCGGCGGGTTGGGGCGAGTGGAACGGCAAATTCCGTGATTGCATCCGCGATTACTGGATAGGTGCAGATAGCATGCTGGGCGAGTTTGGCCAGCGCTTTACCGGCAGCCCCGATCTTTACCAGGACGATTACCGTAAGCCTACCGCAAGCATCAATTTTGTGACGGCACACGATGGTTTTACACTGAATGACCTGGTATCGTACAACGAAAAACATAACGAGGCAAACGGTGAGGACAACAACGATGGTGAAAGCCATAACCGATCGTGGAACTGCGGTGCCGAAGGGCCCACAGATGACCAGGAAGTTATCAGATTGCGCAACCGCCAAAAACGCAACTTGCTTACCACCTTGTTTTTATCGCAGGGGGTGCCTATGCTGGTTGCCGGCGATGAGTTTGGCCGTACCCAACACGGAAATAATAATGCTTATTGCCAGGATAACGAGATTTCGTGGCTTAACTGGGCAGAAGCCGACGAAAGCCTGCTGGCGTTTACGCAAAGGCTCATAGCCCTGCGCAAAAATCACCCCGTGTTCAGAAGGCGCCAGTGGTTTAGGGGTAAACCCGTTAAAGGCAAAGGCCCCGAAGATATTGCGTGGTTTTTGCCAGAGGGTGGCGAAATGGAAGATCATAACTGGGACCACGACTTTGCCCGCTCGCTTGGCATTTATTTGAACGGACTGGGCCTGCATTCGATAGATGCCTATGGCGAACACATTAAAGATGATAATTTTTATATCATGTTTAACGCCCATCACGAAGCCATAGAGTACACCTTACCCGGGGTATTGGCCCATAAAACCTGGCAAATAGTTTTGGACACGAACAATGACGAAGTGTTGGAGCAAACCCTAAACAAGGATGAAAAGATAAGTGTTGAAGGGAGATCAGTGGTGGTATTGCGTAACAAACTTTTTAATGAATAACGTAGATAAACCGGAGTTAATGCCGGGTGTCAGCTTCTTAACGGATGGCAGGGCGGCTTTCTTGCTTTGGGCGCCAAAAGCCTATAGCGCTGCTATCGTTTTTGAAGATGGCGGCGAACTTGATTTAACAAAACGAGAAAAAGGTTATTGGACGATAATCACTGATCGGCTAAAACCACACGGCCGTTACCAGGTTCGGTTAAACGGCGAAAAGTTACTGCCCGATCCTGCCTCCAAATCGCAACCCGATGGTGTTCACGGGCCATCGCAGGCTATCGATCTTAACAGCTTTGAATGGAAGGCCGGCCATTCGCCTGCCGTCCCGCTAAAAGAGTACATTATTTATGAATTGCATACGGGCACTTTTAGTGCCGCCGGCACATTTGACGGCATTGAAACCAAACTGGAATATTTAAAAGAGCTGGGCGTAACCGCTATCGAGATCATGCCGGTTGCCCAGTTTCCCGGCGAACGCAACTGGGGTTATGACGGGGCGTTCCCTTACGCGGTGCAAAATTCATATGGGGGTGCCGAAGGTTTAATGAAGCTGGTGGATGCCTGCCATAAGCATGGGCTTGCCGTTATTTTAGATGTAGTGTATAACCACATTGGCCCCGAAGGAAATTACTTTAACGAGTTTGGCCCCTATTTTACAGGGAAGTACAACACCCCCTGGGGCGATGCGATCAATTTTGACGATGCCGGAAGTGATGAAGTGCGGCGGTATTTTGTGCAGAACGCGTTAATGTGGTTCCGCGATTTTAGAATTGATGCCTTGCGTTTGGATGCTGTGCATGCCATAAAAGACTTTGGTCCGAAACATATATTGCAGGAGATCCGCGAGGCGGTAGACGCACTCATGGCCGAAACGGGACGTACGCATTACCTTATCATTGAGTTCGACCTTAATGATAACCGGTTCATCAACCCGGTAAATAAAAATGGGTATGGTATGGATGCGCAGTGGATAGACGAATTTCACCACGCCCTGCGCGTAACAGCGGGCGAAGAACGAAATGGCTATTACTCGGATTTTAAAGGTGTAAAGCACCTGGCCAAAGCCTATCGCGACGCGTATGTCTATGACGGCATTTATTCCTCGGGCCGACAAAAAACCTTTGGCGTTAAAACAGATAACCCCGGCGAGCAATTTGTAGTATTTTCTCAAAACCACGATCATGTAGGCAACCGCATGCTTGGCGAACGCAGCAGCATACTGTTCAGTTTCGAAATGCAAAAACTAATGGCAGCGGCGGTAATGGTAAGCCCTTACTTGCCAATGCTTTTTATGGGTGAGGAATATGGCGAGAAAAACCCGTTTTTATATTTTGTAAGCCATACTGATGAGCAGCTTGTTGAAGCAGTAAGACAAGGGCGCCGGGACGAATTTAAATCGTTCCATTCGGAAGGGGAAACACCAGATCCGCAGGCGGTCGATACATTTGAAAGATCGAAGCTAAATTGGCAAAGCCAGGGCAACACGCAACAGCAAGCCATGCTTCATTACTATAAAAAACTCATAAGGCTTCGTAAGGAGCTTGCCGCGTTGCGCAGTCTTAACCGCGATAACTTATCCGTAAGCTTTAACGAAGAACAACAAACCTTGCAATTGCACCGGTGGGAGGGCAATAACCATGTTTATTGCTTCCTGAACTTCTCAAAGCACGAGCAACCGTTTGACAGGCCCGCCACCGATCTGACGGTTGTTCTGAATTCCCACGGGGATGACCAGGCCCCAAACATGCTTCAACCAGAGTCGATAATAATTTATATCAATAACCATGTTTAACCCGGTTTCAACATATCGTATTCAATTCCATAAAGATTTTACATTTATACATCTGGAGGAGATACTCCCCTATTTAGCCGAATTGGGTATAAAAACAATTTATGCCTCCCCCATATTCAGCGCTGTGCCGGGCAGTACCCACGGTTATGATGGTGTAGACCCGCTTACGATAAACCCCGAGATAGGTACACTTGAACAATTAAAAGCGATCAGCGGTAAATTAAAGCAGTTGGGCATCAGCTGGCTGCAGGATATAGTGCCGAACCATATGGCGTTTCATCACCACAATAAATGGCTGATGGACTTGCTAAAAAACGGGCCATCTTCACCTTACCGCAACTACTTTGACCAGAGCCTGGCAGATGGAAGCTTTTTTGAAGGCCCCATCATGGTACCCTTTTTAGGGGATGACCTGGACACGGTGATTACAAACGGCCAATTAAAGCTCATTGCTGAAGAAAAGGGTATGTATTTTAGTTATGCGGATCAAAAGTGGCCGATCAATACAGCGTCATCTGCCGGGCTTGCAGTTACCGACCTGGAAAAACTAACGACCGATAAAATCAAAGCCATTGCCGACCAGCAGTACTACAGGCTGTGTAGCTGGAAAGAAACGGACCAAACTATCAATTTCAGGCGCTTTTTTACAGTTAACGGCCTTATCTGTATTAATATACAGCACCCCGAGGTATTTGACCATTTCCACAGGTTGATAGCAACGCTGCTGAAAGACGATATCATACAAGGCCTTCGCATCGACCATATTGATGGTTTATATGATCCTGAACAATATCTGCAGCGCCTGCGTAAACTGGCCGGTGACGAAACTTACATCGTTGTAGAAAAAATATTAGAGCCCGGGGAAGAGTTGCCCCCTTGGCCCATACAGGGAACTACGGGGTACGATTTTCTGGCCCAGGTAAATAACCTGTTTACCAACCGTAAAAGCGAAAAAGCGTTCACGCGCTTTTACCAGGACCTTACGGGCAAGAACAAACCCGTACATGAACAGATCAGGGAAAAGAAGGAGCTGATACTGACCACTCACATGAACGGCGAACTGGAAAACCTGACCAACTTTTATTTAACGTTGAAGTTAGGGGAACAGCAAGACCGTGAAGCGGTTAAACAGGCCATTTCAGAATTACTCATTAACTTTCCGGTTTATCGCTTTTACGGCAATAGCTGGCCCCTTTCCGGGGGCGAAATGGAACAAGTAGACCAAATATTACAGGAAGCGAAAAACAACACCGTACAACTTTTTAAGCTGGATGCAGGCGATGACTATAATCAAAGGGCGTTAAAGTTTTACCAGCGCTGCATGCAGTTTAGCGGCCCGCTAATGGCCAAGGGTGTAGAGGATACCCTGATGTACACCTACAATCGCTTCATCGACCATAACGAAGTGGGCGATTCGCCGGATGTATTTGGGTTGCCGGTAGATGAATTTCACACTCTCATGTTGCAACGCCAACTGCAATGGCCCCTGGCGTTAAATGCAACCTCTACACACGATACCAAACGCGGCGAAGATGTAAGGGCACGGCTTAATGTACTCACCGCCCTTAGCGACGAATGGCTTTCCAAAATCACAGAGTGGCAAGGCTTAAATGCGGATATCAAACAAAAGGGCGCTCCTGATAAAAATGATGAATACTTTATTTACCAAACTCTTATCGGCACTTACCCGATGCCGGGGGAGGATAACGGTAATTTCATTACCCGCTTGGAAGAATATTTGGAAAAAACGCTCCGTGAAGCAAAAAGGCATTCAAACTGGGCCGAACCAAATGAAGAGTATGAAAATGGTGTAAAAGCCTTTGTTAGCAGTTTGCTCGACACCAGCCGTTCCTTTTGGAAAAGCTTCACCGGGTTTCATCAAAAAGTGAGCGAACTCGGGATTATCAATTCACTCGGTCAGGTAACCCTTAAATTAACTTGCCCAGGCGTACCCGATATTTATCAGGGTTGCGAACTTTGGGACCTAAGCATGGTAGACCCCGACAACCGCAGGCCTGTAGACTATAAAAAACGACAGCAATTTCTCGGAAAAAACTTAAAAAATTTCAAGAATTTTCAGGAAAAAGAGGTAGACGGGCAGAGCAAAAGCTGGCTGTTGCAAAAGCTCTTAAAATTACGGTCAGCGCTTCCGCAGCTTTTTGAAAAAGGCGATTACCTGCCTCTTACCGTTAGCGGTAAGCATGCCGAGGGCGCCATTGCTTTTGCCAGAATTTACGATGAGGAGTGGGTGGTTACTATTGTCCCCATCCGCCCCCAAACAGACTGGAGCCATACTTATATTCATATACCTTACGAGGCACCGGTATTGGCCAAAAACATCCTTACAGGCAAAACAAGCGTACTAAGCGGCAAAACACAGATACAAAATGTTTTAGATGAGTTGCCGGTAGCGGTGCTGCATTTGGGCAAATCAACAAATAAGCGCAGCGCCGGAGTTTTGCTGCATATTACTTCGCTTCCTTCTAAATTCGGGCTTGGCGATTTTGGACCTGCAGCAAAGGAATTTGCCCATCTGCTTAAAAAGGGCTGCCAGCGTTACTGGCAAATATTACCGCTTAATGCCGTAAGCGCCGCCGATGCTTATTCGCCTTATAGTTCAACGTCAAGCCAGGCGGGTAACGTGTTACTGATCAGCCCTGATGTACTGGCAGAAGACGGCTTATTAACAGCAAACGATCTGAGACAACATGCTCAGCAGGACATAGATTTAGTAGAGTTTGAAAAAGCACAACAAACTAAGGATCAGTTACTCGATATAGCCTGGGAGGTTTACCGCGCCCATCCGCCTGAACTATTAGAAAATGGGTTTAGATCGTTCTGCAGGAATGAAAATTACTGGTTGAACGACTTCGCGCTTTACAGCGTACTTAAGGAACTGTATAACCAGGCCCCCTGGCACACCTGGCCTGAGCAGTACAAAAACCGGGACAACGCTGCACTGACCAAAATAGTTAAAGACGAGGCTGTTAAAATTGAAAAAGTAAAATGGCTGCAGTTCATATTCACCCGGCAATGGCTTAAGCTGAAAGAACTCTGTAATAAGCTGGATATTAAAATATTGGGCGACCTTCCCTTTTATGTTAGTTACGATTCCGCCGATATATGGGCAAACCCAGAGATTTTTAA
This sequence comes from Mucilaginibacter sp. 14171R-50, assembly GCF_010093045.1. Taxonomy (NCBI): domain Bacteria; kingdom Pseudomonadati; phylum Bacteroidota; class Sphingobacteriia; order Sphingobacteriales; family Sphingobacteriaceae; genus Mucilaginibacter; species Mucilaginibacter sp. 14171R-50. Next base: position 3,392,198 of record NZ_CP048115.1, on the reverse strand, counting down.
CCTGGATGAGAACCTGAAAATGATAAGCGTGTCCGGCGTGCCACCCGACTATTTTAACCAAAACGGCCAGCGCTGGGGCACCCCTGTATACAACTGGCAGAAGTTAAAAGAACAAGGATACAAATGGTGGATAGATCGAATAGCTAAGAACCTGAAATGGTACGATACGCTGAGGCTGGACCATTTCAGGGCCTTCTCGGCTTATTGGGATGTACCGGCTGATGAAGAAACAGCTATCAACGGCAAATGGTTGGACGGGCCCGGTTCGGATTTTTTTAAAACGATTAATAAAACGTTTACTGATCTGCCTTTTGTTGCGGAGGATCTTGGTGAGATAGATGAACCTGTATACGCGCTTAAAGACCAATTTTGCCTGCCGGGGATGAAGGTTTTACAATTTGCTTTTGGCCACGACATCGCAAAGTCGGGCTATGCACCGCACCATCATACACCAAACAATTTTGTTTATACCGGCACACACGATAATAATACTACTTTGGGATGGTTACAAAATGATGCGGATAAAATCACTTTTAAAACCTTAAAGAAATATACAGGGATAAAAGCCAATAAAAAAAACATCTGTAAAACCCTCATCAGGGCTGCGTTTTCATCGGTTTGTGATACAGCCATTATACCCATGCAAGATTGGCTTAACCTGCCCGAAGACGCAAGGATGAATACTCCCGCCGGCACAGCGGGTAACTGGGCCTGGAAGTTAACAGGCGACTCCTTCGATAATATACCAATCAGAAAAATGAAAGATTGGGCGGTTATGTTCGACAGAATTTAAAGTGAAGAAATGATCGGTGCTAAAATAAAACCCTATGCTATACAATGTGTTACTGATAGATGGAGTCGACTGTTTTTCATGATCTAACAGAAAAGTCATCTGTTGCGAGCTTTGTATTTAATATAAATACCGGGAAGTTTATTTACGCCAACCCGGCTTTTGCGTCCTTAGTAGGCGCCAATTACGATGAACTAACCCCCAATCACCTTTCAGAAATTATTCATCCGGAAGATCGTGTCTACGCACAAAAAGCCCTTGCCGATGTGCTTGGCCACACGTTAGCAAACTACGTTCAGTTGCGGATATTGGTAAATAACGAGATAAAATGGGTAAGGATAACCGCCTCACAGGATGAAGACAAAACCGGTGAAATGTTGCTTTACGGCAATGTGGCAGACATAACTTCGGAGCTGGAAAACCAGCTCAGCTTTGAAAAATATGCAAATAAAAAAGACGCCATTTTAAACATACTTGCGCACGATCTGGCCGGCCCGTTAAGTGTCATCAATATGTTAGGTTCGTCTCTCAGGTCATCGATCCAAGATCCGGCCGACATCACCCAGATAGATAATATAATCAATATTAATACGCAGGCGATCAACTTGATAAGAGAATTCACAGCGCGTGAATTTTTAGAAACAGCCGACATCACGTTAGCAAAAAAACGGGTCAATATCGCGCAGAAAGTCCGGGAATATGTAGAAGAATATCAAAAGTCCATTACCGACATTAAGCGGACATTTAACTTTTTCACCTCGGCGGAAAATATTTTCATAAATGTAGACGAACCAAAGTTCTTTCAGATATTAAACAACTTAACCACAAACGCATTAAAGTTTACAAGAGATAACGGCGTAATAACCGTAAGCGTAATAGATAAAGGCGATGTTGTGCAATTTTCGGTAAAGGATGATGGCATAGGTATCCCCGAAAAATATAAGGATATTTTATTTGATAAATTTACCGATGCAAGCAGAAAAGGGCTGCAAGGGGAACCTACTATTGGATTGGGAATGTATGTTATTAAAAATATTATTGATTGGCATAATGGTACGTTATGGGTAAATAGCACGGAAAATATGGGAACTACTATATTTTTCGAACTCCCTAAAATATAGGTTGCGGGGGTACAAGCTATCTGCTCCTATTACGACCAGTTGGCATATAACTTCCCTGCTTCAACTACCCTAAAATATAGCCGACAACAAGTGCCACAACTATTAACCCCCACCATAAATATTGCAATGTTTCAAGTTTTGATAACCTTTTCTTAAGGTCTGCTATCAGCGCTTCGTTTGATAGCCTAAGGTTTTGCAGGCGCATGTTTTGTTGCTGAAGTTTGGCAAGGGTGCCGCCAACTTCTACCGGTTTTTGCTGCTCCTGATGATAACGGCGTAAAAAGCCACCGCTTTTCAAAAATTTTTCGCCTTTTGGTTTCAGTACCAGCTTTTGCGGCAGATCATAGGGCCCGTGTTCACCGGTGCCTTTCACCAGTCCTTCGCGTATCAATATCTGTATCATAGCAAATGCCGCCGACTCGTCCTGATCAAAAAGTAACATCACCTGATCGCGTGTAAGACTATCCGGTACGCCAAAAGCTTCCAGCAGTGTGTCCAGCATTTCGCACTCATACTCATTCAGATCAGTCATGTGTGCAAATTTCGTAATATTTCCATTAGCTTAATAATTTTCTTAGATAAGCTGTCAGGCGTAAACGCCAGGGCAACATTAAACGGCATATTGTTAGATACAGGAAATGATCGTTGAAGACAAATCCGAAAGATGATTAATTTTTAATTAACTATTTTCAAAAATATGAAACATATAGGCTTTCTTATAAGTTGTACGTATACACCATTTAAAATGAAAAACTTATGTTTCACCACGTAAAAGACCTACAATTTAATGCACGGGTGTCGCGCCCCGACCCCTATTTCGCTAACCTGTTATTAGAGCAATTTGGCGGCGAAAATGGCGAGTTGGCTGCGGCAATGCAATATTTCACCCAGGCTTTTGGCGCTAAAATGCCGCATCCGGATAAATATGATATGCTGATGGATATAGCTACCGAAGAGTTTAGCCACCTGGAAATTGTTGGCGCAACAATTCAAATGCTGCTAAAAGGCGTAAACGGCGAATTAAAAGACGCCGCTGATCAATCAGAGATCATGCAGGTTATGGACGGTAAGGCCGCTAAAGAGAACATTATACACCAAGCACTATCGGCAAACCCGCAATTCGGCATCATCACCGGTGGCGGGGTAACGCCGCGCAATAGCCAGGGTATTCCGTGGTGCGCAAGCTACATCCACTCCAACGGCGATTTAACAGTGGACCTGCGCAGCAACCTGGCTTCAGAGTCGCGTGCTAAACTGGTTTACGAACACCTGATGAAGTTTACCGACGACCCTTACGTGCACGAAAGCTTATCGTTTTTGATGACCCGGGAGGTGGCGCATTATAAGATGTTCGAAGCCGCGCTTAATGATATTCAGCCAAACTTCCCTCCCGGTGTATTGGCATCTGACCCCCGCTTTACGCAGCAATATTTCAATTTGTCTAATGGTGCCACTGTACGTGGCCCATGGAACGAAGGAGAAATGCCTGACATGGGGAAAGAATGGAACTATATTGCTGATCCGCTGGATTATGTGCAGGACACACAAGGTATAACCGCAACGGATAAATCACTTGATAAAGAGCTGAAGCAAGCCCAAAAGCTGGATAAGGAAATGAGTGAGATGCGAAGTACTGAAGTTAAAAACAGCGAGCCTGAGGGTGTTTCGCAATGGAGCAACTACAACGCTCCCAAAAAATAATTTTGTAGTACGTTATGCCAGTATTAACCGGCTTTTAAATGGCAAGGGCCGGGTTTAATTACCCGGCCCTTGCCTATATAGGCTATTGAGCTCACTAAAACCTATGGGCTTGAGTGAAGCGCCAGTGCCCGAACAACAACACTAATTATTAATAGTTCATTGTTACACGAGTGGCGGGCTTGAGCAGGGGACATTACATTTATTGGAGTAGAAATGAAACTTGGAGCACAATTATTAGCATTATTAGCCAAGGTGTATAAACCTTCTAGTATGATTGAGACTACGTTTCAGCGGTATGATATTGCGTTTAAAACTGATGAGCAAGGCAGGCCAATTCTTTTGTATATTGGCAGAAGAGAACCCGGGGGCAAAATAAAAGGGGAACGATTTACCAGGCGACTATTAACTACCGCCGACGGCTTAATTATTAAAGATCACTGGGACAATAAAGGTAAGGCATGATAGATGAAAATAACAAACAAAAAGGCGGTGTTGGCGATCATCTGGCTAACGAGCGCACCTTTCTTGCGTGGATCCGCACAAGCATAGCGTTAATGGGCTTTGGGTTCGTAGTGGTCAAATTCTCGCTTTTTGTTCGGCAGCTTTCGTTAGTGGTTACCGGCCACAATATTACGCCGGTTAAAGGCTTTTCGGGTGTTATAGGGGTTTGCCTTGTAGCTATAGGGGCAGTAGCGGCCATTATTGGTTACCTGCGCTACCGCCGGGTGGAAAAACAGTTGCTCAACCAGGCGTTTCATCCGGAGTCGGGGTTGTTGCTTACACTTACACTGGCCGTTATCGGTGGCAGTTTGCTGCTGTTATACTATCTGTTGCCAAACTTATAGCCAATGAAGAAAAAGAGTTACAAGATAACCTTTAGTTTACAGGAGGGCTATAAACCGGGTGCAAAGGTTCACCGGATCAATTTTGCCGCACGGATAATTAAGGAATGGATGACAGAGCGGTTAGCTGATAAACAGCCGGTGGTTAGCGGTCTTTTACAAGCGGGTACGTTGTTTTTTCCTGCCAAAGATACTGCGAATGGTATGGTTACCGTATCGCCCACGGCGATATTTACCGGCGAGCTTTCTTCACCGGAGGACATTAGCCGCAAAAATAAAGAGGTGAAACAAACCCTGGAATCGCTGGCCATGGTGCTTAAAGAGGGGCTTAAACAAGAATCGGTTTTTATAGTTTACCGTGATACAAATTGGTGCGTGTAACAACACGATAAAAATGGCTAAACAGCCTGATTCGTTCAACCTTTCATTTTAGCGGCCGCGTTCGGTTGAATAATGCTAAGCTCCCTTTTTTACTTGCAAGCTGCTCATTAACTGATCGTACAGGTCATTGCTTTTTGTAGCTTTTGGTTTAAGTTTCTTTATAGTTGGGCGCTTACCTTTTGCCTTAGCTTCAATGATCTTCAACAGCTCGTTATGGTATTCATCCTTATATTTTGAAAGATCGAGCGGTTCGGCGTATTGATTTATCAGGGCCAGCCCCATATCCAGTTCTTTTTTACTAACCGTAATCTTGCTATCCAGATTTAAGTCGCTTTGGTCGCGTATCTGCTGCTGGAAACGAATACGGGTAACTACAATATCTTTTTCAACGGGGTGTACAATACATAAACTTTCTGTACTTCGCAGTACAAATCTGGCTAATCCGGCTTTACCTGATTTTTTCAGGGCCTCTAAAAGCAACGCGTAAGCCTTGTTGTTTTTTGTAGCCGGTTCAGTATAGTACGAAGTTTCGTAATACATAGGATTAACCGAGGTCAGATCTACAAAGCTTTCAATTTCTATAACCTTACTTTTTTCAGGCGCGGCGGCCTCAAAATCAGCGGCCTCTACAATTACATAGTCATCATCATACTTATATCCCTTAACTATTTTATCATAAGGGACTTCTTTCTTTGTATTTTCGTTTACCCGCTGAAATTTGATGTGTGCGTGGTCTCGGCTGTCCAGCATATCCAGGTCCAGCGAAGCTGTTTGCACTGCAGAAAATAATTTGACGGGTATGCTTACGAGTCCAAAGCCAATAGAGCCTGTCCAGATCGATCTCATAATCTAAAAAATTTAGTGATAACGCTGATGAGGATGATGAGCTTCAATCTGATCAGCCAGCAAGTGCAAGATCTCTTCGTCCAGGTTTCCGGGGTTTTGGCAAATGTGAAGGCATTGCTGTGCGTCAGGCTCAAAACTGGCTACAAATTTGCCAGCTTCAAAAATTTTGAATTTACAGCTCATCTCATCATGGTGCAGGTATTCGCCTACTTCAAAATGATGAATTTGCTTGTCCTTACTGATTGTGATCGGATAATTCTCCATAGTTCAATCCTCACACAAATAACTGTTAACATGCATTTTTGTTTTTGCAGGCAAAGCATCGCATGGTTAGATAACAAGCCTGAACGTTAAATTGATACGTGGCCTCATTGTTTTGGCGGATTTGGCTATACGGTGCTCCCACTCCTCCTGCAATCCTGCTTTCATCAACAGGAACGAGCCGTGCTCCAGCCTAACCGAATAATGTTCCTTATGATCTGCCTTTCTACGGATGTCAAAACTACGTACCTGGCCAAAACTTACAGATGCAATAACGGGTTGACTGCCCATAATACTTTCTTTATCACTATGCCAGGCAACTGAATCATTCCCATCCCGGTAATAATTAAGCAGTACGGTATTAAATTTTATGCCCGCCAGGGGTTCAACCACTTTACGGATTTCTTGTAGTTCTGGCGTCCACGGCAGTGTACCCGCAATGCGGTCAGTATCGCCATACCAGCAGGTTAAACGGGGTGTAAGGTATTCTTTGTCCCAAAGTTTTTGCGTAGTTTGCTTCCAGGGCGTTTCCTTTATAAATTTTTCCAGTAAATGGTCGCTTGTTTTACGGTCAATCAGGCACGGCTGGTATTCCAGTAATTCTTTGGGCAAACCCTTACTTTGGCCGGCATAAGTAAAAAAACTTAACTGCTCCATAACACCTCCATATTATGTACAATAAATTTACCCAATTGTTCCTGCTCTATAACGGCTAACTGCTCGCCATCATATATCCAATAACCATCCTGATCAAATAAAATGCGGCCCAGAGAGGTGTCGTCAAAGGCCGTGAATAAGTTGTAAACCAACGATGCATCAGTGCATTTAATATCCTGAATAACTTTTATCACTTCATCAGGTCCGTTCTTCCGTTTGATCCAGGCGTTCATATTACAAAAATAATAACTTTTACCAAAATACTAAAAATATTAGCATAATATTCACCGAGCAACAGTCAATAAATAGTACCATTACCTGCAGGGTTAAATCGCCCTGGCAATATGGCTATAAACACCTTTTTTTCAATCATTTAAATACAATGACAATTACTTAAGTAAATTAGGAACCTAATTCTATGGCATGCCTTCACAATTACTGTTGCCGGCTGTTGGTGTCGCCATACCATTAGTTGTTCTGCTCACAATTTTTTAACCTTAAACTGAACAATAAATGACTGAAAAACTTAACCGGTTTGGCATGGGCGCAAGCTTTGTACCTGCCGAAACCTTAAATGAAATAGACCTTGGGCCTTTAAAACAACTGGTAGGCGAATGGGAAAGCGTTGTATTAACGCAAACTGATGAAAAAGGCGTATCTAAACCACTTGCAAGCGGATGGAATGTTATTTCGGTACCCGGGGTGCCTAAATTTACCTTCGAGGTGATCCCTTATAAAGAAAACCTAAAGTTTTCTACCGTAGCGGTGCATGCCGGTAACCGGGGGCCTGTACTAAACGGAACGCAGTTTGATCAGGAAATATTCGGTTTGTTTTATGAACAGCAGATAGTGAGTATGTGCGATACCGACTTTTGCAACGGCAGGGGCTTTGGAAAAGATACGGTTATACATGCCGAAACCGGCCTTCTGCTTTATGTAAGCAATATAAATGGTGGTTATAATATCGCACGGTTGGGTACTATCCCCCATGGTAACGCCATCCTGGCGCTCGGGAAATCGGCGCAAGCAAACAACCCGGGAACCGATTTCTTTGACGTAATATCTGCTTTGGGCGTAAACCTGGATGGCAGCATACCTGCCATGCTTGGATACAATGACCAAATAAGCGGTATACCGCAATTTGCCGAATTTCAGCAGGTGCACCCCAACACATTTCTGAAATCTACTTTAGATACCATTATTGGCAGCGGTTCTGTTACAGATATGACCGTATTGAGCATGTCTACCAGCCACCCCGACGCAACAGGTGGCATCCTCAATATACCTTTCATACAATCTAATGTGACAGCTACTTCAATGGATGCGACATTTTGGATAGAAAATATTTCAGGTGGCAGCGAACCTGAAATATTACAATATTCGCAGACCATCAACCTGGTATTCCCATCCACAGGTACGGTAACACCTATCATTTGGCCGCATATTACTATTAGCACTTTAAAGCGAATGCAACCACAACCTGAAACAAACGAACCACTAACATTATCTGCCCAGGCGCAGAGCAATACACCTGGCGTACCTCAGTTATAATACAAGCAGCAAGTTTTCAAGCGGTGTGTTACAAACTTGCTTGAACACGCTTGTCATCCGGATACTTCGGTTACGTGGGGAATCATGTTCGTATGTATTTTAGCGCCCAAATGCCCGGCTTCAAGGTCGAGCACTTTTGAAAAGCATGTTTGCGCCAGATTGTATTGTTGTATACCCAAATAACCCAAACCTTGTAAAAAGTGGCAATGCACACGATTACGCATGTTAAGGTCGTCTTCAAATATCAGTAAGTTTGGTAATGACACGGCAAAGTAATCGATCTTCACATCATCATTCATATGCGCCTCGCCATAGCTTATCAGCTTTTTAAATATCCGGTTTGCCCCTTCTGTATCTGCAAGGCTTTTTTTAGCTAACGCCTGATAAAACAATTTATCGGGCTGCTGATCATTATAAAATATGGCGGCTGTTGCTTCTTCTGATCCTACAGCTGCTTTTTCAAAACATATGTTAGCCTGCTGCTTTTGCTGTAATTGTTCATAAGCGCAGCCCAACCAATACAAAATATCATTTTCGCGCGCGCCATACAACTTCCCTTCTCCCAGATTATGCGGATAAGTTTGTGCCTCGATAAGATTTTGTATAGCACCGCTGTACTCCCCTTTTTTGATTTTACTTTTAGCGATCTCTACCAACGCTAATACATATTGGCCAGATACCTTACCTTCCCCTCCCTCCCACGGGTGAAACTGCCGTTGCATGATCAAATCATAAGCCCGTTGGTGCCAACCAGAAAAATTGTATAAAGTTACCCGTTCCAGATACAGGTCGTCCCGCTGCTCTACCAGCTGCAGGTTCGCTTCTAAAAAGTCGAGCCGTGCTTTTGGCGCGCGATTCAGCTTTTTATAAAGCTGATCGAGTTCCATAAGTACGCGTGCATCCGTGGTATCCAAACTAAACGCCTTTTCAAAACAAGTAAGCGCTTTAACTGCGTTATTACGCTTATTATAATATGCTATACCCAGGTTACGAAACACTGTAGGAAACTTATCATCAAGGATTGCAGAGGTTTCCCATGCGGCAATAGCGTCGTCATATTGCAACTTATCGTAAAGCAGGTTACCCAAATAGTACGGCGCCCGGGCATCCGCCGGGTTCACTTGCGACGCTAATTTAAGCACCGTTATATCCTTTAATCGGTCCGGGAAACACAAGTAAGAGTTTGCAGCTGAAGCTTGTTTAAAATAAGCCATTGCCTGGCTGATATTACCCAACTTATAATGAAAATAGCCCAGGTAATAGTAAACCATGGGGTTAGTACTTTCTTCATTTACGGCATGTTGCAATAATTCAGTAGCCTCGCTAAATAAACCTGCAGCAGCATAATCAAGCGCATATTCAATAAAGTTTTGATCATACCCTCTGGAAAGCTTCATCAATTGTTTTAAAATAAGGCCCCTTTGCTCCTCTCTGCCCGTTTCTGCATAGCTGCAGGCTTGTTCAAACACAGCGCCCAGGTTAAACGGATCGCGCTTAAGAGCGGCTGCCGATGTGGTAATGGCTTCTTCAAATTGCTGTAATTTACGATACGCCGCTGACCTTAAAACGTAAGCTTTACTATTATTTGCGTTTCGGTCAATTGAGGCTATAGTATGATCAAGTGCCAGTTGATAATCGTTATTGATAAGGTCGATCTGTGCTACCGAAAAATAACCGCTGTCTTTCCAGGCGTTGCTCCATGTGGCTTTATAAAAAGCTTTATAAGCTTCATTTAACCGCCCCATAAATTTAAGTGCCAACCCAAGATTGTAGTAGCATTCGCCATCGTATGGATTGGGATTTCGCTGTGTGCTGGTGTCTATCGCCATACGAAAATAAGCCTCGCTTTTAGCAAATTGCCCCCGGCGTAAATACCATAGCCCCAAAGCGTTATTATTGCGTATATCCTTAGGATCGCGGCGCAATGCTTCTTCATAATAAGGGACGGCGCCGTAGGTAGCATGGCGGTACTGTTCCAAATGCTGGCCGGTTAAAAACAACTGTTCATTATTTTCAATATCCGCCGGTTGCAGCGCTGGTTTGGCCGGCTGTGGCACCTCGCTCAACTCATTATCTGCAGGATTATACGCTATCAGCATTGTACCCTTATCAGAATATATTTCAACGGCTACTTGCCGTTCATCTACACCATCGGCATTAACTTGTTTCTTATAAACCTTTTCGGGGGTAATGCTCGTTACCTCGTCAAGCAACAGCGTACTTTTATATTTTAATTTAATGCTGATATTATTTTGTATTCCTGTGGCATACACCTTAACATCTATTACATTTTCCAAAACATCAAGCGCTATCAGGATGTCCTTACTGGCATTTTTTATTACACCCAACTCGCGGTAAGGCATAAAATATTGGGTGAAATGCTTTTCCTCATTGGGCATTAGCCAGGTAAAATCGGGCTGGTTATCGGTAAACATCCCTGTCATCAGCTCAATATAAGGTCCGTCCTCGTCGGTAAGGTTCCTGTCCCAGGCCAGGCCAAAATCGCTGTGGCCCCATGTCCACTGCTTTTTCCCGGGTGATACGTGATGATTAGCTACATGCAATAAGCCTGCTTGCGTGTCGTGCTCATACCCACCCACAAAATCGTAATTAGAATTGATGGCCATGTATGAAGTGGGTACCGGTATGTTTTTGTATCGTGATATATCCGTCCCCGGCGAGTAGTCGACCTTGTAATAGGTGCCCGTAGCAATCGGGAAGGTAGAAACATCACGCTTACCGTGGTCAAAAACAGCGTTCACATCCGGGGGGAAAACCGACTGGTAATGGTCGTTAACCTTAACCGCGGGGTTTGCCCACCACAAAAAAGTTTGCGGCAGTGCAGAGCGGTTATACAATTTCGCCTTTATTTCGATGTATGCCTTATCCGGATGTAAGGTGTATCCCGCCATCCCCTTGGTATGGAACATTCGTTCCACTTCGTTAACCAAAACCGTTTTACTGCCATCAGCATTTTCTTCGATCTTGTAGTCAACTGGCTCAAATGTGCTGGGGCGGTGGTGCTGCGGCCAGTTAAATTCTATTCCGCCTGATATCCACGGCCCGGTAAGGCCCACTAATGCCGGCTTTATTACCTGGTTATAATATACAAAATATCTCTGTTTTATTTTATCGTATGCCATTTGGATACGTCCGCCCAATTCAGGTAGTATCAGCACCTTCAGGTATGTATTTTCCAGGTAGAGGCCAATATATTCCTTATCCTCTTTCTCGTCGTAAATTTTTTCGATAACCGGGTTCGGATATACTTTACCGCTGCTGCCCTGGTAAACCCTTTTTTCAAAAAACATGGGGTTCTTATCCGGTTTGCCAATACCATATGTAGGTATAATCACCTTCTCTTCCCAAACGTTCACATACAAATTGTTCATGTATATAATGTTATATTAATGCCTTATTAAATTTTCTTCAAGTTCTTCGAGCGTTTGCCCCTTAGTTTCCTTCACTTTGATTTTTATGAACAAAAACCCTGCGAAACATATCGCCGCATAAAGGTAAAATGGCCCGTAAGCTCCCAGTATTTTCGCCAGTATCGGAAACGTAAATACCAGTATAAAGTATGCTCCCCATAACGATACAATAGCCACTGACGAGGCCACACCCCGAATTTTGTTGGGGAATATCTCTGAGATGAGTACCCACGTTACAGGTGCTAACGATATGGCGTACGTACTAATGGCCAGCAAAACAAATATGGATACCAGACCCGCCGGGAAATGGTTTTGCAGCAGAAAGGCCAGTATGATATATAATACCGATAAACCAACGGACCCATACAGCATTAACGGGCGGCGCCCAAGTTTATCAACCTGCCACATAGCCAGCAGGGTAAATACCAGGTTTACTATACCAATGGCTACCGTTTCAAACAACTGGCGGTTTAAACTGGCTCCTACCGATTCAAATATGGTCGAGGTATAATTAAACACCACATTGATACCGCAAAATTGCTGGAAAACAGCCAGTGTGATACCCACCACAACCGCCGGCCGAACGGCTTTTTCAAACACCATGGCGTATGATTGTTTGGTAGCGCCAACCAACGATTTTTCTACTGCCTTAAAGGTAGCCTCGGCAAATCCGGCCGAACCAATTTTGTTGAGTATGATCTTCGCCTTTTCAGGCTGGCCTGATTTTATAAGCCACCTTGGGCTTTCGGGCAGCCAGGTAACCCCTATTAAAAATATAGCCGAGGGCACTACACCCAATCCAAACATCCACCGCCACGAATCGGCTCCGTGGTCTGCTAAAAAGTAGTTAACCAGGTTGGTCACCAAAATACCGATAACCACCGTAAGTTGATTAATGGCAACATTCCTTCCCCTTACAGCAGCAGGCGATATCTCCGCTATGTACATCGGGCAAAGCATGGATGCCATGCCCACACCAATACCGGCTGCAAACCGCAGTACCAGGAAGTAAGTTAATGTTGGCGAAAACGCTATCCCAATGGATGATACCGCGAAGATAAATGCGGCTATCATGAGTCCCGGTTTACGGCCATACCGATCGGCAATGTTACCTGCAAGCAGGCAGCCTACTATACAGCCCAACGCCAGCGAGCCTGTTAAAAAACCTTCCCACGCGGGTGTAAGGTTAAATTGGGGGCGTAAAAATGGTAGCGCGCCCGAAATTACGGCAAAATCAAACCCAAAAAGATAACCTCCTAATGCCGAGATAAAAGAAATGCCGATAATGTAGCGGCTATTGAATGTAATGGCTTTATCTGATGTTAATGTCATGCTCCTTAAAATTAATTATTTAGTATGCAGATAAACAACTGCTCCGCCACCTTGCATCAATTTCAGGTCAAGCTTATTTTGGCGGTTAATGGTTATGGTTTTGTGTTCGTATTTTGATGCGTTCTTATCGGCATCCGCAGCATCGGTATATATATCAGCAATATAATTGGTATTGGCGGGCAAAAAGGACAGGTCGAGGTTAATATCCCTTGCATCCCAGTTGGTCATGGCGCCTAGATACCAGCTATCACCTTTCTTTTTCGCTATCGCGATATATTCGCCAACGCGGGCATCCAGCACAAGTGTTTCGTCAAAGGTGGTCGGCACCGCCGAGAGATATTTCATAATATCAGGATATTTTTCATACTCGGTTGGCGAATCGCACAGCACACCCAACGGCTGATCAAAAATTACAAACATAGCCAGCTCGTGGCAGCGAGTACCTTGTGTGGAGGGCAACCCTTGGGCAATTGGCTTAAAGTTGCTTTTCGATCTATTACGCATCGATCCCGGGGTATAATCCATCGGGCCGGCCAACATCCTGATAAAAGGAATAAGGGTATGGTGTTCAGGATTGGTAGTATAATCCCACTTAGAACATTCTTGCCCGCGCACGGCCTCGTAGTTTACAATATTAGGATAAGTACGTTCCAATCCGGTTGGCTTGCTGCAGCCATGAAAATCAACCATCAGGTGCCTTTCCGCTGCCTTTTTTGCAATCAATTCGTACCAGCCTATTGCCTGCTGATCGTCGCGGTCAAAAAAATCAACCTTAAAGCCCGCGGCGCCAATATCCTTAATGTAATTTAAACTGGCATCCAGGTCCTTCAGGATCGACGATGCCACACACCACACAAAAACACCTACTTTTTTCTGCTTCGCATGCTGTATAATAGCCCTGATATCCGACCGGCCCGTGGGTTTCCGGACATCATAGTTATCAGACCAACCCGCATCTATCAGTAAATATTCCAGCTTGTTCCTGGCAGCGAAATCAACATAATAGTTATATAATTCTGTACTGCGATGGTTCATACCCGATGGGATCGGCGCCTCCGGCAACAGGGCATCATGCCACCACTCCCAGGCCGCTTTGCCAGGCTTTATCCAATCGGTATTGTGCAAAGCTGAGGGCCGCGAAAGCTTGTAGATCAGCTGATTAGTTAACAACGTCTTGTCATCATCAGTAGCAATAACTACCCGCCAGGGGTAATTTCGCTTACCATCGGTTTTTGCGATAAAATTCATGCGGGTTTGCACAACTGATACAAAATCGCCCCAGCTGCCCATTTTGGCAAACCCGGGGTAAGCCGCCCATTGGCCTTGAAGGCTGCCATTCTTTTTTTGAATGTACATTCCCGGATAATCAAACAGATCTGCTTCGGCCACCACTACTTTCACCCCGTTTGGATAAGCGAATAATGCCGGGGTAATGGCCCGTTTCCCGTCTTTGATCTGGCTGATGGCTTTATATTGAACATACGGCAGTTCCCAGGCAGTGTAATTATCGGTTTCGGCCATAATGGCGGCAGCGGTTGGGCTAATATTAAAAGTAGCCTGCTCATTTACCACCGTTACCGGGTTGGCAAAATTTGTTACAAACCTATAAGCCCCCCCTTCGTTGTAAGCCCGGAGTACCAGTTGATAATCGCCGTTAAAGGTTAAGGTTAACTCGTTATAACAATCATCAATAGTGGCTTGCTTGCCGTTTATCGGGTGTATCAGCTTTTTTACCACCGCTTTTTTGGTGCCGGAAACCTTTGCTGCCATCCCTAATACACGGGTATCAAGCTTCATGGAAATAGCCGACGGCAATACCGCAGCAGTACCTTTATAAGTAACTGCATACGTTATACTGTCGTTTACCTTTAAATCCATTTTCAGGTTATTATCAGGCGATGTTACGGTATAATGCTGCGCAAAGGCACGGCTAATGAATGCGGAAAAAATTAAAAAAGCGAGGATAGGTTTCTTCATAACAAGCCGAACTTGAACCGGATATTTTGGTTATAGGTTTCGCCGGGGCGCAATACCGCCTGCGGAAAATTCTGGTGATTGATACTATCGGGATAATGCTGGCATTCCAGGCAAAGTGCATCAAAAGGTTTTGCCGGCTCGCCGGTATGCGTTGGTGCGGTGCTGGTTAAAAAATCGCCGGTATATAAAAAAATACCCGGGTAATCGGTATAAACCTCTAATGTACGGCCCGATGCACCATCTATTAACCTGGCCGTTGGCGTCATGGTTCCGGCACTGTTATCTTTATCGGTAACGTAGAACAGGTTTAAGCCTTTTATGCCGGCATCGCTAACCTGGAATTTATCGCTTAGCCTGTTATTATTAAAAGCTCTTGGCCCGGCCGGAATAACTGCGCCACTAACGGAATGGTCGGACCACGCGTGCAACACCAGCCCACTATTTATGGTAAGCTCATGATCTTGTATATCATGCTTAAATCCCGAAAGATTAAAATATGCATGATTGGTAAAGTTCGCTATGGTATCTTTATCTGTAGTTGCCTGGTAATTTACCAGCAACTCGTTATCGTCGTTCCAGGTGTAGGTAACCGTTAAAGCAAGGTTACCCGGGAAACCGCCATCGCCATCGGGGCTGGTAATAGCCATTTGAACGCCATTATCCGTAACCGATGATTCGAACACCCGGCAGTTTAATCCACTTTTACCGCCATGGTTACAATTTCCACCATCATTATTATCCAAATGATAAATATGACCATTAATACTAAACTTCGCTCCGCTAATTCGGTTAGCGTAACGCCCGATAGTTGAACCTATATAACAGGTATTGCTAAGATAGCCCTGCAAGCTGGGGAAGCCTACCACTACATGCCCCAAAATGTGCTGCCTGTCGGGCACTACAACAGATACCAGGGTGGCGCCATAATTGGTTAGTTCTACATACGCCCCATTGTTGTTCTGTAACCGATATAAAAATACAGGGACATTATTAAGCTGACCCCAAGAGCGGGACGAAATTTTAACAGCCATAATATATCCGTAGTGTTTTCAATACTTAACAATTAAACAACCATGTTATCATCTCAGCGTGTAAGCAGGCAGATGGGGTTTGGATATTCCCCGCTATTGGTTTTGGTAAACCTACCATGAATTGCCGTTAAAAAAAATGGATAAACTTTAAATTTTGATGGATAATATTATCATTTAACAAATGCCAAAAATATTATTACGCTCTCTTTTAATTAATAACTTAGCAACCGTAAACTGTTCGCTTATGAGTACCCTCGCCGAACCTAAGAAGCGTATAAAGGAAGGCTTTATTGGCCAAAGAATGATTGTTTTGCCACCAAATATAAAACGGGCAATAACAAGCAACGCTTTAATAAAGGATTTTTACCTTACGGCTATAGGCTATTATCCTAAAGCTGCGTATCACGACCGCGAACGGCGCAATGGCAGTAACGAGTATATTTTACTTTATTGCATTGATGGTGAAGGCCATGTTTATTTAAACGGATATGAACACAATCTTAAGCCCAACACCTTTTTTATTATTCCCCATAATGTGGCGCACCGTTACAAAAGTTCTGAAACAAACCCATGGAGTATTTATTGGGTACACTTTAGCGGCCCGAATGCCGGGCTTATCTACAACCGATCGTTAGAGAACAACTTGCCGGTTGTACAGCCGGTGCCTTACGATGCCAGCCGGATAAAATTATATGAACAGATTTACACGGTGCTTGAACACAGTTACCACGAAAAGGAAATGGAGATCGTAAATATCAACTTGCTGCACTTTATTTCGTCGTTAGTTTATTACAAACAAACTAACCCTGTTGATTATGATAACGATTTTGTGAGTAACTCCATCGCGTACATGAAAAAGCACTTGAGCGCGAAAGTGGAGGTTGAGCAGTTAGCCAGGCAGCAAGGTATATCAGCATCACATTACCTGCGGTTGTTTAAACAAAAAACAGGTACCTCGCCTATCAATTATTTCAATTTGCTAAAAATACAGACATCTTGCCAGTACCTGTATTTTACCGATCGAAGTATAAAAGAGATCTGCGCTGATATTGGTTTTGATGATCCTTATTATTTTTCGAGATTATTTTCAAAGCTTATCGGTATATCGCCCTCTAAATACCGTAAAACACATAAGCGATAACAAAAAAGCCCGCGTATTACCGGCGGGCTTTTGTATAATAAAATATTCAATTACTTAACAGGTGCAAACAGTGTTATTTCGAGCGCGTGAAAGTAATTTGTATTACCCCAGGTTTGGAATATTTTAAACCTTATATACCTCACCGGCGCACCTCCCGGCGGAAAAGTAAACGATTCGCCCTGTGCCGCAAAATTCGCATCTTCAGTCGAATTTTGCCCGGTTGGCAACCCCGACGGCTTTACAGAAGTGAAACTGGCAAGCTTTGTCCATCCGCTATAGTCGCCGTTACTGTTCGGATTGTTTGTGCCCCATATTTCAAAAACCTTTGGGTTGCCGTAGTTGTACAAACCCGAAGTTCTTTGCCAAAGTTTTAACCTTGCCAGTTCAGTAGGGTTACCCAGATCTATGGTAAACCAGATGGGGAAGTTTTGACCCGGGGTATGAAAGCCGGGCTCGTTGGTACTTTTATCCCATAGATATGGCAGTTCCCAGCCATAAGCCGAGCTTACATCTGACGGCAGATGGACAGCTGTCATTTTACTCTTGTTAACTTCAGCAATTTCATAAATGATAGGAAAATCATCCGCATCCGGCACAAAAAAATCATCGATGGCGTTTTTTACAGGAACGTAAGTCGACTGATATGTTATGGGCGTACCGAATTTAAGGTCGCTGATCATTACGGAATTGTCTTTTGCGGCAACCGTTTTCTGCCGGGCGGCGCCCGTATTATCGGTATATTTTATAACAGTGCTAACATTATTGCTATCGGCTTTAATAAAGTTGATTGATACCGACCCATCATTGTTGTAAACGTAGGGTTTAGCAGGATCAGGCGGCCTGTTTGAAAGGTTTGCGGCAAAGGCATTACCATACACCCTTACATTATCAATAGATTGACCTATTGACGAATTTCCATCCTTATCCTTAGCTATCAGCTTAAAGCTATATACATATTCCTTTAAGTTGGGGATAACCACACTGATACTGTCAGCAGGGTTTTGGGTAGTTGCCGGCACTATTGTTGAATCCATACCGTTATTCCATTTTACCACGTAATTAGATATGGTAGGATCAGGACTTGGGTGCCACACCAGTTCTACGCGTAAATTACCGGGATAATAATGCAGATTTGACGCCAGCCCGGGATACACATTCTCTTTATTTTTAAGAAAATCGGATTTATAATCCTGATCGTACCTTTTACAGCCCATCAAAGCGAGGCCCATGAACAGAACTATGATAATATTATTTGGTTGTTTCATTTTGATACTTGTTACTACAATGGGTTACCGTATAAGGATATTTCGAGAGCATTTACATAATCAAGCCCGCCCCAGGTTTCGGTACACATAAACCTGATGTATTTGGTAGCCGGTGCCGATATTGGTATCTTAAAATTAACCCCTTCAGACACGAACTTCTGGTCGGCAGCGTTTGCCTGATTAGGCGGTAAACCCGAGGGCGGGTTAGGGAATACGAAATTACCCATATTTACCCAATCGCCTACCACAGTGCCTGGTGCCGAATTTTTGGGCAGTTCTGCATCGGCCGGGTTATCTTTATCTGTGCCCCATAAGGTCATTTTCTTGATATTTTGATAAGCGTACACGCCGCCATTTATCCTTTCCCAAAGCACAAAGCGGCTAAGCTTAGCATTTACACCCAATTTAAATGTACACTGCATACGCGGAGCCGATAACGTGTGCCACCCGGGTTCGCCGGTATTGCCGTCAAAAAAATACTGCAGTTCCCAGCCATAACCAATAGGGCTGTCGCTTGGCTGGCGGTATACCGAAAACTTGCTTTTGTCGAGCATGGTCTCGAAAAGCGGCGTAAGGGTTTTATATATAGTATCAGACATGTTTCCAAACCTGTCGGTTGTATACACTCCAAACTTTCTTTCTGTGGCATCATAGCCACGCACCGAAAAATTAACCGTATCGGTACTTATGTATTGCGGCATCTCTTCTATGTATTTTTTTGCTGCTTCGTCATAAGCTATAACGTGTACAGCTATGGGCGCCTTATCGGGATTAAGTGTATAAAAATTAGCGCCGCCAAAATCAGCGGTGATATCAATGCTTGTATTTATGCGTTGATAATTTGGCGTTAGCGGGTTAACCTTTACTACAACAGGATCTGACTTAACGTTGGCACGACTAACTGCATACAGGGTAACCTCATACTCCTGGGCACGGGCAAAACCATCTGCTACAATGGTATCTACATAGTAGCTGGCCTTTGTTTCGCGGGTACGGGTGTCGTTTATTTTATAGCTTGCCAAAACGTACAACAGGTTCTTTGAATTCGGCAGTTTATAGGTTATACGGGCACTACCATTCAGGTTATCTACATGTACATCGGTAACAATGCCCGGTTTGGTTTTATCGTCAGATATCACACCAATGTTAGGCTCGCTTTTTTTACACGAGAGGCCAAGCATGATAAGCATCCCTGCTATTATGCTTACGAAAGCTATGCCCCTTAGTTTATTTATATTCTTCATATAATTCAATTTTGTTTTACCGGATATGTTATCCTACCAGTAAGGGTTTTGTGTAAGATTATCGTTTATAATAATACTGTTGGTACTAATAGGCCATAAGTAATCGCGTATGCTAAAAACGGGTTGATAAACCGTTTGCGGTCGATAAAAATTAACCGGGTTCGATTCATAAATATTCCAGCCCTGTACAGGTTTGCTTAAAACATCCTGCAACTCTTTCCATCTCCGTAAATCCCATCCACTCTGGCCTTCAAAGCAAAGCTCAATCCTGCGTTCCTGATGAATTATTTGACGCAATCCATCCTTGCTGTTAGGCTTTGCAGCGTTTTTTGCATACAACGACCAAGCTTCCTGCACTCCTTTCAGCCCGGCCCTTGCGCGCACTTTATCAATATAAGTATAAACCTCCGCCGAAGGCCCTTCGGCCTCGTTTAAAGTTTCGGCATACAGCAGGTACAGCCCCGCCAGGCGTATCAACGGTAATTTATAATCAGCCGTAGTGAATACATTGTCGTAAACAGTAAGGTAGTTGGCCAGCTTTTTTGGCCAGTAGGCCGTAGCATTGGTAGCATATAAACTTTTAGGTCCCGCAAGTGCTTCGGGGCCGCGCGCCTGGATGTAATAAGCGTCGCTTTCGTTTATTTTCCCATTGCCAAACCACACCCCACCATCAAATCCTATATTAGCATAAAACCTTCTCTCGCGACGAAAATGCAACTTAACCGTAGTGTAACCCGATTTGATGTAAGATGCATCGGCATCGCCGGCTACCTGCAGGTTATACCTGTTACTATAATCCCAGGTTTTATCTTCATTAATTGGTACGCCGTTATCCGTATAATACAGGTCAGTTGTACCGATCGGAACGGAAAAGTTTGAAGGCGCAGACGACGCCAGGCCGGTGGCCGCGCTCGTAAATCTCGGCACCGTAAAGTTTTGATACGGGAAACCATAGTTTAATGCCCATATCAGTTCGGGATTCTGTTCCCATCTATCCGTAATAAGGCCTTGTAATTTAAGCACCTCCTTCATTTTATCAGAAACGTTACCTACGCTTGCCGCCGGTACTTTGTTGTATAATTGCAGGCCTTGCGCTTCGCATTCCATTATGGCTTCTTTACAGGCATTCGCCGCTTTTTTCCACAAGGTCTCATCGTATGTTGTCGAGAACAGGTTTTTCCCATCTTTATCTTTAAATCCGGCATAGTCGGGATTGCCGTTAAACAACGGGCTTGCCTGTGTAGCCATAATCTCGGCTTTAAAGGCCATGGCTATAAATTTTGTTATGCGCCCGTACTCAAGCGTTTGGTTTTCAATAGCCGCTGGTAAATCTGGTATCGCTTCATCCATTAAGGATAGTACGTAACTGAATCCCTCATCTACCGATGATCTTTTACGTTTTATGGCGTCGGCTGAAGCATCAATGGGATTGTTATCCTTTATCAATACGATAGGCCCGTACATCCTTATCAGATAATAATGGTAAAATGCTTTCAGGAATTTTGTTTCGGCAATCCACCTCTTCTTTTCGCTTTCGCTAAGATCAATGGGTTTATCGATATTTTCAAGCATAATATTGCACCGCCTGATGGCCTGATAAATAGCGGGTATGCCATGACCGCCGTCACCATCCCAATAGTTAAGGCTTGGGCCCGAGGCTGTTTGTAAACCCTTGGGCAGGTTAAAGCCCGATTCTTCAAAAAAATGAAAATCTGTGGGGTTGGTGTAAACAATTTCTGTAGAGTAAACAAACCCCGGGCTTTTTACCACCTCGTTCAGGTGCTGCATAGTTGAGTAGCAGGTAAAAAGATAATCCTCGGTTTCGTTACGGTTCCTGAAAGTGTAATCAAGTGTAGCTACGTTATCAGGTACTATGTCCAGATACTTTTTGCACGACTGGCCCAGTAAACAAACCATGGTCAGTGCAATTATTTTAATATATGATCTCATATCGGTTACCTTTAATCGTTATAAATTGGCTAAAATACCCAGGTTAAATACTTTTTGTATCGGATACGCAAACCCGTTCCCTCCAAGTTCCGGATCCCACATCTTGAAAGGGCTCCAGGTTAACAGGTTTAAGCCATTAAAATAGATGCGCAAACTTTTAAGTTTCATTGATTTTGATAATCGAGATGGCAGTGTGTACCCAATCTCGGCCTGTTTAAGCCTCATAAAGCTACCATCCCTAAGCCACCATGTACTTGGCTGCAGGTTGTTGGTTACCGAGTTGCGCGTGGTACCCAACCTGGGGTAAAGCGCGTAAAGATTTTGATTTTCTTCAGACCAGTGGTCGTTTGCAAAATCAGAAAGCACCTGGGTATTACCGTATATGTAAGCCTCGTCGCTTGGTATGAACGGGCTCACCTTATTTGGGTTGATAAAGAATGATACCCTGGCTTGCCCCTGAAAGAAGGCGGATATATCAAACCCTTTATAAACAGTTGAGAAACCGAAACCATAAACAATTTCGGGCGTCGTCGGGTAACCGATAAACGCCTGGTCGAGGTAATCTATTTTACCATCGTTATTTAAATCCCGGTACTTAATATCACCGCCGCGTGGTAAATTGGCCGAACTGCTGCTGGCATCAAATATCTGTGTTGGGGAATTGCGCGCTTCCTGATCGTCAACAAATAGACGCTCGGCAATGTAACCATATCCGCGACTTATTGGCTGGCCGATAAAATGCCTCCATGATTCAGCGTAGTTAGGCTCAAGCAGATATTCGTACTTATTGGTTGAGTAAGTAAAGTTGCCCCTGATTGATGCCGACAGGTCCTTGCTGAATATCTGCTTATAGTCAAGCGATAGATCCACCCCTTTCGAATTAACTTTACCCAGGTTAGAACTGATACCTGCCTCTAAACCTTCTGATGACGGAATACGCGTGCCATCAAGGCTTTGCAAAATATCATAGCGGTGGTTTTTGTAAAACTCTGCAATGATATTAAAGTTCCTAAACAGCGTTGCTTCTATTGCAATATTGGTTTGCCGTGATGTTTCCCAGGTAACATTAGGATTTTCATAATTCCGTATTACTACCCCTTTGCGTTCGTATTGATTGTTTATACCAAACTGGGCATAGTTTCCGCCATCGTTCAGCAACACGTCCGATTGGTAGAAAAACCTTTGTGAGCCTATAGCGTCGTTACCCACTAAACCGTAGCTAGCACGTATTTTAAGCCTGTCGACAAAGCTAACATTCCAAAACGATTCGTTTGATGCCACCCAGGAGGCACCGATAGTTGGGAAAAAACCATACCTGTGCTGAACATTAAATCTTTCGGAACCGTTTAGCCCAAAATTTAATTCAGTAAAATACTTGCTCTTATACGAATATGTTAAACGGCCGGCCAACCCCAAGTTACGATAAGGAAGCGAATATTGTAATGTGGTAGTATTGGTACGTGGGTCAATGGCGCTTGAATATACCGTTTGCTGGGCAGTACCAATAAGTGTTGAACTGATGTTATGATCGCCAAATGCCTTATTATATTCTAAAGCGGTTTGCAGATACATAAATGTGTTGGCGTTAGGCTCGCTGCGGTTATACTGCAGATATTCAGTTGCTCCTGAACGGCCTGATGCTGCCGGTTGATTATTTATCCAGTTAAGTTTATAGTCCTCGCTTGTTTTGTCAATTGAATAATAAAAAGGGTTGTAAGCAAGTTGCGACTGAAAATACGAATAGCGGTTTGTGCTAAAGATGCTTTTAAACTTCAATCCATCGGTAATGAACCTTAGGTCCTGATTGAGTTCAAATTGAGCAGACATCCTCGATTCTGACGAATTTTTATGTCCCCGTAATAAATTAGCGTAAGGATTGTTATAAAGCACGCTGTTATCATTGTTTGAGGTTGCAGTAGCTACGTTACCAAACAAAATATGCTGGGCGTTGGCATTAGCCGCATCGGGCTCAAAATAAGCCGGAAATAGCACAGGGCTGGTGTGTATCGCTACATTGTATAAATCAGAAGCGAAAGAACCATCGGTTGTAACGGGGCCATTATACTCGTTAAACAGCCCGGACAACCTGACAACCACTTCGGTAGTAGGCGTTACGTTAACATTAACATTGGCACGTAACTGATAGTTCCTGAATTTAACATTGTTATTATTGTTGTTGCGGATATCTTCGTTTAAAACACCGTTGTCCAAATTATAAGCACCGGCTATATAATAGCGCGCGGCCTTACCACCACCGCTTATATTAAGATTATTACGTTGTGTGCTGGCCCGTTTTTTAAACAACAGGCCCAGCCAGTCTACCGCCGGGTACAAATACGGGTTGTATCCGGGGGCTTTGTCCAGCGTAGCCTTAACCCCGTTAATATCAGTTTGGGTAAAAGGCAGCGGCAACCGCGGGTCTCGGGTTAACGATGCCTCGTTATACAAGGTCATGTATTGTATTGGATCAACCAAATTAAGTGTTTGGGTTGACTGCGAGGTGGAATATTCAGACCTGAAGCTGACATTTACAGGCCCCTCTTTCCCCTCTTTTGTGCTTACCAAAATAACACCGTTTGCGCCCCGCGCACCATATAAAGCTGTAGCGCTGGCATCTTTCAGGATCGAAAAACTTGCTATATCATCAACATTAAGTCGTGCAAGGTCATTGGCCGACAGTTCCACGTTATCAATCAATATAAGTGGGTCGCGTTTATAACCAAAGGTTGTTACCCCCCTTATGAAAAACTGCGCGTTATCCTGCCCTGGTTGCCCGCTGGGCTGATACGCGATAACGCCTGCAGCCTGGCCAGCTAAGGCGCTGGTGAGGTTACTCGCCGGTATTTTAAGTTCGGCAGGCTTAACAGAAGTAACCGAGCCTACAATAGCCTCCTTTCGTTCTTTTTTACCAAAGGCTGTAATAACTACCTCGTCGGTTATTAGTTTCTGCTCCTTAAGAACAATCGTAAGCGATCTGTTTTCGGACGTTACGGTTACCTGCTGCGCAACGAAGCC
The DNA here is from genome assembly GCF_010093045.1 of Mucilaginibacter sp. 14171R-50. NCBI lineage: Bacteria > Pseudomonadati > Bacteroidota > Sphingobacteriia > Sphingobacteriales > Sphingobacteriaceae > Mucilaginibacter > Mucilaginibacter sp. 14171R-50. The sequence continues at coordinate 3,367,662 of NZ_CP048115.1, read as the reverse complement.
GACAAAAGAAATACGGAGCACTGTTCCAGGCGTTACGTCTAAAACAAAACGGCCGTTCTCATCGGCGGATGTCGCAACATTTTTTATACCTTCTGCAACAATACTGGCACCAGGTAATTTAATACCAAGGGTATCAGTAACCTTACCCGTTACGGTAATTTTTGATTGTGACCAGGCATTACTAAATACCAACATCAGCAACAGCAGCATTGCCAGCCCCGTTACCGGCATACCGGCATAACGATTATTGCTTTTTGCAGGTATTTCACTGTATGTAAAGTTTAGCTTCATAAAATTAGGTTCATATATATTATCGTGTTAATTGGTTCGTATTAGTTACCGTATAAGCATTTTGGGCTGCTGTGTAAGCATAGGTATGTCCCTGCAGTTATTTTTGTTAACTACTAAATCATTCACCCCGAATGTCAGTGTTATGTTTCCCTGCTTTTTAAAATGATAGCCTATATTATCATTTATCGTTGCAGGTATGATAGATTTTCAGGCAATTATAACCTAAGTATATTGCCCGTACGAATACAGCACTTGTTGGCTTGTAATGCAGCGTAATTTTCGTTCATGCTTATCAGGGTTTAAACTTTACAATTGGTATTGTAAATGTATAGGGCGGTGCCAAAATTAAAAATGGATAAAACCTATAAAAAGATGGATAATATTATCAATAAGATATATAGCTATTAAATATATCCGGCTATATTTAACATACACAGCCACTACACTACACCCGTATCAATAAAGCGTTAACCGTGGAATTAGAAATACATTTGTGTAACAGTATCCGTTAGCGAAGTGAACGGCCATTACAGAGTTACTTGAACGGTTGTCAAGTAAGGGTTAATACAGTAAAAATAATGATAGTGTAACCCCACTTATCAGTAGAGGTTACACTACCCTACTCGATACTATTTTAGCGCCACTTTAGTGAATATATGATATTCACCGGGTGCCAATGTTGCATTATAATTGTTTGAAGATAAGGTTACGCTGCCGTTGCCCGAAGCATCTATCCATGAACCTGAACTTCCAAAATCAATGTTTGCGGTTTGGCCCACAACATCAAAGTTTCCCACTACCACAACGGTGTTACCGGCATCAGTTAGTTTAATATATTTTACAGCATTGGTTAAGTTATAAGTGGAGCTTGTGGTGCTGAATATGGCGTTATTCCTTTTTAGCTTAATAAACTTCGCGTAAGCGTCGTAAAGCGCTTTTCTCTGCGGGTCGGCATAGTATTCCCACTTAATAGGCTTATCACCCGTACGGCCGTTAAAATCGATGCTGGTATCATATCCCAGTTCACCAAACTGCCAAACCATTTTGGGCCCGGGCACGCTAAATAAAAACGCCGCGGCAAGTTCCTCGCGTTTAAGCGATGTAGCCAGATTATTTTTGATAACATAGCTTCCCGACGCGTTACCATAAGATATATTTTTGAAGTTCAACCGCTCTTCGTCATGGCTTTCACCGTAGGTTACCAGGTTCTCTGAGCCCGAAAATCCATGCCTGCCATAAAATGCCCATGAAAAATCAGAATTGCCTAACCAGCCCATAGTAGCCTCGTTCAGGTTGTAATTTACATTATTCCAAAGCATCATGCCTTCGCCGGCCAACACCTGCTCTTCTGATTCTTCTGCAAAATGCTCCAAAATCACGTAAAAATTATTGGGATCGATGCTTTTAATATAATTGTTGTAATCCTTCCATATCGCTATCCTGCCGGCATCATATTTTCTAAATCCCTCGTCATCTACTGATGCGGTTTGTGTGAAACCTTTCGACAGGTCGAACCTATACCCATCTATGTGATACTGCTGCATCCAAAATTTCATCACGTTCTTTGCGAAATATTTTGTAGCCGCACTTTCGTGATTAAAATCATATCCAACATTAAACGGATGTTTGGGGTCAACATTAAACCACGGGCTTTCCGCGGTGGGCTTAGCGCCGTCAAAATACAGTTGTACCATGGGCGACTGGCCAAACGAGTGGTTCAGAACCATATCCATTATTACTGCTATGCCTTTACCGTGGCACTCATCAATAAAATTTTGCAGCGCCACTTTAGTACCATAATATTTATCTGGTGCAAAATAAAACGACGGGTTATATCCCCAGCTTAGGTTGCCTTCAAATTCAGTTACCGGCATTAGCTCTATAGCATTTATGCCCAGGGCGCTAAGGTAATCAAGCTTTTGCAGCGTAGAAGCGTAAGTATGCTCGCTGGTAAAGTCGCGAATAAGTAATTCGTAAATCACCAGGTTATTTTTCTCCGGGCGCTTAAACGATGTGTTTTTCCAGGTATAGATTGTCTGGTCGGCCTGCATTACGCTTACTATACCGGTTGTTTTACCAGTTGGGTAAGCTTTTAGGTTTGGGTACACAGTCGCTGTTATATAGGGATCGTTTGCCGGGTCCAGAACTTTTTCGCAGTAAGGGTCGGCAACTTTTAGTTTACCATCAACTAAAAACTGATAGGCATACTCCTTTTTCGGATCCAGATTATTTACCTGTACCCACCAGGTATTGCCGTCGCTGGTTTTTTCCATCGCGTTTGCCGTTGCAGACCAGTTATTGAATTCGCCGATCAACGATACCGACTTTTTGCCGGGCGCATACAGGGTCACTATTGCCGACGTGCCGTTATTTATAAAGGCGACTCCATCCTTTGCCCCCGCCGGAAGATTGGTTGAAGGCGGATCTACAATAGGATCCGGCCCTTTTTCAATACCCGACTTTTTGCAGGCAGAGCCTAAAGCAGTTATAAACAGCAATATGTAAATTACTTTTTTCATGTTCTTATAATCATAGCGCTGTTTTAACAGGCTTGTAAATAGTCAATTATGTGTTTAAAGCGATCTGTTTTCTTCTATCTCCAGTCTTGAAGTGAGCACCGCGTCGGTGTTTTTCGGTTCCTTTATCAGTATATAACATAATACTGCTGCTAGTATCATTAATACCCCGCCAAGTTGAACTGCAAGGATCCTGTCGTTATTTAAAATGTTTTTCATGAGCCACCCAAACCCTAACGAAGCAATTATCTCAGGTAAAACAATAAAGAAATTAAAGATGCCCATATAAACACCTATTTTATCTTTAGGTAACGATCCGCTTAACATGGCATACGGCATAGAAAGTATACTGGCCCAGGCAATGCCAACGCCCGTCATGCATAAAAAAAGCATGTTCTTATCATGAACCCACGCTACGCTAATGATACCTAAAGCGCCGCAGGCAAGGCATAAAGCATGTGTTGCCTTGCGGCCCAGCAAATCGGCTATTTTGGGCAAAATAAGGGCAAATAAAAATGTTACCACACTGTAATAAGCAAGCGTTAAACTGCCAAAATCGGCACCCGCAGCATACACCGGGTCGCTTGCATCCTTACCACCGAAAACGTTAACTGCTACGGCTGTGGTGTAATAAAACCACAATAAAAACAAGCCGGGCCAGGTAAAAAACTGAATAAGCGATACTATTTTCATCCGGCGTGGCATATCAGCCAAAGCGCCAAAAATTTCTTTTATTCCACCGGCCAAGCCAGTTTTATTTTTTGTTTTGTCTTTATCTGCATCTTGCGGCGGATATTCTTTACTCGTAAAAATGGTCCATAACACCGATGCGAAAAAGAAAAACGCGCCTATATAAAATGATAGCTTTACGTTTTCGGGGATATTACCTTTTTCGGCTGTATTGGTTAAATGAAAAACGTTATTCATCAGCCATGGTAACGATGACGCTATACTACCACCCAAACCTATCATCATGCTTTGCATAATAAAACCGCGGTTAACCTGGCTATCAGGCAGCTTATCGGTAACAAAAGCACGGAAAGGTTCCATCGTTATATTGCCGAAAACATCAAGCACCCAAAGCAAGCCGGCTGCCATCCACAAAGCGCTGCTATGTGGCATAAATATCAAGGCGATGCTGCTCACAAGCGCCCCTACAAAAAAGTAAGGCCTTCTGCGGCCCCATGTAGGGTGCCAGGTACGGTCGCTTAGGTAACCGATGACAGGCTGTACCAGCAGACCTGTTAACGGCGCTGCCAAAAAAAGCAGGGGAACCTGGTCCGGGTTGGCACCCAGATTTTCATAGATACGTGCCATATTAGCACGCTGCAAATCCCAGCCAAACTGGATGCCAAAGAAACCCACACTCATATTAATGATCTGCGTAATGGTTAATTTGGGGTTTTCAAATACACTCTTTAGGGTCATCTTCTCTGGTTTATTTCTTGTCGCTTTCGGCGTTTAAAATGCTATGATCTGTGCCGATACCGGTTTCACTTTAATGGCAATGCCGCCGCCTTTTACAGGATTTAATTGTTTACCTGTTAACAGATCAACAGCTGCTGCAGTTGGTTTCAGTTTCAATATATCCGCCGGGATTTCAATAGCTGTATCAAGTGTATGCGCGCGGTCAAAATTGGCCACGATAAGCAAACGCTGTTTTGCCGTATAACGGATAAACGCGAACATGCGGTTATCTGCGCCGGAGTTTATAGGCACTTCGCAAACTTTACCACTAACAATTGCGTTGCTTTGTGTGGCAATGTTGAGCAGCCGTTTATAATAAGCCCTGAGGGTTCGCCCGGCCGCGCTCAAGTGTTTACCGTCAAAAGCGCCATTATTCATCCATTGCTGATGATTAGGCACACCCCAATAATCAAATATTGTAGTACGGTTATCTTCGCCGCCAAACCCCTCAACGCCCTTGCCGGGTTCTCCTACTTCCTGGCCAAAATACAGCATCACCGGACCGCCGCTCAACGTTGCGGAAACAACCATTGCGGGTAAGGCCAGTTCGGCGCGGCCTGCAAATCCTGCCGAGGCAATACGTTCCTCATCATGATTTTCGAGAAAGCGGAGCATATGGTCGCCCAGATGGTCGGTTTGATCTTGTAACGACTGCCTGATATCTTTAACATCTGCCGATGGTTCGTTTTTGATCAGCCTTTTAAGGCCATCGTAAAGCCCAACTTTATCATATAAATAATCAAACTTACCTACGGTCAAATACTGTTCATAGGCCGCGGGGTTGTAAGCCTCGCCGATAAATATCAAGGAAGGATGCGTTTTTTTTACCTGCGGGATAACCCAGCTCCAAAACTCCACGGGCACCATTTCGGCCACATCACAACGAAAACCGTCAACGCCTTTGTTTGCCCAGTAATTTAAAATATCACGCATTTTCAGCCATACCTGCGGAATGGGATCGAAATATTTTTTTTCGCCGTTTTGGTAATCAACACCATAATTCAGTTTTATAGTTTCATACCAATCGTCAATCTTAGGCTGCGCGTTAAAAACATTATTGCCGGTTACTTTGGCGGGATCTTCGTTGAACTTTCCATCCTGTAATACCGAAATAGCGCTTTGCTTATGTTTAGTTTCTGGCACCAAAAAATGCTGGCCGGGCAAATAGTAATAATCGTTTTTTGTACTGAAGCTTTTGGTCAGGTCGTCCCCTGCACCAAAATCTGTCACGGAATCCGGTTTTGCGTATGAATGATATTCGCGCGCAACGTGATTAGGGACAAAATCAATCAATACTTTTAAGTTTTTGGCGTGCGTGCGTTTTATCAGCGCTTCAAACTCCTTCATCCGGTTTTTCACATTAACCGCCAGGTCGGGGTCAACGTCGTAATAATCGCGAATGGCATATGGCGACCCAGCGCGGCCTTTAACCACATCTGCATCGTTTACCTTAATACCGTATGCGCTGTAATCGGTGAGGCTTGCATGAGCCAGTACACCAGTGTACCATACGTAGTTAACATGAAGTTCTTTTAAACCATCCAGCGCTCGGCCGGTAATGTCGTTAAACTTCCCACAACCATTTTGACTGATGGTACCGTATGGAATATTCGCCGTTTTTTTATTGCCAAACAACCGTGACAACAACTGGTATATTACCACCTTTTGTTTAGGCGGTGCCGTAGTTTGTGACCGGCCGATGGCTGAAAACGACATCAGCAATATGATAACTAAAAAACAATCTAAGCGCCGCACGGTGGTAAACGTAATCCCGCGGGCTACTTTGCAGAAAGCTGCCCCCGCTATTAAGCTTTGGCGTTTATTCATTCCGTAATTGTTTTTATACTTGTTTATCATGCTAATTCCTTGTAAGTTGCTTCTAACAGGCTGTAGCCGGCCAATGTAAATTGCTGGTTCTTTACCGTTATTTCAAGGTTGATAGCGGTGTTGTTTTTTATGCTGATCTCACTTTCGGTTATTTTAACATTCAATACAGTACCCCTGAAACCTATAGTGAATGAAAAAGACTGCCACTTGCCCGGTAAAAACGGGTTAAACTGCAGTTTCCCATCCCGTACGCGCATTCCGGCAAAACCTTCTACCACACTCATCCAGGTTCCGGCCATTGAGGTTATATGCAGGCCGTCTTCGGTATCGTTATTATAATCATCCAAATCAAGGCGGGCGGTGCGTAAATAAAACTCATATGCGCGTGCTTCATCATTTAAGCGGGCCGCCAGTATGCTGTGCACGCAGGGCGAAAGCGAACTTTCATGAACTGTGCGCGGTTCATAAAAATCAAAATTGCGTTTTATGGTGTCGGTATCGTATTCATCTTCAAAAAAATACAGCCCCTGCAATACATCCGCCTGCTTAATATAGCATGATCTCAGTATCCTATCCCAGCTCCACTTTTGATTGATAGGCCGCTGGCTGGCTGGCAAATCCTTAACCAGTATCTGTTCCTTATCTAAATAGCCATCCTGTTGCAGAAATATTCCTTTTTCATCGTCAACCGGGTAATACATTTTATCGATAATTTGAGCCCAGTCGTTAAATTCGTTTTCGCCCAGGCTTAATTTATTTATCAGCGCCAGGTATTTTTCGGGCTGCGCGGCTTCAACAATTCCCGCGGCTTCGATAGCATATTTCATGCACCAGGCGGCCAACAAGTTGGTGTACCAGTTGTTGTTTACATTGTTTTCGTACTCATTGGGCCCGGTAACACCTAAAATCACATACTGCTTTTTAGCATCGCTCCAGTTTACACGCTGTTTCCAAAAACGGGCTATGCCAACCAATACTTCCAGGCCGTAATCGTATAAATAGCTTTCGTCGCCGGTGTAACGTATGTAGTTAAAAATCGCGTAAGCTATTGCGCCGTTCCGGTGTATTTCCTCAAAAGTGATTTCCCATTCGTTATGGCACTCTTCGCCATTAATGGTAACCATCGGGTATAGGGCAGCGCCTTTATCAAAACCAAGTTTGGCAGCGTTTTCAATTGCTTTATCCAATTGTTTATACCGATATATTAAAAGGTTTTTGCTCACCTGCTGAGGCGCCGTAGCCAGGTAAAATGGTACGCAGTATGCCTCGGTATCCCAGTAGGTAGAGCCACCGTATTTTTCGCCGGTAAAGCCTTTTGGGCCTATATTCAGCCGGCTATCCTTACCCGTGTACGTTTGAAAAAGCTGGAAAATATTAAAACGGATGGCCTGCTGCGCTGCGACGTCGCCCTCAATTACGATATCACTTTCCTCCCACTTAGCCGCCCATGCTTCTGCCTGCTGTTGCAAAAGCACATCAAAGCCTTTCTGGGCCGCCGCTTTGACCACAGCCTGCGTTTGCTGTAAAATATCTGCTTTGGTATGGTTTTCTGATGAAAGATTGGCGGCGATCTTCACCAGCGTTATCTCTTCCCCGGCGCTTACATCTAACGTAAATTGATGCCCTACGTATTTGTCTTTAATTATATGCTCTGGCGCGATATCCTCGCTTGTGCCGTTACGGTAAACTTCGATGCTGCTTCCTGTGCAAACTTCGAATCCGGTTTTTTTGGTGCGTAGTGTTAAAAACGCTTCGGTGCCGCTGATTTTATCATTTACAGCTTCCCAAAACTTTTCATCGTAGTTGCTGTCTTGATTCTTTACATCACCGTCAATAAAGGGCAGTAAGGTTAATTTACCGTCAAAATTCAGCGGGGTAACGGTATACCGGATAGCGCCCACCTCATCGTCAACAATGCTGCAAAAGCGCGTTGATGTTACCTTTAGTGTTTTCCCGCTTTTTAGCGTAGCAGTAAAGGAGCGTTCCAAATAGCCCGCGTGCATATTTAAAACACGTTTAAAATCTGTAACGCTGCAAGTGGCCAGGTCAAGTGTTTCATCGTCTATCTTTACCTCGATGCCTATCCAGTTTGCGGCGTTAAGCACCTTGGCAAAATATTCAGGGTACCCGTTTTTCCACCAGCCGACGCGTGTTTTATCGGGATAGTAAATACCTGCCACGTAATTTCCGGGGAGCGTTTCACCCGTATAAGTTTCCTCAAAATTGGCGCGCTGGCCCATACGGCCATTACCCAAACTGAAAATACTCTCTGATATTTTGTTCAGATGCGGATCAAAGCCCTCTTCAATTATATTCCACTCGTGTGGCTTAATATAGTTCTTCATGTTGTATTCGTACTGTGTTGATTGATAGAGGTATCGGTTAATGCGTTTACCTTTTTCACACAAGTATATCAATTAGTTGATTATTGCCTTCTTTTTTTGGCTACAATCGCTTTAAATCTTGTGATGTTAATTTGTCCAAGCCGCTCACCACCATATCAGCACGGGTGAGCACGTTTTTATTTCCAATACCAATAGCTTTCATGCCGCCCCTTTTCGCAGCTTCGATACCTGCAACCGCATCTTCAAAAACAACACACTGATTTGGTGCCACACCTAACAGTTCTGCACCCTTTAAAAACACTTCAGGATCAGGTTTTGAGGCAGATACCAGGTTACCGTCAACGATGGCATCAAAAAAATGGGCAAGGTTAGTCTTCTCGAGTATGATCCCAGAGTTTTTACTGGCAGATCCTAAAGCCACCAGATACCCATCTTTGCGTACAGATGTCAAAAAATCCACCGTGCCGGCCAATACCTCAGCAGGCGTCATATGGCTGATCATATCTACGTACCAGTTATTTTTCAGGGTAGCCAGTTCCAGTTTCTCGGCTTCCGATTTTTCTACATTGCCCCATGCCAGTATCCGGTTAAGGCTCTCTGCCCTGCTGATGCCCTTCAGGTGCTCGTTCTGCTCTTCGGTAAAATCAAACCCAAGTGAATTTGCCAGGCGTTTCCATGCTTTGTAATGATAAACTGCGGTATCTACCAACACACCATCCAGGTCAAAAAGGCAAGCTTTAATACTGGCTGCTGTGTTTGTTGGGTTAACTGTATTCTGCATTTTATATTTGGTTCCTCAATCCGCGAAAATCTTTAATTTAATTCAAGTACCATCGCCGTCTTCGCAGGCACTTTTATTTCTTTCAATGCTATGGTTTCGTTAGTAACGATATTTTTGGCGGATGTACATTCCTTTATGCGCTCGCTAAATCTGTCGGTGGCTAAATTCTTGTCATCATCCGTTGCATTTAAGATCACCATAACGGTTCCTTTGGCGGCTGTATTATAGCGGAAATAAACGTACAGATCGTTCTGCGGTACGTATTGCATCAGTTTACCTGTTTGCAGCGCAGGACTGGTTTTACGATAGTTTGCCAGTTTCTTCACAAAGTTAAAGGCCTCGTTCTCTTTATCTGTACGGCCCTCTGCAGCAAATTTATTTTTCCTGTCACCTTCCCAGCCGCCCGGAAAATCCGACCGTACCAAACCATCGGGGTTCGAATAGTTTTTCATTAAAATCTCGGTACCGTAATACATTTCGGGTACACCACGCATAGTTAATAAAAGCGTCATTCCCTCTTTATACTTGCTAAAGTCTTCGTTCACCATCGAATAAAAACGGCTCATGTCATGGTTATCCAAAAAAATGCAATTGGTATTTGGATCTTTATATAAAAAATCATGAGCGAGGGTAGCATATATACGGTTTACACCGTCTATCCAACCGCTCTTTCCATTCAATCCTTCGTATATCGCGTCTTTTAAAACCGCGTCTGTTACGCCCTGTAAATGGGTATCAAAGCCCCTGTTAACCGTATTGCCGCCTGTAAAAAAGGCCTGGTTAGCCGCAGCGGTAACTAATGTTTCGCCAAATACAGAAAGGTGCGGAAACTCGGCTTTTAGTTTAATAGCCCAGTCGGCCATGTAAGCGGGGTCATTATATGGGTATGTATCCAGGCGAAGCCCGTCAATACCTGCGTATTCAATCCACCATATGTGGTTTTGTGTAAGGTAGTTTTGAACATACGGGTTCCTTTGGTTCATATCAGGCATAGACGGAACAAACCAACCGTCGATCATTTGCTTACGATCGGCAGCTGATGCATGCGGGTCCATAATGGTTTGGTCGCGGTAGCTGGAGTTTGTGAACTTTGGCCACTGGTTTACCCACGATCTCATGGGCATATCTTTATAAAACCAATGCCCGGTGCCTATATGGTTGTGCACAACGTCCTTGATCACCTTCAACCCTTTTGCATGGCACGCTTCAACATATTTTTTATAAAGCTCGTTGGTGCCGTAACGCGGATCTATCTTGTAGTGATCAGTTACAGCATACCCATGATATGATGCCATTGGCATATCGTTCTCTACCTCAGGTGTCATCCAAACGGCTGTTACACCCAGGTCTTTCAAGTAATCAAGATGATTCATTACACCTTGTATATCGCCGCCATGGCGCGAGTACATGCTGTCGCGGTGTAATCCGGTCTCAGTTAAACCGGCAACCACATCATTGTTTTTATCACCGTTTGAAAACCGATCAGGCATCAACAGGTAAATAAAATCTTTATTAGTTACGCCTTGTATCCGGTTAGGGCTTTTATCACGGTTCCTTAACTCGTAGATGTAGGTTTGCTTTTTACCGGCTGCTACAAAGTTTATACGAAACTTTCCTGCCTTAGCCGACGGCGATATTGCCAGATCTAAAAACAGGTAGTTGGGATTTTCGACCTTGTTTACCTTAACCAACTTAACACCGGGGTAATTTAACGACACTGCGTTGGAGGCAACGTTTTTGCCATGCACCAATAATTGCAACTTGGGGTTATGCATCCCGGTAAACCAAAACATTGGCTCGATACGTTCCAGCTTTTGGGCGAAAATATTTAAACTGGTAATAAGGGCGGTTAACAGGAGGAAAAGTTTTTTCATGATAGATATTTTTAGCTAACGAACAGCTAACTTATTCAATTATGCCGGGCTATTTAATTAATAATGCTGGTACAAATTACTCAATTTCAATCAGTTCAGGTAATTTATGTGGCCAACCCGTGGGGTTTAACAGCTGCAGATTTATAGGCAGCTAAATTAAAAATCACAGTCCTGCCAAAGACAAGTTTAGCAGGACTGTAATGTTCAAATTAATTTTTAACAATTGTGTAGGTATTCTCGGTAACGTTTAAAGTAACCGTATAATTACCGGCAGTTGAAACTGCTATATTATCGCCGCCCGGCGTTAATGTGCCATTACTGCCGCCAAGGTTAACATCCCACTTGTTGTCCTGTCTGAATTTTATTGCGCCTGCCTTCAAGTCGAGGGTAATCTTCCACGTACCTTTACCGTCATTCACAAACTTCATGTCGGTATCATTATCCCAGCCTCCCGGGGTGGCATCACCAATAATGCCCCAACTTTTAACATCGGCAATTGTCCATGTTTTAGCATTTACATCAACCGTTAACTGCTTTAAGCCTTCGGTACCTGCATTGAAATTACCGCCCGAAGTGCTGATGGTGCCGCCGCCGGCATCGCCGTAGGCTACATCCCACGCTTTCGCAGGGGTAACTTTAAACTCCAGATTACCGGCGGTATAAGCAATAACGCCTGTATAAATTCCGTTACTTGTGGCCGAAACCAAGCTGTCAGCTGTTTTCGGGTCCCATCCCTGGTACGCTCCCGGAACATATATCCACGAGGTTGCCTGGAAAGGGGTAGCATGCAAAGTAATGACGTTTGAATACGTTATGGCATTTGCAGCAGCGCCAGATTTAAGCCTTACTTCCACTTCGGTCGGGCTGCCTATCTGGGCACCCAGGGCCAGCAGCATGGCGTTAAACTGGTTAACTGTTGGCGAATAGGTGCCTGTAGCAACAACCATCTCTTTAGCCTTGGCAAAATTGTTGCCTTTAATATCAATTTGTAAAGTAGATGTTACCGGCACCTGGTACCCTGTAACCGTTGGCTTAGGGAAAGAAATGGTAAATGCTTCTTTAGCTCCGTTAGCCTGGTTTAATGCCACATCAGTGGTTGATGCGGTAAGTGCGCCTGCCGGACTCACCCCGGCTACAACACGTGTTTCTTCCTTTTTGCATGACCAAAGCGAAATGGTCATTAACCCAATCAGGAACGATTTGAAAAATATTGATTTCATCTTTTTTATGTTAAGATTAATAGCCTTTGTTTTGAACCAGATTTGGATTGGCGATCAGGTCGGCAGCTGGGATCGGATATAAATTTCTATATTCCGGAACACTCGTACCCGATTTGGTGCCGCCTTTATATGGCCACAGATAGCTTGAACCTGTAAACTTGCCATATCTTACCAGGTCGGTACGGCGGTGGCCTTCCCAGTACAATTCGCGTCCGCGCTCATCCAGGTAGAAATCTTTTGTCAAGGCCGACAAGGAAACGTTGCCCGATGCATCGCCATAGGCGCGCTGGCGTAATTGGTTTACATAGATCAACGCTTGCGCTGCAGTACCGCCGCTGCCACCGCGTGCAACAGCCTCTCCGTAAATAAGATATTGCTCAGCTAAACGGAATATAGCAAAATCAAGCGAGGCGTAGGTGCCGCCTAATGAAGGAGCAGTAACACCGGTTGAAGAAATGTTTTTAAATTTGGTAACGCGTAAGCCATCGGTAAATGTAGCGATGTCATCAACTTCGGCTTTAGCGCCGAAGAATGAGCCGCGTTTATCCTTATTGCCATTAGGGTCAGGGAATAACGCAGGCAGGTTTTGGCGCGTTCTGTTACCGCCCCAGCCGCCAGAAGGTACACCAAACGATGCTGGGTTCATATCTGCGTTAATAGCGGCGTTGATAAGGTAAGTAGTACCGCCGTTGTTTGTGCCCTTAACACCATCGTAGTTAATGGTCAGGATGTTTTCTTTATTATTTACGTTATTATCTGTTAAAAACAGGTCTTTGTAGTTTTGCTTCAGTTCGTATCCGCTGCTTATCACCTTACTTGCATATTTGATAGCTTCGGTATATTTTGCGGTGCCGGTATATACTTCAGCGTTGAGATATAAGCGTGCCAGTAGTGCCCAGTCAGCACCCTTATCAGCGCGGCCATATTCATTTGCACGAGGCTCGGCAAGGTCGCCTTCAATGGCGGTCAGTTCCGATTCAACGTATTTAAATAACTCTGCTCTTGTAGTTTGCTTTGGCGGATTTTTACCGATCTCGTCTTTTTCTGTTACAAACGGCGGGTTGCCAAAGGCATCTAAAAGTACCCAGTACTGGTAAGCGCGTAAAAAACGGGCTTCGGCACGGTAGCGCTGAACATCTGCAGCATCAGCGCCGGTTATATTGCGGCTTGTCAGTTTTTCAGGAGTACTTTCGCGAAGGAACTCGTTGCAGAAAGTGATCTGCAGGATACTGCGCGAATACAAACCGCGGATAAACTGGTTATCAAGCGACCAGGTAGAATTATCAAGCTCAGGGATACCTGTATCGCCCCATGAACAAACAGCCTCATCGGTAGTTAATTCCTGCAGCATCCAGAATAACCTTAAAAAATCGGCGAAGCCTGAGTTTAATCCGCCCACATCGCTTCCGTCGGCTCCCGAAGGGCCTGTTAAACCGTAAGTAGCGTATAATTTAACCAGGGCTTGTTTATAGCCGGCCGGAGTGGCGTATACCGTTGATGCGGTTACATCATTAGTGGGTTTCAGATCAAGATCGCCCTTTTTACATGAATTTATCGACAGCAGTAAAATAACCGATGCCAACATTGTTTTATATAAATTTCTCATTGTTATTGTTATTAAAAACTAACATTTAAACCTAAAGTGAATGTACGCGGCCTTGGGTATAAATTGTAATCGATACCAGATACCAGTTCAGGATCAAGCCCTTTGTAATTGCTCACCACAAAAACGTTCTGGCAGTTGGCCGATACCCTCAAGTTTGTTTTGCTCGATTTAATGATTCTTCCAAAATCGTACGATACACCAAAATTATCCATTTTTAAGAACGACGCGTTTTTGACATAATAATCGCTCATGTACTGGTTGTTTTGGAAGTTAGTGAACAGGATATCTGTGCCTGCGTTATTTATTAAACCGCTTGGGCTTAAAATATTTGAGCGGATACCAAAGTTCGACGAAACGTTATCATAAACGTAATTACCTAAATTGGCCCTCAGCACGGTGCTAACTGTCCATTTTTTATAGGTAAAGGCGGTATTAAAGCCCATTGTAATATTTGGGTCTGGTGCTTTATAAAAGTACTGATCGGCCGTATTGATCACACCATTGTTGTCGCGGTCGGCATAAACGCCTTCCAGTGGCTTGCCATTGTCGTCGTAAACTTGTTGGTACACAAAGAACGAACCCGGTACCTGGTTAACAGCGTTGTATTTAAGCGTAACACCTGTACCACCGGCAATATCGCCCGCTCCTACTTTTGATCCCGGATCGGGGTTCAACGTAAGGTTGGTTACTTTTCGTTTATTATAAGCAATGTTAAAGCCTAAGTTCCAGGTAATATCCTTGTTTCGGATAGCTACATAGTTCAGGCTTCCTTCTACACCCCTTACCTCCATATTACCAACGTTTGTTGTCAATAGGTTGCTGAAGTTTATACCCACCGGTATGTTAATAGTGCTTAAAAGATCTTTGGTTTTTTTATAATACACATCAACACTTCCGTACAGTTTGCCGTTTAAAATACCGTAATCTAAACCGGCGTTGTAGGTGGTAGTAGTTTCCCAACGCAAATCAGGGTCGTAAGCGGCAGGGCTGTAATAGTTATAAAACTCATCGCCTATTTGGTACTGGCCCTGGTTAGTGTTAGCATAGTATTTTGAAAGATAATCGTAGTTGCCTATACCATCCTTGTTACCGGTTTCACCGTAGCTTAACCTTAATTTAAGGTCAGAGAGAACTTTACTATCTTTCAGGAAATCCTCGCTGATGGCCCTCCACGTAAAACCAACCGAGGGGAAGTAACCCCAACGGTTATCAGCTGAGAATTTTGACGAAGCATCCGCACGCATGGTACCCTGTAATATATACTTATCGTTATAAGTATAGGTAAACCTGCCGTAGTACGATAATAACTTATTCTGCTGCACAGCAAATGGGAAAACCGGTGTGGTTAAAACATCACCTAAAGCATTGTAAGAGTTATAATAAAAATCGGTGGTTGCATCATCATAATACCCGTAACCGGCGGTTACATCAAAACGGCTTTTTATGCTGGCCACATCATGCGCATAGTTCAGGTAAAACTCCGAAAATTTATTGGTCTCGGTATTTTTCCGTTTAGTTGATGATCCTTTTGTTGAATAGCTTTGGGCAGCATACTCCGGAATAAATGTTCCGCCATATCCTTTAGATATATCGTAACCTACGTTTAAGTTAGCATGCAATTCGGGCAGGAAATGGAAAGAATAATCTAACCGGGCATTGCCAAAGCTCCTTTGCGCGTTACCATGGTTGTTTTGTAGTTTTATTAAACCAACAGGGTTACGCGGCGCGTTAGGGTTAGGTACAGCTCCTGCAATCCATTCGTAGTAATTACCAAATGCGTTATCGGCATTAACAGGTTGGGTTGGGTCAAACTGGATAGCGTTACCTATCGCATTATCATTAGGATATTGCGAACTGCTTAGCGACCCTTTCACACTCAGGTCAACCTTTAAGTGATTAGTAAAAAATTTCGGCGAAAGCGTGATAGCACCCGTTCCCCTTCTCAGTTTGCTGGTTATCAGTACACCTTCCTGGTTAAGGTAACCAAACGATACACGGTATGGGATTCCTTTAACAGAACCTGCGATACTTAAGTTGTTATCTGTTGAAAATGCGGGCTGGTAAATTTCGTCTTGCCAGTCGGTATTAGATGAACCTAACAGGTCGCTGTATTTTTTACCATCGTTATAAGTGGCGTTTGGCTGGTTATTTACATAATCCCTGATTTGCCCCGCCGAAAGCACATTTACTTTTCTGGCAACGGTAGCAATAGAGTTATTTGTGCTGAAATTAATAACTGCGGCACCTGAACCGGCTTTTTTAGTAGTAATAAGCACTACCCCGTTTGATGCCCTTGAACCGTAAATAGCAGTTGCATTGGCATCCTTTAAAACAGTAAAGGTTTCGATATCGTTCGGGTTAATCAATGATAGCGGGCTCGGCGCGTTGCCAATTGAATTACCGCTGAATGGCACACCATCCACAACGATCAGTGGGTCGTTACTGGCGTTTAAAGACGCCCCACCGCGGATACGGATAACACTACCCGACCCAGGCGCGCCACTGTTTGATACAATGTTTACGCCGGCTACCTTACCCTGTATCAATTGCTCAGGGGTGGTGATGGTACCTTTCTGGAAATCTTTTGAAGATACCGTAGTGATAGAGCCCGTGAGGTTTTTCTTTTCGGCGCTACCGTAACCGATAACTACAACCTCGTTTAGTTTTTGTGCATCAGGCAACAACTGAAAATTAACGGTAGTGTTACCGGCAACACTCACGGTTTTATCTAAAGTTGTAAAACCAACAAAGCTTGCGGATAAGGTAACAGAACCTCCCGAAACGTTGGTAAGGGTGAAATTACCGTTCACATCGGTTGCGATGCTCCTGGTTGTTCCTTTTATTAAAATGGTGGCCCCGGGTAAGGGCTGACCGGTTTCATCAAGCACTTTTCCAGACACGGATCCGGTTTGTGCTTGTACTGTTAATGCCGCAAAAATAAGTAGCATTAAAAGCCCCTGTTTTAGCAGGTAAAATACTTTCATGTGGGTACTTGGTTAAGTATAAAAATTGGTTTGAAATTTTGTGATTTACACGAAGGCTTAATTTACGGCGGTAAATTATATTTCAAAATTTATTTAAAAAATAATTTTTTTTGGCCACCATCTTTAAGTATTTGCTGGTAAAAAGCGATATAAAAAAACGACCTAAGTTATCAAGCTTTATTACTTAAACTACTTATTATCAAGTTAATATGGATTACAATATTGTTATATTAACGTATAATTTACACTAAGTACATTTTAAACACATTTTTCGGGAACGTTCCCGAGATTCGACTGAAATTCTGAGCGATTTTTCGGGAACGTTCCCGAAATTTTGCCGAAATTCTGCGTATTTTACACTAAGTGGTCAAAAAAATTCCCGAAAAAGACCTTTGGAAAAATTTGAAAAAACTCAAAAAAATTTGAATAATTTACCGCTTTTTTCAGGTGGTTTTTGACGACAACGCGGTGGATCTGCGCTCGATAATTTTTGACTGAAGAACCAGTTCGCGGGTGCTATTTTTTCCGGTTTCGGCATTCAATATCCTGAACAACATTTGTGCGGCCTCCATCCCTATCTCACTTGCGGGTTGGGTAATAGTTGTTAAAGAAGGATTAAGCAGGGGCGCTATCTCAAGGCTCGAGAAGCTGATCACCTTTACGTCATCAGGGATCTTAATGTTCAGGTCCTGGCAGGCATAATAAGTGGCAAACGCAAGACGCTCCACGGAGGCGAATATACCATCGGGCTTAAACTGGATTAAAGCATTTTTAATAATGCCGCTATTTTCTTCATAATCGTTACTGCAATCAATTACAAGGTCTTCGTTAAACGCTATGTGGTGTTTTTGCAGCGCATTAATATAGCCCTGCATACGCGTTTTACCAATAGATAAACTTTTGTTTACCACTAAATAAGCAATACGCTTACATCCCTGCTGTATTAAATGCTCGGTTGCCGAAAAGCTGCTGTCGTAGTCATTGGTAATTACACGCGGCGTTTCAATATCATCGTATATCCTGTCGAAAAACACCAATGGCAGCCTTTTATCGCCAAAATCGTTCAAGTAATTGTGGTCATTCGCCTCGCCGGAAACCGACATAATAATACCATCAGCCCGGCCATTATGCAGGTGACGGATGAAATTGACTTCCTTTTTATAATCGTCATCAGTCACGTAGATCAAAATATGATACCCGTTTTCCCGGGCAATCCTTTCGATACCATGAATGGCCTGCGAAAAGTAGTTATTGGCCAATTCGGGAACAATAACTGCAATGGTTTTACTTTTTTGCTCGCGTAAGTTACTGGCGTAGTGATTAGGCTGGTAATTTAGCTCCTTAGCTTTTAATAAGATGCGTTCCTTTGTACTTACACTAATCTCCTTGTTGTCTCGGAACGCCCTGGAAATTGTAGATGTAGATAAATTTAAGGCCTCGGCTAATTTCTTAATGTTTATGCTATCCATTTAGTTTGAAAACCCTATCTATCTTATAATAATATTATTATATAGCGCTGTGATTGCGCCTTAAGTGCCCCATCCTGGCGTTATTATATCCCGGAAGCGCCTGTTGTATAATATCTGCAATATTAAAAAAGGGCCGCCATTTCTTTATTAAAAAGTTCAGATATATTATCAACCGTGGCTTTTACGCAAATTAAGGCAGCATTGATACAGTATGTGCAAACTATTTTCAGCGTTAACCAGTGGGCCGTACGCTGACTTAAAGGTAGTAAAAGGAATATCGTTTTGGGCAAAAAGCCTTAATCTTTATTCTTAAAGAGGCTGTTGGGCTTATTTTATAACGTGGTCAATGGAAATTCCTGCCTTTGTGAAATGCGCCCTCCGGGGTCGAACGTTTATCATAATCATGGGGTTTAGTGGTCTCATCCCCTTTAGCGAGTGTTTGTGGTAAGGGATCGCCGCCGGCCTGGTTTAAAGTGTTGAGCAATGGGGTGAGGTTGAAACACTGGCGGACAACAAGATGGGTAACACCGTTGGCGATCTGCAATTTGCCAAAAACCATAAGAAGTTTAGACTGGACGATCTCTTTACGGTATCGGTCAAAAAGCTGCTGCCATACCACAAGGTTGGCCGAGCCGGTCTCGTCCTCCATGGTCATAAATAATACGCCTTTTGCTGTGCCAGGGCGCTGGCGAACGGTAATAAGGCCGGCAAGGCGGACAAAATCGCCATCTTTATAGCGTTGGATATCGCTTATCCGGATGTTTTGAAACCTGGTTAGTTCGTTTCTGATCAAACCAACAGGATGATCTTTAAGTGACAGGCCGGTGGTGATGTAATCCTGCACAACATGCTCGCCTTTTGTCATCAGCGGCAGCGGTATGTTTTCTTCCAGAGTGGTTTCGGATAACTGGCCATCAAAGAGGCCGATGGGCCGGTCGGCAAGCGCCGAAACTTCCCAAAGGGCTGTACGCCGGTCAGCACCCATAGAGCGGAAGGCATCGGCGGCTGCCAGCTTTTCGAGAGCGGCCTCCGGAACACCTGCGGCACGTAACTGATCGATATGTACATATCCCTGGTTACGCATGGCGGTGAGGGTAAGCATATCCTCTTCCCTGAGCCCCTTGGATTGGCGGAAACCGAGGCGAACGGCATATTTGCCATTCCCTTTTAGTTCCAGGGTGTTATCCCATTCAGAATAGTTAACATCTATGGGCAGTACCTGTACACCATGGTTCCTGGCATCCTGAACAATCTGTGCGGGCTGGTAAAAGCCCATAGGCTGGCTGTTTAACAAGGCAGCACAGAATACATCAGGATAATGATATTTTAACCAGGACGAGATGTAAACAAGCAAGGCAAAACTGGCAGCATGACTTTCGGGAAAGCCATACCCTTCAAAACCCTGGAGCTGTTTAAAGATACGTTTTGCAAACTCTTCTTCGTACCCTCTTTTGGTCATACCATCTACCAGCTTCTTTTCATAAATATGCAGTTTACCATTGGCTTTAAAGGATGCCATACTCCTTCTTAGCTGGTCGGCTTCAGCAGGAGTAAAATCGGCAGCAACGATGGCTATTTCCATGGCCTGTTCTTGAAAAAGCGGTACGCCGAGCGTACGTTTCAGTATTTCTTCCAGTTCGGGTTTGGGATATTCAGGCAATTCTTCGTTGTTTCTTCTTCTGAGGTATGGGTGCACCATATCGCCCTGTATGGGGCCTGGGCGTACAATGGCTACCTCGATCACCAGGTCGTAAAACTCTTTAGGCTTTAGGCGGGGCAGCATAGACATTTGCGCACGGCTTTCGATCTGGAAAACGCCGATGGTATCGGCCCGGCAGATCATTTCATACACTTCGCTATCATCCTGCGGGACGTTAGCCAGGGTAAGCTGTTTGCCGTAATATTTAAGCACCATATCAAACGCTTTGCGGATCATGGTGAGCATGCCAAGGCCGAGTACGTCTACTTTCAGGATACCCAGATCTTCCAGGTCGTCTTTATTCCATTCTACTTGTGTGCGATTCTCCATGCGGGCGTTAAGCACGGGGCAAAGGTCAGATAAGTTACCTTCAGTGATCACGAAGCCGCCGGTATGCTGGCCAAGCTGGCGGGGAAAACCAATAAGCTGGCAGGTGAGTTCAAGTACTTTGTGGATTAGCGGATCGTGGGGATTAAGGCCTTGTTCCCTTAAGCGTTTTTCATCAAATCCTTCTTCATAAAAATCCCAGATGGTGGCCCCTATTCTTTTGATGGTATCTTCTGAAAGGCCCATGGCCTTGCCTACGTCGCGGATGGCCCCTTTATGTCTTTCCTGAGTAACAGTAGCCACGATAGCAGCACGGTGACGGCCGTAATCGTTATAGATGAACTGGATGATCTCTTCCCTGCGCTCGTGTTCAAAATCCACATCAATATCAGGCCATTCGTCCCGGGCATCAGACATGAAGCGGGAAAACAACAGGCGCGATTTGGCAGGGTTAACGGCGGTAATGCCCAGGCAAAAGCAAACGGTAGAATTTGCGGCAGATCCCCGGCCCTGGTGCAATATGCCCCAGTCTTCGGCCTGCTGCGTATAACGGTATACGCGTAAAAAATACCATGCAAGTTTGCGTCTTTCAATAAAATCGAGCTCGAACGCTATCTGCTTTTTATGCTTTTCGGGTACGGGGTCTCCAAAACGTTCTTTTGCACCTTCCCAGGTTAAACTGGCCAGGCGCTGCTGCGAACTCATACCCCCCACAGATTTTTCTTCGGGTTCAAGGTATTTGAGCTCGTCAAGCGAAAAGCTACAATTTTTGGCTATGAAATTGGCGTTGGCTATCGCTTGGGGATATTGCCGGAAAAGGCGGTAAATTTCTTTTTTAGACTTGAGGCAGCGCTCGGCATTAGCATGCAAGCGATAGCCTGCGGTATGGATGGTGCATTTTTCGCGGATGCAGGTTAACACATCCTGCAATTCGCGGCGTTCGGGTATATGGTAATACGCATCGCAGGTAGCAATTAAGGGAATACCTGTTTCCTGCAGGCGAAACAGTCGCTTTGCATCCTGGCCCTGGTAATGAAAAGAAGCTGCCAGGTAAAGTGATTGGCCAAATTGCTGTTTGTATTCGGCCAGATCGCTCAGAAACGAGTCTTCGAACCGAAACTGGCAATTAAGGCGTTCGGGGGGTACAGCCGCAAAAATCATCCCTTGTTTGTGGCTGTAAACATCTGCTTTTCTAAGTTCACATTGCCCCTTTTCGGTTCTAAGGTTACCGAGGGTAAGCAAAGCCGATAAACGTGCGTAAGCCTGATGGTCGGTAGGATAAGCCAGCAGGCTCGTTCCGTCGGTAAGGTCAAGGCGGCAGGCGGGTATAAACTTTAATTCAAGTTGTTTTGCTTCCATATGGGCGCGTACAATGCCAGCCATTGAATTACGGTCGGTAATGGCAATGGCTGAGTAACCGAGCGCTACTGCCTGAGCAACAAGTTCATGAGGATGTGCCCCGCCGCGCAGGAAGCTGAAATTAGACGTCGTTTGTAATTCTGCGTAATCCATAGGTTATCTTTTCATGCAAAATAGCCATGCAGGTACCATCGGGCGTCGCTGCCGTCATAGTGCCCCGAACGGAATACCCAATAGCGGTTGCCTTCACTGTCTTCTATGCTGTAATAATCGCGGTGCAGGCCCTGGTCGTGCCACCACTCGCGCCCAATGCGTTCGGGGCCATCGGCTTTGACGATGATGTGTCGTTTATTTTTGTAAGTAAATACTTTGGGCGGGTGGTCTGGTACGAGCGCCATAACTTCAATAGGTTCGGGTGTGTGCAACAAGCGTATCGGTCTGGGCAGTTCGGGCCAGTGGTTTTGGGGCTGCTCGGTTAAACATTTGGCGAGCTTTACCGAACGTTCGGGCCAGTGGTTTTCTGAAGGCAGGAATCGCTGTATAGCATCAGCCCCTACCTTGCCGGCAATCCGGTCAAGAAGTTCGGCCAGCGCAATATCCTCCAGGCCTTTGGCTTCGGCCCATAATTGTTCCTGCGGGGCTTCCATATCCTCGGTACGCGTAGCTTCAAGTATAAATAGCTCTATGCCTAATGCGGGCTCTATCTTGCTGATCTGTAACTGAAATAGCTTTTTAAGGTGCGATATACTGTGCGAACCCCTGGTAGTACTTATAGCGGCCTGTACTTTTTTACCATCTATTCGGTAGCATTTAAGAATGGCCTTCCGAACGCCTTTACCTTCGGCTTTCAAGCGTGTGCAGAGCGTTTCGAGCAGCCTTTCAACAGCTATTTCTATGCCCTGGGCGGTACAAATGGGTTCAAGGCAAGGAAGCCGTTCGGTATAAGGTACCGGTGGTTGCAAAGGTTTAAGAAATTCCTCTACATGCCCAAGGGCTTGCCCGATACGGTTAAGCAACCCCTGCCCAAAGCGGCGGCGCAGTACGGAATTTTGTAATTGCAGTAAAGGCGCTATAGTGCGGAACCCGAGTTTTTGTAGGCGGTCAAGAACTTCGGGTTCGAGGCGCAGGGCTGCAGGGGGCAGGCTGGCAATAGCATTGGCTTGCTCCCGGCAGGGCACAATGGGGTTGATTTTTGCAAACCGGGCCACCGCCCAGGCAGCACCTATAGTATCGGCAATTGCGGCCCTTGCATCAAAACCGTTTTCCCGGAGCTTAAGGACGATTTCTTTGAGGTAATTGCGTTCGCCGCCCCAAAGGTAAGTGCAACCGGAAATATCAAGGAACAGGCCGTTTGGAAAGTCGAGGCTTACTATAGGCGTATATCGTATACAACCAAGGCCAAGCAGGTGCAGGAGGTTCGCGGTTTGCCCGGGCAGTTCATCCATGACTACCAGGTCAGCGGTTGCCGCGCGGGCATCGGCAACGGCCATACCGGTAAAAACGCCTTCCCTTTCAGCATTTTGGCTTGCGGCGGTAATGATGATGCGGTTTTTTTGGGATGAGGCAATAACAAAAGGCAGTTCTTTAAGATCGGGACGCCGCCGCGCCATACCGTCCGTCATCAAATGCCGGAACCAAATCGCCATAAAGCGCTTTTGCATCATTCAACCTACCTTCCTTTCTTCTCTGATTTGCGGGGCCTGCGATGGTACATTAATAAAGCCACCGTCCATCCATTGTAGTATCCAGCTGCCTGTATGCCCGTTACGCACTTTAAGCAAGTCTGCCTGCCACCGTAAAAAGCCAAGGCCCGGCAAGCCTTGCGGAAGGGCGCTGGGCAGTGGCCTGATCTGCCAGCGTGCTGCGCACGCCGTAGAACTAAGGTTGCCTTTAGCGTTGCGCAGTACAAAGCCGGTAACCCTGCTATGCTCTACAGCACGCTGAAAGCGCTGCGATTGTTTGAAATCCATATTCTGCAGTTCGCAAACAACAGCGGTAAGGCCGGGGCATTTCAGGGCTTCTTCGGTTACCCAAAGGGTATCAGCATCGTTTTGCAGGCTGATAAAGATGACCTGGTGCGGAGCGACACCAAATGTTTTCAGGGCGGGGGGAAATAAGCGACGGGAACGGGCAATCCATATACATACGCCGCCCTGCTGCATTAGCAGCGAAATAATACCGGTAACCAGCCCGCCGGTGGCAGCAGCCTGTTCTGTATTAGCGCAAATCAATTCATGTACGCTGCATTTTGGGAACACACCATTAGGAAAGGCACTTTCGAGCGGGCCCAAACCAAGGGTATCCTTTCTGCCCATCTCAGGGGGCTTATAGCCTTCCCACTGCAAAATCTGCCGCTGCAGGCGCTGGATGATATGTTGGTGTGCCGGTGCCATCTTTTTTAGTTTAACATTGATGCGCGGATCTGCGCGGCGGACAGACCGGGATAGGCCGGCAGGATATACACCGAATGGTTATCTATATTGTTATCAAAAGCACTTATTTTTATTGGAAATGCGCTGTGGTACTTACAGCCGCAGCCTTTGCGAGGCCGCCCAACCTCAACATAACTAAAATAAAAACCTGGTTCGGGTTTATGATAGCCATAACACCTGCCTTCAACAGGTATAATTAAGGTTAAAATATCAATATCGAATTGCAGCGTTTTAAGCATGGACCGGCTTACGGACGATACATCGTCCATCTGTATCCGTGCAAGGTACCGGGGCAGTTCAATATCAATATTAAATCTCCGCATAGCAAAATCACTACAAACATAATACTAAAAATATTAGCAAATAATAAAATGTTTATAATTTTTTGCATTGGGTATGGAAAGCGATTTAAGACAGCAGCCGTACCGGCATACTAAGCGGAATTAAAACACGAACAAAACTGCTTTAGCAACTCGTAACCAAAGACGGAAAGCATACCGTGATAAACTATATTTAATAAGAAGGTGAGTGACGGATCTCTTAAACCATACGCGCCTTCTCCGGCAGCAGGGAACAAATGGCTCATGAAGTAAACTGCAGGTACAACATGGCTACCGCTGCGGCAGCCATTAGTATAAAGGTTAGTCCGCCCAGCATGTTAGACCAACGCCCGTTAACATACGGCCCCATTACCGATCTGTTGTTACTGATATGCAGGACAACCAAAACGATGACCGGCGCTGTAAGACCATAAAGTATAGCAGCATAAAGCAGGCCTTCAACAGGATTGATGCCGATAAGATTAAGCAGCACGCCAATCAGCAACGAAACAATGATGACCCCATAAAATGGCTTTGCCTGGAAAAATTTCTTGTCAAGCCCCTGCTTCCAGTTGAAGGTTTCCGCAAACATATAAGATAACGACCCGCTAAGTACCGGGATGGCAAGGAAACCTGTACCAATAATACCAGTTGCAAACAGCCAGTAAGCTTTATCGCCGGCAATGGGCCGTAGGGCGGTGGCCGCTTGTTCTACCGTTTCTATCTGGTGAATACCGTGAGGATAAAGCACGCTGCCACAGGTAAGGATGATGAAAAACATAACCACGTTTGAAAAAAGCATGCCCAAATCAACGTCTTTTCGCATTTTAGTGATCATCCGTTTATCAACCATTAACGTTGCGCCACGCTGTTGCACATCTTCGGCTTCCATGGTGGCCTGCCAAAAAAACAGGTAGGGCGAAATGGTGGTACCCAATATAGCTACAAGTGCATTAACATAATCTTTACTCCAGTTAACATGAGGGATAATTGTCGACCTGAACACGAGCGGCCAGTTCACATCAGTGAAAAACGGGACAGCTATATAAACCAGCAGGCTGATGCAAAACCATTTGAGTATGCCTGCAACCTTTTGATAGGGAAAGATGATAATAGATACCAAAATAAGCACCGTAAAAACTATACTGAAAGCAAATGCCGGTACCGCCGGCACAATCAGGTTAGCGGCCGCCCCCATACCGGCAATATCTGCGCCGATATTTAAAATGATCGCAGGGAATGAAAACAGGATCATTACCCAGAGTATCCATTTAGGGTAATGATTCCGGAGTGTCGAGGTCAAGCCTTTTGTGGTTACCAACCCGATGCGCGCGCACATTTCCTGAATGGCGGCCATGAGCGGAAACGTGACCAACGCTGTCCAGAGTGCAGTAAATCCAAACTGAGCGCCAACCTGGGAATAGGTGGCAATACCCGAAGGATCGTCATCACTTGCCCCCGTCACCAATCCGGGGCCTAAGGTTTTTAACCCGGCGGTCAGTTTTCGTACATACTTATTCGATTTATTCATTTGCGTGGGCATTTAAAGATAAGGGAAGGTTTGATCGTAAACAAATACATTTGGGTTGATAAAACGGGCATGGTGTATCACACCACTACCGTGCACTTAAAGAACCGGCATTAAGCGTAATACAAGGATGATCTTTGTCATTTTACATTCTGATTGGTGTCACGGTATGTGAACCTGGAAAAAAGGAACTTAGAGCCATGGAAAAGATACTTGTAACAACTGATATGTCTTCAAACTCGAAGTCTGCTGTACGGTTAGCCATTAAGCAGGCTGTAGCCAGAGGCGCGGAACTGGACATTTTATACGTATATTATTTAATAAAGCCCTTTAACTGGACCCCATTGGCATTTGATGTATATAGTGCTGAGTATAAAAAGAAAACTTTCAAGGAATTATCCTCGTTTTTCAAACGCATTTTGCATGAGGCCGGAGACCCGTCCGTATCCTATAAATTGGTACTTGTGAGCGATATCAACACTACGGAAGGAATTATCAGTTATGCCCTGGAAAACAATTGTTCGTTCATTTGCATTGCTACGCGGGGAGCAGGGAATATCAAAAAATTGTTTGGCACACACACCAGCAAGCTTATCGGTAAGTCGCCGGTACCAGTGCTTGCGGTACCCAGCAATTACCGCCTCCGGCCGCTTCATAAAATTCTGTATGCAAGTGATATTACCGACTACGAACGCGAACTAAAACAGGTGGTGGCATTTGCCAGGCCGATCGGTGCAATGATCCGGCTTTTGCATATCAGGCAGTCTTACGAGTTTACGCTGGACCCGGACATCGTATCACCATCTCTGAAAAAGCGGCTCAATTACGATATTGATATTTTGACCACGGAAAGGGAAGTCTCGAACACCCTTTTGGACGATATAGGCACGGTGTTAAAAAAAGTTAAGCCAGATATACTTGTTTTATTTACCCGCCAGCACAGGTCCCTTACAGATAAGTTGATTTCTTCGTCGAATGCTAAAAATTCTTCCTTTGAAAGCAAGATACCTTTATTAACTTTCCCTAAAGTGGCTGATTAGTGCTGACGAGTACTTACAAGCAGGATGTGCCAATGCGTAACACTTTGGATTCGATACAACGCATCTGACATCACATCAGTTGCAGCATTGGGCCGCTTCGGGGAAACGGGCAAGGGATTTATTTCGCGTAGTAACTCATTCGAGACATTATGTTGTAAACAAAGTTTGGTTGAGCGTCATCGTTATTCCCAGAAAGATGTATTGGGATGAAATTGCCTCCATGAATGCCAGTATTCCTGATATGATTGCACTTTGGTTAGCCGGTTCCCCTTGAGGACGCCAGATGTTGATAGGCCATCCCAATCCCATAATGAAGCCGTTTCCTTGTCGGTTAGCTGCCCTGATTTATTAAGGTCAAAATGCAATACTTTGCCATTTACAGATCTGTTAAAGCTGTGGTAGGTAACACTATCCTTTTCTAATATCAGCAACAGGTTGGCCTGGTTAAAATCATCGTTCAAAAGCTGCTTCTTAAACAAGCGCCGCCAATCGTAAGCTTTTGCCTGCCCGTTTACAACCAGGCCAACCACCCAACTCTTCCGCATAAGCGAGTCTTTATTCTTTAATGTGCTGTCTTTATCTACAGCTTGCAACCTGTCGTAATTTTTAAGTTCGTTATAGCCATCCGTATAATGATGGTCCGGCTGCAGTATTAGCGAGCCGGGATGCTTATTGATCCATGCTGCCAATGTAGATTGTTCGTATGGTAGCTCCTGCAACCGGCTGCCTTTCAGCCGGCCAACCGCTGCCTTGCCATTAGCCTGGTACCACCACGTTTTTGTGGCATCATCTTCAATAACAGCATTATAATGCCTTGCTCCTACTAATCTAAAAGTTTGCCTTTTGCCGTTAATAACAGGGTTATATACCCTGCCGCTGCGGCACATGGTACAGTAGGTAACCAACACAGGCTGGCCGCCCACATTATCCTGTATTTTATGGTGATAACCCAAATAAATTAACGGGTATGCTTTGGCTACGCCATTGCTGACTACACCAATGATCACAGCGCTTTCGGGCACGCTGTTATTAACAAAATTTGCAAACTTAACGCTCTGTGGCTCTTCAAACATACGCTCGGCACTAAATTTAAAGTCGGTAAAGTAAAAGCTTACAAGACCGAGCCCTAAAATGGTGGCTTTGCTAATTTTATTACGGGTAGTGTTATTTTTAAAGTAAAAGATCGCATACCAAACAATTAAG
Source organism: Mucilaginibacter sp. 14171R-50 (assembly GCF_010093045.1). Classification (NCBI taxonomy): domain Bacteria; kingdom Pseudomonadati; phylum Bacteroidota; class Sphingobacteriia; order Sphingobacteriales; family Sphingobacteriaceae; genus Mucilaginibacter; species Mucilaginibacter sp. 14171R-50. The sequence continues at coordinate 3,339,374 of NZ_CP048115.1, read as the reverse complement.
AAACCACCCAAAATCCGAATAGGGAGAACTATTTTTTCAAGATAATAAGATACGGTAATAGCGTTTAAATTCTGGCTCCCCGGAAATGGCATTAGTAAATAAGCATGAACCAGGCCGGGCAGTAATAAAAATATAAAACCTGCCCAAAAAAGGTACGATTTGTTACGACGCCCCTTAGCGGTTTCTTCTACGTTATTTTGCTGTAACGCAGCTGCGGGTTCTTGATGCATTAATATCATAATATAGTTACAATAGTTTAAAATTTACAGCCAATTGGCAAGCTATAAATCAAGGGATGACCGGTAGTAACATCCGCTACACCCGGATGTTACTACTGATGTTAAAATTATTCTGTTGGCGAACTCCAGCCTTCGCCCCATGCAAGGCCACCCGGTTTTGCTTTATTTGTTAGCAGTTTGTCGTACTCAGTTTTTTGTACGGGGTTTAGTTCGGCTTTAATTTTTTTGATGGTTTCGGCGCGTAATGGCTTTATGGCGATCATTATTTTCGCGTTATCCCCGTGTTCATTCTGCTTGATCTTTTCAAATTTTTGCGACGACTCCTGGTAAATTGCCGATATCCTGGCTGTTTGTTTATCGGTAAGCTTTAATTGTTTTTGCAGATCTTTCGCTTTATCCGAAGACTTAACAGTAGCATTCTGGGCCTTACCGGCCACTGTAAGGCCTATAAGCAGGCCGCATAACATCATTAGTTTTTTCATGTTTAGTTGTCTGGTTGTTAGTTATTTAAATATACTATTTTATTTAATTTTTGCATTCACGGGCATACAAAACGGGGCCGATTTATCCATAAAAGTTAATTTAGCCAGCTTATTAACGCTATAACGATTATCACCCTCGGTAATTTGCAGAAACTGATTGGGCAATACATTTTTAAACCGTTGTATAGTTCCGCTGCCGGCCCATGTTATTTCAATTTCGGAAATAACGGTTGTTTTACCAATGCCGATCTCCTGTTTAAGCGGCGACGACCCAAAACTGCCGCCAGAATTAACATCTTTATAGACTGATCTTTTTACGCCATTTTCGGAAAATGTTAATTTTATGTGGCTGCCAATAGCAGCTTTATTTGATTTTACACCTATTAGCTTAAGGCTTATCCAATTGTTATTATTACCTGGGTTTAAATACAACGAACTGGTATAAGAATCGCCTATATAAGCACCTCCCATTTCGGCAAAGATGTCCTGCTTTCCGTTATTCCTCAGATCGGCAAATGCAATGCCGTGCCCTTTTTGCAGATTACCCATGCGCGATGCGGTAGTAATATCATCAAACCTATTACCGCCGATATTATGAAACATCTTATTTGGCACCAGTGAGCGAAAATCAGGGTTGCCGGTTCCGAAATACATATCCGGGTAGCCGTCATTATCAATGTCGCCGAAATTAGCGCCCATGCTGTAAACTACTTTATCAAGGCCGGCTTCTTTGGTAACGTCGGTAAATGTTCCGTTACGGTCGTTTCTGTACAAAAACACGTTTCCCGCAAAAGGCACCGGTTTCCCCAGGGCTTCCGCGGCACAGTAGTACGCCAAGGCGCGGTCGAACTTATAATCGCAAACTATAATATCCTGCCAGCCATCATTATTATAATCATAAAACCAGGTGGTAAAGGTGCGTTCGGTATTTTTAGCTATGCCCGCATGTTCTGTTACATCTTCAAAATCGATAACAGCACCTTTTTTCCCTTTATTTTTAAGCAGATACTTTTTACCGTTCATGGTAGATATGAACACATCCATCCAGCCATCATTATCAAAATCGGCCGAGGTAACACCTTTTACAAAAGCGCTTATGTCACAGTGCGCAGCCTTTGCAATATTGGTAAAAGTGCCATCGTGATTATTGATGTATAGCATGCAAAATGATTGGGTGTTATCAATATTATTTAAGCTTTCGGTGCCTATAAAAACATCAAGCCAGCCATCGTTGTTAAAATCGGCCCATGTAGCCGCCTGTGTAGGGTAAAAAAACAACAAACCGCTGTCCTTGGTAACATCTGTAAAAGTACCGTCGCCATTGTTACGCAGTAACGAACTGGGCTGATTGCCAAATCCTTTATCAAGCCAAGCGCCGCGTAATACAAACAGGTCAATATTGCCATCGTTATTATAATCGGTTTGCTGCACATTAAGCCCGCCCGTAATACCATTTAAATTACTTTGTTCGGTAACATCGCTAAATGTTCCGTTCCTGTTATTTTGAAAGTAATGCATCGGGTCGCTCAGATCCCATCCCGATGTCACAATATCCAGGTAGCCGTCATTGTTAAAATCGTCTATCACCACACCGCCCGCACGGCCGTTAATATTAAGGCCTAAGCTTTTAGCAATATCTTTAAAGGGCTTTACATCTGTTGTATTGTTGCTGTTAAGGCCCGGGATCAATACATCCGCCGGTACACCCTGGGGGTATTGCCCAAGTGTCATGTAAGCAATATTGATCAACCATCTCGATTCAAGGTCTTTCGGGTTAATTTTCAGAAGGGTCTTATAAGTTTCAATTGCTTTACCTGATCCGGTTTTGATGATGTGCACACCATCGTCCTTTATCGGAAAAATGCAGGATGAGCCGGTATGATTTAGCATACAGTTGGTGCGTTCGCCTAATCGCATATAGGCTATCCCTGCATCAACCATCACCTCGTCGGTAGTCATAAAATCAAGTTTGTTCATTATCTGCTCGTATTGTTCTACGGCTTGTTGCTCTTTGCCAACCTCCAATAAAAGCGACCCCTTGGTTGCTAGCAGTTCCCGGTCCTGCACACCCGGGTTCGCTTCTATAAATGAATCCAGATACGCAATTTTTGGCTCGGCATAAAAGGGGTTTAAAATATTGTTGTTTTTCTGCTTAATAGACTCCAATATTTTGATCATCTCTTTATGAGAGGTAGATCGATTGTTTATAACAAGTGTAAAGCCAAAGGCCACAAGCACCAAAACGGTAAGCATGATCTTTATTTTCATAATGGCTGTTTTTGGATAGGTAGATGTATTTATTTATATACGCTTGATTGATAACCTTCCTGCGCGCGCTGCGGGGCCCTGTTTATGTAGAATTGCCTGTCTTGCGGTGCCCAGGTACCCAAACCGTCAACATAGCGGTTAAACATGCAAAAGGCGGCGGCTATCAATACCACATCGTGTATTTCGGTATCTGTGGCACCGGTTTCGCGCGCTTTGGCTATGTCATCCTCTGTAACGTTTTTACCACCCGTTTGCACTTTTGCAGCAATATTTAAAAAGGCTTTCATTTTTGGCGACAGATCGGCCCCGCTAAAATCTGCTTTAATTTGATCTATCTGTTCTATATTACAATTAAGGTAAAAACCAGCGATAGAACCGTGTACATTCTGGCAAAAAAAGCAGTCGTTTAAGTATGATACATATGTGGCTATCAGCTCTCGTTCTCCACGGCTCAACGTGTTATTGTCGTCGCGCAGCAAAACTTCAGCAAGGGCGTTCAAGGGTTTTTCAGTTTCCGGGCGGTAGGCCATCAGGCCGCGTATCCCGGGCAAATCATTATTTAATTGGATATATGCCATAACTTTATTTATTGTTTTGCCGGTAATGCGTAACCCTGTACCATGCGTTGGCCCATTTCCTTATATGCCTCAGGGTCGGTTGGGGTAAGGCTACCCAGGCCATCAACATATCTGTTAAACATGCAGAATGCCGCTGCTATTAAAACCGTATCGTGCAACTCCTTATCTGTAGCTCCTTCTGCACGGGCAGCTTCAATATCTTCGGGCTTTACCTCTTTACCCAATATTTGTACTTTGCCGGCAATGTTTAGTAAAGCTTTCATTTTTGAGCTGATGCCGGAATGTTGCATGTCCTTGAGCACATCATCTACGGTAGTATCCTCTTCGCCATAAAGACATCGGGCGGCTGCAGCGTGGCTATTCATGCAAAACATGCATTCATTGCGGTATGATACATAAGCTGCTATCAACTCGCGATCGGCTTGAGACAAAGGCGATTCGCCACGCAGTAAAACTTCGGCTAACTCGTAAAGGTGTTTACCCGTTTCGGGCCTGAACATAACCAGCGACCTGATACCGGGTATACCTTCGGGGACGTTTATATGTGCCATATTAAGTTTGTTTAATTATTATAATTATAGTTACTAAGCTTTATAAGGTGTGTTTTGAGCTTTGCGGGGCATAAAAATTACCACAAGAAAGCCCAATACAAAAACCAACGAGAACAAAAAAATCGCATTGCCATATCCGCCTAAAGAGGTAACCAATACCCCTATAAACAGTACGGCTGTAGCTGTAAAAAGCCGGCCTATATTAAAGCAAAAACCTGTAGCTGTTGCGCGTATGCCTGTATGAAACAATTGCGGGATGTACGCCGATAACACCCCCTGGCTTGCACCAAAAAACAAGGCCATAATTGCTATTTCAACAAAAACCATATTAGAAATAACCGTATTGGTTTTAAAAAGTATAAATGACAATGCGGTACAAACGCCAAAGCAAAGTATCATGGAGCGGCGTAACCCAATTAAGTTGACCAGCCAGCCAGAAAAAAAACCGCCGGTAAGGCCGCCCATGCCCATAAACATCATGCTAAGGCCGCGCTGTTTGGCCGCATCGCCGGTTGTAAGGCTTTGTATCCAGGTTGGAAGCCACGAAAATATTGCCCAAAGGCCTATCAGCATTGTGCCAAAAACCAGTGACCCGATAATGAGTTCGCCCCTGTTGGCAGATGAAAATATTGATCCATTTGCTGATAATTGTGCGCTTTGTTTGTGGCTGGCCCATTGGGGCGATTCGGTAATAACAAAAAGCCCTATCAAGGCCATTGCCAGCGGTACAATGCCTATCAAAAATCCATGGCGCCAAACAGGGGTAATAATATTTATTGCCCCGGCACCAAAAATACCTATGGGGAAAGCTATTGACAGAATGCCGATCATAATAGCTTTGCTTTTTTCGGGCCATATTTCTGATATAAAGGTCATGGCTATTACCATTTCGCCGCCAACGCCAAAGCCACTCATAAAGCGGCAAACCATCACTCCTGTCCATTGCTGCATCATACCGGTTAACACGGTAAAAACGCCGTAGCAAACAATTGAACTAAGTAATGCTTTTTTCCGGCCCATACGGTCGCTGACGATGCCCCAGGTAAAACCGCCAATTGCCCAGCCATAAATAAACAAGGCATTTATAAGGCCGCTAACACCATCAACCTGGTCCGGTTTAATATCTCCCTGCAGGTCTTTTAGAACCACAGGGAGATAAACCGACATTAAAGTTGAGACAGAACCACCAAGTACGCTACTTACAAAACATAGCGTAAAAACCGCAGCAAAATATGCTTTGCTGTGTTGGATAGTTGTATAATTTAATTCCGTTGCTTTCATAAGATTATTTCAAAGGGCTGTCAAAAACAACAGCTACATAGTAAATAGCACCAACGGCAGGCGAGCCATAAGCCTGCGATATGTATTTGTTAAATATGTTGCTGCCGCCAAGTTTGATGGTAGTATTTGCACGCGGCAATTTTTTGTTTATCTGCGCATCAACCATCGAGTAAGCGTTTATACGGCCCGGCCTTACACCATTAAAGGTGCCATACCAGTCAAAGGCGCTTTGCCAGTGCCATGCCACATTAAAGCCGTAGCCGTTGCCAACATTAGCGTTGCCAAAAGTTGCATTAGTACTCCATTTTGGGGTGTTGTATTGTGCAATGTTGTTGATATTTGCCTTGCCCAGGTTAAACACCGATAAGGTGGCATTTGCCCCCACCATGTAGCCTTTGTTAAGCAAATAAGTTAGGCCCATACTTGCACCCTGCGCCGATACCTTATCAGAAGCGTTGGTATAAAGCTGGTAGGCGTGCACTTTACTATTTAATATGTCCATAGCCGCATTTACATTAGGTTTACCATCGGCGCCCAATACAGGGCTTTCGGGGTCAATAACAACTGTATTCAAAATAAAGTCGGTATAGCTGCTGTAATAATAATTCAGGTCGATCAAAAGCTTATCGTTTACCAGGCTTTTATAACCTACTTCAAAGGCCTTTTGCTGCTCAGGCTTTATATAAGGCACATTTGATTTAACAAGCAGGTCCTTGTTTTCGGCAACGGCTTGCGGAAAAGGTGTACCGCTGCCAACAGCCGCTCCAAAGGCTGCTCCAAATGCACCTACCGATGCGGCTGTAAAAGAGTTTTGATATGCATTTACATTGGCGCTGTTGCTTGGCGCACCGCCCAGTATGGTAATAGGTCCAACATTCAGGTTTATGAATTGATCTACAGGAGTTGGGTTGCGGAAACCGGTTTGATATGAGGCCCTGAAATTATGGGTTTTAGCAACTGTGTATACCGCCGAAAAACGAGGTGTAAAACTGCCTTTAAAGTTCTCGTTCTTATCGTAACGGATAGATGCCGTAAGTTTAAGATTATCATCCAGCAGTTTTTTACCAGCCTGTAAAAACGACCCGTACTCGTTGATCTTTATTTTATTGGTTTTATCATCAAACAAGCTGCCGTTAGTAAACATAGCGTATTTGCGGAAGCTGCCGCCAGCTAAAAGCTCAAAAACCTTAATGGCTTTTGAAAAATCATACTGTGCATCAGTATGGTAAAATTTGCTGTTACTAAACACACCTGCCCCGCTTAAGCCATAGTTGTGGATAGCTGCGTCTTTGGCATTCTCAAACGCAGGGGTGCCTGGTAAAAACCTGCCCTGGTCTGCAAAACCGCGGGCTGCGGTATGGCTGCCCGCTGTTACGCCCGGCGCCGAACCGTTAAACGCTGCCTCGTACCGATCGAACCATGTTTGGTCTGCATCTTCCGGCGATACTACTTTACCGCTCATATCCTGTACCCAATCGCGGTTAATGAACTGAGCGAGCGACCGGGTGTTGTAAGAATCGTGCGAGTTTTCACCAACTACGTAGCTGCGTACAAAAAAGTTACTGCCTTTTAATTCTAAACGGTGCGTTTGCAGCACAAAGTTGTTCAGGTCGAACCTGCTGCTGCCCGTGTAGCTGGCAGTACCACGACCATAATTATACTGATAAACAGCCTCGATATCACTGGTTAGTTTATAGTGCAGCGCGCCGTTAAGCTTCAGGCTGTAAACATCGTAGTTCATTAAATCCTTTTCTTCATAACCGGTACGCGATACCACGCCTATACCCGGCAAATTTTCAGACACCACTTCATCTCCATAAATATTTAATGCATCGCGGCGCGGATTGTTAGGCCCACGGTCAGCAACAGGGGTAGCGGCGCTGATATCAGTGTAATCATTAGCATACCAATCGGTCCCGGTGAGGTACGATGCATTAAGCTTAAAGGCAAAGCGGTTGTTAAATGCCTTTGCATAACGCAGGGCAAAGTCGCTGAGGCTTTTGGCGCTGCCAGCGGATTCGCCTATGTGGTTTATACCTGTTTTTAGCTGTACCGCAAGGCCCTGGTATTTAAAAGGGTCTTTGGTTTTTATTGATAACAAGCCATTGAATGCAACCGGGCCGTAAAGGGCCGATGCCGCGCCGGGAATAACCTCAGCCGATTCGATATCAAGATCTGATGCACCAAACAAGTTACCTACGGCAAAGTTAAGACCCGGGGTTTGGTTATCCACCCCATCTACCAGTTGTAAAAATCTGGAGTTGCCGGTGCTGTTAAAGCCACGGGTATTTACTTGCTTATATGTTAAGCTGCTGGTAACGGCTTCCATACCTTTCAGGTTTTGCAAACCATCATAAAAAGTGAACGATGGGTTTTCCTTTATAGCCCGCTGACCCATTTTTTCGATACTTACAGGCGATTGCAAGCTGCTTTGGCTTACCCTTGTAGCCGAAGTAACAACCTCGTTAAGCATGGTTGTCTTTACCGTAAGCGAGGCGCCCACAGTTTGCGAAGCCGACGTTATCTGGACTTCCTGCTGCTCGTAGCCGAGGCCCGAAATTACCAGGGTAAATGGAAGCGTGATATTTTTAGTATGCAGGGTAAAAATACCGCTTGAATTTGTGGTAGTGCCGACATTTTTACCTTTAACGTTAATACTGGCATTGCTAACAGGGTTACCGGCGGCATCATTTACGGTACCGGTTATTTTAACATCCTGCGCAAATACATGCGCTGAGGAAAGTATCATAATTATAAATAAAAGTTTTTTCATTGTGGATCGAGTTTAAATTGATAAGGGGATTTAATTACTTTTTAAGATGGTCGTAACCTTGCGGCAAACGTGTGTAACCGTGGTTGACCAGCCTTTCTGCCAAAACATTATAGTAAGCCGGGTCGGCAGGGAGGGCGGTGCCCAGCCCGTCGACATAGCGGTTGTAAAGGCAAAATAAAGCTGCTATTAAAACGGTATCATGTATTTCTATATCAGTTGCGCCTGCCGCTTTTGCACGGCTAATGGCATCGGCAGTAACGCTTTTACCACTTTGCCCGGTTAACCTGGCTATGGTTAAAAGCGCCCTCATCTTTTCGCTAACAGGCGCGGTTTCAATGTTTTGCTTAACCTTTTCGGCCGTTTGGGTCTCGCCGGCTAAAAGGTCGGCAGCCGCAGTATGGGCGGTTGTGCAAAAAGTACATTCGTTACCGTATGATACAACGGTAGCAATAAGCTCGCGTTCGGCTTCAGTTAATGTAGACGGGCCTCGCAACAAAAATTGTGTCAAATCGCGTATAGGCTGTGCAGTACCCTTGCTATACTCTAACAAGCCGGTAATGCCCGGCAGATGATCTTCAAGTGCTATATAAGGCATAAAAATTCAATAAAATATAAAAGATATAGGGCGGCGTACAGCAATTCTATCGCTCTGATGAGCAAAAAATGCGTGCGATCAGGCTATAGCTTATACCTATGCCGATGTGCTTCCCCGAAATTATATGAATAAATTATGCCTGGCTCTCTGGTGGTTGTGCCGGCGACGAAAGATAGGTATTCAATAACTGAAGTTCCATATATACAGTGCTGCAACTTGTTTCCTTTGCAGACACAGTGAGGTCAAATAATGTAACTATGTAATTGTAATCGGTATCAAGGCCGGTTTTTTTAACAGTCGGCACATGGTTCTTTTTTGAAAGCGGGATGTCGCTGATCTGCTTAGCATTGATAACGTTATCGTTGATCAGCTTTGTTTTATTGTAGTTGGGTATACACTTTACATACATGGTATCCCGTGTCATTTTAAGAGCTACATAGTTGTAACAATTACCTTTAAGCTGAATTTGACCCGAAATATTCTCGTATTGCCGTTGTTCCTGCACGTAAGGCATTCGTACCGGGATCTTTATAACAACCAGCTCATCCGGTTTGTAATACCCTTTGCTGATCTGCTCGTTGGCAAAATCGTCTGAAGCTTTAATAAAATATTGGGATAATAGCATGTACCCGCCCATGTTAAACAAGAGCACAAAAAGCATAACTATTGCAAAGGTCTTTTTCAAGTAGGGGTATACTTTTAGGTTAGATAAAAGTATTATTAATATTTAATAATACAAATGTTTTTTCAATCGACATTGTTCAGGAACAAACATTGTTTTTGAAATGAGGAATAATTATCCGGAAACATTAATTTATTTTCTTTAATTTAAAAGCGTTAATTCTGAGCGGCTTCGGTTGCTTCTAACTTAAACCTTATGAGCTATCAATTAGAGATCCACCATGTGGATGTAACGGGCGGTGACGCGACCTTTATCGTCATCCGCCATGGCACAGCGCCCTACCCTGTCGTTTACAGCATCCTGGTGGATACCGGCGGTATCGGCAATGGCCCCGATAAACTGGCCGGCTACTTAAAAAAATATTTCCCCGACGTTAAGATCGATCTGATGATCACTTCGCATTGCCACGATGACCACGTGAGCGGTATCAGCGTAGCCAGTACAGACGGTAATTGTGTTTTCGAACCTGAAAAACTCTGTGATGTGGGTTATGATCAAAAGGATTATTACCCTGCAACCACCCCCGCCTATGATAAACTGCTTCCCTACGTCAATACTTATCGTACCTTCTCTTTCAAGTATAAAGAGAAAACAAAACGTTTGATCCCACCTTTCCTGGACCTTGAACTGTATAACGAAGACAAGTTCACGGGAAGCATCAATTCGATAAGTCTAAAGGATAATACGGCACGATCAACCAATACGGGGTTTTACCTGACCTTCTGGAGCGGTAAGGGTGTGCTGGCAGATGGTACTAACATTATAAAGCAACAGTCAAAGCCGAGTAAAGTCAACCCCAACGATCTTTCCATCAGTTTCACTATTCATAACCCCGATACTGGTTTCTCTTATTTTTCGGGCGGGGACCTGAGTGGAGACCCTGCGCTGAAGTCATATCATAACGTGGAAGGGCCAACCGTTGACCTGATAGCCAAAACCTTTAAAAAATGGAATGAGGATAAAATGAAGTATAAATTTGAAATTAAGGTACTGAAGGCTACCCATCACGGCAGCAATTTTAACAACCATAAAAAAAATGCGAATTATGATGATAAAAAATTTAACAGCGCCCCGGGCTTTTTAGAAACATTGCAGCCCGAGGTCGTCGTCGTTCCGTGTAACAAGGACCTCCAGGTGCCAAGTCCTGTTTTTATTAAGGACAGGCTGGCAACGCACTTGAACGGCGTGGAAAAAAGATATGCCTATTTTTTGAACGAATTTAGTTATCCTAACCAGGACCGGGGTGAGCGGGTGATGTCGGATGCGATCAAAGCCTTACTTGCTGCAGCACCGGACCGCACAAATGTTATTTTAAGCGAGGTCGACAACTGGTTTTATACAGAAGGTATAGGCTCGGTGGTTGTCGTCTCTAATTCTAATGGGCCGGAAGATCTCGTGCCTCCCCAAAACATGAGCAAGCTGAGTAAAACAGCGTCTACAAATTGTTACACGGTTTTTATAAACAACGAGGAGATCGAGGTTACATCGCTTACTTTCCGTGTGGCCGCAGCAAGATTAGCCGACAGGTTATATGACTTTCAATCAAATGAGGAACTTGAAGGCTCAATCAATATCAAAGATGGCTTTATGCGTCAGGCCAAGGAGATCCTCAGTGAGCTATCGTTTAATATATCAACAGCCAAGATCAACGTTTTAAAACAAAAGTTCCCCGCCTTGCTAAACTGTTTCCGCCGTTCACAAGAGGAGGATATCACAGAGGAATCCATCAAAATTTATTTAACGCCTAAGCTACCCGAAATATTGGTGAGCGAAATGATCAGAATCTTTAAAAACTGCTATACATTCTTTTTCTCCTGGTGGGCCAGAAATGCGGACATCCCCAACGAGGATTTAATTACAATGATCAATTTGCTGTACTATAATCCCTACCAGTATCAGTATAACTACCAAAACGATATGACGTTGGACATGCAAAAATTTGTCAGCTTACTGCCGCTGGAAATGTGGGGTAAAAAAACGAATGACGAAAAAGAGCAGTTTTCACTGTTCATCAGCAAAACCCTGGGCGTGCGGCCACACCGGGAGGAAGAGCTTGATACCAAGAAGCCGGTAAATAAAAGAAGACGGATAAAAAAATAGCACACGAGCGTGATGGATAAAAATGAACTTTACAAAGATTGGCAAGAAAAGATCGAACAGAGTAACGATCTGAAATTGAGCGCAGCAGCATACCCCCAACTGGCGCTGGAAGCACCTTTGAGTCTTTTGTCGGCTGCCGAGGTCACGGTTCGCGGGCCGGTCCTGCAATATACCGGGCCTGACGGCATCCACCTAAAAGGCAGTTTGGACGGGGGAAACTTAAAAGTGCATTCTTTCCAGGTGTGGGTTGATTTTGAAGAAATGATCTTCACCTCTCTCCGTTTTGAGATAGATGCCATAAATTTCGACTGGTTGCGGCAAAAGGGCCTGCCCGAGCTACCCGGCGAACTGGCCAGCCTCTCCAATGCCGGGATTGAAAAAGTGATCGTAGAATACCTGTCTGATGAAGAAGAATTTCGCTTTCGCGTCATTTTCGCTGATATCGAAATAGACCTCTTTAAGGACTACCACCTTCATTTTCGCAAACCCCTGCTAACCGCGGTGATCAGCAAGGGGCAGTGCTGTTCGGTCTCAATTACTGTCGCCGCAGATTTCCTGGGCCGCGAGCGGGATTTTCGTTTCAGTATTCCGTTTACCACAGGCGGAAACTGGGAGATAGAATTGCTGGATGAGACGGACTATGATATCAAACTTGCCGATGCAGTTAAGCAGGTGGAGATCCATAGCGGCAGAGAAGACCTTTTTTCAAGCATCCCGGACCTGATCACCGACCAGCTGTCAAACATTTCCATAACTGCCCTTCGTTTTAGCTGCTCCCATACACGCAGCAGCGCCCTTACCTTTTCGGTTACTTTATCCTCTTTCCGCCATGTATCGTTATTGCCGGGCATAACGCTTGCCTTTCCGCGGCTGGTGCTTGATGCCGGGTATATCGGCGGTGAGATGAAGTTGTCCGTTGCTTTTAAAGGCGTATTTGCTATTAGGGAAAATATAAAGCTTGGCTTAAGCGCATTCCTTAGCACTAACCCGGCGCTACCCTGGAATTTCCACATCGATGGCATGATCGATCTGGAAAATATAAAGCTGTTGGAAGAACTGCCTTTTGGCATCGACCTGTCCGGGCTTAACTTTCCTGGAGATATTGCCCAGGTACACTCGGTAACCCTCAGGCGCTTCGACGTAATTGCGAACCTGGCACAAAAAAAGATCAGCCAGATAGAGTTGGATCTGTCGGCCGAGTGCGAACTGCAATTGATCAGGGGAATCCGGCTGGCAAACCCGCGGTTCAACCTCAGCTACCTGCCGGGAGAAAGCACGTACCAGGCGATGAGTGGATCGTTCAGGGGAGAACTGCTGATAGGTAAAACCAGCTTTTACGGAGAAGTAGCTAAATCTGGCCGCGACTGGACACTAACTGCGGGCACCGGGTTGACCGAACCGTTTTTACTGCGCCAGTTTGTAGCCGGCCTGAACGAAATAACCCATGCAGAGCTACCCGTTGAACTCATACCCGATATTAAGGTTGGCTTTACCGAACTGGAATATCAAACCGAAAACGATTCGTTGTCGTTTACATCAAGCCTGGAGGTGCCCTTACCCCTGCCCTTTCTTACCGACCAAAGCCTCGTTTTAGGCAGCAATATCGATGTGCAGTTAAAAAAGGCCGGTGAGCAGTACGATCTGTCGTATAATTTTTCGGCCAGCCTGCAGGTAGGGCTGGCGGCTTTGGCAGTAGCCATCAGTAAAGAAGAAGGGGCGCGGTCATACGCCGGCGGGTGGAAAGCTGTTGAGGGAGAAGGGATGCTTAGCCTGGCAAAAATAGCCAGGGCGATAGGCATAGAGCTGGACCTCACTTCCCTCCCGGCACTTTTAAACCCTCAGTTTTGTGAAATAGCATTCAGTTATACCCAGGCCGACCGCACCTTTGCCCTTAGCGCATATACTACGAATAACACTACTTACTTTTTTATCGCCCGTAAAACAGCCGGAGACACATGGCACTATGTAATAGGCCTTGATTACGATATTACCTCACCGGCGCCTACCGACGAAATCGGCGAACTAAGCCAGGCGGCTAAAGCTGCGGGGCTTACACAACTGCACTTACTTTACGCCGGTACCGATCTACAGGATTTTAGCCTGCCGCGTGTGCCGGACCTTACAGGCAAAGGCAGCCCATTGGATGGTGGTAAGCTTCTTACCGTTAAAAAAGGCCTTTTTATAGCGGCAGAAGCGAATGATATTGCGACACCGCAAATAGGGAAGCTGCGAGGAAACCTTAAGCAATTCTATGTATCGGTTGAAAAGCGGGAACAGGTAGTGGTACTGGTTAAGGGCCATATGGACCTCATGGCGGGCGATCGATCAGTAAATATCACGTTGCAGGCCGGGTTTGCTTCAGGGGCCAAAGACCTGTCTTTCAGCGGTAAGGTTGTCGCCGATATAGGCTTAATGCCTTTGTTGAGCGCTATATTTGATGAGGAACTGGCATTGCCCGAAGGTGTTAGCTGGCCGGATATCAGTGAGGCCGGACTGGCATTCAGCACCGCTGAAGGCACTGTTAATATGACAATCACCACAGTCCCTGCACGAAACAGGTTAGCCGTTGAGGACTTATTCAGCATCGGCGCAGACCGGATAAGCCTGAGCCTGTCAAAGAGCAGCGCCGATCTTACTATTACAGGGGGCCATTTACAACTGCACCTGCTTGACGACCAGTTTCCTGAGGGCGTTGGCGGCGCGCTTAGCCTACATATCGAAAAAGCTAACAACCGCTTTGTGTTCAAGCCATCTGGCTTTGAGATCGTTACCCCTAAGATAGATTACCAGGAATGTACGGAAACCACACAGGCGGACGGAAAAACGCAGCCTAAAACGGTTACCCGCAGCCTGTGCGCCAAACTTACTCCCGGCGAGTTTTCATTTAAGCAAGAAGATAAGCAGTGGACCATTACCGCCGAGGCAGTCCTTATTTTGCAGGACCTTCCGGACCCTGTACGCAGGATATTTATGGAGGAAAAAGAACAGCATTGGGTAAGCAAACCCCTACTGTTAGCCGCCGGGCTAAAAAACGGCACGCTTTTCTTTGCAGCCACGGGCACCCTGCTCCAACTGGAAATTCCTGATTTGATGGCCGAGATCGGGGTAACATCGGTACCGGCATTTGGTAAGAGTGCCATAAGGCTGTCGGGCGCTGAGTTTCATATAGGGAAAGAGGTTGCGCTCGAACTGGAGTTTGGTTATGCCTTACCTATGCGCCTGAACGAAGTTTTGGGCATGCAGCAAACAAAAATATTTAAGACCCTGGCCTCGCCACCCGGTGAACAATTCACCCGTTTTAGGGTAAGTATCGGCTCGGCAGGCATCAGCGGCCAACTAATCGACTCGCCATTTTACACCATTGAAGGCATCACCGAACAGGACAATAAGGTAAGGATTGACCTTAACCGCGTATTTAACGACAAAGACCTGGGCTGTATCAGTTTTATAAAGCCTGTTATAAAACTTGATGTGGAAAAAGGCACATTTCAG
The DNA here is from genome assembly GCF_010093045.1 of Mucilaginibacter sp. 14171R-50. Taxonomy (NCBI): domain Bacteria; kingdom Pseudomonadati; phylum Bacteroidota; class Sphingobacteriia; order Sphingobacteriales; family Sphingobacteriaceae; genus Mucilaginibacter; species Mucilaginibacter sp. 14171R-50. The sequence goes on along the minus strand of NZ_CP048115.1, from coordinate 3,324,333 downwards.
TTTAAAGGCGGTTATGAGATAGATCCGGAAAATCCTGTGGCTATCCCATTGACTTTGTTGCGCAGGCTTTTCGAAGCGCTCAGACTCAATAAGGTGGCTCAAAATTTACCAAAGAGCATCCCGGTAAAAACGATGAAGCTGGAAGATACGCTCACCTGGCTTATCAACATGCTTGACCGTTGCGGCATTACCCTGCCCAAAGCACTGGGCGATTTGCTGCTCGCGGTACAAAAAATTGAAAACAGCCTGCCTGCGCGCTTCCGCGGATACTTAAGCCTGTCGGTACCACGCGCGCTTGAAGCATCGGTAGATATAACTGCCGATGGCGGTATCGGCTTCTCGCTCACCACAAAAGATGCTCCGCTGCAATTCCTGGTACCAACGCCATTGGCTTTTATAGGGCTGCGCTTAACACATATTTCGCTGGGCACGGCTATGGGCGGTTCTTTACTAAAATTTGAGTGCAGCGCAGAGCTGGACACTTTTGACTATGCCGAATTGTTGCTATCGACCACCCTATACCAATCAGAAGTGGTCGCGGCGAAACTACCGCCCCGCGACGAACTGCAACACACCTTTGCTGTAAAAGAACTGCTGATACTGATCGTTTACGAAACAGGCATCCCTATCCCTGTCCCGCTGTTTTATGAAAACATATTGTTTAAATTCAAGGGAATAGAAGGTTTGGATATACACACCTCTATTTCGTTCCCGCAGCCAAAGGTTAACGTGATGAAGGTGCTGAAAATAGCGAGCGACCTGAAAAAGCTTTTCTCGGAAGGCAAAGACCTTGATGTTGCGTATCCCCTCAGCATACAGAAAGACGGCGGTGAACCGGGCCTTAACCTCGTATTTGATGCCGGGCCTTTCTATATGCGCCTGCCCAAATATGTTGCCAAGGGCGAGGATGAAAAGGGCCTTTTACTCGGCTGGACAAACAACTATCGCTTGCTGGACCTGATGAACCTTGCCGGGATTTTACTTAACGGCGTCAATCATCTTATCAAGGAAAAGACCCCTGCTTATCTGGTACAGGCGCTGCCGCTGGCATTGCGTTATAACAATATTACAGTGTTCCCTTTAGAGAACCTGGAAGCCTCTGTTGCGTGGCTGATGGCCACGCCAAAGGAAGTAACCAGGCTATACCAAGATCACCAACTGCCCGACGCCGCGCTTGAAGAACTGGTTCCTCTGTTGAACCTGTTAACATTTCAGCCAGGCGCCGCGCCTGATAGCAAAGCTGTTACCGCACCAGACAATGCGGTGCTATTTTTTATGCAGGGTAAGCTTAAGGTGGGCTCAATTGCCGAGGCCAGGCTGAGCGCTGCTTTGTGTTGGCTGCCCGATGGCCTTGCATCGTCCATGCTTATCCATGTGGCCGCGCCTAACGACATCCTTTTGCTTCACCTGGATGGGAAGCAAGCCATTACAGCTACTAATTTCCAGGTGAGCGGCAACACATACCTGAAACTGCTTGGCTTTAATATTTTCCAGGGAACTTTTATTGCTGCAAAGGGCATGCTGTACTTAGAAGCCAGCGCCTTTGATACTGCAACATCTCCTATTGGCTTTTACGGTAAGATAGAAGGTGTGTTTAACAACGATGTTGTTAAACTTAACGGCATCGCGCGCTTTAAATTTTTCGCTATACATGTAGATGCACAGGTGAATCTTGACCTGAATAATAGTTCGGATTCTTCTTTCAGCGCCGCCGCAATGGTATCAGCCGGTGAAGTTTTTAGTGGTACCTTTTTGTTCAGATCGCTGCTTACCCAAAATTCGTCGTTTGATGCGTCGGTGAATTTCGAGCTGAAGGTGTTAAATATTTTCGGCTTAATTTACGAACAACATACGCATATCGACCCGCTGAAGCTGAAATTACAAGGCGAAATAGACTTCCTTTTTCTCGGCAAAAAATTCCTTTCAGCGGCTTTGCTATACCAGGACGACACGTTGAGTATCGCTACGGATTTTACGATACTGGATATACTCCGGATAAAGGGCGTCATCAGTATCCGGGATGAATACTTTCAATTGGGGGGCGAATTGTCTTTTGACCTTGCAGGCATCACCACTACTGGCACGATAGACGTACTCAGCGATAAAAATAATAAAAAGTTTGAGCTGGTTATCAACAAGCTTTTCGGTGATGAAAACACGCTTAAGTTTTCGCTCCAAAGCGCCGCCAATTCCGTCAAATTTCTATCCTACAGCCAAAAACCGATCAGCGTATTTAATGGCATGTTGCTTATCTCCGGCGTTAGCGATGAACAGGCAGGGCCCGTGTTTGCCATGGGCTTCGATCATATTGGCATGCAATACCTGATGACCGAAGCAAAGGTAAACGCTTTTGGCCTGGCACAAGCAGCCGTAACCATGCAGTATGCCAATGCTACGGGTTCTTTTTCTGCCGCACTAAGCACCTCTGTTCATACGGGCGTATTTGAGTCTGATGCGGTGTTTAATATGATATATAATACCAATCTGTTTAAATTGACAGGAGCCTTAAATTTCGGTGTCGACCTGGGGCTTGCGATAAAGACCGTATTTTATAATTTTTTTCATATTGATATTGCTGCGCCAAGCTTTTTTGTACAATTTGAATTGAGTGATTTTGAATTTTCGGTTGAATGTACACCAAGCCCAGAGTCGCCCGACCTGCGCGAAATCGAAAAGGCTATCGAAGCCGTCGACAAACGCATCGCGGAGATCAATGCCCTTTCGAAAACCGCCCTCGAAGGCCTGAACCACTTATTTGCGGAATCCGCGCAAACGGTCGCAGAGATAGATAACATGATGAGCAACGAACTTCAAACATGGCAGCGAACTTTACTTATAAAGTGGAAGGAAAAGCTGCCAAAAAATATAGCTGATATACAGCCGTTCATCACCAGCCATAACAATCACCAGCAAATGATCAAAGATGCAAGGCTGGAATTGAGCGATGCCAGTTACAAGGTACGCGATTTCGAAAGCAACTGGGCATCTATGTTAAGGTGGTTTGACACACTGGACAGCCGGGCCGAATATATCGGCATTGATTGGTGGGATAACAAGAAAGACATGATGATGAGGGATAAGGACAATACCTATGATTATATGAACGATGTTTTACAAAATATTGATTATAGCGAGATTGATGACATACATGAAAACTATTACGGCAAGCATTGTTATAAATGGATAGGTAACAGGCAAAATTCAGACAGATGGTTACAGATCAAAAAGGTAGACCTTGACACCAGGAAAGATGGCGGCTACCAATGGCGCAAAGGCAATTTCGACAGCATAGTTGCGAAAATTGACCATTATGAGGCTGACCTGGTTAAATTTATCAACCTTTTCAACAACGCGGCCATACCCATCATTAAAGCCGACCTTTTGCAAAGCCATATAGATATGAAGCTCATTAACACTTACAAAAAGAGCGATGAGCTTGCAAAACATGAGCTGCCTTTGACAACCCTTTCGACTGATGCGGTAAACGCAAATAATATGAACATGCGTGTGGTATTCAGGGGCAAAGGCAGTGCAAATATCCCGGGTATCGGAAAAATTTCTTTAGGTAATGTTCAGGTCAGCTGGGCCGGTATCAGTGATCTGGGTGCCGACAGCTCATTATGGCAGCATTTGCAGCGCGCTTTAAACGCTTACCTGAGCCAGCAGTTGATGAAAATCCTCAATGAACAATATCAGTCCATTTGGGAAATTGCAGCTTGTTTAAAAAGAATGATCGCTGGCGGAAATGCCATGCAGGATAGCAGCGACGTAGATCTGGCCAGCATGATAGGAGGCTTTGCCCTGCTCCCGGCCGAAGTGTCAAAAAATATGAAAGATACCCTTGACAATCCGCCGCCTTTATCGATAAGCTAACAGCACACGCCAATTCTTTGACTTATGACGACCACCGCCATAGCTTTTTCAGGACTTTCACAGATCCGTGTTCGCCGTTTTTTGACATTGGATAATATAAACGACCATTTTAAAAATCTATCCATTTAAGCAACAAACAATCAGTTGCTCTCATCCAGCAAAGTAAAATGTAAGAACTCTTTAAAGTCACGGCACACGCCCAGCATTGAAAATTAGATTATTTTTGGAGATGATCAAATTACGTTTTCTGGTTACTTTCTCATTCGTCGCTAATAGTTTACTATTATTCGCTCAAAAGTTACCGGTTGATCGCAATTATGCCAAAGCACTCGCCGCAAATACGCGTAGTGAGACGGGACTACCAGGTAAAAACTATTGGCAAAACCGGGCCGATTATAAGCTAGCCGTAAGTTTTAATCCCGACACGAGGGAAATTAATGGAAAAGTAAGTATTGAATATTACAATAATAGTCCTGATACCTTAAACAGGCTGGTGTTAAAGCTATATGCCAACCTTTATAAGAGCAACGCTATGCGAAATGTTTTTGTGTCTTCCGAAGACGTCGGCGACGGTATTAGTATCACCCGTATCGAAATTGAACATCAGGCAAAATCAGATAAAGAATATAGCATCAGCGGTACAAACATGTACGTCAAAAAAGTACGCTTAGCACCGCATCACCGGGTTAGCATTGATATAGCGTATCATTACACGCTCAATAAGGGTTCATTCTTACGTACAGGTCAAATCGCCGAAGGCTCCTATTTTATAGCTTACTTTTTTCCTCGTGTTGCGGTTTATGATGATATAGATGGCTGGAACGAATATGGCTATTTAGGTAAAGAAGAATTTTACAATGATTATGGGAATTTTAAAGCAAGCATAACTGTTCCGGATAACTATTCTGTTTGGTCGACCGGAACGCTTACCAACGGCAAAGAATTATATCAGCAGGCCATTTTCAAAAAAATTGAAGAAGCCGAAAAAAGCGATAGTGTTATCGAAGTTATCAATCGGGATGAAATACAAAATAAAAATGTTACCAGACACAACGCGGCCAATACATGGAATTTTGAAGCAGATAACGTGACTGATCTTGCTTTTGCGGTAAGCGACAAGTATGTATGGAAGGCTGCTAGTATTGAAGTAGATAGTAATACACACCGTCGCACCCGTATAGATGCCGTATATGATCCTAACCACAAAACGTATGACCATGTTGCTGACTACGCGCGAAAAACGGTAGAACAGATCAGTTATCATTTACCTCGAATTCCGTTTCCTTACCCTCATATCAGCATTGTGGACGGTCTGGATGCTATGGAATATCCGATGATGGTAAACGACCTGCCATTTAAGGATGAAAAGGATGTTGTGGAGTTTACAGCGCACGAAGTTTTCCATTCCATATTTCCTTTCTACGTCGGAACAAATGAAACAAAATATTCATTCATGGATGAGGGCTGGGCAACAATGACAGAATTTATGTTTCATCCGTTGATTGCGCCGCATGTTAAAATGGACTATGATATCAGTAGTATAAATGATTATGCAGGCTTGGCAGAAGACATGCCGTTAATGACGCCAACACCTCAATTGTATGGCAAAGCGCGTTATGGCGATAAGGATTTAAAACCCGCACTGGCACTCTACTATCTAAAGGAAGCACTGGGCGAAAAGAAATTTATCATTGCGTTGCAATTCTTTATTAAAACCTGGGCTGGTAAGCATCCGACGCCATACGATTTTTTCAACTGCACGAACCATGGTACGGGCGCTGATCTCAACTGGTATTGGAAAAAGTGGTATTTCGAAAAAGCAGTCCCAGATCTTTCGATCGAAAAGGTTTCGCACAAGGGTTCGACCTATCAAATCAGTATAATTAACAAAGGCACCGTGCCGATGCCGATTCACGTACGGGTCATCATGTCAGATTCAACAACAAAAGATCTGTTGCGAACCGTTAAGGTATGGCACGATAACGATAAAGTCATGATCTATTTATACTCAAAAAAGAGGATAAATAGAATTGTTCTTGGAAATGCCTATGACGCAGACGTAAACCCTGCCGACAACGTTTGGTTAAATAATAATTGATCAGAAACTTACCCACCGCATGTTTACCATACATTACCCGATATAATCGATGAAATTTCCACTGATCCGTTAAAAGAAAACATCTTAAGTTGCTCAGCCAGATTCCTTACGATGAATTTCCTGGGTTTTAAAAAATATTTTAGTTACCGGGGTCATTAGCCTTTATTGGCCACAAAACGGTCCGGTACGTTAGCTGTATTCAACGCGATAGATCACTTTTCCAGCGTCTTTTCAAAAAAACAAGGACTATACGAATCGCGTAGAAAAAATATTGCGTTTTTTGACATATTTTGCTGCAACGGCAAAAAAAAGCCGCTAAATCATACGATTTAGCGGCTTTTGCATGGTCAGCGGTGAGGGAGGGAAATGTAACTTGACTATTTATAGCCCCTACTGCTGTTATTTGTCGGTTTTTGAAAAAGAGGTCTCGCTAAAGACCCGCTCAAATCAAAGTAATTGATATCAATAGTGATACAAATATAATCAATTCTTAATAATCTTAAGTCCATTAAAAAAATGCGAAATTCAAGTTGCTTTATGTTCCCAGCCGTGTTGATCCATTTTCTTAAAATGTACTGATTAATCCTTTATATGAAGATGCCCGAGAGTTAAAGATTGAATTGGTTACGCCATTTAGATTTGATGAACCGTTGTATAAAATATAGGAATAATGCTAACTCAATTAAGCAAAGCATCGCGTAGCCTTGGCGTTAAGACGTAACGGTTCTAAGTATTAGAAAACTTCGCGATTGTCCCTCAAATAAAAAATGCTATTCCAGTCTCCACTGATCGTATTCTCTTTTATAAATCACATATCGCAAATGCTAATAAAAATACTATTCTATTTCAAAGGGATGAAAACCGTTTACTAATGGTCTATATATGAATGTGATAATAGTGTATATTACATATTTGTAAGCATGCGATATAGATCGCTTTAATATCACAATTTATGGATGATAGTAATTCAACAATAAAGAGTAATGCAATAGAGTTACATTATTGGTTCAATGATGGTAGTCATTTAATGGATGCTTCAATTCAAAATAAATGCGAGTACGAGTTTTTGAATATTGTAAAGGAAATTGCATTAATCTATAAAGTTGAGATTATAATTGAAACGGAGCCGCTTAATGAAGGTGGCTTGATCAGATGGTTCAAAATAGCGCTAAAGGACGAAAACAAAAAAGCTTCCGTTACAATAGCACTTATTACTGCTTTAGTCACAGCAATTATTGTAACACCTGTAACAACTGCGATTAGCAAAGCAACAGAGCATTTAATAGAAAAGCTATTCGAAGATTCAGAAAAGAAAGATCTAGAAAAGGAAAAGCTAAAACTTGAAATAAAGAAACTAAAGCAGGAGACTGAGCTGAATTCCGCTAAACTGGACAGTAGCAACATAATAAGAAAGAGAAGGTCAAACTTTTACGAGTTACTTGAAAAATACCCTAAAGTCGAAAAAGTCTCTTTTGTTCCAACTGATAATGAAAAGAGTCACACTAAGGAAGAGATAACTATACCAAGAACGGATTTCAAAAATTTCATCCTTGCTACTGACGACTTAGAGCCAATCGAAGTTGATAATGCTGTTATTGAAATTATTTCACCGGTACTGAAAAAAGGCAAGTACAAATGGATGGGCCTTTATAATGGAGAAATAGTTTCATTTAGTATGAAATCGACCGAATTCAAAAGTCTAGTCCAGTTAGGTAAAGTTCAGTTCAAAAACGGCACATCGATTAATTGTTGCATAATCATTTACAAAAAGATTGATAGCGATGGCTTGGAGAAATTGGTAAATGTAGAAGTCACTCGTGTCAATCAATACTTTCAAAATGACACTCCTATTGAAACGCCTGAAGGCAAACAGCATAGACGACGTAAGGAAGCAGAAAGCGCACAAACCGATTTATTTGCTTATTTAAAATAACCACTCCGACTCGGACAATATCGGATAGTTATTCCTTCAAATCCCTCACCTTTAGAAAAAAATTTATCATACCTCGTACATGAGGTGTGATGAATTCTCAAAAACCTTGATGACCTTTGATTTTAATAAAAAATAACACAACCTGTGTAGAAGTGGTGAAGTTTATCGGGTTTTAGTTAAGACTTTTACGAGAAGTTGAGCTGATAGAGCTAAAAAACAACTAAAAAAAACCCAAGTTAGGTACAAGTGGTGAAGTTTTTAAATATAAGCTTAGCACTTTTGACTAAGGTTAACTTGACTGAAGGCTAAAAAACACATGCTGTACGTACAAGTGGTGAATTTAATTGAGAACAGATGCTCAATTTTGAGCTGAAGTGACAAAGGAGCTTCAATAAAAATATATCCTACCTCGTACATGAGGTGTGATGTTTATTTGAAGCGGTTGACAAGCTTTGATTGAGGTAACATCAATTAGGACGTAACAAACAGAACCAGACGTGATATGGAGAAAGCATTACTTAAATTTTAAGATAAAGGGTAAAGGGGATACAACATGGGTACAGCCAAAAGTTGTACTTGTGGAGCATTCCCTTACCCGATAAGTTTGAATTTACTTAATGCAAAATGTTATGGCAGTAGAAGTGATCACCAAGGAAGATTTAGAAGCATTCGGTGAAAAGCTGTTAAATCAGATGAAGGCCTTACTCGGCCAAGGACAGGACGACTCCAGAAAGTTCCTGAAGACCTACCAAGTCAAGAACCTGTTAAAGATCTCTAACAATACCCTGCAATTACTTAGAGATAATGGCACGATTCCCTTCACCAAGATCGGCGGTATCTTTTATTACAGCCAAGAGGATATCCTGAAAGTATTAAAGGGAGAAAGCTTAAACAAGCAGGTTAAATTCAGCAGATAAGTGTGTTCATCTGAAATGGAGCAAGCCATGTTTTCGCTACGCTTAAACGGCTTGCTCCTTCGGAGAAATGGAGCAGTCTTTCACTTCGTTCCATCCTTCAGATTATGGCAAGACCAGCATTAAAGGAAGAAGACAAAAGAGTGGTACAGGTCAATATCCGGCTAACCGAAGCAGAGCATGACCGGGTCAATGCCTATGCAGAAGCAGCAGGTATTACCCCCGCCAATTGGATCAGGCAGAAGGTATTTACCGGGAAGTTTCCAGCGATCAGAGTGTCTCCACTGAACGCAGCCGTTTACCGCGAACTGCACAAGATCGGCGTGAACCTGAACCAGGCGGTCAAGGCGATGCACACTGGTAAGCAGCCAAACTTGATTACGATTATTGGCAGTTTGCTGAATCAGCAGAAGGAGATCATTAAAAGGTTGATACCATGACAGCAGACCAGGTCAAAGGCAAAGGATTCCGAGGCGCACTACGGTACAACCTGCAAAAGGTAGATCAGGGTGTTGCTAAAGTAATGGACAGCTCTTTTGCAATACTGGAAGAAAATGCGGTGATGAAAGAACTGCAGCTGGTGAAGATGCTCCGGCCTAACCTGGCGAAATACTTTTATCATACCTCGCTGAACTTTCCACCGAACGAAAACCTGGACGATGAACAAATGAATAAGATCGCCAATCAATATTTGAACAACATGGGATTTGTTCAGAACCAGTATATGATCTTCCGGCACTTTGATGCCGATCATCCGCACGTGCATCTCCTGGTGAATCGGATCGGTTATGATGGCAGTGTTGTGAGTGACAGTAAGGACTACCAGCGAAGCGAACAGGTGTTACGACAACTGGAAAAGCAGCATGGCTTAACCGAAGTCATATCCAGCAGGCAGGCACAGGAAAGGGCCATGACGAAGAACGAACTGGAGATGATGAAGCGAACAGATGAACCATCGACGAAAATGAAGTTGCAGGTCATTTTAAAAAGCATCCTTGAACAAAAATCAAAGCCAAATACAATGCAGTTTATAGCACAGCTGGAGGCCAAAGGGATCAATGTCTTGTTCAACCAGGCAAGTACCGGTTTTGTCAGCGGTATCTCTTACAGCTATGCAGGCTTACAGTTCAAAGGAGCACATTTAGGTAATGCTTATAAATGGCAGGCAATAAAAACAGCAATAAGTTATGAACAAGAAAAAGATCGCACAGCAATATACGAGGCAAATGTTAGCACAAGAGCCCAGCAATCAGCAAGAGCAGCAGCAGGAACAGCAGGCACCCGAGTTAGACCAGGCCAAACTGATGCTGATCCTGCTACAAGGTCAATATCAACAAGCCAGAGAGGAATACCGAGCAAAGACCGAAAAGCAGATCGAGGTGACAGCAATGAGGTTAAGAGAACTGGACAAGATCGCAAACCATCTCGCCTCTCAGATCAAATCAATCGTGAGTCAGGCAGAAAGCATCAGCAAGGTGAACAACCAGGTCGGCAGCAGGTGGATCATCAGAATTTACCTGATCGCGATCTTATCGGGAGTCTGCTCGGCCCTGATCATCATGCTGATCATCTGGACGGAGATCCACTAAAGTTGAAGCAGCGAAAAAAGAAAAGAAAGGGTTTGCGACTTTAAATACAGAAAGAAAACCCAATAATATCCAGCTGCTGCGACCGGCTGCCGCATTCCATTCCGCAGCCCGTCTCCCCGCTATAGCAGGCCCGTATTCGTTCCTCATACCACCTTCACGACTGAGAAAACATATATACTTGTCACAGCATACAAGTAAAAGTTTAGCTCTCGAATTGGAGATTTTATCAGTCATTTTTTCACCAACCATTTTCTTTATCATGCCAGATGTCATTATTAAAAGTCTACTTCAAGATATGTGGAAAGTAAAACAAGGTCAGCAGAAAAAATAAGGTTCCTGCATAATGGCATCATCTCAAACATTAAATCTTTATACTTGCTAGCACAAACTATTATAAAACTTTCAAATAACACCTATGCCTTTAGTTGAACTTTTATCAAGCCTAGTCAACCAAAAAAAATTAATACCTGTAATCGGTGCAGGCGTATCTGCCGCTTCAGCTGGCATACCCGGCTGGTGGGGGCTTATCAAGACTGGTCTAGAGTTTGCAAAAGATCGTGGCCTTTCAAATGACCATCTATACAAAAGTACTGAAGAGAAGTTAGATAAGAATGACTTGGTAGGTGCCGCTAAAGACCTGAAACTATTGCTGAAGGCACCTGGTGGTGTTTACCGAAGTTGGTTGGATTCACAGTTCGACGGGGTAAAGATCAAAAATGAAGAACTTTATAATAGTATTTTAAAGCTTGACGCATCATATCTGATAACAACTAACTACGATAAATTACTCAGTGAGCATCAACTTTACAGGGAAAATTATACTTGGGAAGAGCCTGAACTTGTCAGGAAAAACATAGCTCAGGAAAAGCCCTTTGTATTTCATATCCATGGGGTCTATACCCATCCCCAAAGTCTAATCTTTGGTGGGGATGATTATGACGCGATAAAGTTAAACGCTGCCTACCGCGCACTAATTAACTTCATATGGCTCGGCAAATCGTTGTTGTTTCTTGGCTGCAGTAAAGACGGTGTTTTGGACGAAGATTTCAAACTGACCATTCAAACGTTCACAGACGCTTTTACGGATTCGGCGCATGAGCATTATATCCTGTTAAAAAGTGCGGACGCAGACAGTAAATCCATTAAAGATTTTCTTCATAAATACCGGATACAGATCATCGTTTTTGGAGATCGAAACGATCAACTACCAGTCTTTATTGATAGCTTCAATCCGAATGAGAACCTCAATCGCAATAAATTAAATACATATAAATTTCTAGAGCAATGCATTGCGGATATAAGTGCAGGTAAAAAGGTTCAAATTACATTGAAAGATGAATGGGGACCCGATTCAGCAGCGGTATTAAGGGATTTATTTGACAAACGGCAGGAATTTTCGACCAATAAAAGGAATGAGTTAAGAGCCATTCAGAGTTTGGTCGCTAGTTTCATTACGGTAAAGGAGCTGGCAGAAGCAGCATATTGGGTTTCCGAAACTCCAAGCAATAAAGATCGTTTAGCCGGGCTACCGATCATCGAACGGGCAATTAAAGCAGATCAAATGCTTAGGGCGTTTCCCGAAGAAATTTTAAGAAGAATAAACCGAAAGAATAGATCCATTATTCACCCTTACTGGTTTACCGGCGAACTTACATATCACATTACTAGATATGAAATGCTTAAACAACAGGATAAAGCTGATCATTTTGGTGACCGCTATGACTACGAAAACTTAACGCGTATCATTACTTCCCTCCACAAGGTACTTCTGGTAGATCCTAAAGAAATTTATTCGGAATTATCACCCAAAGTAAGTCTTTTACCAGCACCTGTTGAACATGGCATTTTGCTAATTGTTGGCAGTGAAATATCCGTAAGAAACCCAAAGATGTTTGAAAACAAGCTCGCCAGTATTGCTGCAGAAGACAGTTTGGAATTTGAACAGGCGAATTTAGTTTCATTCCGAGGCAGAAGAATAGTGGTGGGTCACAATAAAGAAGTTGCTTTTACTTGGGATCCTATGAAAGATAGCTTCATTAAACCGTATCATACCCTTACCACAGAAAGTGAAATACATGAGTCAGGCTACGATTTTGATAAAGATGGGAAACTAATATGCTGGGTATTAGCCGGAGGACAATTCAGGACGTTTGTGAATTTTAAGGAAGAACAAATCATTTCTTTACCTAATAGTTACCAGTCATTTACTCTATTAGATACCGCTTCAAGAGTTGCATTCCTCTCACGAAACAAAATAATGCTCCGAGAACTAACTAAGGATGAATATTTGGCGACACCTAACTCAGATGAAATTCTGCAACAATTATTGAAAGACCCGTTCTTTAAAATGTATTTTGATCAGAAGGTTGATGAAATCAAAAAAGGCGATGACTTCTTGAATGACGAGCTGAAAAAGGAACCTCTTGTCTTAGATTTTGAAGCCTTGAAAACATTATTAATAGAGGGGCAGGAATTTCTATGCAGTCGTGCTAATATAAAGTCGAAGTTTAGTACGCATTTCAGTGTAATTCTGTTTTTTGAGGATTCAGGATCAGGTTTGATGTTGCAGGGTTACTTTCTGCAAAAAGACAGTTTGCTTTTTGATTTTGACATAAAGAACGATCTTTTGATAACCGCCGTATCATATGACGTGAAACCAGTCAGTTTATTTGGAATATACAAAAAAGCGCAAACCGGACGGTTATTCAGTTTTATAGAAGTGGAGTTAGGTTGTTCCTTCCCCAAATTTAAATTTCACATGCTTGGTGCGGTGATGGGAAAAAACTCGTCCGAACTTTGGATTACTACGGAGTGGAACGATGTTTACCGATATTACACCGATACCAAACTCCTACAACTGCAAAAGAATGATTGGGGTAAACAGTTTATTAAAGGCTTGACCACTTTTTAAAGAAGCGGATAGAAAGAGCCTGAGACTGCGCTAATAGAAAGAAGACACGAAGAACATCCTTGCGGCTGCGACCAGTTGCTGCATTCCATTCCGCAACCCGTCTCGCCGCTATAGCAGGCCCGTATTCGTTCCTCATACCGACCTGATGACTGCTTCGATATCTACCGGTCATAGCACCGCTACCACAAAGTTAACGACACAGGAAAACCGTAAAGGGTGTAGTAAATAGCAGCTACCGCTGCTACCCTTGACAGTTTCCCTGCATTTAGTTTCGGTTGTTTAAGCGAAGATATGACGCGATGTGTACTAACAATCCAAATAACTAGCTAAGTAGGCAAAACTGAGTAATTTGCTCAAAAAATAGTTGGTTATTGGCTCTCCCTATTTGCTTGGGATAAAATCTACGAACTCGTCTGGCTCATACTTTTAAAAGCAATACCTTAAGCACAGATCAGATATTCCATTCTTACCGTTATGGAAATTCCAACCAAACACTCTAATGTTCGGACGAAGTATTTATTCATCATCCTCAGAAAGTTCATCAACCATCTGTCCGGATTGCCATTCATGATAATTCATCTTGGTTCCAACCACATACCAACGTGTCCGTCCATTCGTATTTCGGTCTAAAATGACTGATCCAGCGGCTGATGGACTTTTAAATGCATAGGTTTGGCTGAAATAATAACGCTTTCCATCAGGAGTCGGCTTTAAAACTCCATCTTCTATAAGCTGTTCTTTGAGGTATTTGTAACTGTTTTTTGCATAGCCAGTATCTTTAAGCGCTTCAGAATTAATTTGCACTACAAACTCTCCGTCTTCATCAACAGCGTAAGCTTTAACGCCAGATTTATGACGAGTTTCAAATCTTATTTGTTCTTTTTGACCTACTGTTTCTTTAGCGGCTTCGGTTGGTCTGCTAACTCCAATTGGCCTCGGTTTTAGCAAGTCTAAACCGACCACCGGCAAAATTACTTTCAAATTAGCAAGAAAAGCCTCCATATTAGCCCTATCAGCTTCAGGCAGACGTCTTCGTTCCGCATCAGGCATTTGAAGTGTTATCGACCGTCACACGGTTGGCTGATTTGGCCATATCAATTAATCTCGCTTCTAAATAACGCACGTGACCTTTCGTTAACGCCTCATCGGATGTTGTTATAACTACCGCTGTTTCCCAAAAACCTCTTTTACCTGCGCTGTCACTTATTCGCTCTTTTACACTATCCGCTTCACCAATATAAGCTTTCATGCGAGAGGCATCATCAGGGTCTTGACCATATAAGATATAGATGCCTGTGCGATCTACTTCTGGGCGTTCTAACAATCTGCCAAAAGTAGATTGGGTTGAAACGGCAACTGAACCAGTCCACCCATGAATCGATGCGATGATCAATCCAGCTGGATTATCATCCACTAAGAAAAGTTGTATTGTTCTACCAAATGCACTGCTCATTGCTTTGTCGATTCAGTTGTGTTTTTAAATATTAACAAATTAAGTTGCTCTCTCTTTTTGTTCAGTTCAGTATTGAGTTCCACCTTCTTATTAAACTGTTTACAACTAGAGATACCTGTGTTGAGCTTTGTTATCGACCTGGTCAGTTCGCCAATCTTCGTTTCAAAAACTATTAGGTCGTTTATTGATTTCGCTTTATCGTTTCGCCCAGATAGCTGCTTACAAAAATCGAGAAAAATATAATCGAGATTTCGTTCCAATTTTAAAGCGTAATTATCATCCTTATTGTCAAACCAATCTGTTGAAAATGTCCAGTCAATGACTGCGGTATCCTCATCTCCGGGATGTGTATGCTTCTTTGAAGTAGATATTAAACTCTCATCGGCATAATGTAGTTGAAAAATAACATGGTAAGGAATGGCCTTATCCATAACTTTGAGCAGATCAGAAACACTCTCTTTTTTACGAAGCTCGATTTCAAAGAGTTGAATTTCGGTGATTTCTTTGCCGCTTAGATTAATGGTCTCGAGGCTAAGTTTATTTGTCCATCTGATCCGTTCAATCAGGTCAACCATCTGCTTTTTTTGCTTAGTATTGGTATAGCTATCAAAGGCGTTTTTAGGGATAACCCTATTAACGACGGTTTTGACAGGTAGTTGTTCGGATAGCGACATATTATTTCACAACAAGGAAAGAGATAAGTTTAAAATCTTCTATCCCTTTGATTTTATCACGCAAGGCAGTTGTACCACCGGCTTTAAATAAGCTGAGAACGTCCTTTTCTTCTTCGTTTTTAAGAATAGAACCAATAGATTTTTTGAGCAGATTTGAATATAAGCCCATCTCTTTGTATTCGTTCGTCTCTGCGCTAAATTGTTCTGCAAGATCGGCCAATGGCTCTTTTCTACCTTTGGAAAGCAGTCGAATAATATCGAGTGTCTTTTTAGCATCAAAGTGGCCGTGAATGACTTGGCCGTCGTTATCAAGGTATACTAAGTAATAAGGGTGAAGGCGGTTTAGTTTATCTATATTGATCTCGGAATTAACATTTTGCAGGACAAATATAACGCCCTTCTGAGCATCATCAAACGACTTTGTAACAGCATGAAGGCCAGTTGGGATGTTCTTTAATTCACCGTATTCTTTTATAAGATTGGATAGGTCAATCCTAAAATCATTTAGCCCCAAGTCTGTGATACTTACCCCTTCGCGTAAATCTTCCAGGTCAACAACTTCTTCCTGAAGTTTACGCAACTGTATTTTGCGATACTCTAAATCTTTTTCCTCTGTATTAAGGATATTATCATCGCCGGTACTAGCCAGGTTGCTAATAAGCATCTTGCTCTCAACCCTCTGCTTCAAGTTGATATACGCATCTAACGTAACATCCGGCCAGAAATTGACCATCGTGATGGCAGTATTGATTGATCCAATACGGTCAATTCGGCCAAAACGCTGGATGATGCGTACAGGATTCCAATGAATATCATAATTGATGAGATAATCACAATCCTGAAGGTTCTGGCCTTCAGAAATACAATCTGTAGCAATAATAAGATCGATACTCTCAACAATATTGGGAAGTATTTGTGCCTTGCCTTTAGAAATAGGTGAAAAGCAGGTTAAAAGGGCATTGAGATCAGTCGGAATCTCTTTGGCACTACATTGCCGTGTTGATCCTGTTATCAATGCTGTGTTGATCCCATAATTTTCTTTAACGTAGTCTTTGAGGTTGCGGTAAAGGTAATTTGCCGTATCTGCAAAAGCAGTAAAAACAATAATCTTCTTATTACCGGGATTTATCGGATTATTTATTTTCTGGGCGATAAGTTCCTTCAGCCTATCAAGTTTTAAGTCCCTCTCTCCTGACAGTTTAGCAATATCAGATAAAAGTTCTCGAATAATATTAAGATCACTGGCCAGGTCTTCTTTCCATCGTGTGGTATCCATGTCCACAACACGAACTTTGACACTTTTACCAATAACGTTTTCTTCATCGCCCCATTCTGGTTCCCAGTCCATCTCTTCAGACAGAACATCTACTTCTGCTGCCGACACGGCAGCATCTGTTTCTTTCTTGGCAATAGCACTCAATGAAGCTTCTATCTGGCTACAAATATTTGTAAGAGTCAGGCTGAATGAATCAACTGAGCTTTCAATTCTTTTCAGAAGATTGATCCGCATTAGTAATTGTAAGCTCTTCTCACGATCTTTCTGGGTGAATGTTCCAGACTTTACCTTCTTATCGTAAAGATCTGCATAGTAATTAACTTTACTTGGCAGGATATAGTTCAACGGTGAATAAACGGACAAGTTTAGTAAAGACAACCGTTCCGCAATATCCTGAAAAGTTACCCCGTCATGTTCAGCCAATGGTGAATAAATTGATAGCGGTTTGTTTCTTGTCGGAAATTTGCCAATATCAGCCGTGTCGTAATAGGTTGTGATATGCTTTCTTGACCGTGCAATTGTGAGGCTATCCAGTATTTCAAAGAAATCAAAATCCAGCATTTCTAACAAGCGCTCGGTCGTTCTTTGCCCTGTTGGATATTTTGACCAGATATTAAAAGATTGCTGCGCCCTTCTGAAAACCTGCTCGATGCCTTGTGTAGTTTCAAGCTTGCTGTCAATGACAGTAGATGCACCTTCATAAGCTAAGGCCAACTGGTTTCTAAGGTCATTGAAACGGTTATTTACCGGCGTGGCTGAAAGCATTAAAACCTTCGTTTCAATCCCTTCCTGAATGATTTTTCTAAGTAATTTCTGATAGCGGGTCTCTTTACCGGCAATGGTATTGTTATTTCTGAAATTGTGCGATTCATCGATAACAACCAGGCCATAATTCCCCCAGTTCACGGCTTCTAAGTTCCTACCGTTGCTAGTACCGCTTTCACGGGATAAGTCCGTATGAAAAAGAACATCATAACGGAAACGATCTTTAGCCAGGATATTGTTTTTATCATTATGGCGAAACGTATTCCAATTTGCTTCAAGTTTTTTAGGACAAAGCACCAATACATCTTTATTTCGCTTTTCGTAGTATTTGATAACGCCAAGCGCTGAAAAGGTTTTCCCTAGACCGACACTATCAGCAATGATGCAGCCATTATATTTTTCAAGCTTATTAATGGCACCGATTACTGCATCACGCTGGAAGTTAAAAAGCCTATTCCAGATAACGGTTTCTTTAAAACCGGTTTCTTCGTTGGGCACATTATCAAGCGATAGGTCGCTTAAGAAGTTACTAAAGATGTTATAGAGCGTAACGAAATAAATAAACTCTGGGCTATTTTCTTTATAAGCATTCTCAAAATATTGTTGTACGGAGAGTGTAACGTCTTTTAAATCATCCTCGTTTTCCCATACCTGATTAAAATAATCCAGGTAGGCTTTGCTTTGCGGAAAATCGACTTTATGAATAAGTGTTGGAAAGCCTTTCTTCGGCGTTACGCCTAAATCTGATGTTGTAAAGCCGCTAATATTAGTGTAGGCAACTTGATTTTCCGCATCATTCTTAATGTGAATCATCCCATTCAGATGCAAACCTGGCTCGAGGTTAGATTTGAATACGACCTTTTCTTTCACCCAGTTTGAGCACTCTTTAGCAATCGCTCGCTGGTTGAGTTCATTTTTAAGTCGCAACTCAAATTCACCTCCACATAGATGGCTTTCATTAAAAATATGCGGGATATAAAATTCCCTGGATATTTTTTGGAACTTTTCTTCAATGAATGCTGGCGAAGTAAAAATAAACTGAAGCTCATCAATCCCTTTTAGCTCCTTTTTTAGCGCTTCGAAAGCGTAAATTGAGAAGGATGAAGCCGCAATAGATAACTTGCTGGCTTTCTTTATTTCCAGCTTCAATTCATCTACCAAACGGTTATTTATATTGTCCAGCAACTTCATTTACCTTATTTTACTTGTACGATCTCCAGTAATTGATCATACGTCTTCAATTTTGAAAATTTAACCTCGTTGCCACTGATCGCATTAAAGTGTTGAGAGGCACAATGAATTTTTAGTTGTTCAATTTCCTTCAGTTCTAAATCGGAATCTGAGCCTTTGGTTTCAGCAACGAAATAAATGTGCCGTACCTTTTCTTTGTCAAATACGATTGCCCAATCCGGGCTGTAGTTAGCCACTGGCGTTGTAATGTAAAACGTTTTCGGCAGCTTAGCATAAACGATTACTTCAGTACTATTTTCGAGTGCTTCAGCAAACTTAGCTTCAATGCCGGAATCAGTGGTTAGGTAATCGTAAATATGCTTTTTCAGCAATTCCGTACGTCTGATCGTTGACCGGTCATTTGTAAATACGGTTTTTGCATCATGTCGATCTTCAGTCTTATGATAAACAATGTTGTTGATAATCAGACTGGCCTTGACCTCGTTAATCAGCTTGCTGCATTTGGCAATAAACTCTTCCGGATTGCGTCGTACCAATAGAAACTTCTGTGGTTCGATGCTTTTCAGTATCTGAACAACGGTATACCTGGTCAAGTTGGTGTAATTGACGATTTCACCGACCAGATCATAGACAACATTTGTGTAAATGTCAGAGTTCAGCTTTCGTGTCGTTCTATCGGTTTCTTTAAAGCTTTCCTTGTTTTCCAGCTGTGCTTTTGAACTCTGCTGAAGTTCGCCACTTTTTACCTCGTAGCTACGCTCCTGAATGTGCAGGTCAGCATTGATGCGGTTTTTGCTGTCCGCAATCAGTTTCTGGGAATCAAAGTTAACCTCGTAGGTCGACTTGATGTTAATTTTGTCCCAAAGTGCCTGAAACTCCTTCTTGTGGAAATTGGTATTAATGGTTACTTCGATGGAATCTCGGTCATTTTCGGGCAAAGGTACCTCGCCGCTGAAGATAGACTTCAACAACACAGTAATGGCTGTCTTAAAAGGTTCCAGGTTTTCTGGAACGGGTACCTTATTCGCTTCTATGAATTTGCGGCCATCAGCAGTGATCTTATCATCATCGTCAAGAATGTCGTTTTTATATAGAAACTTGTTGAGCTTCTTCGCTGTATCCTCATCGATGCGTAGTTCAGCGCCTGCTTCGTTCTTTAAAAGCTTGCCAACAAAATAGTCTACTCCGGCTTTCTGCGGACGATTTTTAAGCGTCGCTGCAATTTCGCTTTGAAGACCTTTGGCAAATTCCTCATAGCTTTCTGAGGCAATCACGGTTAGCTTGTTGATCTCGTGAACCTGGTCGGCAACCGTATCAAAATCCTGCCGGATGCCATGCCTGTCAACGGATAGACGCATCCCGCGTCCAACTTCCTGACGGCGACGAATGGTAGCGTCCGAATGCTTTAGCGCACAAATTTGGAACACATTCGGGTTGTCCCAACCCTCTTTCAGCGCGGAGTGGGAAAAGATAAAGCGCGTTGGCTCTTCAAAGCTTAACAAGCGCTCCTTATCCTTCATGATTAAATCGTAGGCGCTGATATCATCAGATTCCGTTTCCTCGCCACCTTTTGCCTTTTTTACACTCGGATCAATTAGCTTTTTTTGCTTATCTATCGAAAAGTAACCATTATGCACGCGATGGGCATCGTCGCGGCCCAGGTATTCCAAATACCCCTCTGGCATATATGCTTTATGGCTCAGCGCAGGATCGTTATCGTGCAGGTATTGGTTATATTCTTGATGAAATAAATCAATAAAATCGTTTTTGACAAGGTTATATTCTTCTTCAAATATCTGCGCGTATTCACCCAACTGTTCTTCGCCGTCTTTGCTGTAAATACGGTATTTTTCAACGGAATCAATGAAAAACAAGCTCAAAACTTTAATGCCTTTATCGAATAAGGCCTTCTCCTTGGTAAGATGCGAGATAATTGTTTCTCTGATCTGAATGCGGCGAAACGCCTTCTCATCCAAGTCGCCAATAGCTTCCCCAGCAAATAGTTCCTGACCATTGATCGTTACCTTATTGAAATAGCCGTCGATACCCTGAACAACATGATGCTTGTATTGCGGCATTTCGCCTGATAGTTCATAGAGGTTCGTACCCTCTGCAACCTTTTGACGAATTCTTTTTACACCCGTTCCGCTTCGTTTCTCGTACTCTAGTAAGGCCATTGGCGGTTGATTGCCATTCACCACAATTTGCTCCAAATACAAATAGCCTGTGGTACCTGTGGAGTTTTTGAGATTGATGCCCTTAACTTGAATTTTCTTTACCAGCTTCTTGTTATACGCATCCAATGCGTCCAGTCGGTAAATTTTGTTGTATTCCGTTTTATGTGTTGCAGAATACCGCAGTGTAAATAGCGGATTGAACTCCTGCATCCCCTCTAACGTCTTGTCACCATCAACGGATTGTGGTTCGTCAATAATCAATATGGGGTTAGTTTGGGCGATAATATCAATTGGCCTACGCGTCTGGAAACTATCTATCTCCATAAAAATACGCCGTGCGTCTTTCCCCTTGGCATTAAATGCTTGCGTATTAATAATCATTACGCTGATACGGCTATCGGCGGCAAAATTCTCAATATCCTGCGGACGGCTGGAATTGTAGATAAACGGCTTTATTTTGTGCCCGTAAATTTCCTGGAAGTGTTCTTGCGTTACCTCGAAAGATTTATAAACGCCCTCGCGAATAGCAATACTGGGTACAATGATTATGAACTTACTCCAGCCATAATTCTTATGCAGCTCATACATCGTGCGGATATAGGTATAGGTTTTACCGGTACCTGTCTCCATCTCAATCGTAAAGTTATAGCCTAATTTTAATCCGCGTGGACGCTCGATTTTATCGCTTTCAAACAGGTCATTTGAAAGTTGCACCTGCTGTATATTTTTGAGTACTTGGTTGTCTGTAAGCTGTAACGGCCTATTACGGTAACCGATGCTCTCTAATACATCGTCTTCTAACTCTAAAAGATTTTCGCCTCGGGCGGCGGCCTTAGCTTTACGCACAATATTAGCGCTTCTCTCCAATGTGAAACGCGTAGTCTCCAACGGCTGTCCAATAAAGCACTCAACGACTGCTTTAACTGCCTGTATTTGAAATTGCTGTTCTTTAAACTGTAATTTCATAGCTTAAATAACACGCATTTCTGTGTCAGGACTTAGTTGTTTTAATAACTGCTTCACATTTTCTTTTGCAGTATCATCTTTAAAAGAGGCATCTCTAAAAACAACACGTAATGGTTTATGCTGTGCTATTTCCTTTGTAAATGTCTCATCAACACCTTTATCAAAACACGCCATCAATGAGTTCGCGGCTACTTTGAAAACATTTTTACCAGCAACTTTCAATTGTTCGATTTTATATGATAGAGGTAATCCCCAATCTAGCATTACTTGCGTTAAAAGGTCATCTCCGCTACGACCTGGTTTTACATTATCAGCGAAGGCTCCTAGTTGAGATTGTTGATAGTCTTGAGGTCTATAATAAACATCTTGCATATTGCTCTCATCCAAACGAAATACACGAAAGCCATAATCAATGTCAAAATTACTGAGGGAATCACCTTCAGTTGCATCGTCTGATGTCAGCAGTAATTGTCTATTTTTTAATAAGTTTAAATCGTTTCTATTTTTTAATTTTTCACCTGCACGTCGGATTCTTTCTTTTCCAATTTCACAAATACTTTTGAAACCAGAATTATAAGCCTCACTTTTCTCAGGCGTTTGCTCTGGCAATTGTACCATTATATATTTTCGTTTTCCGGCATCATCGTAGTTTAATTGCATGATCGAATGAGCTGTAGTTGATGAACCAGCAAAAAAATCGAGAATAATGTCTCCATCTTTTGTGCCGCAGATTTTGGCTAAATATTTTATTAACTCGACCGGCTTAGCAAAATCGAATGGTATACCTAATTCTTTAAGTTCTTTCGCACTATGACGGTTTTCAAACTTTGTAATTAAATCATTAGGTAGTTGACCGTCTTCTTCTCGGTCTTCTAACCATATTTTGGTGTTTACATTCCAGTCAACAAAATCCCCATTTTGATCAACTAAAACTTTATTAGTAGTTTTTTTAAATTCGATATTTCCAGCCTGCTTTTCTTTCAAATATCGATCATAAGTCCATCTCCACACACCATCATCTTTTCGCAATGGAACAATTTTTTCACCTTCTTTATTTTTGTCAGGATAAACGCTTCCAGGTGGAATAAGCAATTTGCCATCGGGAGCTTCTATATAATAACGCTGATTAGCTCGCGCTTCTAAAGACGATTGATATAGCCCCATTGATCGGTATATTTTACCCTTACGTTCTCCCTGAGCTTCTACTTGAGTATATACTTTTTTGATAAGCTCTGGATCCATTTCACCTCTAAATCCTTTAGCGGAATCGGCGTTTTTTGCTGCTATTACAATATATTCTATGTTTGGTGAAAAAAACTTTCCTTTGTTCCCCCCAGCCTTCGCAAGCCTCCCCACAATGCTTATGCGGTTAGTTTCTCCAAAAATTTCGTCTATTAATTTAACTACGTTTGATACCTCATCCTGTCCTATCGATATAAAAATAACACCCTCGTCGGAAAGTAGGTTTCTTGAAAGTTTTAGCCTTGGATACATCATTGTTAGCCAGTCCGAATGATATCGACCTGAACTGTCTGGGTTAGGCACAAGACGTTGGCTCAATTCATCTATTTGGCCAGAATCTTCTTTAAATTCATCAGCTGCTATAGTGAAAATATCTTTATATATAAAATCATTTCCTGTATTATAAGGCGGATCGATATAAATCATTTTCACCTTACCCAAATAACTTTCCTGCAATAGTTTCAAAACTTCAAGATTATCGCCTTCGATATACAGATTTTCAGTATTGTCAAAATCTACAGAGTCTTCGCGGATAGGACGAAGGGTTTTTGTGGTAGGTAGATTAGCTGTAACAATCGCTTCCTTCTTTCCAGGCCATTCCAGGCGATAGCGTTCTTTATTACCCTCAACAATTTCGGCACTGAGTTCTTGCCTTAAAAGATCAAAGTCAATGGCTTTGCCCTCGGCTGTTTCTGTAACACAATTTGGAAACAAAGCGGCAATTTGATCTATATTCTTGCTCACCAAATTTGATGAGGCCATATCTAATTTGTCAAAAGTTTCGGTCATGAATTGTTCTCAAGTTTAGGCTTAGTCTTTCTTATAATAGAACATAAACCCAGTTCTGTATGCTTAAATTAAAAAATAAAGGTAATGTAAACGGTTGGAATTAAAAAAGTCCTCACTTCTATTAACCAATCAAAATTCTTGTTGCGGAATTCCTTTCAGCTAAATACCTTTAGCAAATGCCTTGCCTTCACAAATTTAATACAGAGCTGTACCTGGAACACCTAGATTACGATCCGGAAACCCTTATACTTGGCACGTTCAATCCAGCCTGGCCAGAAGAAAATTCCGCTAAGTGGTTTTATGGCCGAACGCGCAATAGCAAAGGTAAACAGAGCAACAATTTTTGGGAAGTACTGCCCCGGCTATATGGCCAGCAGAGCCTGATCGACGAGTCACCAGAGCAGTGGAAGCTATTCTGCAGAACGCATGGTATTGCTATATCCGACCTGATCTATTGCATCAAAGATGCGAACCCAGATGACAGTACGCATAAAAGATGGTTAAAAACTTACAGTGATCATGCTATTGCTACGCGTTTCGAGAAGCATGTAAAGGTGAACTTAAAGGTGATTCTGGCTAGTCGTCCTAGTATTAAATATATTTACCTGACAAGAGGTGCCAAGGAAACAGATCATAAATTTTGGCAAAACTGCTGGAAGCCTGTTCTAGAGTCAGCGGAATTACAGAATAAACGTGCGCGAACCTTACTTACACCTTCCCGCTATGCTTTCTACCAGCAGGCAGCTTACAATAAAGATCATCCGGATCAAAGGATACCCAGTCTCCCTGATTTCATCTTGAAAAGATGGCAGAGTAAATGGCACTTTTAAGAACCTTAGCTTTTATATGGCAATATTAGAGAAAAAAGTCCTTTCAGTAGGGCAATACCTGCTCAACTCCAAACTCAGCATTCCTCCCTACCAGCGCCCTTACAAGTGGGGGAGCAAAAATGCACTTCAATTGATTGAAGATATCAGCCGCTTCAAAGGCAAACCTTATCGTATTGGCACTATTGTGGTTTGCAAGCAAAACGAGTCCTGGGAAATCGTGGACGGACAACAACGGACTGTGACTTTTTTACTTATCCTCCGGGCAATTCAAGATCATTGTTACGGGGAGATCGAAGCAGCAGATCTTAAAGAGATGCTGGAAACGCTCTCCCGTAGCCAGTTTCGGCCAAAGTTCGTAAGCGATGTTTCCAAGCAAAATCTCCAGACTAACTACCGCGAAATTGAGCGAAGAGTAGTAGATATGAACGAAGGCTTCATCCGTTTTTTTCTCACCCAGTGCCAGGTTACTTATTTTGTTATAGACAATATATCGGAAGCATTTCAATTTTTTGATTCGCAGAACTCTCGGGGTAAAGATCTTGAACCTCATGATCTGCTTAAAGCTTACCACTTAAGAGAACTCCAGAAGAAAGAACACTCGGCTAAAGAAGAGGAGGTAACTAAATTGGTCGACCGCTGGGAGGAAATGAAAACCTGGCAGCTTACTAACCTCTTTACTGACTTCCTGTACCGGGTAAGAGAATGGTCGAGTGGGCGGTCTGCGAGGTATTTCACTAAGGAGAAAGCTTATTTGTTCAAAGGTGTAAATTTAAATGACGAATATGATTATCCCTACCTGAAGGCTTTTAGGATCATCGCCGATCATTTCCAAAAAAATACCGACAGAGGGGTGGGTTATCCCTTCCAGCTTGATCAGGTCGTAATCAACGGGAACTATTTTTTCGAGATGGTCAATCATTATGAAACCTTTTTTTCGCAAGGCGTAAGTTTGCTGGAGCCACTGGACGATGCAAGCAACCTGATCCTGGAAACCTTACGCACGTACGACGGCAAAGACCGCACAGGAGACCGCTATATACGAATGATGTTTAATTGTGCACTATTGTTCTACCTGGATAAGTTCGGGAAAAAGGATATCGAACGCGCGATCCTCAAAATATTCATTTGGGCGTATACACCTAGATTAACTTACCAGAATCTTCAGCTTGCTTCCGTGGATAACTACGTAACGCAAGAGAACAACCTTTTCCGTCGAATTCATCAGGCGGTACATACAGACAGGATTACGGGAATTGAACTGCCTTTAATCACCAAACCATTTGATTCCCCAAAAACCAGACAGATCAAAGAATTATTTATCAAATTCAAGTACTATGGAACAACCGTCTGAAGCGATCGAAGCGTTGACGATCAGGCAACTACTCGGCAACGGTGAGCAATATATGATACCTATCTACCAGCGCAAATACGCTTGGGAGGCTAAAGAGATCGAGCAGTTGGTGCAGGATATTGCCGACTATGCAACTGGGCACGGGCAGGAAAATTATTTTATTGGTACGATGGTAGTAGCAATCGATCCTAACTTGCCAGGGCATGTTCAGGTGGTGGACGGGCAACAACGCCTCACTACACTTTCAATAATGGCCGCCTCTATCAGAAACGGTTGGAAGGAAATAGAAAAGAACTGGTTGACCGCGGTTAATATAACCTATGCTAGCAGGATAAGTGCGAAGACCAGCCTTTTGGATGCCTTTAACGGTCATTTTCCTAGCGAGGAACAGGATGATCAAATCAAAGCTGCTTATTATATCTGCAGGGAAGAGATTCGTAAAAAACTCAGCGAGAAGAATATTTCGATAGAGAGTTTCACAAGCTGTCTGTTCGACCGCGTTCAACTGTTACGGGTCCCTTTACCGCAGGGAATCGATTTGAATCATTATTTCGAGATCATGAACAGCCGCGGCGAGCAACTGGAAAAGCAGGAGATATTGAAAGCACGGCTCATGAAGTATTTCGTTTCTCTCGAACCGAAGCAATGCAGACGGTACCAATACGCTTTTCATAAAGTATGGGAAAGTTGCGAGAATATGGAAAGGTATGTCCATTATGGCTTTAGCACCGATGAACGCAGCGCTATATTCGACGAGGCTAATTGGATGGATCTTCGCATTAGAAATTTCGATGATCTCGTTTCATCACTCGTTCACAAGGAAAGAGATGCGGAGCGTGACGAGGAAATGTCAATCGATGATATCCTGAGGGCGCCATTGTTAGTTGAAAAGAAGAAACAGGATGAAGAAGCTCCTGAACGCTTCAATACTGTGATCAATTTCCAGAATTTTTTACTCCATGTGCTCCGTGTTCAGATGCGAAGTACATCAGTGAGCCTGGATGATAAACAGTTAATCGACATGTTTGATGAAGTACTGAGTAAAGAGCCGGATCAAGCCCTCTCTTTCGTCAAAGAATTTGCTTTCAACCTACTAAAGTGCAAACTCCTCTTTGACCGGTATGTAATCAAAAGGGAGTTTACCGGCGGAACGGATAGATGGAGTCTTAAAACGCTTAAACGTTATGAGACAAAAGCGAACAGAAACGGCGTAAAGTACATTAATACTTTCGGCGAAGAAGATGACGCAGGTTTTGAATCCGTTAACCAGCGGGTTATCATGCTTTTGTCAATGTTTCATGTGTCCGTGCCGTCAATGGTCTATAAGTATTGGTTTAACGCTGTTTTGGATTACCTCTTCTATACCACCGAAATTGAAAGTAAGCCTTACATCTATTACATGGAGCGTGTAGCAGAGGCGTTTGTATTTGATCGCTTTTTGGCAGAAAAGCCAAAGGAATATCACGAACTGCTTAAGCCAGGCGTAATGCTTGCGGCTGAAAGGGATGAGAGTGGATTGAACCTATCCAAACTGAGGTATACGAACCTCCAAAATAACTTAATCTTCAATTACCTTGACTATTTAATCTGGATGAGGGAAAAAACGCACCGAAAGGATGAGCGGGTGAGTAAGTTCGCGTTCACGTTCCGTAGTTCGGTCGAACATTTCTATCCTCAGCATCCTATTAACCCACAGATACCTAAACTGAATGATCACTATCTCCATGCTTTCGGCAACCTTTGCCTAATAAGCCATGAAAAAAATTCTCGACTCAGCAATTATATGCCCGACGCGAAGAAAAGCCATTACATAAAAAGCGCCATTGATAGCATGAAGCAGTTCCTTATGATGGATTATACAGAATGGGAGGAAAAGGACATCGATCATCATGAAGCAGATGTTACCGGGTTATTGCTTGACCAGCTTACTAGGCCGCGGCAACAAGGCATTCCAATCTCTACTGATGTAGTGGAGATCAGCACCAGCAAAATGGAAGCTTGATCAATTATGCTTCCCCTTGGTGGACGTTATGATATCGAAAAGATTGACTATTTCTTATCACATTTAAGCCATAGTTTCATGGAAATTTAAGGACCGTTTCTTTATGCTATTTATTCATCAGGTTTATACCCAATTCTTTTTCTATCATTGACAACGGTTTGTTGAACTTCTATTTTATTGGATAACTCGTCAAGGTAAGCAAAGACGATTTCCATGTTTTTGCCATGATTAAAAAGTTCATTTCTGATTTTTTCGAGCTCCAATCGTATCTCAGTCGTATCAGTCAAAATCTGTCTGACCTGCACAAAAATTCGCATGATACGTATGTTTACCTGTATTGCCGCAGGGCTATTTAGCACACTTGAAAGCATACTGATGCCCAGTTCAGTAAAAGCCATAGGAGCATACTTGAAATTTTGTCCTTGTTTCAAGGTGCCAATTTGGCTCCTTGAAATCTGATATTCTTCAGGGGACAGTTCGAACATAAAATCCTCGCCTGGGAACCGCTCAATATTCCTTCTTACCTGGCGCTTAAGGTGCTTGGTCTCTACTTGGTACAGTTCTGCGAGATCATAATCTAACATCACTTTCTGACCTCTAACGATATAGATCTTACTTGAAATGATTTCGTCTGTAATGATTCCTTCTTTTTGCATGATGTGCAGTTAAGGTTATCACGAAATGTGATAACCGTTTTCGATTTTTGACAATTTACTTTCAGTGACTCTCAGTTTCTCTTTTAAAACAGCCATATCCTCGCTTACCTTAGCATCTAAAATTTTTGCGTAATGCTGCGTAGTGCGGATGTTCCGGTGACCAAGCATTTTAGAAACACTTTCTATAGATACGCCGTTTGACAGGGTGACAACTGTAGCGAAAGTGTGCCGGGCGATATGAAAGGTTAATTCCTTATTGATACCGACTGCATCGGCAATCTCCTTTAAATAGCTATTCATTTTTTGGTTAGATAGGACAGGCAATGCTTTATCGTGATGTAAGCATTCTGGATTATCCTCATACTTTTCCAATATCTTCAATGCGGTAGGTAATAATGGGATACGGGACGTGGTCTCTGTTTTTTGACGTGAAGTAAAGATCCATTGTTGCCCATCAATACCTTTGATGATCTCAGACCTTTTAAGTTTTTTTACATCAGCGTAAGCTAATCCGGTAAAACAACTGAAAAGGAATATAACCCTGACTTGTCTGACCCGATTGGTAACTAGCTTAGCATCTGCCATGGCCTGAATTTCATCTTTGGTCAAAAAATCTCTAACTACCTCTTTTACTTTTGGCTTGTAGTTAACGAACGGATCTTTGTCCAGCCAGCCATTCGCTATACATAGCCTGATAATCTTTTTGAAATTCTTGACATATTTGACCGTAGTATTGTTCGCGCAATTGCATTCTGACCGTAGATAGAAATCAAAGGATGTGATAAACTCGTGATCAACAGTTTTAATGTCTATATCCGATTTCCGGTACTGCCACTGAATGAATTCAGTCACATGCCTGAAAGTGGTTTCAAAGATGGTCAACGTCCCCTGGGAATATTCTTTTCCGATGAGCAGTTGCAGACGCTTATTGTGTTCCTTGAAAATAGGGATCAGCATTTTTTGCCTTTCCTTTTGCTCTTTGCCAAGTAATCGGTTTTTGAGATCTTCCACACAGATGTTCGCATTTGCATTCATCATTTTTCTGTGCTCATCATAAACCTGCTGTTCAAGGGTTTTGAGATAATGGTTAAAGACACGGGCCTCTTCGTTGGTGCCGGTCATCTTTTGCTGGTCCACATTCCAGCGTTCCGGTTTGATGTACCGGCGGGTCGTAAATTCAACACGTTCACCTGCCACTGTCAATCTCAGATAAACCGGGGCTGTACCGTCTTTAAGTGTTTTGCTCTTTTTCAACGCGAAGTTGATACAAACTGTTCTGATCATCGCCTTAACGATTAAGGATTAAAAATTAAACTTTTAGCGGTTCAGCGAGACCTAATTTACGAAGGGCCGAATAGGTCTCGCAAGAGGTCTCGCTTCGATTGATATGAATTGCGTTGAAATGAGATGGCTATAAAGCAAAAACGCCCCAGATCGTATGATCTGAGGCGTTTTTCAAAACTTTGACATGTTATTTGCGGTGAGGGAGGGATTCGAACCCTCGGTACAGTTTCCCGTACGTCAGTTTAGCAAACTGATCCTTTCGGCCTCTCAGGCACCTCACCGTGTTTATTGCGGTTTTTTCCCTTTTTTCAGGGATTGCAAATATAGTAATTCGCTTAAGCTGTCAAAAAAATAAATCAGATTTTTAATAATCAATCCGCACATGATAAATACTCGCCAGCATCCGCTTAAATATCTGTTTAATTGTTTCCAGATCTTTCAGCGTTATATTACTGTCACTCAACTGGTTTTGATCGAGTTTGTATTTTACAATACGGTCAACCAGGATGCCGATAGATTCTTCGTCCGGCTCTTTTAACGAGCGCGAAGCTGCCTCAACCGAGTCGGCAAGCATTAAAACACCGGCTTCTTTCGAGAACGGGATAGGCCCCGGATACCGGAAAATGTTCTCGTTGATGAATTTTTCAGGGAAATTTTTAAGGAACGACTGATAAAAATAATCTACACGGGTATTGCCGTGATGGGTACGTATAAAGTCGATAACTATTTCGGGCAGGTTTGCTTTGCGCGCCATCTCAATACCCTTACTTACGTGGCTGATGATGATCTGTGCGCTCTCTTCATAAGGTAATTTATCATGGGGATTAAAACCCGATAATTGGTTTTCAATAAAAAACAATGGGTTTTGCATTTTACCAATATCGTGGTACAGCGCCCCGGCCCTAACCAATAAGGCATTACCACCTATCGAGTATATGGCGTTTTCGGCCAGGTTAGCCACTTGTAACGAGTGCTGAAAGGTACCCGGGGCACTAAAAGCCATTTCGCGCAGTAAGGGAGCGTTGGTGTTAGTGAGTTCGATAAGGGTAATGTCCGATGTTATAGCGAACATCTTTTCGAAAAGGTAGATCAGCGGGTATGCCAGTAGCGTGAGCAGTACACTTACGGCAAAAGGGATAAAATCGACCCAGTCAATTGTATTAAGCGTCCCCTCCCTGATCAACGATATGCCCAGAAACGATACAAAGTAGCTAAAGGTAATGATCAATGCCGATATCAGGAACTGCTCGCGGCGGATAAGGTTCTTGATGCTATAGATAGATACCATACCGGCGGTAATTTCAAAATAGGCAAACTCAAAGCTGTTAGGTACAAAAAAACCGGCTATCAGTACAACCAGTAAGTGAATGTTTAGTGCCAGGCGGGTATCAAAAAGTATGCGTATAATGATGGGCACTATACAATATGGTATATAATAAAAATTTGGCAGCCCAAGTTTTATAGCCAGCGACAAACCGGCAAGCATAGCCGTTATAACCAGCAATATCAGGCTTACCAAACGGTTATCATCATAAATATCGCGCCTAAACAGGTACAGGAAAACCATTAACAGCGTTATGGTGATGCCAACCAGTAAAAATTGCCCCAACAATACCATGCCATGGTTACCATTGGTACGGGCGTTATCCTCAAAAGCCTTTTTATACGATGCCAGCTTTTGGTAGGCCTCGTCGTTTATAACCGAGCCTTTGCTGATAATAACGTCTCCCTTTTGCACCATGCCGCGGGTAATAGAAAGGTTTTCGGTAACCTCTTTCTCTAAGCGGGCTGTCAGGTTAGCATCAAATGACAGGTTGTTTTGTAGCCGATCTTGCACCAGGTCGAGCAGAAAGGCTTTATCCAGGCCGGGTACTTTACTGATTTCAGCGTCACAATAGGCAATAGCCCTTTCGCGGGTAAGCAGGTCGGCAGTATTTTTTTCAGTTGCAACGTTCGCGCTCAATATCGTGATCGCGTAGTTTTTTCCGTTTTGCTGATATTTAGGGTTCAGTTTCAGAATACCCTTGTCATAACATGTTTTTAAAACGTTGTAGCCGGTTTGCAGGTAAGCGTTCTTCTGTTTATCATTTATGCCCGCGGCATGCCACTTTACTTCCAGGTCAGTTTTAAAACCATCCTGCTGCTGCCGTTCCATGTCATCATTTTTCTGGTATATGGGGGTAACCGCAGCCAGAGCGGCTTTTTGGTCGGCCTCTATCTCGGCATCGGTTTTCAGGATGGCAAAGTTGTAAGGCGATACCAGATCCTTTTGATTCCATATCCTGCCTTTTTCAAACTCGTACCCAAACTTGGCTTGCTTAGGCAGCGCATATACAATTACGATCACGCTCGCAAGCATCATAAAAAACTTCACATTTAGCGCGTATTTGCGCAATAATGCCTTTTGCCTGGACGATGAAAGTTTTGCCATTAGCTGTGTTTATCCAATCAAAAATAATATAAGTTTCGGTTATATGTTATTTTTCTTGCTTTTATCACATCAAAGTTGATATCTTTATGATATCAATTTAAAATCATAATCACGATCATGCAAACCGAAAAAGTTACCACAGCACCTTCGGGCTATTTGGCCTTTGTTTTAGTACTTGTGCTTATTGCCGCAGCAGCCGTTTCTTTCTATTGGCAGCAACATGTAATAGGCGCTATTATATGTGTAATAAACTTTGTTTTTATTTTACCCGGCCTTGCTATTGTAAATCCAAACGAATCTAAAGTGCTTACCCTTTTTGGAAAATACCAGGGAACAGTAAAAAAAGACGGCTTTTTTTGGGTAAACCCCTTCACCGTTAAAAAGAAGGTATCACTAAAGGCATTTAACCTGAACGGCCAGCAATTAAAGGTAAACGACAGCGTAGGCAATCCTATTGAAATTGCTGCTGTAATTGTATGGCAGATACAGGACACCGCCAAAGCCGTTTTCGCGGTTGAAAATTACCTGCAATATGTAAATATACAGAGCGAGGCCGCAGTGAGGCACTTGGCCAACTCATTCCCTTATGATCACATCGAGGACGAGAACGCCAGCATTACCCTGCGAGGAGGATCTGAGCAGGTAGGTATCCTGTTGGTACAAGAACTTAACGAGCGCCTTGAACGCGCGGGTATTGAGGTATTGGAAGCGCGCATATCGCACCTGGCTTATGCGCCCGAGATTGCGCACGCCATGCTGCAGCGCCAGCAGGCATCGGCCATTATATCTGCCCGCAGGCTTATAGTTGAAGGCGCGGTAGGCATGGTTGAAATGGCCCTGCAAAAAATGGAAGAAAAAAACATTATCGAGCTTGACGAAGAGCGCAAGGCAGCTATGGTGAGCAACTTGCTGGTTGTACTTTGTGGTGATAAAGCGGTTAACCCGATAGTTAACACGGGCACTTTATATCATTAATACGATGACCGATTTCAGAGATTTTGCGCTGGTTAAAACCAACGAGTTGTTTATTACCCGTCATAAATGGTTCTTCCCTTATTACGAACTTACCGACGGGCAGTTTGTTTATGGTAAGCTAAGCTACAAAGCAAATTTTAAACGCTATGCCGTTATAGAAACCGCTGAAGGGACCTGGACAATTAAACGTAAAGGCATGTTTAACCGCACCATGCTTTTGAATAAGGGCGAGGATGAAACCGTTGGCAACCTGGTACCCGAAACATGGAAAAGGGATATCGCCATAAAAATGGATAACGGCTTTGATGCGGTTTATACGTTTAAAAAAGTTTTCTCCCGGAGTTTTACGCTAACACATGTGCTATACGGCGATATTTTACAAATTGAACATAAAGCCTTTGGGATAAAAAAACCTTTTGAGGTCAGCTTCGACAAAACGGTACAGATAAACAATATGCCCCACGTACCCCTACTGGCATTAATTGGGATAAATATTTTACTGATACGCCAGCAACACGCGGCGGCAGCACATTAAGCATGGCCGAAAAAAAAGCTTTTATATTAAGGATAAACCCGGATGTGCTCAAAGAAATTGAAATGTGGGGCGCAGACGAGTTCCGCAGCACTAACGGGCAGATAGAGTACCTGTTGCAGGAAGCCCTTAAAGCGCACAAAAGGTTGCCGCGTAAGAAAAAGAATTAGGCGAATACTATGCATGCATAATATTTTTCAAATCTGTCGTTACTATTAAAAGTAAACTATAAATTTGCTGACCATTATATAAAGACAGCACTTTTCTTATGAAAGAAGTATATATCGTATCGGCCACCCGTACCCCTATCGGCAGTTTTGGCGGCAGTTTAGCATCGTTATCAGCTACTCAATTAGGCGCTGTGGTTATCAAATCGGCCATTGAAAAGGCTGGCCTGCAGCCTTCAGATATTCAGGAAGTGTACATGGGTAATGTACTGTCGGCTAATTTAGGGCAGGCACCCGCAACCCAGGCGGCAATATTTGCAGGCCTGCCACACATGCCCGCTACTACTATAAATAAGGTATGCGCATCGGGCATGAAAGCTATTATGCTTGCAGCTCAAAGCATAGCCAACGGTGATAACGAAATTGTATTGGCGGGTGGCATGGAAAGCATGAGCAACGTACCTTATTACCTTGACAAGGCCCGTAACGGCTACCGCCTTGGTAACGGGCAGATCATTGATGGCCTGGTAAAAGATGGCCTTTGGGATGTATATAACGATTATCACATGGGTTCGGCAGCCGAGCTTTGCGCGGTCGACTGCAATGTAACGCGCGAAGAGCAGGATGCTTTCGCTGTAGAATCGTACAAACGGGCGCAGCAAGCCCAGGCCGATGGCAAGTTTAATGCTGAAATAACCCCTGTTGAACTGAAAGATAAAAAAGGCGATGTTACCGTGTTTGCCGACGATGAGGAACCAAAAACGGTAAAATTTGAAAAAATACCCACGCTTAAGCCGGTATTTAAAAAAGATGGTACAGTTACAGCTGCCAATGCATCAACCTTGAACGACGGTGCGGCAGCCCTAATATTAATGAGCAAAGAAAAAGCCGAAGCAATGGGCATTAAGCCGCTTGCCAGGATAGTATCCTTTGCTGATGCGCAACAAGCGCCCGAATATTTTACTACGGCCCCGGCCAAAGCCCTTCCACTGGCATTACATAAGGCAGGTTTATCTGCCGATGAGGTAGATTTTTTTGAGATAAACGAGGCCTTTTCCGTTGTAGCGTTAGCTAATAATAAATTATTAAAACTTGACGCTGCTAAGGTAAATGTTAACGGCGGAGCTGTCGCTATTGGCCACCCGCTTGGCGCCTCGGGCGCGCGCATTATGGTAACGCTGATACATGTTTTACAGCAAAACAAAGGCCGCATAGGTGCTGCAGGCATATGTAACGGTGGCGGCGGCGCAAGCGCAATGGTGATCGAAAACTTGTTATAACATCAATATAGTTTAATAATTTAGCAGCGGGTAATACGTTATTATCTGCAATGTATTTTTATCGTAAAATATTGATGAAAGGTTTTTTAGTAGCCGCCTTCGTGTTATTAACCGTCAGCACCTCCTTCGCGCAGCACTCCGATGAAAGCACCAACCTGAAGAATTTAAGCGTTTACCAGGACAGCCTTAAAGCGCTGGGCAAAAAGTTTGTGAACGACCCGGATGATATAGAGCGCAAAAATGCAAACTACAAGTTTATTCGCATGCTGGTTGCCGCCTTAAAGGTACCCCACTCGTTTAACTATCCCTTTGATTCGCTTAAAAGCATCAGCATTATTAATGCGCCCGATAACCGTTTGCGGATAATTAGCTGGCATATCATGAACCAGGACGGGAGTTACCGTTTTTATGGTACCGTGCAAATGAACACCGGCGGAAACCTGCTGATGTATCCGCTTGAAGATTACTCGCCCCTGTTAAAAAACCCCGAAGACTCGGTTACGGATAACCGCAAGTGGTATGGCGCGCAGTATTACAAAATTATTAAGGTAGCCGCAGCAAAACCATATTATGTTTTATTGGGATGGAAAGGCAACACGGTAAAATCGACAAAAAAGGTAATCGAGGTGCTATCGTTTGACAGGGATGACAAGCCGCTTTTTGGCATGCCTGTATTTGATGGTGGTAATAAAAACCGCAAACGCGTAATATTTGAATACACCAGGCAGGCATCAATGCTGTTGCGTTATGTGCCCGATCAGCAACTTATCGTATTTGACCACCTTGCCCCGCCTGATGATAAATTAAAAGACCGGCCCGATACCTTTGGACCAGATCTTACTTATGATGGCTATAAATTAAAAAATGGCCGGTGGGTGTTTGCAGATAATCTTGATATGCGCAACATACCCGAAGAGCGCGACGCTGAATATGTCGACCCTAAAGCACAGGCCGTTAAAGACCGGGCCTCTGTTCCGTTAAACAAAAAAAATTAAAGCTTTAGTATTTAAGCGTAATCAAAACATTGCAGGTTACACTGTAATAATTTCGGTATAAAATTTCGGATTAATTTAATAATAGTATTTTAGGCAAAAATAGTTCAAAAGTATGGCAGAAAACCTACAGGCAGCCGCTCCGGCAAAAACAAAATCAAGATTTCCAAAAGCCGTACCCTATATTATCGGCAACGAAGCCGCAGAGCGCTTTAGCTTTTACGGGATGCGTTCAGTACTTACACTTTTTTTGGTAAACCAATTTTTCAACCCGGCAGATAACCCGGCTTTAACCGACCAGGCTAATGCCCATGCCAATAAGCTGCACCACCTGTTTGTGATGGTAGCTTACGCGCTGCCATTTGTAGGCGGCATGATAGCCGATTGGTTTACCGGCAAGTACAAGCTTATTTTATATGTATCTATAATTTACTGTATCGGGCATTTAATGCTGGCAACCTTTGATGGTGGCCTCACCGGTTTCGAATTAGGTTTACTGGTGGTTGCAATTGGCGCGGGGGGGATCAAATCGTGCGTATCGGCCAACGTGGGCGATCAGTTTGACGCCACCAACCAGGACCTGCTTTCAAAAGTTTACGGCTGGTTTTACTTCAGTATCAACGCCGGCTCTATGATATCAACCGTTGCCATCCCCTGGACTTATGAACACTTTGGGCCAAAATGGGCTTTTGGTATCCCCGGGCTGCTGATGGCCCTGGCTACTATTATATTCTTCTCGGGCCGTAAAAAATATGTAAAGGTTCCGCCACAGGGAGTTAACCGCAATAACCTGGTTTTTATTACCTGGTATGCGTTAACACATTTAAGCCAGCGCAAACCGGGGCAATCTATGCTTGATGTTGCCAAAGGTCCTTATGATCCCGAACGCGTTGAAGGCGTAAAGGCAGTTTACCGCGTTATGGCAGTTTTCTTTTTCGCGCTGGCCTTTTGGGCTGTTTGGGACCAATGTTTATCTGAATGGACACTTTACGCCGAAAAAATGGACCGTGTGATCAACCTTGGTTTTACCAAATTCACCATATATCCGGGCCAGCTATCAACTTTTAACACGGTATTCCTGCTCCTGTTTATCCCATTCTTTAACTACGTGGTATATCCGTGGCTGGACAAAAAAGGACTGAAAACCACACCACTGCGCAGGCTTGGGACCGGCCTGGTGCTAACCGCGTTATCGTTTGTGGTGATAGGTGTTATACACACCAGCCTGGATCATGGCGGTTCGCCGTCTATCTGGTGGCAGGTGCTGGCGTTTATGATACTTTCAGCAGCCGAGGTATTGGTATCAATTACCGGTTTGGAGTACGCTTATACGCACTCGCCAAAATCGATGAAAAGCACCATGACGGGTATCTGGTTCCTAGTGGTATCGTTCGGTAACCTGATAACCGCCGTTGTAAATGGCCTTATTGAAAATGGCGGCTGGTGGGCCACAGCTCTTAAAGGCGCCAATTACGAATGGTTTTTCGTAGCGTTTATATGTGTTTTCATAGTGGCCTTTTTAATTATATCTCCGCGCCTTAAAGAACGGAATTACATTACCGACCCGGTCGGTATTAACGAGGTAGCTGCTGAAACAGAACGCCTGTAACAAACATACTACCGATAAAAAGCAGGAAAGTGGACCACTTTCCTGCTTTTTATTTTAATGCGGTATAAAATTAAATTATTTTAGCGGCGTTCATTAAAAACAAACAAAAGCTCTACGTGCCCGATAGCATTGTCATCATCCCTACTTATAACGAGAAGGAAAACATCGAACGGATGATCCGCAAGGTGTTTTCCCTCCCGCACGACTTCCATGTTCTGATCATTGACGACGGCTCGCCGGATGGTACCGCAGGCATTGTAAAACAATTGCAGCAGGAGTATGCCGATACGCTTTTTATAGAAGAACGAACGGGCAAACAAGGTTTGGGTACCGCCTATATCCATGGGTTTAAATGGGCCATAGCGCATCATTACGATTTTATATTTGAAATGGATGCCGATTTTTCGCACAACCCCGACGACCTGCTGCGTTTACGCCAGGCCTGTATTGATGGTGCCGACGCGGCGATCGGTTCGCGCTACATAAAGGGTGTTAACGTGGTTAACTGGCCCATGAGCCGTGTATTAATGAGTTTTTTTGCATCGGTTTATGTGCGCTTTATAACCGGCATTGATATACAGGACGCCACCGCCGGCTTTATGTGCTACAAGCGTAAAGTGCTGCAAACCCTTAACCTTGATAAGATCAAATTTGTGGGCTACGCGTTCCAGATAGAAATGAAATACACCACTATCAAACATGGTTTTAAGGTAACCGAAGTGCCCATCATCTTCACTGATCGCACGGCAGGTACATCTAAAATGTCATCGGGCATATTCAAGGAAGCTTTTTTTGGGGTTATACAAATGAAGATCAACAGCATTTTCAGGAAATATCCCGAAGGGTGATAATACGCCGGGTACCTTACCTGCACAGTTTTATAAACGCACCGGTAAAGTACTTTAACCTGCAAAGTGTTCACGTTCGCCGCACGTGAATACCGTGAACGCTCGTGAACACCTCATTACCAGGCAATTAGAAAACCAGCTACTGACAGAACAGCGCCACCATTTATATAATTAAGTTTTATACACAGTATATGCTGTTTTAAAACCTTTCTGCTTTTACCTTTCGCCTAAAAATTACTAATTTCGTTGGCAATGAACGAAAACCTTGATCCGGATAGCGAACGCCTCTCTCCTGCTGAGCGTGACATCGAAAAAGTTTTACGCCCGCAGGCATTTGAGGATTTTACCGGTCAGCATAAAATACTGGCAAACCTGCGCGTTTTTGTACAGGCTGCCCGCCAGCGCGGCGAAGCGCTTGACCATGTATTGCTTCATGGCCCTCCGGGCTTAGGCAAAACCACCTTATCCCATATCATCGCTAATGAGATGGGCGTGGGTATCAAGATCACATCGGGCCCGGTGCTGGATAAACCGGGCGATCTTGCCGGCCTGCTTACCGGCCTGGAAACAGGCGACATCCTTTTTATTGACGAGATACACCGTTTAAGCCCGCTGGTAGAAGAATACTTGTACTCGGCTATGGAGGATTTTAAGATAGATATTATGCTGGAGAGCGGCCCTAACGCCCGCTCGGTGCAAATTTCGCTTAACCCTTTCACGCTTGTTGGCGCTACCACCCGGTCGGGTTTATTAACAGCGCCCTTACGTGCCAGGTTTGGCATTAACAGCCGTTTAGAGTATTACGACGCGAAACTCCTCACTACAATTGTGCTGCGGTCAGCATCCATATTGCGGTCTCCTATAAGCGATGAAGGCGCTTATGAAATTGCCCGCCGCAGCCGTGGCACCCCGCGTATTGCCAATGCCCTTTTACGCCGCACCCGCGATTTTGCACAAATAAAAGGGAACGGCAGCATTGATACCGATATTGCGCAATATGCCCTTAACGCCCTGAATGTTGACGAGCACGGGCTGGACGAGATGGACAATAAGATCCTGTCGACCATTATCGATAAATTTAAAGGGGGGCCCGTTGGCCTCAAAACCATTGCCACCGCGGTTGGTGAAGAGGAAGGCACCATTGAAGAGGTGTACGAGCCCTTCCTGATCCAGGAAGGATTTTTGATGCGCACCGCAAGGGGCCGCGAGGCTACCGAGAGCGCTTACCGGCATCTCGGCAAGATAAGACCCGGAGCAAACCCTTCTCTATTCTGACTTATACAAAGGTTATTTATTTTTTGCAGGGGTTAAGTGTTTAATGTTTAGATAATCGCAGGAGGTTTTTATTGCTCCTGATGATACTTTTTTAACATTAAAACATTATTTGGTTGCAGTTTTAGTATTTTTTTTATTACTTGCCTGCTCCAATCATCACCTATGTCCGACTTGTTACCTTGTGAAAAAGAGTTGCTCTTGAAGGTTGCCCGTGGAGACGAACACGCGTTTAGCGAATTGTTCAACAACCATCACCAGCTTTTGGGTACGCATATCTACCGCATAACCGATTCGGTTGAAATGGCCGAGGAAGTGGTGCAGGACGTTTTTTTAAAGATCTGGATGAACCGCGAAACGCTATCGTCGGTTCAAAATTTTAAAGCTTATTTATTTGTCGTCTCCAAAAATCATGCGTTAAACTGCCTGCGAAGATTGGCTAAAGAGCGCATCCGACAAAAAACAATACAAGACAATGCTTTGGCCCTTGCCAGCGAAGATAATTCGGGGCACCACAATTATTACAGTTTATTGGACGAGGCTATTGACCACTTACCGCCGCAGCAGC
The DNA here is from genome assembly GCF_010093045.1 of Mucilaginibacter sp. 14171R-50. Taxonomy (NCBI): domain Bacteria; kingdom Pseudomonadati; phylum Bacteroidota; class Sphingobacteriia; order Sphingobacteriales; family Sphingobacteriaceae; genus Mucilaginibacter; species Mucilaginibacter sp. 14171R-50. The sequence goes on along the minus strand of NZ_CP048115.1, from coordinate 3,283,685 downwards.
AAAAAGTATATTTACTAAGCCGGCACGGCCGCTTAAAGTACGATGAGATAGCACACCAGATGGGCCTGTCGCGCGAAACAGTAAAAAAATATTTGCAGGGGGCCACCCACTCCATCACCAGCTTTGTGCAGTCTAACATTGATGTTTCGGCCATAATTATACTGGCGGCTACACTTTTTTTAAAAAAAATATAAAGCTATACCCCCTTTTTATGTGCCTCTGGTGTCTTTACAATAAAGTTCCCCGGCTTTTTCTACACTACCAGTTATTGAACAACATTTAATGAAAACATCCAGGCTAAGGTTGAGATACCTTTTTGATCGCTATTACAGCAAATCGGCCACGCCGCAAGAGCGCGACGAACTGTTTGCGGCCATCAACGCAGGCGCAAGCGATGAGGAACTATCCCTGCTTATCCGCCAGGCCTGGGACGATCTGAGGCCCGATGCGCCGCTGTTCAGCGCTGATAAAACAAACATTATCCTCAGCAATATTTTAAAGGCCGGTACAAACAACGGTGCAAAGCGCAGCAACATTATATTGTGGGCTAAGATAGCAACCGCCGCTATTGTGTTATTTTTTGTTGGTATCGGCTTTCATAAGTTAAAAAGGCAACAAAAAGTTGCGCAACATCTCACTAAAACAAACCGCGTGCTTCACGATGCCCAGCCGGGCGGTAATAGGGCCACGCTAACCCTTGCCGATGGTAAAACCATTATTTTAGACAACGCCGAAAATGGCACCCTAGCCAAACAGGGCAATACCTTCATCAAAAAAGCTGCCGATGGCCGGTTGATATACAATGTATCGGCACTTGCAGGTGCCAACATTGCGCCCTCAATAAATACCATTACCACACCGCGCGGCGGGCAATACCAGGTTGATTTGCCCGATGGCACCAGGGTTTGGTTAAATTCTGCCTCATCGCTCACCTTCCCTACCCGTTTTACCGGTGCAACCAGGCAGGTGGCAATTACCGGCGAGGCTTACTTCGAGGTTACAAAAAACGCGGCAATGCCTTTCAGGGTAAAAACAAACCGCGCCCAAATTGAAGTATTAGGCACCCATTTTAATGTAATGGCTTACGACGACGAAAATGTAATGAAAACCACCCTGCTTGAGGGAGCGGTGAACATTACCAGCGGTGGGTTCAGCGCGCGGTTAAAACCCGGCCAGCAGGCGCAAATTAAAGCATCGGGCCAAAATAAAGTGATTGACGATGTTGACGTTGACGATGAGACCGCCTGGAAAAATGGGATCTTTCAATTCAGGGAGGTACGTATAGATGCCATATTGCGCCAGGCAGCTCGCTGGTACGATGTAGATGTTACCTATGCCGGCAAAGTGCCCGATAAAGTTTTTACAGGCCGTTTATCGCGCAATGTAAAGGCCTCGGTATTATTAGAGATTTTGAAATATACAGGTATCGACCTGAAAATTGAAGGAAAAAAAATTATAGTGTTATAGTAAAACAGCCAAAAAACAATACATATATATCAATTATTCACCCTACAAAAAACAACTTATGATGAAAGAAATACACCCCGCAAGCTAAGCGCAATTGGCGGCCCCATTCTTATCCATAAGCGTTAAGACCGGCATATAAAAAAGCCGGGAAGTGTTTCGACCCACTTTCCCGGCTAAATGCCTGGGCCCCATAATAATTGCAACTGACGAATTGAAACTTAATGTTTAACCCAAACACAACAAACTTATGAATTTTAATTCTAAGGCCATGCCTTTGGCATGGTCTAAACTCTCCAAAATAATATTGGTTATGAAACTAACTGCCATTTTAATAATTGCAGCCCTTACCAATGTAACCGCAAAAACGTTCAGTCAAACTGTATCGTTGCGGCAAAAAAATGCCTCTGTTGAAAAAGTTCTGCGCCTGATAGAGAAACAAACCGGCTATCATTTTATGTATGATAAGCAGGATGTATCAAAAGCCGGCGGTATCAATATCAACGTAGACAAGGTTACCGTTGACCAGGCCCTTAACGAGGCGTTTAAAGACCAGCCCCTTACTTACAAAATTTTTGAGGAAACCATTGTAGTAAAAAAGAAGGACGCTAATAATACCCCGATAGAAATTAAAGCTATTGATATACAGGGTACAGTAAGCGATGCCAAAGGCCCCCTGCCGGGTGTGAACGTAAAGTTAAAAGGCACCATCATCGGCACATCAACTGATGTTAACGGTAAGTATAAGCTGACCGTTCCGGATGGTTCTGGCGTGCTGGTGTTTAGCTTTATTGGGTATACATCAAAAGAAGTGCCTATTAATAACCAGCAAACCATTGATGTGGTATTGACCGAGCAGGCCAAAGACTTGAATGAAGTTGTGGTAATTGGTTACGGTACCGCGAAAAAATCGGACCTTACCGGGGCTGTAACAACTGTGAAGGCCGAACAACTGTTAGATAAGCCGGTGCCAAACCTATCGCAGGCATTGCAGGGCAAGGTTGCGGGTGTTGATGTAAGTGTTAACAGCAACGCGCCCGGCGCGGCTGCAAAGGTACGCATCAGGGGTATTGGTTCTATCAACTCCAACCTCGACCCTTTGTATGTTGTCGACGGCGTTGTTGGGGTCGACCCCAACTCTATCAACCCTAATGATGTTGCATCGCTCGAGGTGTTAAAAGACGCGTCATCAACCGCTATTTATGGCGTGCGCGGCGCTAACGGTGTAATTATGGTAACCACCAAACGCGGCCGGAAAGGCCCGGCTACCATTAGCTACGAGGCAAATGCCAACATAAGCGACCTGTACCGCCATGTGCCAACGCTTAACTCGCAGCAATTTGTCGACATTTATAACCAGGCGTTTGCCAACGGGGCTAAGTTTGACCCTACCGGAACGGTACAAACCCCGCCAAAGGCTTTAAACCATGCCAATTTCCCGTTATTGTTTGATGCCAATGACAAGCCCCTTTACAATACCAACTGGGAAAAAGAAACCTATAAACCGGCCTTTTCGCAAAGCCATCAATTGATCATACAGGGCGGCAGCGAAAAATCAGTTTACAGCTTATCATTAGGGTATCTTAACCAAAATGGCTTAACTCCTACATCAAACTTCAAGCGTTACTCGGTTAAAATGACCATGGACAATGATGTTAAGGACTGGTTAAAAATAGGCGGCAGCATAAATGCCATAGCCAGCAGGCAGCGTGTGGTAACTGATGGCAACGGTAGTTTGAATGTACCGCGCGCCGTAACAGAAGAAGTACCCATCGTTCCGATCAAATATCCTGACGGCACCTGGGCCGGAAATTTTGACATAGCAGGCCTTGAAGGGGCGCCAAACCCCATACAGATAGCTAACGAGCGCTATACTATTAACAATACCCAGCAAGTGGTGGGTAACGTATACATGCTGTTTAAGATATCTGATGAACTGGAATTTAAAACAGACCTGGGGTACGATCTGCGCAGCCAAAAAAATAACTTTTACTCGTCGCTTTCCCTGCAGCATTTATCGGCCGACCAGGGTGGTGTAGCAAATATCAATGCCAATACAAACTATTACTGGCAATCAGAAAATTACCTTACCTGGAATAAAAAGATCAACGACCGTCAAAAACTGACCGCATTGGTTGGGATATCTTTTAGTGATGACGTGTACGAAAGGGTTCGAGCCGAAACGCAGAACTTTATAGATGATTATTTCCAGTATAATAACTTAGGTGCCGGCTCAGTTAAAAGCGCTTCCGAATCAGACAATCAGCCCAACTCACCGGGTGGTTACCAGCCGGGCGCGTTAAACTCATACTATGGCCGTATCAGCTATAATATCGATGAAAAGTACCTGTTTACAGCAACCGGCCGCTACGATGGTTCCTCAAGGTTCAGCAGTAAAAACAAATACTCCTTCTTCCCTTCGGCGGGTGTGGCATGGCGCGTATCGCAGGAGAACTTCCTGAAGGACAGTAAGTCGATATCAAACTTAAAGGTACGGACCAGCTACGGTATTACAGGTAACCAGGAAATTGGTAATTATCGTTCACTCGCGCAATTATCCACCAACCAAACCGCTTTAGATGGTGCATCGGTAATCACGTTATTGCCGGGCTACCTTGGCAACCCCGACCTGAAATGGGAAAGGACCAAAATGTTTGATGCCGGCTTAGAATTAGGGTTATTTGGCGACAGGGTGAACTTTACCGCTGATTTTTATATCAAAAACACCAGCGATATTTTATTGCAAACCCCTATACCATGGACAGCCGGTTTTACCACCGCTAACGTTTATAAAAATGTTGGCTCGATGCGTAACACGGGTATAGAGCTAAGCTTAAACACCGAAAATATCAAAACCGATAATTTTAGATGGTCGACCAACTTATTATTTGCAAGTAATAAAAATGAGGTAACCAAACTTAACGACGGTAATGCCGATATTTTTCCGGGGCCTAACTTTTTAGGGCAAAACTATGTAATACGCGTTGGCGCACCGATAGGGTCATTTTACGGAATGACCAGGCTTGGCACTTACAGCGATTCGCCTGCTGATGTTGCCGAAGCTGCCAAGCACGGCTTAAAACCCGGAGACCGTAAATATATCTATAACGCCGATGGCAGCAATTACTACAGTATCATCGGCCGTTCTACACCAAAATGGACCGGGGATATTAACAGCAGCATGCAATACAAAAACTGGGATTTTTCGTTTGATATCCGTTTTGTACAAGGCGTAAACACCGCGGCTAACTTTAAGCACTCGGCCGAAGACAGGCAAACCATTTCAAACAGTTTGGCCACCGTATTAAACGGATGGAAACCCAGCAATCAAAACACCATGATATCGCAGGTGCGTAATTATAAATACGCGCAGGATTCGCATTTTGATACCTGGTGGGTTGAAGATGGCTCGTTCATCCGCGGGCAAAACTTTGTTTTAGGTTACAATTTCCCTACATCAACGCTTAAAAATTTAGGCATGACGCGCTTACGCATTTATACCAGCGTTCAAAACCTGTTTGTGATAACCAAATACACCGGCTACGATCCGGAGGTTGACACATTCAATCAAACTTACGGCAACAACTCGGCGCTTTCGCAAAACATCGACTTTTTTGCGAATCCCCGCCCCCGTATTTGGAACCTTGGTGTACAGGTAGGATTTTAAACTTATTATATGATTAAAACGCATAGCAACAGCAGTGAAGGATTGAATCATATCATACAAAACCGCATTAAAATGAAAACATTAAAAAATATATTGATAGTGGCATGTTTATTACTTACATGCTCGTGCAAAAAATTCCTGGAAGAAAAACCCGAGGGCTTTTTAACACCCGATGCCAACTTATCGAGCGCGAAAGTTGCCAGGGCGCTCGCCAACGGGTCTTATCAAAACCTGTCGGGTTTCCTTAATGGCCAGCCATCGTCTTACGGCGGCAACACCTGGAATTTGATGGAGTTTATGACCGGTAAAGCAAACAGCGACCTTGGGCAAACCGGGTTTGTGAATTTTCAAACCCTTATTTACGATAACACCTCGTTTTATATGGATACCTGGTGGCAGCAACTGTATTTGGGCGTTGGCGCAACAAACCTGGCTATCCAAAAGATACCAACCATTAACGCCGCTGGGTTAAGCGATGCCGACAAGACCAACATGGTAGCCGAGGCCCGCACCCTGCGCGCCCTGTACTACTTTTACCTGGTGCGCATGTTTGGCGCGGTGCCCAAAGTAACCGAACCGCCAAAGGACTTGAACCTGCAAATACCGCGTGTGCCTGCCAAGCAAATTTATGACGAAATTATAATACCTGATTTGCTGGAGGCCGAAAAATCAACACTCCCCTGGAAAGATGCCACCGGTAAGGTATCAATGGGCGCTGTAAAATCCATCCTGGCCGATGTATACTTAACCTATGCCGGCGCTGCCATTAACGGCGGCGAACAATATTACGCCGAGTCGGCTAAACGCTCGCTTGACGTGATCCAGAACGGAGGTTATACCTTATTTCCCGAGTATACAGATATGATCGTTCCGGCTAACAAAAACAGCAGGGAGTTCATTTTCCAGATACAGTATGCGGCAGCCATCCCAAAAACAAACCCGCTTACCCCGCTTACAATTCCCAACTATTCGGGTATATCCGCATATTCTGACGAGTATGGATCGGTTTACCCAACAGACCAGTTCATCGCCTCGTTCCCGGCTGGTGATAAGCGGGTACAGGAAAAGCAATTCTTTTTTACCAACTACGCCAGCTATAAAACGCCTGCCGAAACGGTGAACTTTAAAAACCACTACATTTATAAATGGTTTGATGTAAACGCGGTGCGTAACACCACAAAATCCGATCTTAACTTCACCCTATATCGCCTGGCCGATGTGATGTTAATGTACGCCGAGGCATCTAACCGTGCCGAAGGCGCTCCAAATTCAAACGCGATTAAATATGTGAACGAGATACGCGACCGGGCCGACCTTGCGCCTATCGGGGCATTATCGCAGGATGAGTTTGAGAAGGAAGTGTGGTTGCAGCGTTATTTCGAGCTTTGCTTTGAAAACAAGATGTGGTTTGATATGCTGCGTACCCGCAAGGTACACAACGATGTTACCGGCAATTGGGACAATTTTGTAGGTCATAAAACCGTTTTCGGATCCACCTTTACCGAAAAACAACTGCTGTTCCCGATACCGAAACAGGAAACTGATGTAAACCCTTTATTGTTACCGAATAATCCTGGTTTTTAATTAAACTGTTTAATGAAAAACCCAGCGTGGCAATAATTTTACAATATAAAAGACTGGCAATACCTGCCAGTCTTTTATATTTACGGCCGATTACACCATAACTATTAACGCTTCTCATGAAAAAAAGGCTCCTTTTTTTAATTTCCATACTATTTACCGCTGCCACATTTGCCCAACAGGTTACCAAAGTGACCGACCCGGTGGAATGGATAAACCCGTTAATGGGCACACAATCTAAATACGACCTGAGCAATGGCAATACCTATCCCGCGATAGCGGTGCCATGGGGCATGAACTTCTGGACACCCCAAACCGGTAAAATGGGCGACGGCTGGCAGTACACTTACGACGCCTATAAAATAAACGGCTTTAAACAAACGCACCAGCCATCGCCGTGGATGAACGATTACGGGCAGTTTGCCATTATGCCTTTTACAGGCAAAATAAAGGTATCGCAAAACCAGCGTCAAAGCTGGTTCTCGCACAAAGCTGAAATTGCCAAGCCTTATTATTACAGCGTTTACCTGGCCGACCACGATGTTACCACCGAGATAGCCCCTACCGAACGCAGCGCGCAGTTTCGGTTCACGTACCCAAAAACAGACAGCTCTTTTATTGTAATAGATGCTTTTGACCGCGGGTCGTATATCAAAGTTATTCCCGGCGAAAAAAAGATAGTGGGGTACTCAAGCAAATACGCGCGCGGCCCGCTTAAAAACTTCAAAAACTATTTTGTTATCTACGTAGATAAGCCCATAACCCTTGCGCAGGTTTACAGCGACAGCACTTTGAACGACGGACTGGAACTTACCGCTAAACATGCGAGCGCCGTTATCGGCTTTAAAACCACTAAGGGCGAAAAGGTGCACCTGCGTGTAGCATCGTCATTCATCAGTATCGAGCAGGCCGAGATCAGCTTGAACAGGGAAATTGGGAACGACAATTTTGATTTCACCAAACAAAAGGCAAAAACCGTTTGGAATAAAACCTTAAGTCGCCTGGCAGTTGAAGGCGGCTCGGTGGAGCAGGTAAAAACATTTTACTCGTGCCTGTACCGCATGCTGTTCTTCCCAAATAAAATGTACGAGATAAATGCCAAAGGGCAGATAATGCATTGGAGCGCGCAAAACGGCGAAGTGTTACCCGGTTACAAATTTGCCGGTACAGGTTTTTGGGATACCTTCAGGGCGTTGTATCCGTTCCTGAACCTGGTTTACCCTTCTATCAACAAAGAAATGCAGCAGGGCCTGATAAACGATTATAAGGAAGGTGGCTGGCTGCCCGAGTGGAGCAGCCCCGGTTATGCCAATGTAATGGTAGGCAACAACTCGGCGTCGGTGGTATCCGAAGCTTACTTAAAAGGCGGACGTGGCTATGATATCGGCACTTTGTACCAGGCCTTGTTACACGGCGCTAATAACGACGGGCCGGCAGCAACCGGCCGGGACGGTGTTGATTATTATAACAGCCTGGGCTATGTGCCTTACGATGTGAAGATAAACGAGAATGCTGCCCGCACCTTAGAATATGCCTATGACGATTTTGCCATTTACAAGCTGGGCAAGGCCCTTGGCCGCCCGGCATCCGAAACGGAGATCTACCGCAAGCGCAGCATGAACTACAAAAACCTTTTTGACCCACAAACCGGTTTGATGCGCGGCAAGAACAAGGATGGTAAATTTCAAAGTCCGTTCAACCCTTTTAAATGGGGCGATGCCTTTACCGAAGGCAACAGCTGGCACTACACCTGGAGTGTTTTTCATGATGTGCAGGGATTGATAAACCTGATGGGCGGCAAGGAAAAATTTGTGACCAAATTGGATTCGATATGGACATTGCCCCCAATATTTGACGATAGCTACTACGGCGAGGTTATCCACGAGATCCGCGAAATGCAGATAGCAGGCATGGGCCAATATGCCCATGGTAACCAGCCAATACAGCACATGACCTACCTGTACAACTACGCCGGCCAACCCTGGAAAACCCAGCTGCACGTACGCGACGTGATGAACAAAATGTATCACTCGGCCCCCGATGGTTACTGCGGCGACGAGGATAACGGCCAAACATCGGCCTGGTATGTGTTTTCGGCAATGGGCTTTTACCCGGTAACCCCCGCCAGCGACCAATATGTATTAGGTGCACCCCTGTTTAAAAAGATAACCCTTACCTTAGAGAACGGCAAGGTAGTTACCATAAACGCGGCAAACAACAGTGCGCAAAACCGTTTTGTAAAAGCCCTTACGGTTAATGGCAGGCCATACACACATAACTGGCTTAGTCATGCGGCTTTGCAACAAGGCCAAACGCTTAATTTTAACATGTCGGCCGTGCCTAATAAGGTGAGGGGTAACAACGCGGCAGACGCACCTTATTCGTTATCAAATGAGAAATAGCATCATAAAAACCGCGAGGTTGATATTCTGCGCGTTATTTATATCGTGCGCGTTTTTCACAGCTGCAGTAGGGCAAACTACATCGGTTGTAAAAACATTGCCGCTTGCGCCGGTGCAGCCGGTGTTACTGAGCACCCAGAAGCTGGCGATAGCAGGGTTGTCGCACGATCATGTGCACAATATACTGGGCGATTATCGAAACGGTAAGGTACTTATTGTAGGTATTGCCGAGGGCGACAAGCAGCTCCGTGCACGCTACCAGAAACAATACAATCTACCCGATTCTATCTTTTTTGATGACCTGAAAAAGATGGTTACAACCAAAAAGCCCGATGTGGTACTGGGCTATAACCCCGTAGCAAAGCACATCGATATTGTAGAGGTTTGCGCCCCCCTGGGCATCTCTGTAATGGTTGAAAAGCCGCTGGCCGCTACCCTGGCACAAGCTAACCGCATGGAATTTTTAGCATTAAAATATTATATAAAGCTGCTTACCAACTACGAAACCACCTGGTACCCATCGTACCAGCACGTATATGATATGGTGGCGCAGGATAGTATAGGCCAGATCAGGAAAATGGTTGTGCACGACGGGCACCAGGGCCCCAAAGAGATTGGCTGCAGCAAAGATTTTACCAACTGGCTTACCGACCCGGAAATGAACGGCGCCGGTGCGCTAAACGACTTTGGCTGTTACGGTGCCGACCTGATGACCTGGCTAATGAACGGACAAAAACCGGTAGCGGTAACAGCCGTTGCGCGTCATTTTAAACTAAAAACTTACCCCAAGGTGGATGATGACGCTACGATAATTGTGGAATACCCAACGGCCACAGGTATCATTGAGGCATCGTGGAACTGGCCGTTCTCTATCAAAGACCTTGAGGTGTTCGGCGACGAGGGCTACATGCACGCGTTAGATAAAGATACCGTTATTACCCGTTTAAATAATTTGCGGGCGGTAAAAAGCGTGGCGGCCCCTTTGCTTGCACCAAATGATCATCCTATCCCCTATCTCCAGGTTGTGGTAAAAAACCGGCTAAAGGGGATAACCGACAGGTCATCGCTGAAGTATAATATGATAGTAATGCAGATACTGGATGCTGCCAAACGGTCAATCGCCGAAGGCAAACGGATAGTGCTGTAACAACCAAATAAATACATCAAAACCCGCATTGAGCGGGTTTTGATGTATAAGGTAGTGATCTGTTTAGCACCGTTGGATACTTACATAGGGCCGCAAATCGATATCGAAATAATATTTATTAACAGTTAATACATCGCTGCATAATTGTATTATTTTAGCGGCAAATAAATCATCATCCACATATGTTAAAGCAATTTTCGGCGCTGCTGCCACTTTGTATCATGGGCATGGTATCGTGCCAGTCAAAACCATCATCTACAGAAAAAACTGCTGCCGACAGCGCCAAAACCACCACAGAAGAAACCGCGACACCAGTGGCTAAGCTGGCAACCGGCCCTGTGGATAAAGCCGCAGTTTTAGCCCGCAAACAGGTGCCTATACTGTGTTATCACCAAATACGCGACTGGAAGGCAACCGACTCAAAAAATGCTAAGGATTATATCGTTCAGATAGCGGCATTTAAAGAGCATATGAAGATGCTGGCCGATAGCGGCTACCATACCATATTGCCCGACCAGTTGTATAACTACCTGGTTACCGGGGCACCACTGCCTAAAAAGCCAATTATGCTAACGTTTGATGATACCGACGTTGACCAGTTTACCATTGCCGCGCCCGAAATGAAAAAATATGGCTTTAAGGGCGTTTTCTTTGTGATGACGGTATCAATAGGTCGGCCGCATTACATGACTGCGGAGATGATCAAGAAACTTTCTGACGAGGGGCACGTAATTTCGAGCCACACCTGGGACCACCATCGTGTAGACAAATATTCGCATAACTCCAATTTGGTGATAAAGGGCTTAAACGGCAAGATAACCAACCGCCCGGTTGACGACTGGGTTACCCAGATTGACAAACCAACAAAAAAACTGGAAGAAATTACCGGTAAAAAAATCCAATACTTTGCCTACCCCTTCGGTATATGGAAGAAACCGGTTTTACCTGAGCTTGATAAAAGAGGCTTTAAAATGGCGTTTCAACTGGCTGATAAGCGCGATCCGGATTACCCGTTATTAACGGTGCGCCGGATATTAGACAGCGGTTACTGGAGCGCAAAAACGTTAAGCAACAGTATTAGGAATAGCTTTTAACGGCTGACTTTCAATAAAAATAAGACCCTCTTTTGTACCACAAAGAGGGTTTTATTTTTTAATATATCTTGCTACTTTTAATACATGACAATTACCCTGCGCCCTATCCTTGCTGCGTTACTGGCAATTGCGTTTACAGCTTGCAATAATAAGCCCGATAAACCCGCAGTTGGCCAAAGCGACATTTCAAAACAAGTTATTGACGAGCATTTCAGGTACCTGAATGACCATGATCTGAAAAGCCTGGTTGCACAGTATGACGATAAAGCCAAAATAACCACCAGCGATTGGGATGGCGAAAACACGGGCAAACAAGGGGCCGACCAAATATTTCATCAGCTATTCTACGTATCGCCTGATGCCAAATACCTGGTGGATAATATAATCAATAACGATTCGACGGTGGTAGTTGAATACGATGTGATCGGCCTGAAAGAAAAAGCAGGCAGCCCTATCCGTTACGATGTTCGTAACTGTAGTGTCTTTAAGATAAAAGGCGATAAAATTAGCAGCGAGGCCACCTACTCAAATTCTAGGCTGTACCATAACAGGTAGGATATATTTACGAGCATAGCTATAATATTACGTCATTGCGAGGTACGAAGCAATCTCTTCACATGCTACGTGGCAATAAAAGTCCGGAGATTGCTTCGTACCTCGCAATGACGGTTTATATTAAGCCCATTATTTTATAAATTTTCACCCGAAGGGCCCTGCCCTTTGTTAGAAGAATTTTCTTCGGTAGACGGGCCCGGGCCGCCGTTATCATTATCGGGCACAACCGTTTTCACGCGTGTATCATCAGGTTTATCCTGAACGTTTGGTTCACCCCCTTTATCCAGTTCGTCACTGTCGGTATTGGTGCGTACGTTCTGGTTGTGTAAATTATCTATATTGCCCTGTGTATCATGGTTCTGACCTTGCTCATTGGCCCTTTCAAAACCTCCTGTGTTGTTTTCCATAGTATGTTTAATTTGTTTGTTCAATAGTTTCTACTTCTTTCGCGTTTATCCATTCTACAGCCTGGTCAAGTTGCGCCAACGAAAAGCCTTTTGAGTTACCCGGCACAAAAAAACGGAACGCATCTGTAACCCACTGTACGCCTTTCTGGTCGCTAACCACCGCTATTTTGTTCCACTTTGTAAAGTTTTTCAGTCCCACCTTAATATCGTTCCACCACGCGCCCATCGTCCAGTTCTGCACATCGGTATCCAGCACCAGCAGGTAGTTTATTTCGCCCTGTCGTGCTACAAGTTCGTCAATACGCGGCATCAATACATTTTCAATATCTTCTTTGGTCACCTCGCCTGTGGCGTGTATGCCTACTACATGAGGTTCCAGGTCATTAATAAATTGCAGCATAGTGTTTCTGTTTTGTAAACTATACCAAAAGCCATACCATTGTTTAGAAGAAACTTTTTTATTGCATACTTTAATTTATTTCGTCGGCTGTGCGGTGGTAAGCGGCCTAAAAACACCGGTATATTGTATCTTTGTAAAATGCAGCAAAAACTGTCGGCATACTCGCAACTGATAAAAACCGAAGCTAAAAACCTGGGCTTTTTGTTTTGCGGTATAGCCAGGGCTGAATTTTTGGAAGAAGAAGCACCCCGGTTGGAGGCATGGTTAAACAAGCGTATGCACGGCGAAATGCGTTACATGGAAAACTATTTTGATAAGCGCCTTGACCCACGTTTACTGGTAGACGGTGCGAGATCTGTTATTTCGTTAGGGCTTAACTATTATACCGACGCTGTACAACACGACCCCCTGGCTCCCAAAATATCAAAGTATGCTTACGGCACTGATTACCATTCGGTTATAAAGGATAAACTAAAGCAATTATTAGGAATAATTAACCAGAAAATTGGCGCGGTAGGCGGCCGCGCGTTTGTAGATTCGGCACCGGTGCTTGATAAGGCCTGGGCTAAAAAGGCGGGTTTAGGGTGGGTTGGGAAAAACACCAACCTGATAAGCAAACAGGCCGGCTCATTCTTTTTTTTAGCAGAGCTGATAGTGGATATTGAGCTGGAGTACGATGTGGAACCTACTGCCGACCATTGCGGCACCTGCACCCGCTGCATTGACGCGTGCCCAACCGACGCCATTGTTGGCCCCTATGTGGTTGATGGCAGCCGCTGCATATCGTACCTGACCATTGAACTGAAGAACGAGATACCGCAGGAGTTTAAGGGCAAAATGGATAACTGGATGTTTGGCTGCGATATATGCCAGGATGTATGCCCCTGGAACCGGTTTTCGGTACTGCACAACGAACCCGCATTTGACCCGCACCCGGAACTGCACGGCCTTAAAAAGCAGGATTGGGAAGAGATAACTACCGATGTTTTTCAAAAAGTATTTAAAAATTCGGCGGTGAAGCGCACCAAATTTGAGGGTTTGAGAAGAAATATAGAGTTTTTAAAAAAAACATAACAACACCGTCATTGCGAGGTACGAAGCAATCTCTTTAGCACAGTTATACACCCTGTAAGAGCGATTTGCTTAAAGAGATTGCTTCGTACCTCGCAATGACGCGCGGAAGTGCTTACCCCTTCTTAAATTTATTGGCTAACTGTGCCAGCATATCATCATCTACAGGCCTGGCCGGTTCTTCTTTCTTTTTAAACGGCTGGTTGTTTATTTGAGGGCTGCTTTTTGGGCTGTTATTCTGAAAAGCAGGGCGGGGCGTTTGTGGCTGCTGTGCCTGTTGGTTTGCAGGGCCTGCCTGTTGCGCGGGCCTGGCATGCTGGCGTTCTGCCACTTTTTTAGCGTTCCAGCGTTTGTATATCTCTTCCAGCTTACGCTTGGTGTACAGCGGGAAATCGCCCTGCATCATCCACGAGTAATAGCTTGGCTCAACATTAAATACATCCTCTACCCTTTTGCCTTTGTGTTTGCCAAAGTTTATCAGTTCTTCACCTTGTTCGTTATACACCATACGGCCTGCAAAGTCAACCGGCCGGCTAAGGTTGGTAAACTTATGTAAGGCTTCCACATCGCCCACTACAGGGATGCTTTTATTACCTTTTTTGTCTTCCCACTCCATATTCTCGTAGCGCTCTATCTGCGCCAGCAAAACTTCCATGGTAGCGCGGGTGTCGGCCTCGGCCGAATGCGCGTTAACAATTTGCTTATTACAATAAAACTGGTAGGCAGCTTTTAAGGTGCGCTGCTCCATTTGGTGAAAAATGTTCTGCACATCTACAAAATGGCGCTGATCAAGGTCAAACTGCACACCCGCGCGTAAAAACTCCTCCATCAGCATCGGGATGTCAAACTTGTTGGAATTATAACCTGCAAGATCACTATCGTGGATAAAATCGGCAATTTCCTGCCCCAAGTCATGAAAACGCTTCTCGTCCTTTACGTGCTCGTCGTAAATACCATGTACCAACGATGATTCCAACGGTATAGGTATGCCCGGATGGATGCGCCAGGTTTTTACATGTTCGCTGCCATCAGGGTTAAGCTTAATAACAGATATCTCTACTATGCGGTCGGCGCCAATATTGGTACCGGTAGTTTCCAGGTCAAAAAAGGCAAGAGGCCGCTTTAATTGTAATTTCATGCTTGCTTATCAGTAGCACAAAGGTGGTAATTCTCTTAAAATTATCAGCACACTATTTTGTAGCAAAATGTGGTTTTTATTTTTTACTTTCAGGTTTGTGTTATATAACCTAAACTACATGAATAAATTATTACTTAACTTACTGGTACTCATCTCTCTTACTACCCTGGCAAACGCACAGGATTTCGCTTACGGTCAATTCACCTTCGAAGAAATGAGGGCAACTAATTACAAGAACGATACTTCGGCCCATGCCTATGTGATACAGGAGTTTGGCTCCAGCCGGTTAGATATCACCGGCGACGACGATTTAAAGATAGCTTTTACCTACCACGTAAAGATCAAGATATTAGACAGTAAAGGTTTTGATAAAGGCACGGTAAGCATCCCTTTTTATGATTTTGACGACATCCATGATGCCGTTACCGATATCAAGGGCCGCACCACTTACATGGAAGAAAACGGCGCGATAAAAACCAGTGATCTTGATAATTCAAAAATTTACCCTACCACACAAAACAAGTACTGGAAAGAAATAAAATTTGCCTTGCCAAACCTGCGCAGCGGCTGCGTTATCGAATACTCTTACACCAAAATGGTGGATGGGTTTTACAGGTTCCCCTCGTGGCAGTTCCAGGATGATATCCCAAAAAAATATTCGGAATATCAGGCGCATATCCCCGCGTTTTGGACTTACAACGCCCTGATACGGGGTAGCCTTGCGCTTACAAAAAATAAAGCCGACGTAGAAAAGGAGTGTTTTAGCAGCCGCGGCGCAAAGTGCGATTGTTCTTTTCTGACCTTCGGTATGGCGGATATCCCGGCTTTTACCGAGGAAGATTACATGACATCGCCAAAAAACTTCCTGTCGGCTATATACTTTAGCTTGCAGGAGTATACAAACCCTTACACGGGTGTGAAAAAGAGGGTAACCAAAGAATGGAAAGATATTGATTATGGCCTTAAACACGCCGATTACTTTGGTTCGCAGATAAAAAAGGACCTGTTAAAGCCCTACATAGCCCCTGTTATTGCCGGTAAAACTACCGACATGGAAAAAGCGCTGGCGGTTTACAGCTACATACAAAAACACATTAAATGGAACGACGTCTATTCGACGGGTAGTGATGGCGTACGCAAATCGCTTGATACGCATACCGGCAATTCGGGCGATATCAATATAGCATTGGTAGCAGCCCTAAATTCTGCCGGTATAAAAACCGACGCGGTATTGTTATCTACACGCGCCAACGGCGTAGTAAACCGGCTGTATCCTGTAGAGAGTGAGTTTAATTATGTAATTGCCAAAACGACTATTGATAACGTTGACTACCTGCTTGACGCAACCGACCCTTTACTGCCATTTGGCATGCTGCCGCTAAAATGCCTTAACGATCAGGGCAGGGTAATGAGCCTTGATAAACCATCGTACTGGATAGACCTTGTTGCCAGTCAAAAAAGATCGTACACAAGCAGCCTGGACCTTACCCTGCAGCCTAATGGTAAACTGCGGGGCACAATAAGCACCTACTCCAGCGGTTACCAGGCTTATGAAAAACGGAAAGATATTAAGAAATACAACTCGGTTGAAGAGTACATCGAGAACCTGGACGAAAAACTGGTTAAGTTAAAGATACTGAAATCGAATATAACTAATCTGGATAGCCTTGATAAGCCCCTTGGCGAGCAATACGAGGTAGAGATCGATCTTTTTGATAACATTAATCATAACAGGCTATCCTTTAACCCTATCATTTTTGACCGCTACGTAACCAATCCGTTTAAATTAGAAGACCGCACTTACCCGGTAGACTGGGGCATGCCATCAAACAGCAGGTATATATTAACCATGCACCTGCCCGAGGGGTATGCCGTTGAAAGCGCCACGCAAAATATGGCTGTAAGCTTACCAAACGAGGGTGGTAAATTCATGACCGAATTTAGCGGTAAGGATAACACTTTCAGTTACTCCAATGTAATACAGTTCAACAAATCAATTTACGCGCCCGAGGAATATCCTTATTTAAAAGAACTATATAATAAAATCATAGCTTCAGAAAAGGCCGAGATCGTTTTCAGTAAAAAGTAATGAGAAGAGTTTTAGTGTTAGTGATGTTATTGGGTGCGGCCACACTTACCCATGCGCAGGTTAATTACGATGTAAGCCTGATAGCTAAAGACCTGCTGCCTTATGCAAGTGCCGTGGTACGAGATCAAAACGTATACACCGAGGTTAAGGATAACAGTACATATTATCACATTAAAAAAGCCATAACCGTTTTAAACCAGAACGGCGACGATTTGGCGCACATTGTGGTATGGTATAATAAAACTAACCTCATAAAAAGCATTAAGGGCACAACCTATAACGAGTTTGGAAAGCCCACGGGCAAATTCTCTGAAAAGAATTTTGAAGATGAAAACGCGGCCAGCGACATGTCGTTGTTTGAGGATTCGCGGGTGAAACATTTTATACCTTCTATAGGCTCGTACCCTTATACAATTGAATACGAGTATGAGATCCGGTCGAAACAAACCCTAAACATTAACGATTGGCAGCCTAACCCTAATACAGGCCTTGCAGTGCAAAAAAGTTCGTACACCTTTGCCTGCCCTCCTGACTTTGATATCAGGTATAAAGAGATAAACATGCCCGTAAAGGTTACCACAGGCAGCAAAGATGGCCTTAAAACATATGCCTGGCAGGTAAATAATTTAAAGGCCGTGAGGAGCGAACCGTTTAGCCCTGTCAGCGAAACTTATTTAAGCACCGTAAAAATAGCACCTAAAAATTTTGTTTACGCCGGTATAACCGGATCGTTCTCCAACTGGAACGAACTTGGCCGCTGGAATTACGAAAAATTACTGGCTAACAGGCAAACCCTGCCGCCCGAAACCATTGAACAGGTAAAAATGCTTACTGCCGGCATTACCGACATCAAACAGAAGGCAAAAAAAATATATGCGTACATGCAGGGTAAAACCCGGTATATAAGTGTTCAGGTGGGTATTGGCGGGTATCAGCCCATGCAGGCCGCCGATGTAGACAAATTTAGCTACGGCGATTGCAAGGCTCTGGTTAACTATACACAGGCGTTGTTGAAAGCGGCGGGTATCGATTCGTGGTACTGCGTGGTGAACGGCGACGATACTAAAATAAGCATGCTTAACGATTTTGCAGGGATGAGCCAGGGTAACCACGTAATATTGTGCCTGCCTTTAAAAAACGATACTACGTTTTTAGAATGTACCAGTCAAAAGATTCCCTTCGGCTTTCTGGGAGACTTTACGGACGACCGTACGGTGCTGGCCTGCACGCCCGAAGGCGGCAAACTGCTGCATACTCCCAGGTACGCGTCGAAAGATAACCTGCAAAGCCGTAAAGCAGCTTTTAGTATCGATACAACCGGCGCTTTGAACGGTGACATGGTAACTGTTTACCAAGGCACACAATACACTAACCCCGACGAGTTGGTTAACGAGCCTTTTGGTGAACAGAAAAAGATATTACAGAAGATGTATGCGCGCATCAGCAACCTTAATATCGAAACATGCGATATTAAACAGGACAAGTTGCAGATGCCCGTAGCTACAGAAACCGTTAAGCTAAGCGCACGCGACTTTGCTTCGGCAGATAACAATAAGCTTTACTTCGCTTTAAACCCGGTTAACAAATACGGTACGATACGCGATGTGCGCAACCGTATAAACCCGGTTTACATTAACCGTGGATACATTGATGAGGATGAGATAACGTATCACCTGCCCGCCGGTTACCGCCCGGATATGCAACCGCTTAACATAAATATTAAACAACCCTTTGGCAGTTTTACCGTGACAGCGGTTGTAAATAACGGCAATATTATTTATAAACGCCGCGTAGAACTTGTTGATGGTACTTACAGCAAAGATACCTATGAGGCCCTGGTCGATTTTTATCAGCGGATTGCCGATGCCGACGCTTATAACGTTACGCTGATTAAAATTTAAACTAACTGAATATGATGATACCCAATATGATGCCTACTATCATGATCAAATAAAGCATTATTTCGGTACCGGCAAAACGTTTATATTTAGTCCAGAAAGAATAGTCGTTATTTTGCTTCGCCATAGCGCAAAATTATACAATATATTTAAGCAATGGATATTAAAGAAGAAGAGGAAATTAAAAAAGAGTTTCAGCTGGAGCGTGTTGTTTTGTTCAGCGATGCAGTTTTTGCTATCATCATCACCATAATGGTGATCGAGATAAAACTGCCGGAAGGCCTGCGCCACCAAAGCCACGAAAAGGTACGCGAAGCATTTATTGAGCTGCTGCCAAAGTTTGCCGGCTACATATCAGCGTTTTTCCTGGTAGCTGTTTTCTGGACCAAGCATTTAAGGATATTCAGCTACTTAAAAGACTATACCAAGCAGCTCATCATTTTTAACCTTATCTTTTTGTTCTTTATATCACTCTTCCCCTTTGGCGTATCTTTGATGACCGAAACCATCAGCCCTAAAAATTTTGAAGGGTTGTTTATTTATATTGGCATTGTAATGCTTGCTTCTATGACACAAACCCTTTTAATTTGGTACCTTATACGCAATGCAAAAACGCTTTGCATAAGGCCTGCAGAAATTGAAAGGAACCTGGAATGGAAGGCCCAGCGCTTTAATTTTATAGCTATCCCTGTATTGTTGCTTTACGTTGCTGTAATCACCGCAAACCATTATGGGCCCAATGCCTATACCGTGGGTTTTATTATTTGGGCGGCCGTTGTAAGCCTGGTACGCAAAAAATTTTATCCAAAGCAAAACACCGACGGTCCAATGCTGGCAAGGTTATTCCGTTCGCGTAAAGCCAAACCTGCTGATACCGAATAATCAATTACCCTGCGATGTATAAACCGGTTCGGCGATTGAACCGCCGCGCGAGAAAAACTTGTAGATGCCGTTATCATGCAGGCGCGCGATCATGACGCCCTTTCGCGTACTGGCATGCACAAAATAACCATTTTGCAGGTACACCCCTACATGGCTGAACTGTTTTCCGTCAAAATCAAAGAAAACCAGGTCCCCCTCTTTTAGCTCGTCCTCATATTTACGCTTAATGGTATTTACCTGCATGGCGCAGGTGCGCGGCATTGGCTGATCATAAACCTGCAGCTGAAGCAACAATACCAGTCCCGAGCAATCGACCCCATCCTTATCCAGGCCGCCAAACCGGTAAGGCGTACCGTACCATTCATCAATGAAGCTGTAAAGGCGGCCGTTTTGGATCTCGTTACGTTTTACGCCCATTAAACCGGCATACTTTTCAGCGATCTCTTTGTCGGGCTTTACCATTACATACGGTCCGCGTTTTACAACAGGCACACCGTTTTGCTCCAGGTCTGCATTATTCCTAACCACCATTTTTTTTGAGTGACAGGCCGAAAGCAGTATCGTAGTAACAAGAAGTATCAGTAAACGTAAATGTCGAGGTATTAACATGAGCTAAAGATATCTGCTATGGTATAAACGTTACAAGCAGATGTTATAAACATTTCAACAATTTCCATATCGTCATTGCGAGCGATAGCGTGGCAATCTCTTTAGGACAATTTACACCTTACATAAACGGTTAGCTTTAAGAGATTGCTTCGTACCTCGCAATGACAAGATAGGATAGCACATCAAAAATCTACCCCTTTATCACCCGCTGTATCTCGTCCAGCTTCATCAGGGCTTCAACGGGCGTAAGGGTGTTAACATCAAGGTTATTCAAGGTGTCGCGGATCTTCACCAGCACGGGATCATCGATCGAGAACATTTGCATTTGTACGGCTTGCTTCTGCACCTTGCGGATACTCTCTTTGATGTGCTCGCCGCCGGTACGCTCGTTTTCTAGTTTCTTTAATATCTCGTTGGCGCGGCTTAAAACCTTTTGCGGCATTCCCGCAAGTTTAGCAACGTGTATCCCAAAGCTATGCTCGCTGCCGCCGGGTACCAGTTTGCGCAAAAAGATGATCTGCTGGCCCACTTCCTTAACCGATACATTGTAATTTTTTATGCGACTGAAACTATTGCTCAACTCGTTCAACTCGTGGTAATGGGTCGCGAAAAGTGTTTTAGCTTTCGCTGTTGGATGGTTATGCAGGTACTCGCCTATTGACCACGCGATAGAAATACCATCGTAAGTTGATGTGCCCCGGCCTATTTCGTCTAAAAGTATCAGGCTTCGGTCGCTCAGGTTGTTCAGGATGCTGGCGGTTTCGTTCATCTCCACCATAAAGGTCGATTCTCCTGAGGATAAGTTATCCGATGCGCCTACGCGTGTAAATATCTTATCCACCAAACCAATTGAGGCGGCCTTGGCGGGCACGTAGCACCCCATTTGCGCCATAAGTACTATAAGGCCGGTTTGCCTCAATAATGCCGATTTACCCGCCATATTTGGACCCGTAATAATGATGATCTGCTGCGAGTCCGAATCCAGGTAAACGTCGTTGGTGATGTACTCCTCGCCCAGTGGCAGGTTTTTTTCTATCACCGGGTGGCGGCCGCCTTTTATATCCAGTACGCGGCTATCGTTCACATCGGGCTTAACGTAGTAGTTTTTGATGGAAATGGTGGCGAAGTTCAGCAGTACATCCAGGCGAGCTATCAGTATCGCGTTTAGCTGAATGGGTTTAATGTATTCGGCAAGGGCGTATAGCAGGTCGTTATATAGCTTGGTTTCCAGCACCAGTATCTTTTCTTCAGCGCCAAGTATCTGCTCTTCGTATTCCTTCAGTTCGGGGGTAATGTAACGTTCGGCATTCACCAGGGTTTGCTTGCGTATCCAGTCGGCAGGTACTTTATCCCGATGGCTGTGCGTTACCTCCAGATAGTAGCCAAACACGTTATTGAACGATACCTTCAGCGATGGAATGCCCGTTGCCTCGGCCTCGCGTTTTTGTATCTCCAGCAAGTAACCCTTTCCGCCAAAGGCTATCTTACGCAGCCTGTCAAGTTCCTCGTTTATCCCATCATTCATCACCGAGCCTTTTACCATCATTACCGGCGGCTCGGGGTGCAGTTCGCGGGCAATGCGCTCACAGATAGACGCGCAAGGGTTAAGCTGCTCCCCAATAGCCCTCATAGGTTCGCTGGCCGATGCTTCAGTCAGTTTTTTTATGCTTTCGATGGCAGTCAAAGCTTTTTTCAATTGGCAAACCTCGCGGGGATTTGCTTTTTGCAAACCAATCTTTGATATCAGCCTTTCCAGGTCACCTATCTGCCGAATGTGATTTTGCAGGGCCTCTCGCAGTTCCTCCTGGGCTATCAGGTATTCTACAACGCCCAGGCGGTCCTGTATGGGTTTAATTTCTTTTAAAGGCATTACTATCCACCTGCGCAGCATCCGTGCGCCCATGGGCGAACAGGTATGGTCGAGCACATCAACAAGCGTCAGGGCGTTCTCGTTATTTGACCCCACCAGTTCAAGGTTGCGGATACTGAACCTATCGAGCCACAGGTACCTGTCCTCTTCTATCCGGCCTATGGCCGATATATGCTGCAGGTTGCGGTGTTCGGTCTCGTTAAGGTAATGCAGCGCCACCCCGGCGGCTACAATGCCCAGGTTGAGCTTATCAATACCAAACCCCTTCAGCGATTTTACTCCGAAATGCTTCAGCAGCGTTTCGTTCGCGTAATCGCCGCTGTAAGGCCATTCATCAAGGGTGTAGGTATAAAAGCGGTCGCCGTAGGTATCCCTGAAATCGTGCTGACGGCTTTTGGGGAATATCACCTCGCTGGGCGCATAGCTTTGCAGCAGCTTATCAATATAGTTGCTATTCCCTTGTGCGGTTAAAAACTCGCCGGTGGATATATCTATAAGCGCAATGCCTATGCTGTTCTTTTCAAAATAGAGCGATGCCAGGTAATTATTGCTTTTTTGCTGCAATATATTATCACTTACAGCAACACCGGGCGTAACCAGTTCGGTAACACCGCGTTTAACTATACCCTTTACCGATTTTGGGTCTTCCAGCTGATCGCAGATGGCCACCCGCTGGCCGGCACGCACCAGTTTAGATAAATACGTATCAAGTGAATGGTGCGGGAAGCCCGCCAGCTCGATATGCGATGCCGAACCGTTGGCCCTGCGGGTAAGCACAATACCCAAAATACCCGAAGCTTTTACAGCATCCTGACCAAAGGTTTCGTAAAAATCACCCACCCTGAACAGCAGTAAAGCACCGGGGTACTTGGCCTTTATGGCATTATATTGCTGCATTAACGGGGTTTCTTTGGTATCGCTCTTAGCCAAGGGTTTGCTTTATTAATTAATCTGCTAATTTAACCGATTACACGTGTAATACCGGGATTGTGGAAAATTTAAGGAATTGTGGATAGCCTGTGATCGATACGTTGAACAGTACTTTGCATTAAACGGATTAATAGCTAATTTACTGCGGTATGAGTGCTATCGATCTTACTAAACTTCGCCTTCAACACCAGCATTTGGCGAAACCAGTATTTAACCAACCTGCGGATGTAGTTAAATACCTCGGTGCGGTGCAATCGCAGGATTACAGCGGGGCTAAATGGGCTTTGGGCATGCGGTTAAATAACAGCACCGATGAACTGATAGAACAAGCGTTTAACAATGGCGAAATCATCCGCACACATGTAATGCGCCCTACCTGGCACTTTGTACACCCGGGCGATGCCCGCTGGATGCTTGACCTTACGGCAAGCCGCATACAGGCGTTAGCAAAGGGCAGGCATAAGCAATTAGAAATAGATGAAGCTGTACTGGCAAAAAGCGAAAAGTTGCTTTACAAGGCCCTGCAGGGCAAACAGATAGCGCGTAATGAGCTTTCGGCCTTACTTAAAAACAAGGGCATAGCCGCCGATGAACAGCGCTTTGTGCATATTATGATGCATCTTGAACTGGAGCAACTGATTTGCAGCGGCGGGCGCGAGGGCAAACAGTTTACCTATGCTTTATTTGATGATCGCATACCTCAGAGCAAAAAACTTGATCGCGACGAAGCCGTTGTGATGTTGATGCGACGCTACTTCACGTCGCATGGGCCGGCCACCCTGGCCGACTTTGTATGGTGGAGCGGCCTTACCATTACAGATGCCCGCGCAGGCATAGACACTCTTAAAGGACAATTAGAAAGCTACATCATTAACGGTGATACTTATTGGTTTGCCGAAAGCGTCTCATCTGTAGAGAGCCCCACTGCATACCTGCTACCTAACTACGACGAGTACCTTGTGAGTTATAAAGACCGCAACTTTGCCATAGCCGAAAAAAATATCAACAAATCCGACCCGCGCGGTACGATCTTTAATCATACCATCATCCTTAACGGCAAAATAGGAGGTTTATGGAAAAAGACAATAAGAAAAGACACGCTTGAGATAGAGCTGACGCCCTTTAACAAGTTGAACAATGCCGCTTTAAAAGTTATTGAAACAGCAGGCAAAAAATACATGAAGTTTTTAGGATGAAGGATGTTAAGCTATCAATGTAACAGTTGCCTCTCCGACCATTCTATCTGATCCGGCAGATTGGCTTTGCTAAACTCGATATGGATAACTTTACGGGGCTTGTTATTGGTAGTGCGGTTAGATGCATGCAGCAATAAAGGCTTCATGATCATAATACCGCCTGCCTTCACATTGCAAGTTTGTTCAGTTTCGCTATTCCAGTCGATCGTTTCCGGGCGGTAAACACCTTTAAGGTGCGAGCCTGGAATAACCTTTAAAGCGCCGTTACCTTCGTCTGTATCATCAAGATGAATGCGGATAGTAAAATTGTTTTGCAGGATATTGAGCGGCGGCTGCACAGCAAACTGGTTTTGCTTAACCGTCCACGGGCCATAGCCGGGCAGATCGGCTTTTTTATTTACTGATATGGTCAGGTCCTGATGCCAGGCTACAAACCAGTTAGACTTTTCCGGCTTATCAAAGTAGATCGATTTTACAGCGAAATAGTCGTCTCCGAACAATTCATCAATAATGGCCGTTAGCTTAGTGTTAAAAATAATATTGTTAACAGCAGGAAGTTCTTTCAAAAACTGCCTTATAGCAAACAGGTCGTCAGTTTTACGGAAAGTGTTTTTATCGGTATCGGCTTTGGCTATTTCAGCAAGGATGGCTTCAATTTCTTCCTGGGTATAAACAGCCTCTATAACTGTAAAGCCATTGGCTGAGATATTATTTTTGTAAAAACTGATCGACTCCATTAACACAAAGGAAAGAAAAAGATAAACATATTTTTTGGATTAAAGACGCGAAGTATCGCATCTCTACGGCGTTACATGATATAAAACCCCGGTGCTTCGTCCCCTATTCATTAGCACAAAAGCCACAAAGTTTTCACTTTATGGCTTTCCGTATTTATTTTGAAGTATATGCTACTTTGTTTTGCGCGGTTGTACTTTGCGTTGCGCTTGTACCTTAACCGGCTCAGGTCTTATTTCTTTATTCCTTCGCAGTAT
Source organism: Mucilaginibacter sp. 14171R-50 (assembly GCF_010093045.1). NCBI lineage: Bacteria > Pseudomonadati > Bacteroidota > Sphingobacteriia > Sphingobacteriales > Sphingobacteriaceae > Mucilaginibacter > Mucilaginibacter sp. 14171R-50. The sequence continues at coordinate 3,258,293 of NZ_CP048115.1, read as the reverse complement.
CGACATAAAGAACCCAATGATCATGATAATGGTGCCGGCCCACAGGAAATTAATATACGGGAACTCGATAGCTTTCATCACAATGAATTTTTTCTTGCTTTCGGGTTGCTGGTAAACGGTTATTTCTACCTTACCCTCAGCAAGGGTTTTGCCTGGAATGATTTTGGTAAAGCGCAGCTTTAAACCGGCATCTTCTATCTTCTTACCAAAATCAAACACGCTACGGCCTTTTATCAGGTAAACAGGCTCGGTTTGGTAGGTTTTACCGTGGGTAATTACCTCAAGCTGCGCGCCAACAGCAATATCCTTATCTGTAATAGGGATATTTTGTAGCTTAACATTCTTGTTTAAGCCTTTCAGCACAATTTTACCATCGCGATAGTTCATGGTATCGCCAATGGCAATTTCATGCGCCACGGGGGCGTCGTAATTCTTATCATCGCCTTCCTCACCATGCGATGCCTCTTCCTCTTTCGGCGCTGTGCTTATTACGTTGGTCATGGTAATATGCGTGTACAGGTCATGGAAAAGATAATGCTTGGTATCAGGCGTTGACGACATGCCGCCCTGCGCCTGTATAACGTTTGGCCTAAGTGTAAAGCTTTCGGTTACCTTACCATCTTTTATCCGCTGGTAATCGATATTGAAGAAATGGCTGGCCCCGTCAATGGTATCGCCTTTAAACGTTACCATGTACTCGCCCATTTTTATAGGTTCGTTCTTGTAAAGCAGTATATTATCTTTCGGGTTTTCTTCCTTCGCAAAGTCGGCACTGTATTGCTCACCGGTAAGGTTTTCAGATACGATCTTTTTTGTACCTGCCGATATTAGCGCTCCAACCAATAATAACCCGAAACCGATATGCGCCACGGCAGATCCTGCAAGCTTATATTTGCCCTTAAATGAGTCGGCCAGTATTTTGGCATTGCTAACCAGTGTGTATACTGAGCACAGCATTACCAGTATAAACACAAAATGCAATTTATAAACGCCCGTTGCATAAACTATCAGAGCGGTAACCAGGGCCGCGAAAACAAGGTATATCAGCGTGGTGATAAAAAAACGGGTAACATCTGTTTTTTTGTATTTCAAAAACTGGGTAAAGCCGCTTAACAAAGCTATCACCACCGCGAACGATGCCTGTATAACGTTGTAGTGTTTAACCGGATCTGTAGGCGGCGCCAGTTTGGTGCCGAACATCAGGTTCCATACGGGTACCGAGGTTACGATGATGAGGTGGAAGCACGACAGGCCAAGGAAAATAGCCCCTACAAACATCCAGAACTCGCGCGAGTAGGTTTCCTCATCTGTTTTGGTTATCGGCAGTTCTTTCCAGCGGGTTACAAGCAGGTAAACGGTGATTGCTAAAAATATCAATATACCCACTACCAACTGCCAGAACAGGCCCAGATCGGTAAACGCGTGTACAGATGACTCGCCCAGTACACCGCTGCGGGCCAGGAATGATGAGTACCAAACCAGTACAAATGCCACCATGGTTAAAAAAGTGGCCGTAAAATATGAGTGACCCGTATTTTTATAAACTATTAATACATGCAACGCCCCAACCAATATCAGCCACGGAAAGATAGAGGCGTTCTCTACAGGGTCCCATGCCCAAAAACCACCAAAATTCAGCGATTCGTAAGCCCAGAACGAGCCCATTACAATACCTGTACCCAGCACCATACAGGCAAACAGCGCGTATGGTATGGCAGGTTGTACCCACTCTTTATACCGTCTTTTCCATAAGCCGGCCACCGCGTAGGCAAACGGCACAACCAACGATGCCGAACCCAAAAACAGGGTTGGCGGATGGATGATCATCCAGTAGTTTTGCAGCGAAGGGTTCATGCCCTTGCCGTCCTTAATAAAGTCAAGATAATTGGGGTTCTGGAAAATAGGCGCTTCCATACCTGAGTTTCGCAGCAGCATGAACGGCGAGCTGCCTATATGTGCGCTGCCTATTTGCAGCCCCAGCACCATGGTGCCCAACACTACCTGTGATAGCGCGAGGGTTGTCATTACCGGTTTTTCCCATGATTTGGCTTTCCATATCAGGATATTACCCAAAACAGCTTCCCAAAACATCCACAGCAAAAAGCCACCCTCCTGTCCGTTCCAGAAACCGGAGATCAGGTAGTAGGTTGGCAGTTCGCGCGAGGTGTATGACCAGGCGTAATGGTATTCGAAATAATGATTGTAAAGGATATAGAACAGGCAAACACCCATGCCCAGTATGGCTACGCTGTTCAGCCAATAGCCTATACGGCCCAAACGCTGCCACGAGTTATCAGTTTCGGCAGCATTTTGCTGCGAGGCAAAAAAATAACAGATAAAGGAAAAAAGCGCGGAACCAAATGCAAGAACAATAAAAAACTGGCCTAAATCACCCGGTAGCAGGTGTTCGCCTTTAAAAACTGTATCCATTAAAATCTAATTATAAGTTGGCGCTTTTTTTGGCGCTTACCTCGGTAACATTCAGTTTGTCATCGGTGTATTTAGAAGGGCATTTCATCAAAATTTTTGAAGCGTGAAACTCATTTCCCTTCATTTGGCCGGTTAGTACTATCTGCTCCGAGCGTTCAAAGTCCTGAGGTTTGGTGCCGGTGAAAACTACCTTGCATTCTTCGCCTTTATTATCCTTCATGTAGAACGAAAAATAATTGGCGTCCCTGGTAGCATCATAAAACAGCTCTTTTGATTTATTCAGATGCCCAACCACGTGCAATTCGCTTTTGGTTGTTTTAGCATCGTGGAATGAGCCATAAGTACTTGTATTTGAATAGGTACTGATAATTACCGCAATGGCTATAGCAATAACAATGATACCTATGATCGAACTTTTTTTCATTAATTGGTATTTTCCTGTAAAACGGTTTACAAAAATACAAAACGCAAAGTTAAATATGTTTATTACAAGCCATATATGTTATTTAGAATTATTATTGATAATATACTGGCAGGTATGGTTTGTTGTGAACTTTTGCGATTCGTAATTATATTATCATCCTTAAAGTTCTTTTATTACATTTACTGTATTAAATCTCTTTGTAAATATCCAATATCAGCATAAGGCATCAAGCCTATGCGCCCTCATGTTTCCATACCCGGCGACATGAGCTTAAAACGTATTATTTTATATTTACATAACAGGGATTTTAATGAGATCTATACATACACTTGCCGTTATAGGCGGCACAGGCAAAGCAGGCAGATACCTGGTTAAACAATTATTGCTGCAAAACTTCCGGATTAAATTACTGCATCGTAAGCCCGAAACTTTAAGCTTGGACAGCCCGCATATTGAAGTTATTAAAGGCGACGCGAGAGATTATAACGCTATTTACACCCTTTTAACAGGATGTGACGCAGTTCTAAGCTGCTTGAGTCAGCCGGTTGGCGAACCCTCCATTTTTAGCGATGCAGCCCGGAATATTCTGAAAGCGATGCACATCCTTAACATCAGCAGGTATATCACCATTGCCGGTTTAAATGTAGACACACCAAATGACCATAAAAGCGCCCAAACCCAATTTGGCACCAATTGGATGTACGAGAATTATCCGGCCACTACAAAAGACAGGCAGGTAGAATACCAACTGCTGGCGGACAGTAAGACCGACTGGACGATGATACGCCTGCCGTTGATAGATCAGACCGACGATGCAAGGGCTATAACCGTTAGCCTGGTTGATTGCCCGGGCAGTAGCATCAGCGCTACCAGCCTGGCCTTGTTCATGATAAAGGCCCTTAAAAACGGGGAATATATAAAACAGGCACCGTTTATTGCGGATGTATAGCTATTGTTAAATAACTGTACTACGCAATGGTTTTGAAAGGGGGCGCGTTTATACGTCCCCCTTTTACCATACCAACTTATACCCCACCCCGCGAATGTTCATGAGCTGAATATTAGGGTCGGCTTGCAGATGGCGGCGCAATTTAGTAATAAACACATCCAGGCTGCGTGCGTTAAAGAAACTATCGTCGCCCCATATGGCATCCAACAATGTCTTGCGCGGGATAACCTGATGCTGATATTTGCATAACATGTGCAGTATCTCGCTCTCGCGGGCGGTAATTTGCCATATGTTTATACCTTGCTGCAATGTATTTTTTTGGGGATTAAAAAACAGATCGCTTATCCTGTAAATTTCCCTCAGCGTTTTTGGCTTGTCCAGCAGGCGGTTGGTGCTGAGTAATACCCTTATCCTAACAATCAATTCCTCTACACTGAATGGCTTCTTCAAATAGTCATTTGCGCCGCTTTCAAAACCTGTTACCACGTCTTTCGGCTGCGAGCGGGCGGTAAGGAAAATGATCGGTGTCAGTTTATCCGCTTCGCGTATCCTTCGTGCAACTTCAAAGCCGTCAACTTTAGGCATCATCACATCAAGCGCCAGGATGTCGGGTTTTTTGTCGCGATATTTTTGAAGGGCCTGCTCGCCGTTAGCACATAATATAACGTCAAAACCGCTCTCTTCCAGACTTTCGCGTACAATATGCGCCAGGGATAGTTCGTCTTCCGCTAATAATACACAGATCTTATCCATTTTTTAAAGGTAGGGTTATAATGAATTCGCTTCCCGTTCCTTGCTGACTTTTTACCCTAATGCTGCCGCCATGCGCGTGTACAATGTACTTTACATAGTTTAAACCTAAACCGGTACCTTTTACATTATGTACGTTACCGGCCGGCACCCGGTGAAACTTATCAAATATATGACGGACGTGCGCGGCCGGTATGCCAATACCATTATCTTTTATAGAAAATACCGCTTTACCGTTATGGCTTGACAGGTTTATTTTAACTTCGGCAGGCTCGTCGCTGTATTTAATGGCATTATCAATAATATTGGTCATTACATTCCTCAGATGCGTCATATCAGCTACGATAGTAATGATTCCCTCCGGGTTATTATAACTGATGTCGACCTTTTTACCCGCTTTTAACTTTTCTGACGAGATCACGTCGTCTATCAACCGGTCAATCTGTACCTGCTCCTTATGTAAGTTTATTTGCTTGCTTTCAAATGCCGCCACGTTCAGTACCTTACTTACCAGGTCATTAAGGCGGGCAAGCTCGTTGCGCGAGGTTTGCAGGTAGCGCTGCGTCTTTTCCGGATCGCTGAAGGCATTGTACTTTTGCAGTCCCTCAATTGCAACGGTTATAGTAGCTATAGGCGTTTTCAGTTCGTGGGTCATGTTGTTGATGAAGTCGTCCTTTAACGCGGTTAATTTTTTTTGCCTTACCATGGTGCGGATGATATAGTAAAAACAGAATATGGTAAATACTATGAGTAAACCTGAAAGTAACAAGGGCAATATCATTTCTTTTAAAACTCCTACCTGTGCACGGTCAAACACAGCGCGTACATACAAGGTGTTCTTTTCGTTATGCTGCAGAAATAAAAAACCGTGATACTTGTAGTCGTATTGTTCAGTTTCGCTATACATAAGCTCGTTAGCATGATTTGTCTGAGCGGAAGTTATAGCAGCAGGCTGTGGTGAAGAGTGCCACAGCATGGAAAACGGCTTTGGCACACTGGTTACAGTGGCCGCTATCGGCTTGTCAGAAAAATGCAGTTCAAATTCGGCGCGCGGGTGTAGCTTATCCAGTTCTCTGCTGTAATATTCGTATAGCTTTATACTATCAGCCCTCCGGTAATTTTCAGGTAGTTCAAAAATTCCGTTGTGCAAGCCCTGGTTACCCGTATTGCTTTTCATAGCATCCTCCATTCCTAATAAAAGCAAGAGCTCATCCCTTAAATGCGGTACGTAAAACGACATTTCCGTTAAAACTTCGGGCACGGTGGCTTTATGGTCTATTTTCTGCCTGTAATAATCGTATACCGGTACGGTGGTGCTGTAAGGTTCACCTAAACCGGTGTATTTATTTTTTATGGTTATCTGTAAGGCCACGTGGGCTGTATCGCGCCCCATGATGGTATCTATTTTAATATGCGTACCCGGATCTGAAAGGCGCCTTACCATTACCACGCGTACAGAATCGAAATAGTCTTTTTTACAGCTGTCAAGCGCGCGCTGCATCACCACGTCAATATCATCGTCAAAACGTTGTTTGTTTAATTTAAAGGCATTAAAGCTCCAATACGCCTGGAATAAAATAACACCTGCCAAGGCAACGGCGGCTAAAACAAATACAATTTTAAGTTTGGTTTTCATTGCTGTTTGGGTTGATCGGAATAAAAGTAATGTGCCAAAAAGCAATCAGGCGTATCTGTTAACATTCGTTAACATAAAATAAGATTGGTTAGGGAAAAGTTACAAAAACAGCTTGTAGTTTTGGTGCCAGTAATCTTTTACAAAACCCCATTTATAGTTTGTATAGTTATTGATAGCGGTGATATTCATTTGCTTCATTTTAATGTTTTTTCCGCCAACAACCCTGTAAATATATATTCCATCTTTAATTTCGTTGTCGGCACATTCGTAACCGTTGATGGTGCCAATTTTAACAGGCTTGTAGTTCTTGAGGTAGAACAGGTCGCTCGTCCAGTTCATATCGGCACAGCCACTGCGGTGGTACGAGTAATAATAGCGGGTACCCTTTATTGCTTCCGGCGCAGGGAAACGGTCAAAGTCGGTTACCTCTATAAAGGTTTTGGAGGTTTTGTTATAAAGCAATAACCCTCTTATGCCTGGTACGTTGCCCGGTCTTACTATCCAGATATCTTTATAGCCATCGTTATTAAAATCTTTAAATTTCGCGTCGCTTATGTATGACGAGTCGCGGAAGATGATCTCTTCTTTTGAATTAAGCAAGGTTAAGCCAGCCTGCACAGTCCTGCGGATAGTATATTGCCGGCCGTCGACAACTTCTTTGATAACATCTAATACCGTATCAGCAACTGAGGGCGCCAGTGCAGTTTTGATGAAAGCGTGGCGTTCAATCGCTTTCGGTTCAGCCCGGTATTGCGGTGCCGCTTCCTTCGGCTTGCCGGTAACCACCAACGTTATAAAAAACATGAAAAAAAGTTTAGGCATACAGCTATAATTTGGCTTGAATATAATATTAAATCCTTGGGCAGCCATAAAAAAAGAGCGCCTTTAGCGCTCTTTTTTTATAATCGAAACGGAGACTAATCTCCTTTCTCTAATCTCTATTTACGGCCACACACCAAGGTTTTGGTACGATACCGCTATTTTGTTGATAGCGCCCACCATTGCGGCGTTACGCAGGGTTTCAACCTTGGGGTTGTTTTTGTATATCTCGCGTATCTCGTGGTATGAACGGATCATGGTATCTTCTAAACCGGAGTTCACCAGTTCAAGTTCCGATGCACCTTTAATAATGGTTGAACGTTGAATAGGTGTTAATGATGTACCGGTAATGCCTTCAACCATATTTACCAGGTTAAGGTTCGAGTTTTCTTCAAACCTGCGGTTCATGCGGCCGAAAGCAACGTGACTAAGATTTTTTAACCACTCAAAGTATGATACGGTAACACCGCCGGCGTTGGCGTACATATCCGGGATGATCATACCGCCGTTTTTATAGAATGCAGCCTCAGCCTCTGGCGAGGTCGGCCCGTTTGCACCTTCGGCAATGATCTTTGCCTTAATGCTGCCAATGTTTTCGGCGGTTATCTGGTTCTCTAAGGCGGCAGGCACTAAAATGTCGCAGGGCTGCTCCAGGCCATCCATGGTGTTTTTAAACTCTTTTTTGGCGCCTGTATAACCTAAGATAGAGCCGGTTGATTTGCGGTGCTGAAAAACGGCCTCTACATCCAGGCCATCCTCGTTATAAATAGCGCCTTCAAACTCACAAAGCCCTACTATGATGGCACCAAACTCCGACAAGAATTTTGCGGAATAGTACCCCACGTTACCTAAGCCCTGTACAATTATCTTTTTGCCTGATAAACCTGCAGTAAGGCCAAGCTTCTGCATATCCTCGCCAACGCTTACGCATTCGCGTATGGCAATGGCCACACCACGACCGGTAGCTTCGCGGCGGCCTGCAATACCATGCAAAGCGATCGGTTTACCGGTTACGGCGCCTAAAGCGTCAAGCTGGCCGGGGTTCATGGTGGCGTATGTATCGGCTATCCAGCTCATTTCGCGCTCGCCCGATCCGTAGTCAGGGGCAGGTACATCAATGCTGGGGCCAATAAAGTTCTTTTTGATCAATTCTACCGTATAACGGCGGGTAATATTCTCCAACTCGCCAACGGTGTAGTTTTTAGGGTTTATTTTAATACCGCCCTTTGCCCCGCCAAACGGTACGTTTACAATGGCGCATTTGTAGGTCATCAGGGCTGCAAGGGCCATAACCTCATCCTCGTTCACCATTTCGCTGTAGCGGATACCGCCCTTGGTTGGCGACTGGTGGTGCGAGTGCTCTACACGCCATGCATCTATCACTTCAAAGCCATTGCCTTTGCGTATAGGGAAACGAAACCGGTAAACACTGTTGCATGATTTGATCTGGTCTAACAAACCGGCATCGTGCTGGGTAAACTGCGCTGCATGATCAAAGTTTTTACATACGTCACCAAAAAAGTGCGTATCCTGATTTGCAGTCGGATTATTGATATTCATAATTTAGAATTGGATAAATAATTAATTCCTTAAAAAAGTGCACAAATTTGGTATAAATTTTATCAATAATTCAAATTTTTAATGTTAGTGTATCGCTTACACATGTGGCTATATGCGCCCTAAATCAAGGTTTAAACAACACAGGCCATGCTTTTGATTTACTTTTCTTTCTCGATTTTTCTCAATCTCCTGTCAATGCTGAACAGGTAAATAGTTATCCCGGCAAATACTATTACTATGGTGCCAATTACCACGTAAATTTTGCCTTCGCTGCGCATTTTATCGGCCATTTCAACAGAAGCTCCGTTTTGTGCTTTTACGGCAACAAAGCAAAGCAGCATCAGTAGTACGGAAACAAGTTTTTTCATCAGGCAATTTATTTTAATGGTGATAAGCGATCATGTGTCGGTTTACTTTTTTGAGCGGCGCACATGAGGGTTTTATATTAATTGATAGCGTTCTTTTTATATTCAATTAAACGGATGCGGTAACGTATAGTAGCTATCCATACGGCTATAAGCGCCCAGGCAATAAATGCCGGGTATAACACTATCCGCATACGGTTATCCATATCCAGCTTACCAAATGCCGGATTCCCCCCGTTGCCCGGGTGCAACGAGTCGGTCAGTCGTGGCAGCACCATAATAAGCACCACCATCACCGGGAAGGCGAAAATGTTGTATATGGCCGATATTTTGGCACGTTTCTGCTCCTCGTCTATCGAATTTCGCAGCACCAGGTAAGCGCAATACAGCAAAAAGGCAATAGCTGCGCTGTTTTGCTTGGGATCGTTACTCCAGTACTCGCCCCAGGTATAGCGTGCCCAAAGCATGCCCGTTATAAGCCCTAAAACAAAGAAGAATACACCCGTATTGGCGCATTCAACAGCTATCATGTCATACTCTTCCTTGCCGGATTGCAGGTACTTTATACTGTAGATGACCGATATGGTAAACACCGTGAACATGGCTATCCACATGGGTACGTGGAAGTAAGTGTTACGTATGGTTTCGTGCATGATGGGCAACCTTGGCACACCCAGCAGAAACCCGGCTACAAGCGTGTAAAAGATCACTACAACGGCTAATACTTTCCACCAGGTTTGATAAATAAATTTCATATATAAATTATGGCAGCAAATGTAATAATTAGATAGGTTGATTTAAGCATGCTGCGCTATTATTAGCAATGTTTCATTATGCATGCATATCAATTATAATAAGTTATTTACGCAGGTATGTTGAATTGAAAGATTGATAGGGTTTTGGGTTTGTGTGATGCTGCGCCCATCTTTCCACGCGGTTGAGAAATTCACTAATTCCCTGCCCCGTCCGACGGCTCGTAATCAACCGGCAATAAATTAGCCAGCTTGGCTTTTGACCATGTGCCTTCATAAAGCGGACTATCAGCCACCACTGTTCCGTTCATATCAAATACTACTATCGGGGCTAATAAGGTGATAACACTGGTTTCAAAATTTTCCATATCCAGCGGGCGGTAAAGGTCTTTAAAATCTTCGGTTTCGTGCTTTTTGGTATAAACAACGTACAGGTAATTGGGAAATGTTAGTACAAACAAACCTTCTTGCGGGGGTTTGCGCAGAACCGCGTAAGCGGTTAAAGGTGGTTTAGTAAGGTGCTCTTGGTACCATTTGGGCATGTCCTCCTTCCCCAGCCAATAAATAGTCGAGTCGCGATTAACCATTCTGAACGCTTTCAGCTTTTTTTGTATCAGCGCTTCGGGCGGCCGGTTGGGGTCAAGGGTCCTGCTGAAATCGTATATAACAAACCCTTCCTGCGAGAGGCGGTTCTTATACAGCGACCGGTAAAAGTGCTGGGCCGAGCCATAGTATGCTTCATCGCGCCTGGTCTTCCACTTTTGCTTTTGCGCTGCGGTGCCCGGCAACTCTTCAAAAAGCACGCGGCCGGAGTAGTTTATAGTACGGGTAATATTATTGCTGCTAAAATCCCTCAGTAAAAATTTCACTTTATATCCCAACGCATCATTATTCACCACCAAAAACTCATCACTCGATGCTTCTAACGTTTGTGTTTTACGGATAAACGAAAGGCTGAGCACCCGGGGATTTTCCACCTTGCAGTATTTAGCATTATCCGTTACGCCTATAAAGTCTTTTTTAAACTGTTCAAAGTTCTTTTTCCAGTCGGCGTTGCTGGTAATTACCACCTCGCGCATCATCATTACTTTTGGCGTAAGCGCTATGTTAACGGTTATGGGCCCCTGCCCCACCTGTATTTTTTGCGTGTATTCTTCATATCCAAGGGTTGATACGATGAGGTCATACTGCCCCGGCTTAACGCCGCGTAAAGTAAACGTACCGTCGTCATTAGTTGCGGTGCCAAATGTGGCGTTGTTTAGAAATACGCTGGCCTTTGGTACAACCTCGTTTGATGCCGAACTAACCACCTTGCCATTGATCACTGATTGCGCATCGGCACTAAAACCCCAGCCAATACAAACCAGTAAAACAAACCACCGGCAAACAGCTAAACGATATAATGGTGACGAAAGCATCAGTCGCGCCACAGATATGGAAACAATATTAAAGAGGAGGCAATAACAATAACGTTTATGGCCAGCAGCACGCCAATGCTGCCCAGGCTGAGGCTGCGGTCTATACCATCCATGGCAGCTTTGCTTACTTTTACCAGCAGCAGTATCACCGGTATAATAACAGGGAAGCTTAGTATAGCCATGAGCGTACCATTGTTGCCCGCCTTTGATGCTATGCCCGATAGCATGGTAAACACGGTAGAAAAGCTTATGCTGCCCAACAGTACGGTTACAAAGTAGAACAGGAGATCGTTTACTGTGTTAGGGAAAAACAGCATATAAACCAGCAGGGCCAGTATGCTCAACAATGCCATGAGTAAGGCGTTGTAGATGGTTTTTGACAGGATAATAGCTTGCGGATGCGCTATAGAATAATAGTAGAGCAAACGGGCCTTGCTTTCCTGCAAAAAGCTTTTGGCAATAGCGTTTACTGATGCAAAGAGCATAATTATCCAAAAAAGGATATTCCATACAATGGCGTAGCCGGTGCTTTCTTTAAAACCGGGATTTAGGTTAAAGGAAATATAACAAACAAACACGGTAGAAACGATATATAGCAGGATACCATTAAAAGCGTATTTTGAACGCCATTCCAGGATGATCTCCTTTTTTAAAAGTTCGATAGTTTGCCCGGCCAGTTTCATACTGCAAAGAAAGGTAAAAAGTCCGAAAGTCCGGAAGTCAGAAAGTCCGGAAGTCGGAATGTCCGAAAGAAAAAATATCTTTAACGATCGGGCTCCTGTCTTTCGGTCTTACGGACTTTCGGACTTTCCGTATTTCGGTCTCTCGGTCTTCCGGACTTCGGTCTTTCGGACTCACGGACTTCCCAACTTTCCGACTAAAAGAATAACTTAGCAAAATGAAAAACCTGCAGTTGAATAATAAATGGGTATTGGTAACGGGCGCATCAAGCGGACTTGGGCAGGAAATGGCCCGGCAGCTGGCGAACGTGCATAAAGCCAACCTTATTATTGCCGCCCGCCGTGCCGATAACCTGAACCAGCTGAAGGCCGAACTGGAACAGGTCGCGGGTATTAAAGTTAAGGTTATTGTTGCCGACCTATCCATCCCGGAAGAGGCCGACCGGGTAATTGCTGAAAGCATTGCAGATAATAACCTGTATGCCGCCATTTTAAACGCCGGTGTAACCTATTTTGGCAGGCATACGGAGCTACCGTGGGATAACTTTGAAAGCATCCTTAAAACAAACGTAATAGGCGTGGTACGCATGACCAACAGCCTTGTAAAATATTTTGACAAACCCGGTACTGAGGGCGGGTTGATGCTGGTATCGAGCATGGCAGGTTTTTTCCCGGTGCCCTACCAGGCGGCTTACTCGGCAACCAAGGCCTTTATAACCGCGTTTGGCAATGCATTGCATAACGAGTTAACCAACCCTGCTTTTTCAATAACTGTTTTTGCGCCGGGCGGCATAGCTACCGAGATGACCGACAACAGCAAGTTTAACGAGCTTAAAGGATGGCTGATGCCTGTTAGCGAAGCTGCAAAAGAGGCGATCTACGCGTTAATTACCCGTAAATATAACTATGTGCCTGGCTTGCTAAACCGCATAGGGAATGTATTCATGAACTTTTTACCGGCAAAATTTATAGGCAGTAAAATGAGCAAGGTGTATTTAAAATCGCTTACAAAAGCACAGCAATAATATGTACCAGGTTTATCACCGCACCCCTGTAGGTATTGCCCTTATCACTGCTGATGATACACATATCACCAAGGTATCCATCCGCGATGAAGAGGGGTTGCAAGAAACCGGAACCGATTCGCCGTTGCTGAAAGAGGCTATGAAACAATTAGACGAGTACTTCGCCGGCGACCGGAAAGAATTTGACCTGCCGTTAAACCAGCCTGGCTCGGCTTTTCAGCAACAGGTTTGGCAGCAGTTGTTAAAAATACCGTATGGCAGCACCATTACCTACGGCCAGCAATCAACCCTGAAGAACAACCCGCTGGCCATACGCGCCATTGCAGCGTCAAACGGCAAAAACAATTTGTGGATAATTGTGCCATGCCACCGCGTTGTGGGCAGTAACGGCAGCTTAACAGGTTATGCAGGCGGCTTATGGCGCAAGCAGTGGTTGTTAGACCACGAAGCGCGCGTTATGGGCAAAGGCCAAATTAAACTGCCCTTTTAGCCATCTTTTTGTCTTTTAAAACCTTTGCTATTTTGGCATGCAACTCATGTGCTTCAAAGGGTTTCGACAATACATCATTCATACCGGCAGCTATCGCTTCGAGCTGCTCGTGTTCAAATGCCGACGCGGATAGCGATATAATAGGTATACTGCGCATGGGCTCCTCAAACTCCGTACGGATAGCCCGGGCAGTTTGGTAGCCGCTTAGCCCCGGCATATGTGTATCCATCAGCACCAGGTCGTAACGCGTTTCTTTTAACTTTTCAAGAGCTTTATCGCCTGAATCAACAATCTCAACCTTTACATTCCAGTCCTTTAGCAATTTGGTCACCATAAATTGGTTTATCAAATTGTCTTCTGCAACCAAAACACTTGTGTTTACAAACGGGGCCAGTTTAGTGCTTGTTTTAACCATTTTAGGAACCTGAGGGTGGTTTGCTATAGCAAACCAGTTTACAAAACTAAATATGCTGCCGGTGCCGGGTTTGCTGCTTACCGTAAGCTCGCCTCCTTTTAGTTCGATGAGCCGCTTAACAATAGCAAGGCCTAAACCGGTACCTCCGTATTTATTAGAGGTATCGTCTTCGGCCTGTTCAAACGATTCGAATATCTTCGACAATCGTGCAGGCGGTATACCAATACCGGTATCCTCTACACTAAACTTGAGTTTCACTTTATTGTTTGATTTTTGCAGCACGGATACATTAAGTTTAACGTATCCCCTATCAGTAAACTTTATAGCGTTGCTTAGCAAATTCATCAATATCTGGTTTAACCGCAACGAGTCGACCAGTAAAGTTTCGGGTATATCGCTGTCTACATCGGTAATAAACTCTAAATCTTTTTCATCCGCATTAAATTTCAATAAACCTGCAACCGAGGTAACGATGGCTTTAATGTTATTTGGCGAACGAACGATGTTCAGTTTACCTGCCTCCATCTTGCTTATATCAAGCACATCGTTAATAACGCCCAATAATGAACGTGATGATGTTTCGAGCATATCCAGCAAGTTGTTCTGCTGGTTGTTAAGGGGTGTTTTGCGCAGCAAGCTGCTTAAGCCAATTATACCGTTAACCGGCGTGCGCAGCTCATGGCTCATGTTGGCCAAAAAGGTCTCTTTTACTTTTTTACCGTACTCGGCCGCTTCTTTTGATTTAATAAGCTGTAACTGATAACTTTTTTGAGGCGAGATATTGCTGATGTTGATAAAGATAGTCTTATTACGGTACGAAGCACGGCACTCTACCCATATAACATGCTTATCAAAGGTATTGAACTGAAGTTCGGATACCGCAAAACTTTTGTTGTCCTTAACAATTTCGCCCAGCTTTTTCCTGAACACGGGTTGGTCGGTATCAATGGCCAGATCAATAATGCTGGTACCTAAAACGGCAGCTTGCTTGTGGCCCAAAATAGTTTCGACAGCCGGGTTTACAGACTTTATCCTAAAATTTTCCGCATCAACAGCACATATAATATCGGCGCTGTTTTTAACTACTATTGCAAAATCTTCAAGCTCGTTGTTTTTTTGCCGGATATCATTCTGCGACCGCGCAAGCTGTATAAAGGCATCAACCTTGGCGGATGTAATATACGGATCGAGCGGTTTATACAAATAATCTACCGCCCCTGCTCCAAAACCTTTAACGGCGTACTTTGATTCTTTGGAAATTGCAGTAACAAAAATAGTGAGTATATTTTTTGTACGGGGGTTGGCCTTCAGCATTTGTACCAGTTCAAAGCCATCCATTTCGGGCATCTGAACGTCAATAAGCGCTATGTTAATTGGCGTTTTCCATGCTATTTTAAGCGCGTCGTTTGGCGATGTAGTGGCGAATAATTGTATATCCGGGCGGTTAAGCAGGGCCTCGAGCGCTATTATATTTTCTTTCCTATCATCAACAATAAGAATATTTACAGGGGCCATTAAGGTGAAATAAAGTTGTAGGGGTTATGTTATTTTTCAAGCAGTTCAAAAATCTCGGTTGTTCGTAAAATGTATTCGGCAGCACCCAAATCAATGGCCGCCTGGGGCATTTCTATCATATCTGCGTCGTCGGGATGCTGCGCTATTGTTAATGCCCCCTTCTGGCGTAATTTTAATAAACCCTCTGCCCCATCCTGGTTAGCGCCCGACAATAAAACGGCAGTAACACGGCTTCCGTAAACGTCGGCAACACTCTCAAAAGTAACATCGATAGAGGGCTTTGAGTACCACACCGCATCAGATACATCAAGGCTAAAAAAACCTTCGTTCTCCACCAGTGTATGATAATTTGGCGGTGCAATATAAATTACGTTGCGCTCTACCGGCTCCTTGTCGCTGATTTCCCGTAGCAACATACGGCTATTCTCTGCGAACAGTTTTTCGATTTCGCTAAAAAAGTTTTTTTTTCTGTGGATAACGATAATTACCGTTTTATTCAGGTTTTTGGGGAACAGTTTTACCAGCCGGAACAAAAGTTTAAATGACCCCGCCGAACCGCCTAAAAGCAGTATTCGCGATTGCGCCCAACGGTTCCTTATTTCATCATCAAGAGCCAATTTTTTGGTATATGTTTTCTTTTTGGTTGATGACCTTGAACTTTTTACGGAAAACCTCTGAACGGATGGTTTCCTTGTTGCCTAAACAAAGGTAGCCCAGCGGACAAAGGCTTTTGTAAAACAGGTCGAGTATCTTGTATTGCAATTCGGTTTCAAAATAAATAAACACGTTGCGGCAGCTTATCATCTGAAATTCGTTAAAACCGGTATCAGATATTAAGTTGTGGACCGAGAAAAGCGTATTTTGCTTCAGCTCGCTGTGGATGGCCGCGGCATCGTACATAATGGTAAAATGGTCGGTCAACGAGCCGGGAAGGCCTGTGAACAAATAGTTTTCGGCATAGCTTTTTAATTTGCGCAAGCTGTATATGCCTTTTCGGGCCTCGTTAAGTACACCGGCATTTATATCCGTACCGTATATAAATGTTTTTTTAAGCAGCTTTTCCTCGTTAAGCAAAATTGCCATTGAGTAAACCTCTTCGCCCGACGAACATCCCGCACTCCATATCTTTATATTCTGATAGGTTGACAGGTATGGTACCACCTGGGTTTTTAAGGCCTTATAAAACGCCGGATCGCGAAACATTTCGGTAACATTTACCGTAATTTCTTCTAAAAATTCCTGAAAAAATTCGGGGTTATTTACCAGTATATGTTTAAGATCGTAAAATTCCAGCTTTTTCAACATCATGATGCGGCCAAGCCTTCGCTTAAAGGAGGCTTCGGTATAATCACTAAAATCAAACCCATGGATAGTTTTTACAATATCTATAAGTTCGTTTAGTTGCGCGCTTGTTATGGTGTCTTTAGTTGGCAGTACCTTCATATATTAGCTATCCAGCCACAACTGCATTAAGGATATCAGCCTATCCATATCAACCGGTTTAGTAATATAATCGTTAGCGCCGGCTGCTATGCATTTTTCACGGTCATCCTTCATGGCCTTTGCGGTTAACGCAATAACAGGAAGCTTAGCCCATTTGTTTTGTTTACGAATATGCCTTGTGGCTTCGTAACCATCCATTTTCGGCATCATGATATCCATCAGCACAATATCAATATCGGTTATCTCTTCCAGCTTCGCTATAGCCTCTTCTCCGTCGTTAGCAATCACCACGTTAAGGTCATAACTTTCAAGGGCGCTGCTTAGGGCGAAGATGTTGCGCATATCGTCATCAACAATAAGCACCTTTTTGCCTTTAATGGTTTCTTTACCTTTGGTGGTGGTTTTAATTTTACCCGGGTTTGCTCCGGGCTGAATGCCCGATTCGCTTATCTTGTTCAAAAACAGGTTTACTTCGTCTATCAGCCTGTCTGATGATTTGCTGGTTTTTACCACCATGGCATTGGCATACTGCATCAGCCTGTTTACCGATGTTTTATCAAGTTCCATAGCCGTATTGATGATAACCGGCAGGGAAGCAAATTTATCAACCTCTTTGATCTTGTCTAACAGGTCAAGCCCGGATATATCAGGCAGGTTAAGGTCAAGTATAACGCACTGGTATTCGGTCTCGTGCAGCATCCGGAATGCCGACTCGCCGTCAAACGCGGCATCTACGGTTATACCGCGGCTCTGCATCAACTCTTTAAGCGCCTGACTTTGCGCCTTATGGTCTTCTACCAACAATATTTGCGTAACACGGGTATCGCTGTTGGCAACAATATCACCAAACAGCTTATCAAGGGCTTCGGTGCTTACCGGCTTTTTCAAAAAGCTGATTGCGCCTTCTTTACGTACACGGTTTGCGGCGGCTTCGCCGGCCGACATTAAATGCACAGGGATATGCAAAGTCGCCTCATCGTGCTTTAATTCTTTCAATATCTGCCAGCCATCCTTGCCCGGCAGCATGATATCCAGGATGACTGCATCGGGCTGCTGCTCCTTAATGGCTTCAACAGCGTTGGTGCCTTCGCTTATCACTATAGATTTAAATCCATGCTCCTGAGCGTAATCCTGCAGGATGTTGGCAAAGTTTTTATCGTCCTCAACAATGATCACAAAGGGCTCGTGGTCTGGGTCAGAAGATTTTTTAACTATCGTTTCCAGGAAGGTGGTCGGCTGATAAGTTTCCACTGTCGGCAGGCTGTTTTCGTGCGGTTCGGCATTTTTAGCCTTAAAAGGAAGGGTAAGCACAAACTCGCTGCCCTTGCCCGGCTCGCTGCTAAGGGTAATTGTGCCGCCCAGCAGTAAAGCCAGTTCGCGACTGATAGACAATCCTAACCCGGTACCGCCGTATTTGCGGCTTGTTGAACCGTCGGCCTGTTGAAACGCCTCGAAGATCAGCTTCTGCTTTTCGGCCGGGATGCCTATGCCCGAATCTTTTATTTTAAAGCTAATGGTGTTTTCGCGGGGGCCTGCAACAGCGTTTATACTGATGGTGCCAGCTTCGGGGGTAAACTTAAACGCGTTCGCCAGCAGATTTTTCAATACCTGCTCTACCCTTACCTTATCAGTGTATATGGTTTGCGGCACATCTGATAGCTGGGTGGTATAATTGATGTGTTTGTTGCTGGCAACTTCGGCAAAAAGCGATTGCATATCGGCCAGGATATCGCTAACACGGATATCTTCGTTTTGCATATCCAGCTTACCCGATTCAATTTTCGACAAGTCGAGGATGTCGTTGATCAGCGTAAGCAGGTCGTTGCCGGCATTGAATATAACACTTGCGTATTTGATCTGATCTTCGGACAGGTTGTGCGGTTTGTTGTCTTTCAGAATACGGGCCAGCACCAAAATACTGTTTAGCGGGGTGCGCAGTTCGTGGCTCATATTAGCCAAAAACTCTGATTTGTACCTGCCTGTGGTTTCCAGTTCGTTCGCTTTAATGCTGATGGATTGGCGGGCCTCTTCAATGGCCTGGTTCTTTTCTTCAAGCAGGCTTGCTTTTTCTTCCAGTTCGGCGTTAATGGTTCGCAACTCTTCCTGCTGTACACGCAGCTCTTCTTCTGATGCCTGCAACATTTCTGTTTTGTTCATCAGTTCTTCGTTGGTAACCCGCATTTCTTCCTGCTGTGCTTCCAGTTCTTCGGCCTGTTGCTGGGTTTCTTCAAACAGGTCGTGCATAATGGTGCGCGCCTGCGATGTATTTACCGCTATGCCAATATCGTTTGACATCAGTAATATATA